>CAWIDQ010000016.1:0-272993 GCA_963834695.1 uncultured Actinomycetota bacterium
AGCCGCTGGGAAGGCCGCCGCGACCGCGCCTTGCTCACCCTGGCCGCGCAAACAGGCCTGCGGCTATCCGAGCTGACCGGACTCACCTGCAACGACATTCAGCTCAACACGACTGCCCACGTGCGCTGCACCGGCAAAGGACGCAAGCAGCGATGCGTGCCGCTCACCCCAGCCACCGCCGCGGTATTGCGTGCCTGGCTCCGGGAACGCGGCGACCGCCCCGGCGAGCCGCTGTTCCCCACCCGCACCGGACGGCGCCTCAGCGACGACGCCGTCGAACGCCGCGTCGCCATCCACACCCAGCACGCCGAACAGCGCTGCCCCTCCCTGGCCAGCAAGAACGTCACACCACACACCCTCAGGCACACAGCCGCCATGGCCCTGCTGCACGCAGGCGTCGACACCGCAGTGATCGCCTTGTGGCTCGGCCACGCCGACACCCGCTCGACCCAGATCTACCTCCACGCCGACATGACCATCAAGGAACGAGCCCTCGCCAGGACGGCATCACCCTCAGTCAAGCCCGGCCGCTACCGACCGCCCGACAAACTGCTCGCCTTCCTGGAAAGCCTGTGATTATCCCGACCTGGGCCGCCCCAGGCCCGCCTCCCACCACGGCCTCCCGGGCCGGGCCGCATCAGCAGTCGGGATAATCCCAGGATCGGGATAAATCGACTTACCCCGATGTCGGGGTAAGTGGATGACTTCGCGCTGCGCCGCGGCCACGTCTACGCCACCATCCTGGTCGACGCCGCCACCGGGCGGGCCATCGACGTGCTGCCCGGCCGCGAGGCCGGGCCGCTGGCCGGCTGGCTCCAGGCCCACCCAGGAGTACAGGTGATCTGCCGCGACCGGGCCGGCGCCTACGCCGAGGGCGCCCGCGACGGCGCCCCCGCCGCAGTTCAGGTCGCTGACCGCTGGCACCTGTGGCACAACCTCGCCGAGCACACCGCCAGGGCCGTCGCCCGGCACCGGGCCTGCCTCAAGCAGATCGCCGCGGCCGCCACCGACCCGCCACCTTTCGGGCCAGACCCGGCCGCCGCAGCGGTCCCGGCGGCCGAATCCCGGCTGGCGGCGCGGATGCGGGACCAGCACGCCGCCGTCCAGGCCCTGGCATCCCGCGGCCTGGGCCTGCGCGCGATCGCCCGTGAGCTGGGCGTGGACCGCAAGACCGCCCGCCGCTTCGCGCAGGCTGCCACCTCTGACCAGGCGGTAGCGCGGGCTGTGTCCCGGCCCACGGTGCTCGACCGCTACCAGCCGCACCTGCACCGCCGGTGGAACCAGGGCTGCCGCGACGCCGCCGTGCTGCACGCCGAGATCACCGCCCTCGGCTACCGCGGCAGCATCCGCACCGTCTACCGCTACCTGCAGCCGCTGCGCGCCGGCACAGGACCGGCGCCCCTGACCATGCCGCCGAAGATCGGTGAGGTCACCAGCTGGCTGCTGCGCCGGGCCGAGGACCTCGACCCCCGCCAGCAGCAGCTGCTCGCCGAACTGCGCGGCCACTGCTCCCAGCTCGACCGCCTCGCCGAGCACGTGACCAGCTTCGCCAAGATGATGACCAAGCGCACCGGGCAACAAGACCTGGCCGGATGGCTCGACGGCGTCGACGCCGACGACCAGCCCGAGCTGCACACCTTCGCCGCCGGGATCCGCCACGACCTGGCCGCCGTCACCGCCGGGCTCACCTTGCCCTACAGCTCCGGCTCCACCGAAGGCAACGTCAACCGGATCAAAGCGATCAAACGACAAATGTACGGCCGCGCCAGCCTCGACCTCCTGCGCAAGCGCATCATCCATCACCCACCGTGACCACGATCACAGAATTCGCGCCAGAACCCATCACGCTGGCAAGCGACAGGGCCGGTGATCCACAAGACCGGGACTCGGCCACCTGTCACCATGGCACCGCCGGTCTGGCCGACCTCGTACCCGCGCTGACAATCAGCATCGGCATGGCGGCGATTCTCCGCAGCCACGTCATTCGGGTCAAGCAGAAAATCACAAGCCAGGCGCGGGTGGAGTGCCGTCGCAGCAGCGCAGGACGCCCCGTTATGCACGGCTACGACCGCCGAGTATTCACGCTCGCGCTCCGCGCCGAACGGCGGCTCCGCGCGCGTTCTCCCTAGCCTTCCTCGTTACTCAGCGTGATGCCGTCGATCGACGCAGCCCGATGCCGACCGTCGACTTGATGCGGCGTGACCGGCCAGGAGGTCGCCGCCGGGCGAGGTGCTCGTCGATGCTGCGAACGACCGGGTCGGCCGCCGCTGGCTAGATCCAGCCTGACCTGGCGTGCGCCCTATGCGGCATAGCGTTCCGGCGGCCCCTTCGGATCGGCGAGCGCTCGCTCTCCCTAACGCGTCATGATATCGATGTGGACGACATCGGCCAGCGGGCTCACGTGGCGATCGTCGCGGGTGACTGGAAAAGCTGTCGGGCCTTGTCGCACGCCTATCGGCACTGGACCGAGAGCAATGGCAGACCTTTCGCGGCAGGAGCAATGCGCGTTCTAGCCGAGCGGCATATCGGATCTGACGCTGTCGGGCTGTCACGGCCGTTTCCATAGTCGGCCATTGCGTCGCGCCGGTGCCAGTTACCGACCACGGGGGCCGTGGTGTGAATGACTGGCCCGGTCGGCGGCTGCCGGCAGTTTCCAGTGTCTAGGCCAGCATCTGGATGACGGGTGCGAAGGCTTCCATGCAGTGGGGGAACACCCCAGATAAGACACGCCGGTTTCGTCCCGGACCCGGCGGAGCTGATCGGCGATCTGCTCGTGGGTGCCGAACATCAGGTAGGGGGAGTCCAGTAGATCCTCGACGGTGACCTGGCCGTCCACGGTGAACTGGCCAAGGCGGTCCCCCAGGTCGGCCAGGTAGGCGGCGGCCGCGCCGCGGCGGTCGGTGGTCACCGTGACATCGAAGATCAAGGGGTTGATCTCCAGCTCGAGGCGCCCAGCGATGGTGACGATCCGATGCAGATGCCAACCGCCCCGGGGCGCGGAGCGTCAAGCAACCATCAGCCAAATGGAGGAACAGATGAAACGCACCATGATCGCCCTGGCCGCTATCCCCGCTGCGGCGGCTATCACCTTTGCCGTGGCCGGGCCCGCGCTCGCGGGGTCGGCCGCAACGGCGGCACTGAAATCCTGCACGGCATCGGTGAGCAACAGCCACCCGGCTGACTACACCACCACCGACGTGAAGGTCCGCACCGCAGCCGGCGCCGAGGTGTTCACGGTGGCTCACTACAAGACCGTAAACCGCGCGTACTTCCGGGTCGCAGGCTCCGGAGGGCGGGCCACCGTCGGCTACTACGTGAGCGGCGCGACGCCCGGCTACAGGGTTGTCGTAGACGTCACGGTTGTCAGCGGGCATCAGGCAAACAGTTGCTCTACATCATTCACACCCAAGAGCTGAGGAGTGATCATGAGCGGCCCACGCCAGGGACGCGGGTACCCTGGTCGCGAGGCTGAGCAGGAACAGGCCGGCCGGTGACGTTTCGTCGTCCCTGGTGATGACGAGACGCCGGACCTGGCGGCGAGGGTGACTGCCAGCATGCATCCCCCTTGAACCGGACGATCCCGCGGGCGATGTCGTCCTCCACAACACCGGCAAAGGTGATAGGGAGAGGCTCCCGCGTACACATCGGCGGGCGGGCAATGACCACCTCCGCGTCCCAGGCAGAACGCCTGGTGGGGGCGCCCAGAACATCTGTTCGGGAGCGACTCCCGAGCCGACGAGCGGCACATCGAGAGAGCACCGAACGGCGGATCTCGCGCGCCAGGTCATCGGCGAAAGGTGACGTTGTGTGAACAGCCTGGGGGGTCACGTGGTTCCTGCGGGGCACAGCATCAGCTGGCGCCAGCGGCCCTCGGTTGGCGGGGATGAGCGGTGGCTAGTAAGATCGTACGTACGATCCTAGTAAGGGGCGTGTGCGAGATTACCAGCGAAGTGTTCCAGGCAAGCGATCTTGCTGGTGCGAAGCGCCGGGAGTTCCTCGGGGCTGCCCGCGAGGGGGGCGCGCTGCTGCGCGACACCGACGGGTTCGCGCTGACGATGATCCCGCTGGCGCAGCTGGAGGCGATCACCGAGGTCGCTCATACCGCGGTGGCGGCGCTGCTGGCCATGGCGGCGCTGGGCCGGGAATCGGCACGCCCGGCAGAGCTCGGCCCGCTGGCGTGGCTGGCGGTGTTCGACGACGACGACCGGGCGGAGTTCTTCGGGGAGTTGCGCGATGCGCTGGCGGTGGCCGAGGCAACGCGAGACGCGGCGCCGGTCGAGACATGCCTGCGGGAATGGCGGACGACCGCCGCCGCGCTGGCCGACCCGCAACGGCGGGCCATCTTGACCGGCCCGGGGGACGATGACTATGCCGAGGTCTCCCGGCCGCAGGAATGATCCAGTTCCTGGCGCCTACCGGCCGCACGTGGCGGCCCGCCGGCCCGGCGGGCCGCCAGCGGCAAGGCCGGTGTTCCGGGTCCTGGTGCACCGCCAGTACCTGGGCCTCTGGAACCAGCTGCCCGGCCGGGTGGGGCTGGCCAACGCGCAGCAGTTCTGGGATCACGTGGCGATGACACCCGGGCAGCCGCCGCAAGTCGGCACCTCGAGCGTGATGAAGGGCAAGCACGCCGCGCCCAAGTGGCCCGGCTACTACCGGCTCTTTACCTTCCGCGCTGCGTGACAGCACAACGGCAGATGCGGTAATCCGATGCGCCTGGGCTGCTATCTGGGAACCTCATCGTGCGATGGCACCTGATTGGCATCGGTCGAGGCCCGCTCCGCGTCGGTCAGCCCGGCGGCGGCGAGGATCTTCTGGACCATGGCGTTCTTCGCGCGGCCGTATTCGTCGATGTCCGCGGCGGTGGCGCCGGCCCGCTTCTTCACGGCGGCGTAGTGCTCTCGCAGGTCGGGGTCGGCCCGCAGGATGTCCCGGACAGCCAGATGGTTGCGCAGCGACAGCGACCCGGCTACGACGAGGTAGGTATTGGTCCCGGCTAGCCGCTCGGGCTCCTTGAACGCCCACCGCAGCGGGATGCCGAGTTCGCCAAGCGGCGTGAACCCCAGCCCGGTCAGGGCCCGCGACCCCCCGGCCACGTCCTTTTCGGCGACCACGATGTCGCAGTCGATAACCGGCTTGGCCGCCAGGCCCGGTACCGCGGTGCTGCCGACGTGCTCGATAGCCACCACGGGCACGCCGGCGGCTGCCATCGCCGCGGCGTGCTCCCGGCGCAGTTGCCCGAATCGCCGCGGCCACGCCGGGTCGTACTCGACCACCAAGATCACGCTTGCAATCTACCCAGCGCACCGCACCGGCCGACATGCGGCTGGCCCGTCGGGCAGCAAATTAGGATGCCCGGCATCAGCGCGCGTCGCGGCAGAAGCGGTAACATCTCAAGATCGCTCAGAACGCTTTCTGTGCTGTTCAGGCTGGCCAGGTAGCACTGGGCAGGCTCCGGCTCCAGCGAGGTCTCCGCGGGCCATTTCTCATGTGGCGCCCACGTGATGGACACGGAGCGATATGGCTAGGTCAAGCGCCGGGTGCGGCCCGGCATGCGAGCGAGCAGCTGCCGCAAGCTGGTGAGCGGCATGCGGTTCACCCGTCACCGTCAATCGCAGCCGGAGATGAATCGGTACATATACCAACCTGGGTTCAGTGCTGGTGCCGCAATAAGCATTGCCGCGCGATGTTCGGAGTTGCTACTGCTGCCCAGGCCGCTGTACCGGACGGTGCACACGTAGTCCCCCTGCTGCCTGGGCGTGCACGACACGAGCTGGAGGTCGACCTCCGACAAGCGCATAGCCTGCAAGGACGTGAACGCTTGCGCGTCGGTTACCGCATGCATGGCCGTCGCGTCGTCACTGTTATAGGCGGCGGCCAGGTAGGTCATCGCTTCCTGGGGTGTAGTGAAGTGCGGTCCGGTATACGCGGGTGACGTGGAGCCCGTGGCCGGCGATGCGGTCGGCACGGGCCGGCTGGCGGATGGTGTCGGCGCGGGCGGGCTGGGGGCTACGGTCGCCGTGGTCTGCTGCGGCCGAGTTCCGGTGCCGCTTGCCTGGTGCGGCGCCCCGGAGGCACAGCCTGATGCCAGGATCATCAAGCCCGCCGCGGCTGCAGCGGCGCCGGTCAGTCGGGAGTAGCGAGTGGGAAGGCGCATGGGGTCCCCCTTTGCTAGATGATGTAAAGACCTATGCGCCTGTTATGACTGCGCAGCTGCCTCCGCGGCTTGGGGAGGCCTTCCCCAGCCCCCGCAACGTGTGATGACGGGATCGTGGCTCAGCCCCGTACGCAGCATCCAGCCAGGCCACTCAGCCGGCTCGCCGTCATTGGCCGCTAACATCCCCGGCAGGTCCAGGAAGCCGCTGGGCCGGAAGCCGCTGGCCGGAAGCCGCTGGTCAGACGTTCAGCCAGGGTTCGGGGAGCTGCGGAGGATATGGGCGAGCGGTTCAAGTCCCATCTCAGACACGAACCGGTCGCCTGTAGCCCGCGCCCGTGTTGTGTACCGCTCTAGTTCGCTCTCATTTCTACTCTGACCTGCTGTTTCTCCACTTGGCCGACGTTCCTCTTAGCGATCTTCATTCCTGTCCCTCAGGCCTGAGTGCGGCGTTGATCACCTCCGCGAGGCCGAACATTTCGTTGCGGGTGAACTCCGGGATTGGCCTAAACGGAGGGTCGCTGTAAAGGTAGGACGTGCGATCACCGATGAGCAGGGCGGCGAAAACGTCGGCAATGATCCTGCTTCCTACGGGCCCGAGCTTGATGGGGATGTCATTTCTCGGCATGCCAGGGTCAGCCTTATCCCAGGATATGACCTGTGCCTCGGACAGGATGTACGTCCACAAGGGGGCCTTGCCGGCGAAACCGGCGGCGATGTCCACTAGGGGCTTCTGGCGAGCCTCCGCGGTCGCCTTTCCGATCATCAGCTTGTCGTCGGGGATCGGGTCGACGCCGAGTGCCCTGGCTACGTCCTGACCGGAAGGGAGGCCGAAGGTATTGCCGCGTTCGAGGTCGCGAAGCGCCAGCATCGACGGGTCGAAGGCGATCCGGCGGGGCAGACGGCGGAGCGGGCTCGCCAGCGAGGTATCGATCTTGTAGGCATACTGGGGGCTGCGGGCCGGGTCAGAGGGTCGCGTGGTGGCCGCGGGCGTCGCGCCGGGTTCGAGGTTGATGAAGAAACGCCAGTCGATGGCCCAGCCGCTCGGGATGGGACGGAATCCTGCTAGATCTGCTGCGTTACTGGGGTCCCTGGAGAAGATGGGCCGCTCGACCGCCGTGTTGAGCCGGTACTCCGGGCGGATCATTGAGTGCCCGAAGCGGTAAGCGGCCACGGAGAACTCCACGGGCATGAGCCTGAGCCCGGTCCGGAGCTTTCGAAGCCCGGGAACGGGGTTGTAGGGGTCACCGAACACGCGGCTGAACGTCTCGTCTTCCAGGATGGCGGGCAGGAAGTCGGTGACCAGCACCCACTGGTAGTGCCACCGGACCTGCTCGCGGACCTCCTGGAAGCTGGCCTTCTTCCCGAACTGATCGGCGACCTTGTTGTGGAACCGCAGGAAGATGGCGTGAAGCTGCGACACGATGCTGTTCTCGTCGTCGCGCGGATCGCCGATGAGGGCCCGGCCATTGGGCCCGCGAGGGACCTGGACGGCATGCGGGTCGTGAGGGTTCCCCGACAGGGGCTCGCCCAGCAGCACGTGGATCCCGTCCGGGTCGTACATGTAGGGCTGGTCGTCTGGCCCGCGCCCGTAGAGGTTGTCCAGGTCGAAGCGGGGGGTACGGAAGTCCGCCAGTTTCGCGATCTGCTCGCGGTCAAGAAATTCGCGCAGGCTGGAGGTGGGGTCGAAGGTAATGTCATGGTCAGCGAACTGGCCCAGGTACGTGTAGGCGGCCGTTATGGCCCGGTCCTCCTCGGGACTGGGCCTGATCTCGGAGGTAGGCCTGCGCTCCGGCCTGGAGGTCATTTCGTCAGCCAGCAACCGGAGATCAGCCGGGTCGAACTCAGCGGGGGGCAGTTCCGGAAGCAGCGTGGTAAAGCGACCGGCCGTCAGTGTGTCGTATGAATCATCCTTGTGCAGATCCCACCATGTTCCGTGGTACAGCCCGGTTCCGGCCGATCTCGTAACCGAGCGGCCCGACCGGCTATCAGCCCTGAAAGCTGGAATCATTGCCTGCCGATGCCTGACTGGCGCTCGACGAGGGCAGAGGGCCGCCAGAGGCCCATTCCACTGCTGTAACGCTGTCCCATGCCGTGTCCGCCTGGGCGGTCGTGTCAGCCGGGACCGACGCAGCTTGGTCTTGTGCCTGCGCTTGCCCATCCTGTGATTCTGTCAGCACGGTGGCCCATACAATTGCCGCTCGCAAGGAAACCGTAACGGCCTCGCCGTTCTGGAATCCCTTCGTCGGGGTAGCCCTGACATACATGAGCACTGTGCCGTCGGGGTTCTTCTTAACGGGCTGGATGTCATAGAAGGTGGCGAATCCGCCACTATTCTGAGTGGCAAAGCCAGATATTTCTACGAATTCACCGACTGGGAACAGATCGACTTGGACAGTAAGTACTATCTCGTCACCCGTGAAGGTGACCCTGGTGACGTATGGATGAGGCATGAGGACGGCCTTTCAGGCAGGTGCGGATTGGGTCAGGTACCGGAGTGATTCCCGGGCTCCTGGGAGGTTGCCCTTGCGCTGGTAGAGGTCGAGCGCCTGGGTAGCGGCGGAGTGTGCTTCGGAGACTTCGCCGGCCGCGGCGAGGACGTGAGAGAGTTCGAGCAGGATGTCGGCGTGCTCGCTCAGCAGGTCGGTTTGCGCGGCGAGGGCCGTCGCCGCGCGCGCGAGTTCTTCGGCTTCGCGATAACGGCCGCGGTCTGCGAGGATCCTTGCGTGCAGCCCCCGGCCGATGGCCTGGGCGGACAGGTCCTCGTCGGCCGCGGCTTCCCGGCTTATCGCGATCAGCCGGATGGCCTCGTCGTACCGGCTTGGCCCTTGCGCCGCGATGGCTCTGGCCAAGGTGGCCGCGGTGGTGGCGAGGAAGCGCCGCTCCCCCATGCTGTAGAGGGAGTCGTATTCGAGCCGGAGATACCTCTCGGCGGTCGCTGGATCGCCGGCGAGCATGGCAATGAGAGCGGCGGGCTGGATCATTATCGCGGTCATCGTGGGACCGAGGGTTTCCAGCAGGGATTTCGCAGAGTTGAGCGTCGCCTGTGCCGCCGCGAAGTCGTCCTGCATCGCGTACAGACCCGCCAGGTTCAGGAGGATCTCGGCCTTTCCCTGGGGGTGGTTCCTGATCTCGTCGAGGTAATCCTGGCATCGTTGTATCCCTTCCGGCGCGGGTGTCGGGCCCCAGAGCGCGGCCGAGGCGAGCCAGCTGACGATATCGGCCAGTTGCCTCCGGTCGTTCACCTTGCGGGCATACTCGGCGGCGCGCAGCCAGGCATATTCGGCCGGGCCCGATCTTCGAGTGGTTCCAGTGGGGCGCGGCCTCTAGCTGCAGGGTGCGGCAGATTCCCAGGTCGTCTTTGCTGGCCTCGAACTCGCGGCGCAATTCGGGAAGGGCCCGGGCGATCTCCATCTCCGCCACGTCCGGGTTCATCTGCAGGTGCAGCAGGAGGGCCTCAACCCGCGCGTGGGCATGCTGGCGATCGTCGCCGTGGGCAGCGGTGATGCGCTGAGCCTGGTCCAGGGCGGCCCTTGCCTTCTCCGGCTGCCCGGCTTCGACGAGTGCCGTGCCCAGGGTGGTATAGAGCCGCCCGAGGGCCGGGTCATCGCCCGGGAGCAGCGCGGCTGCGCGGTCCAGCAGGTTCACCGCCGCGACGTCGTCGCCGCGGTCATGCGCAGCGACCCCGGCCGTCTCGAGGTGTGCGGCCGCCCGGAGCGCCAGCGCGGCGGACTCCGGGTCGGCGGACTCCGGGTCGGCGGGCCCCAGCTCGGTGCGGTAGCGGACGGACTGTTCGAGGTGATAACCGAGGATCTCCGAGCGCGCGGGGAAGGGCTCGGAGACGATGGCCTCCAGCCAGTCGGCGTAGCGGTGGTGCAGTTCGGCGCGGAGCGACTTGGGGATCGAACGGTACGCCGCCTCCTGGATGAGGATGTGCCGGAAGCTGTACTCCTCATCGGGGCCTCGGCCGGGCGGTCCCTCTTGTACCAGGCCCTTGGCGATGAGGGACTGCAGGTTGCGGCCGAGCGGCGCGCGCGCCTCGGCCGGGAGCAGGCCCCGGATTTCCCGCTCGCCGAAGTCCTTGCCGACGATGGCGGCCCGGACGAGCACGCTGCTGGCTCCTGGCCCCAGGCGCTGCAGGCGCGCCGCGAGCAGCGCCTGGATCGTGGGCGGCAGCGCCGGCCGGTCGCTCCCGGCCTGCTCGCTGAGGGAGGCCGCCAGCTGCTCGAGGTAAAGCGGATTGCCGGCCGCGGTGTCCATGAGCCGGGCCCGGGTGGACGGTGCCAGGCGCTGGTCGGCGGTCAGCGCGTCGAGGAGCGAGGCGGCCGGGCCGTCCTCGAGCGGCGGGAGCTGGATGGACACCGCCCGCTCGGTCTCGGCGGCCCAGGCGGGGCGTTGTTCCAGCAGTTCCGGGCGGGCCACGCAGACCAGCGTGATCGGCGATTGCCCCGGCTCAAGGGCCAGGGACTCCACCAGGTCCAGGAAGGTCGGCTCGGCCCAGTGCAGGTCCTCGAAGACGGCCAGCACTGGTCGGCGCCGCGCGAGGACTTCCAGGAAGCGCCGGGCGGCCCAGAAGATCTCCGCGGCGGCTGTTCTGCCCTGGCTGCCGGGACCGAGAGCGCGGTGCAGCTGCCCGGCGACGGCCGCCGCGTCGTCCTCGTCGGCCAGCAGGTCCTTGATCCTCTCCGGCGAGTCGTCTCCGCTACCCGCTTGGCGAACCACCTCCTGCAGCGGCCAGAACGTGATGCCCTCGCCGTAGGAGAGGCATCGGCCGGTGAGAACGTGTGCATCCCGGCCGGGCCCCCTGGCGAACTCTTGGACCAGCCGCGTCTTGCCCTGTCCCGCCTCGCCGACCACGGAGACCGTCATAGTCACCCGCTCGCGGACGGCCCGCGCGTACGCCTCCTCCAGGCGGCGCATCTCTTCGCGGCGGCCCACCAACGGCGCATCGAGACGGACGGCCAGGGGACGCAGGTCGGCGTGTGCGGACCGCAAGAGAAACCGATCGGGGCCGGTGCCGTCGGTCTCGATCGCCCCAGCGGCGAGCTGCCGGGTCTGGTGGCTGAGGAGGATCTGCCCGGGCTCGGCGGCCTCCGCCAGCGTCACCGCGCGAGCTCCCACGTCCCCCGCGAACCCGAGCGGGCCAGAACTCCCGACCAAGGCCTCACCCGTCGCCAGGCCGAAGCGGTATACGAGGTTGGCGTGGTAACGGCGCGGCAGGGTTCCCGCCTCCGCGACGAGCGCCTCTCGCGCTTCCAGGCTGGCCCGCACCGCCCGGAGGGCGTCGTCCTCGTGCAGGGTGGCGACGCCGAAGACGCCCATCAGGTGCTCGCTATCGCTGGCGGCCAGCTTTCCGCCGTGCCGCTCGAGCACGGCCGTCAGGCCCGAAACCACGTGCTCGGTCACGACGCCGTGCGCCTCGGGATCCAGCGCCGCACCGGGGCTAGGCGTTACGTGCAAGGCGACGCAGAGCACCGTTACCGGCCTGCGCGCCAGCAGCGTCCTGGTGGTGGCTGAGGCGGGTGCGAGAACCGGGTCATGACGCAGGATCGCCACCTCGAGCTCACGAAGTGCCGACGACGGTTCCAGGCCCAGGTCTTCCCCGAGCGCGGTTCGGAACTCCCGGTAGGCCTCAAGGGCCTCGGTCTGTCGGCCGCTGCGGTAGAGGGCGAGCATTAGCTGGGCGCGAAGACGCTCGCGGAGGGGATGCTGAGCCACCATCCGGCCCAGCTCAGCCGTGAGCGCGGTCGCCGAGCCCAGCGCCAGGTGCGCCTCGTTCCGTTCTTCCAGGCAGGCCAGTTGAAGCTCGTCCAGCCTGGCGATCTCGGCCTGCGCGAAGGGTTCATAGCGGAAATCGGCGAGCGGCGGGCCACGCCAGAGCGTCATGGCCTGGTCAAGCAGTCGCGCGGCTTCCGCCGCGCGACCCGCGGCGAGCGCATCCCGGCCCTCGAAGACGAGCTGCTCGAACTGAGCGACGTCGAGCTCGGCCGGAAAGATTCGCAGCATGTAACCGGGCGCCGTGGTGATCAGGCGGCCAGGTGGAAGCAGTCTTCGCAGCCGTGAGATCGCTGCCTGAAGGGCATTCGCCGCGCTGAGCGGGGCGTCCTCGCCCCACAGATCGACCAGGATTTGCTCGCTCGGCACGACCTCGTTGGCGTGCAACAGCAGGTCAGCGAGCACTGCACGCTGGCGGACGCCGCCGATCATGACACGTCGGCCGGCGTCCTCGAAATCGAACGGGCCGAGGATCCGCACCCGCATCGTCCGCCTCCCCCGGGGTGTCAGCGGACTGTCAGCGTCCAACGCCCATTGTCGAACCATGCAGCAAGGAAGACAAGCGCGATACCTGCGCTCGACGCACCCGAGTTCACGCGACCGCTGCGGTTCAGAGGCTCGACCCAGCAATCTCGCGAAGCCCAGCGCATCCAAAGGGAACCACAATGAGATCGAAGACAGCCGCCAAATCCGCTTCCGCCTATAGCCCACAAGAACTTGTTGCCAGGATCCGCGTGGGAGATGAGTCAGCGTGGCGCGCGATGAGCGAGCAGTACGAGCCGCTCCTGCGGTGGACTGCACGCCAGTGCGGGCTGTCAGCCGAGGACGTGAGCGACGCCGTACAGCTCACCTGGCTGCGCTGCCTGGAACATATTGACCAGCTCATCGACGCGGACAGGCTGAGCGGCTGGTTGGTCACCATTTGTCGCCGCGAGTGCATTCAGCTATCCAGTAAGGCGCGGCGGGAGGTGCCGCTTAGCCCGCCGGACATGACGCGGCTGATCGATAAGAGGCGCGAAGAATGCGATCCAAGCGCCGAGGCCGCCCTCCGTGAGCAGTACAAACGTCTCTACCTGGCCATCATGGCCTTGCCGGGGCGGCAGCGGATGATACTCGTCGAGCTGCTGAGGCGAGAGGATCAGAGCTACGTTGACCTCTCCCGTCGCCTGGGCCTCCCGGTGGGCAGTATCGGGCCTACCCGGCAGCGCGCGGTTTCCCGCCTGCGGCTCGACCCTCGGATCGCTGACCTGTCGTCAGAGATATCCGGCGGTCATCTTGCCCGGAGCGCGTGACGTTGTGCCGCTGCCTCGGCAAGCTGACCAACGAGCAGGTCAGCGGCAGGTCGTGTTGCGATTGCCTGCCAGGGTTCGTGATTACGGGAGATCGACCCGCAGGCCGGCTGCTCACATCAGGGCGTGGCTCTGATCGCGCTGTATGCGCCGCGGCGGCGCGTGGCGAAGGGCGGGCTCAGTAGGTGCCGAGGATGTCAACGACGAAGACCAGGGTGTCGGTGCCCTTGATCCCGGCTTGTGAGGAACCTTGTTTGCCGTAGCCGTCGGCGGGTGGCACCACGAGCAGTACCCGGCTGCCGACTCGCTTGCCGACAAGGCCGTCGTCCCATCCCTTGATGACCTGCCCGGTGCCAATCTGGAAACCGGCCGGCGCGCCGCTCTTCCACGTGGAGTTGAAGACCTTGCCGGTGCGCCAGATCACGCCCTCATATTGGGCAACAAGCAGCTTGCCCTTTTTCACAACGGGTCCCGTGCCCTGGATGAGGGTGTGGACCTGCAGGGTGGCCGGCGGCGCCGTCTGAGGTATGTGGACCGGCGGGGCGGTGCCAGGGGACGAGGTGCCGACCGTTGGCAGCCCCGTCCCATGGACAGCCTCAGGTGTGCCGTGCGCGCTGGCAGTCTTCTGGTATGAGCCAAGCACATCCACAACGAACAGCAGGGTGTCTTTGCCGGAGACCCCAAGTGAGCTGTCTCCCGTGGATCCGAACCCGTCCTTCGGCGGGATGGTGATCAGCAGCCTGCTGCCGACCCGGCTGCCCTCCAGGCTCTTGTCAAGCCCGGAGATGGTGGACCCGACAGTCAGTGGCTGCGGCTGGCCGGTGGACAACTCGCTGATCTTCTTAGTTGCCGTGCCCTTCCAGGTGTATGCGGTGAGATCTGCAACGGCCAGGTCACCCTTGGCGACGAGCGTGCCGTGCCCGCTGATCAGATGCCGCGCCTGCAGGCTGGCTGGCGGATTGACCTTGGGAATCGTGACCGTTGGCTTGGTGCCGAATGCTCCAGAGACCGCGATGGAAGGTGGCGAAGGTGGCCGGGTCGCATAAATGAGCCCGGCGGTACCAAGCCCGGCCACGAGCACCACCGCAATCGCAATCAGCAGCCAGCGCCGCCGCGCGCGCCGCTTGGCCGCCTGGCGTCGCGCCTCCGCCTCGGCGCGCTTGCGGCCGCGGTTGCTCCTGCTGCGCGCCGCCGCGGCACGTTTGCGGTCCTGCATTCGCTTGCTGCGCTGGTCAGTCGGTGTGGCAGGCCGCTCTTGCTGGTGGCCGCGATTGCTGTCGACTTTCCTGCCTGCAGGTGTCACCCAGAACTCCAACGAGGTGTGGCGGTGTGCACGAGCCACCCTGGTCCGGGTGATCGGCTTATAACACCATAGGGGAGCAACTCGCGCGGCTGGGCTCGGTCCCGGCCGACTCCAGGCTCGCCGGGTGGAGCGCGATGGCATGCGGATCGTGTGTCCTGGCGACCCGGAAGATCACCGGTACTGCTCCGGCCGGTGGCGCGGGATCATCTCGCTCGGCAGCCGTGTGGTGCGGCAGCGCTCCCCAGGGCGCCTGGTGTGGGAAGGATCGCGGGGTTAGGTTCAGCGCATGCGCTTCGGGATCATCGACCATAACGACGACACGGGACGGCCGCATGTCCGGCAGGTCGCCGAGCGGCTGGAGCTGATCGAGGCTTACGACCGGCTGGGCTTTTACGCCTACCACCTGACCGAGCACCACGGGACGCCGCTGGCCGTCACGCCGTCGCCGCACCTGATGCTGGCGGCGGCCGCGCAGCGAACCTCGCGGCTGCGTCTCGGGACGCTCATCACGATCTTGTCGCTGTACCACCCGATGCGAATCATCGAGGAGGCGGTGACGCTGGACCAGCTATCCAACGGGCGGCTCGACCTAGGCGTGGGCCGAGGAGTCTCACCCGCCGAACTGGCGTTCCACGGCGTGTCGGGCGAGGAGGAGGCGCAGGGTCGGTTCGACGAGGCCTTCGCGATACTGCGGCAGGGGCTGACGTCGGACGGCGTGACCTTCGACGGGAAGTACTACAAGCTGCTTGACGCGCCGGTCGTCTCGCGCCCGGTGCAGCGGCCGCACCCGCCGCTGTGGTACGGCACGCGGACACCGGCGAAGGCGCAATGGTGCGCGCGGCTCGGCATGCCGATGATGGCACTGGTCCCGTCGCAGGCCGTCCGGACGCTGACCGACGCCTACAAGGCCGAGTGGGCGTCGCTCGGGCGCTCCCTGGATGACCTGCCGCCGCTGGGCATCTCCCGGAACATGGTGCTCGCGCCGACTAGCGAGGAGGCGATGGAGATCGCCAACCGGGCCTTCGCTCGGTTCAGGGACAGCCTCTACTATCTCTGGAAGAAATATGACATCCCGATACCGGCGGTCTTCCCGGCCGAAACGTTCGAGGGCATCCACGCGATCGGCCACTTCTACGCCGGCGACCCGGCGGGCGCCCGCGACTGGGTCGCCCGCCATCGCGACATCGGCGGGATCAACTACATGGCATTGGAAACGTGCTTCGGCGACATGACCAAGGAGGAGGCGCTGCAGTCAGCGGAACTCCTGGCCACCGAGGTGATGCCGCACTTCGCCTGATACGAGCGTTTGCCGCACGGCGGGCCACCGGGAGTGGCCCGCCGGCGCGGCACTGGGTCGTTACTCGTCGAGCGCTACTTCTCGACGTAAAAGAGGCGCTTGTTGACAAATTCGTCGATGCCGAGAGGGCCTAGCTCGCGGCCAAAGCCGGAGCGCTTGGTGCCGCCGAACGGCAGGTCCGCGCCCTCGCCTGCCGGGGTATTGACGTTGGCCATGCCGACCTCCAACTGCTCGGCGACGTTGACTGCCCGCTCCTCGTCGGTCGACCAGACCGCGGCACCAAGGCCGAAGTCCACCACGTTGGCGAGCTGGACCGCCTCGTCGTCGCTGCTGACCTTGTAGACGACGGCGACCGGGCCGAACAGCTCCTCGCGGTAGGCCCGCATTTCCGGGGTCACGCCGGTGAGCACGGCCGGCACGAAGTAAGCGCCCTTACCATCGTCGAGCGTGCCGCCGACGTGTAGCGCGGCGCCCTTCGACACCGCGTCCTGCACCTGGGCCAGGAGGTTCTCCGCTGCCTTGCGGGAGACCATCGGGCTGTAGGAGCGCGGGGAGTCATCGCCCGGCTGGCGCGGTGACATCGTGGTGGCCCGGTTGACCAGGGCGGCCACGAAGTCGTCGTAGATGTTGTCCATAACGATCATCCGTTTGTTGGAGTTGCAGGCCTGGCCGACGTTCTCCATCCGGGTGACCCAGGCGGTCTTCGCTGCGTCCTCGACGTCGTCGGTGTCGAGGATGATGTACGGGTCGGAGCCGCCAAGCTCAAGGACGACCTTCTTCAGGTTGCGGCCGGCCGTCTCGGCGACTACGGTGCCGGCCCGCTCGGAGCCGGTCAGCGACACGCCGTGCAGCCGCGGGTCGGCGATCATCGCGGCGACCTGCTCGTGGGTCGCGAAGAGGTTGATGTACACGCCGTCCGGCACGCCCGCGTCCTTCATGATCTGCGCGATCGCCAGGGCCGAGGTAGGGCAGTTTTCTGCGTGCTTGAGTATGATGGTGTTGCCGACGATCAGGTTGGGGGCGGCGAACCTGGCCACCTGGTAATACGGGTAGTTCCACGGCATCACGCCGAGTACCGGGCCGACGGGCCGGTACTCGACGCGCGCGGTCTCATGGCCGGGCAGCGGCTTGTCGGCGATGAGCTGGGGGCCGTTGTCGGCGTAGTAGTTGAAGATGTCGGTGCAGAACTCGGCCTCACCGACGGCCTGCGCGGGCCGCTTGCCCATCTCCTTGGTGATCAGCGCGGCCAGGTCGGCGGCGCGCTCGGTGAACAACTCGGCGATCCGCTTCACGACCGCGGCGCGCTCGGCGACCGGGCGCAGTCTCCATGCCGCGAACGCCTCGGTCGCGGCGGCGAGCGCCTCCGCTACCTCAGCGTCCGTGGCGAAGGGGAACGTCTCGGTCACCTCGCCGGTCGCCGGGTCGGTTACCTGATAAGGCGGGGTCTGCGTCATGCCTGCTCCTGGTGTCACTACGGCAAAGGTTCAGTGAGACAACGCTACGGGAGCAACGCACTCAGCCCAAGACCCATCCCCACGGGCCGGGATCGGGCCCGCGGGCTGGCAGCGGCAGTCGTAGCGGTCGGCCAGCAACGACAGCCTCCAAACGCCAACCCGAGGGACGTTACGCTGGCGCCGTGTCGGGGCATACGCGCTGGCAGTATCCGGCGTTCGCCTCCGAAGGGAAGACGCTGCCATGAACCTGGCCGTGTGGGTCGAGCGTCACGCCCGCCGACTGCCGGACGCACCGGCTCTGGCGGACGGCGAACGCCCCCACGCCAGCTGGGCCGAGTTCGCCACCCGGGCGGCGGGCGCCGCGGCCTGCCTGCGCGATGAGTTCGGCCTGTCGCCCGGGGACCGGGTGGGCATCCTCATGCGCAACCGGCCTGAGTATCTCGAGGCCCTGATCGCCATTTGGCACGCCGGCCTGGTCGCCGTGCCCGTTAACGCTCGCCTCCATCGAGATGAGATCGCCTACATCCTCGAGCACAGCAGGTCGGCGATCGTCGTGACCGATGCCGACCATGCCGGTGACGTCGAGTCGCTGGTCGGTACCGTCGCCTCACTCGGGGCGGTCGTGGTGGCGCCGGGCGAGCGGTGGGACCGGCTCACGGCGTCGTCGCCAGCGTCGCTCGTCAGCCGGCAGCCGGGGGACCCGGCCTGGCTTTTCTACACCAGCGGTACCACGGGAAGGCCCAAGGGGGCCACGCTCACCCACCGCAACCTCCTGATGATGAGCCTCAGCTACTTTGCCGACATCGACCCGGTGATGCCTCGGGACTCCGTCCTCCACGCCGCGCCCCTGTCGCACGGGTCGGGCCTCTACGGACTGCCGCACCTGGCTCGCGGCGCGGTGAGTGTCGTGCCGCACTCGGGCGGCGTGGACGGAGACGAGATCGCCGCGCTCCTGCGGCGCTGGCCGGGGATGTCGTTCTTCGCCGCTCCCACCATGGTGAAGCGGCTGGCCGGTGACCGCGCCATCGCCGGAGCAGACCTCTCGCAGCTGAAGACCATCATCTACGGCGGCGCCCCCATGTACCTGGCCGATCTGGAGAGCGCGCTCGGAACCTTCGGACCCCGCCTGGCCCAGATCTACGGGCAGGGAGAATCGCCGATGACGATCACGGCCCTGTCCAAGGCGGACCACGCCGACCGGCACCATCCCCGGTGGCGGGACCGATTGCAGAGCGTGGGAGTGCCCCGCACCGACGTCGAGGTCCGTGTCGTCGACGACGACCGGGAACTTCCGATCGGCGAGGTGGGAGAGGTGGTGGTCCGAGGCGACGTCGTCATGGCCGAGTACTGGAACCAGCCGGATGCCACCGCCGAGACGCTGCGCGGGGGCTGGCTGCACACCGGCGACATCGGCAGCTTCGACGCCGAGGGCTACCTCACGCTGCGAGACCGCTCGAAGGACCTGATCATCAGCGGGGGAATGAACATCTATCCCCGGGAGGTGGAGGAGGCGCTGCTCCGCCACCCCGGCGTCAGGGCCGCGGCCGTGGTGGGCCGGCCCGACCGCGAGTGGGGCGAGGCGGTCGTCGCTTTCGTGGTGCCCCCCGAAGGCGACGCCGCGCCGACCGCAGAAGACCTCGACCGGACCTGCCTCGAGCACATCGCCCGCTTCAAGCGGCCCAAGGAGTACCGGTTCGTCGACGCCCTGCCGACCAACAACTACGGCAAAGTCGTCAAACGGGAGCTGCGCGACCGGCTGCGCAGCGAGACGGAGGGCGGCGGCCCGCTTGCCTAGGGCTCGTCCGCAGACCGTCGGGCGTTTTGGTGGCCACCGAACCGGCAATCATAGGCCCACGTCGGCAGTTCCGGGGGGATATGCCGCTCGACCGGAGCATCGGCCGTCGTCGGTAATGAACGCACGACAAGGAGGCTGTTTCGCATGAAGCTCGCTCTCTACCTGCCGAACTTCCGTGACAAAGTGACGGTCAGGGAGCTCGAAGAGCTCACCGCCCTGGCCGAGGACCTCGACTTCGACTCAGTCTGGACGCTCGACCGGATCGTCGTCCCGGAAGCCTCCGATCGAGGGGAGCTCCAGTACTCGTTCGGCATGATGGAGGAGTTCCCCAAGGCGTTGCCGGTCTCCTCACGCGGCCAGTGGTACCAGGGGTGGCCGCTGATTCCCTGGCTCGCCGCCAAGACCACGAAGGTGCGCATCGGCATGAGCATCACCGACACGCCGTTCCGGGCGCCCGGTGTCCTCGCCACGGAGATCGCCACCGTAGACCACCTCTCCAACGGCAGGGTCAATGTGGGCGTGGGAGCCGGCTGGATGCCCGAGGAGTTCGCGGCCGCCAGCGCCTCGCAGATCTTCCCCAAGCGGCACAAGCACGTGCGGGAGACGATAGAGATCATGCAGGGCATGTGGACGAATGACCTGTTCGAGTACCACGGCGAGTTCGCCGACTTCGACAGGTGCGGGTTCGGAGCCAAGCCGTTGCAGAAGCCGCACCCGCCCATCTTCTTCAGCGGCCTCAGGGACCCGAAGCGCTCGGCCAGCCGCATCGCCAAGTACAACCTCGCGGGCTGGACCGGCATCCAGGACACCCCTGAGGAGCTCCAGGTGTGGCGCACCGCCATCCAGCATGAGCTCGGAGAGCTGGGGAGTTCCCGCTCGATCGACGATCTGGAGATCTGCAGCATGATCTGGTTCGTGATCACCGACGAGAAGACCGATCAGACTCCGCAGGGGAAAGCCAGCAATCTGATGGTGGGGACGGCGGGCCAGATTACCGACATCCTCAAGCGCTACCGGGAGGCCGGGCTGACGATGCCGCTCCTCTGGCCGCCGTTCCAGGACGTGCCGGTCTCGAAGACGCTCGACGACATGAAGCGGCTGAAGGAGGAGATCATGCCGAAGGTCGAGGCCGTTTGACCGGCTACGCCTGAGCGCTCGCTGATCCGCCTTGCTGAATGGCGGAGCGGTGGGAGTAGAGGTCTCTGAGCAGGCCGACCTCGGCGCCGTGGTGGATGACCTCGTCGAGGACGTGCAGGGCCAGGTCGACGGTGCTGGATTCGGCGTAGGGCCCCCAGGCTGGCCCAAGCGGAGCAGACCACTCACCAGGGCTGAGGCTGGTTAGCCCGGCGCGCCAGGTCCGGTAGTGCTCGTCGAGGAAGCCGGGGACCGCGGCGGAGCGGGACGGGAAGTCGATCTGCGCCGTGGTCAGTGTGCCATCTCCGAACCGCGAGTTGGCAAAGCCGCCGACCGCCATTCCGCCCAGGTGGCCAAGCCGCCAGGCGATGGTGGTGACCGGCACCGGGTCGGGGGCGGGGCCGCCGCCCCCGCCGCCGTCGAGGTGCCAGCGCCCATCGGCGCCTTGGCGCAGCGACCAGCACCCGGCGACCGGTTCCCAGAAATACTCCTCGTCGGTGAGCCCGCTGAGCCGGGCGGTCAGGCGGTCCCAGACGTAGTCGAAGGCCGTGATCAGCGGGCCCGTGATCGCATCCATGCCACGATCCAACCGCATCGGCAGTCCTCCCCAGCCCCTGACCGCCGCCGTCGAGCCCGGCGCCGATGGGTGCGTCGCAGGCCAGATCCACCACTAGCTGCGGTGACCTCGATCGGGATCACCGCCCGCTAGCCAGGCAGTGCTGAGGCTAATGATCTCTTAGGCGTGAGGCGGGCGTGCCTGGCCCGGTAGGACCGCTGCCCGTCGACGAGCTCGGGCATCCGCTGGACGGTGCGATCGCCTTCGTCGGCCGTGTAGTCCGAGGGATCCGTGAGGTCCACTCCGCTGGCGATGCCGCGCCGGTGGCAGACCAAGGTACCCACCGCAGCGACGGCCAGGTTGACGGCCAGTGCGGCCAGGCCCGCATAGACCGCGAGCCGGGTGGTCAATCCTAGGTGGGCCAGCGGCCAGGAGCTGCCGCCGAAGTGAGCGCTGGTGATCTTCCCGTTCGCGCCCACACTCGGGATCTGGTAGAGCATCAAGATCCCGCTGACCAGCCCGGCCACCAGCCCGGCGATGAGCGCCCGGCGATGGAACCAGTTGGTGAAAAGGCCCAGGGCGACGGCCGGGAAGAGCTGCAGGATGATGACCCCGCCCATGAGCTGGAGATTGACGGCGAATTGCAGGTTGAGAAGAAGCACAACGGCGATGGCGCCCAGTTTCACCAGCAGCGAGGCGGTTCTGCTGACGCGGGCTTCCTGGCCCGGGGTGGCGTCCGGCCGGATGTACTCCCGGTAGATGCTCCGCGTGAACACGTTCGCCGCCCCGATCGACATGACCGACGCCGGGACCAGGGCGCCGATAGCCAGCGCGGCGTAGGCCAGGCCCAGGGCCGTGCCGCTCAGCGCCGAGTGGAGCATCTGCGGAATGATCGTGTCGACGTTGCCGTCACGGGGCTTGATGCCAGCCGATAGGGCGACGAAGCCGAACAGCGCGAAGATGCCCAGCATCACCGAGTAGATAGGCAGCGTCGACATGCTGCGCTTAACGGTGGCGCGGTTCCGTGCGGCGAGCACGCCCGTTATGGCATGCGGGTAGAGGAAGAGCGCGAGCGCGGAGCCCAAGACGAGCGTCACGTAGCCGAGCTGACCGGCCGGTGCCAGCAGCAGACCCCCGCTGGAGTGCTGGGCGAACTTCGCGCCGGCGGTGGCGAGGGCGTCCCCCCAGCCGCCCTCGGTCACCCCGAACCACAGCAGCAGCATCAGGACGGTGATCAGCAGGAGGAAGTCCTTGAGGATGGCGAGCAGAGCGGGCGCCCGCAGCCCTGAGTTGAAGGTAAAGAAGGCCAGGAAGCCAAAGGCCAGCAGCAAGGGCAGGGCACCGCCGACGCCCAGCGCCTGGAACACCACTTCCAAGCCGACGATCTGAAGTGCGATGTAGGGCATGGTCCCCACGATGGCGGCGACCGCGACGAGCACCGACAGTGCCGGTGAGCCGAAGCGGGCGCGCACGAACTCTGAGGTGCTGACGAAGCCGTGCACGTGGGCGACCGACCACAGCCTCGGCAACGCCACGTACACCAGCGGATAGGTGATCGCCACGTACGACACCGCGAAGAAGCCGAGGCCGCCCTGCGCGTACACCAGCGCGGGCACGGCTACCAGGGTGTAGGCGGTGTAGAGGTCACCGCCCACCAGGAAGAAGGTGATCGTGCCGCCGAAGGCGCGTCCGCCCAGGCCCCACTCTTCCAGGTCCCACGGTTGCGTCTCAGCTCGTGATGGCCCCCTCCGCCACCGCGCCGCGCCGAATCCGAGCACGGCCACCAGCCCGAGCAGTGCGATCACGGTGACGAGCTCGGCTCCGCGGCCGGTCAGCGCGCTCATGATCCGCGCCTCTTGGTGGCCTGGTAGACCGCCGCGGTCACACACGCGGCCAAGCCGATGAAGGCCATCTGGGACCAGTAGAAGAACGGCAGCCCGAAGAGCCGTGGCTGGATGCGGTTGTACAGCGGTGTCAGCAGCGGTATGACCACGGCGACGGCCACGAGCCAGTGCCAGCGGCTGAGGCCGCCCGCACGGGGTTGGTGGCGCTGGCCCTCAGCGGACAGCGGGCTCTTCGACGCTCTCTGGAGTGAGGCAAGATCACCGTTGGGTTGACGACGACTGTCGGGTGCTTCGAACACGGCCGAGTCCGCCCCCTCCCTGGACTCTTAGACCCCCTTGTGCCGCACCTTTCTCACACGACGTAACGAACCCCACCGGAATCCCGGGTCGTCCGTGAGCACGCGAAACGTCACCAGGGTCGGTAGCCCCAGGAGGCTAGCAGCGTCCGACGTCGCCCGCTATCTACCTTGAGAAATCTTTATGTCAGGCATAAGGGGATAGCCGCCGGGCATCCAGGGAATCTGGAGCTACGCATTCCCAGGCTGGGCACCGGCTCGTTCGTCCCGGGGCTGCCGGAGCGGCGCCTGCGGTCGGCCTCCCGCAAGTCTGGAGTAACCAGGACGCGCTAGTCACTCGCCTAGATTCGAAAACGTGTACGCTTGAGACATGAGGATGCCCTGCGGGTTCTGCAGCACTGCCGACTGCCATCTGTGCCCGGAGACGATCCAGATTGGCTCGGGTGAGTCGGCCAGGCTGTGGCACTGCCCGTGCGCCCAGAAGGATCACCGGTCGGCGGGCCGGAAGCGCGCGAGATGACCAGCGCCGGCTTCCTATGACCCGGCTTGGTGCTGGCCCGCAACGACCGTTGTGACTCTTGCCGAGGCGTGACGATGGTCGGGGGAGCACGTGGCGCCCGTGGACCGGCCCGGTCCCGGTACCCTTACGCCCCGGCGGCGCGCCACCGGCGGATCCGGTCGGTGCCTTGCCCATCGCACCGGGATCTGGGAGGCCATGGTGGATAAGGTCGCGCTGGTGACGGGGGGCACCAAGGGCATCGGTCACGCGTGCGCCGAGCGCCTGCTCGCGGACGGATACGCCGTCGCCATCTGCGCCCGGAATGCTGACGAGGTCAGCGCCGCGGCGAGTCGGCTGGGCGCCCCGGGTCGGGTGCTCGGGCTGCGGGCCGACGTGGGCTCGGTCGAGGAATGCGCCGGGCTGGTGCCCGCGGTGCTCGAGCGTTTCGGCCGGGTCGACGTCCTGGTGAACAATGCCGGCGTCTACAGCCCGGTGCCGTTCCTGGACTTCACCGCGGAGACCTGGGACGAGCTGATGGACATCAACGTCCGCGGCCCGGTGCTGATCGGCGGGGCGGCGGCGCGGGCGATGCGGGACCAGGGCAGCGGCGGCCGGATCGTCAACATCGCCTCCACCGGCGGGCAGCTGTCCGAGGCCGAGTTCGCTCACTACAACGCCTCCAAGGCAGCAATCATCTCGCTGACCAAGTCGATGTCGGTGGAGCTGGCCCCGCTCGGCATCCTGGTCAACGCGGTGGCGCCGGGCTGGGTGCTGACCCCGCTGAGCGAGCCGTTCGTCGGCGCGCTGACCGGGGACTCGCTGGCCCGGATCAGCCCGCTGCGGCGCGTCGGCCTGGCCGCGGAGGTCGCCGGCGCGGTCTCGTTCCTGTGCGGGAACGACGCGACCTACATCACCGGCGTGACCGTCAACGTAGACGGCGGCCTGACCGCCATGCACCCGGCCCTATGACCGCGACACGCGCCCGGCCGCACCCCGGCGTCCGCCCGGCTTCGGCCGATCTTTCATCGCAACGGGCCCGGCGCGCTCTTGCCTGGGAACCTCCTCGCGCGAGAGCGTGAGGGTAGCGACGCGGCCGGAAAGCGAGGAGGTGGTCACGGTGGCAGGGCACTCTCATGAGGCGGCCGGCGAGATCGCGAATGTGCCGGTGGCCGTTGCTTCCAGCCGCATTGAGGCGGACCTGATCGTCGGCATGCTGCGCAGTAACGGCGTGCGGGCGGTCGTGTCGGCGGACGATGCCGGCGGGCTGGAGCCGCAGCTGCAGATCCAGGGGGTTCGCGTGCTGGTCACTCCCTCCGATGAAGCCGCGGCCCGCCAGCTCCTGGCCGACACCGGTGACACCGGCTCGTAGGCGGCCCGTCCCGGCGCCTTCGTGAGCAGCGGTTGGCGGAGAATGTCGGCGATGCGGTTTACCGTGGCGCCATGAGCAGCGACTACCCGTGGGAACCACCTCTGGCCGGCACCGAGTCCGAGCAGCTCGCCGGCGCGCTCGACCGCCTGCGGACGACCTTCCGCTGGAAGGCGGACGGCCTCGATGCGGCCGGGCTGCAGACCCGGATCCCCACCTCCTCGCTGACCCTCGGCGGCCTGCTCAAGCATCTGGCTGCCGTGGAGGACTACACGTTCACCACCAAGCTGAGGGGGGAGCCGCTCGGCGCGCCGTGGGACGCCAACGGCTGGGACGCCAGTAACGACTGGGAGTTCGCCTCCGCCGCCGACGACGCCCCCGAACAGCTCTACGCGCTCTGGGACGATGCCGCCGAGCGGTCCCGGGCCAGCCTCGGCGCGGCTCTGGCTGACGGCGGGCTCGGCCAGCTTGTCCACGCCTCCGGGCCTGATGGCCGTCACGCCAGCCTGCGCCGGCTCGTGTGCGACATGATCGAGGAGTACGGCCTGGCATACCGGGCACGCCGACCTGCTCCGCGAGGCCGTGGACGGCCTGGTCGGTGAGGACCCGCCGGCCGGATGGCAGCCGACGTCGGGCCCTCACCCCTGAGCAGCCGACCGACCTGCGTTCGAGCCAGGCGTCGTCGATTCGGCTGGCGCGGCGCTGAGGGGGGTCCCCTCGGAGGCGGCGGCCTCCTGGGCCCTGGCCGGCCCGCGCAGCACGTAGGCCACGCCGACGGCGATGATCGCGCCGGCCACGGGCCCGATCAGGTACACCCACCAGGTGGACAGGTCCCCGATGGCGACGTCGGGCCCGAGGGAGCGGGCCGGGTTCATCGAGGCGCCTTCGTACGGCCCGCCCATGGTGCCCCAAGCCAGGATGTAGGCGCCGACGGCGATGGGCACGAACGGCCCGTTGAGCTTGGGGCCGTTGGCCATGTTCAGGATCATCAGGATCAGGCCGAAGGTGATGATGGCCTCGAACGCGGCGGCTTGCCAGTCCTGGCCCGGTTTGGGCATGGTGGCGGCCAGGTGGCTTTCGGGGCCGAAGAACGCGCGGGCCAGCAGCGACCCGCACACCGCGGCCCCGAACTGGACGACCCAGTAGACGCCAGCCATGATCGGGCCCATGTCGCGGCGCAGCGCGAACGCCAGGGTGGTGGCCGGGTTGAAGTGGGCCGAGATATCACCCAGGAAGTAGACCGCGACGACTAGCCACAGCGCGGAGACCGTGGACAGCACCAGCACGGTCTGCCAGGGCTGCAGGGCGTGGCCGCCGTAACGGGCCAGGATGGCCGCGCCGCCGGACAGGATGAACGTCAGTCCGGACATGCCGATGAACTCGGCCAGCAGCCGGCGCAGCCGGTGGCGGGGGTTGGCCCAGTCGGCCCAGCCGCGCTGGCCGCCGACCGAGGCGATCAGCGCGGCCCGGCCGACCGGCTCGGACATGCGGGCGGCCCGGTCCCGGTCGCGGGACTTCATCTCAGTTTTTGGCCGGGCCGGAGGGGACGTCGGCGGTGCCGGGGCGGGTGAGGTTGATCGGGATGACGACCTGGTCGTAAAGTTCCTCGGATACGCCGTTGGCCAGCGCGGCCTGCTTGAGGGTCAGGTTGTGGTCGATGGCGTAGTAGGAGATGGCCGCGGCCTTGTCGTAGCCGATCACCGGGGACAGCGCGGTGACCATCATCACGGAGTTGTCGATGTTTTCCTTGAGCCTGGCCTGGTTGAGCTTGGCGCCCTCGATCATGAACTTGCGGAAGTGGTCGCACATGTCGGCCATGATCAGCGCCGAGTGCAGGTAGTTGTCGATCAGGACCGGGCGGAACGCGTTGAGCTCGAAGTTGCCCTCGTTCCCGCCCATGGTCACCGCCACATCGGAGGCGATGACCTGGATCGCGACCATCAGCATGGCCTCGGCCTGAGTCGGGTTGATCTTGCCCGGCATGATCGAGGATCCCGGCTCGTTGGCCGGGAAGATCAGCTCGTGGATCCCGGTCCGCGGACCCGAGCCCAGCCACCGCATGTCGTTGGCGATCTTGAACAGGCTGACGGCCGCCGACTTCAGCCCGGCGTGCGCGCGGACCATCCGGTCCAGGGTGCCCTGCGCGGTGAACTTGTTGGCCGCGGTCTCGAACGGGTAGCCGGTCATCTTCGCGATCTGCGCCGCGACCTGCTCGCCGAACCCGGGCGGGGCGTTCAGCCCGGTGCCCACCGCGGTCCCGCCCATGGCCACCTTCAGCAGCCCGTGCGTGGCGTGTTCGGCCTCGGCGATCGCGTCATCCAGCGCCCCCACGTAACCTGACCACTCCTGGCCCACGGTCAGCGGGACCGCGTCCTCCAGGTGGGTGCGGCCGATCTTGACCACGTCGGCCCACTGCTTCGACTTGGCCTCCAGGGCGTCGCGCAGCCGCTTGATCGCCGGGATCGTCTTGGTGGCGGCCATCGTGTACGCGGCGATGTGCATGGCCGTCGGGAACGTGTCGTTGGACGACTGGCCCATGTTCACGTGGTCGTTGGGGTGGATTGGTTCTTGCGAGCCCAGCGTCCCGCCCACCAGCTGGATGCACCGGTTGGAGATGACCTCGTTGACGTTCATGTTCGACTGGGTGCCCGACCCGGTCTGGTACACGTACAGCGGGAAATCCGCATCCAAAGCGCCGCTGATCACCTCGTTGCACACCCGCTCGATCAGCTGGCCCTTCCAGGCCGGCAGCGGCCGGCCGCGGTGTTCACGATGGCCGCGGCCTTCTTCACATAGCCGTAGGCGTGATAGACCTCCTTCGGCATCCGGTCGTGGCCGATGTTGAAGTGCTCCAGGCTGCGCTGGGTCTGCGCGCCCCAGTACCGGTCCGCCGGCACCTCCACGGTGCCGAGGCTGTCGAACTCCTTGCGCATCCCGGTGGCGTGCAGCCCGATCGGCAGATCGAGGATCTTCGGGGCATCTTGGTCTGATGGCTGCGTCATCGCGCTGCTCCTCCGGGGGGTGGGTGGGCTGCCACCTAAAATCCTGCACGGCCTGGACGGGATTGTCAGGCTTCGTATCGGTAACCTGTCGCTACCCCTGGTCCCGGCCTGCCCGGGAAAACACTGTCGGCGTGGTCTTGCTGCCTCCGCGCTGCATCGACAGGGCGGTGCCGTGCTAGTCGTCTGCCTTGCTCAATTCGGAGCGCAGCGCAGCCATCGCCCGGGCGGTGTGCGTTTTGACCGCGCCAGCGCTGATGCCCATCACCGAGGCGATCTGGGCCTCGGACAGGCCACCGTAATACCGCAGCACCAGTGCCTCACGCTGCCGGGAGGGCAGGGCGTGCAGGGCCGAGATCACGCCGGAGCGCTCAGCCCGGGGGACCGGATCCTGCCCGGCGTCCGGCTGGCCAGGGATGAGCTTGCGGGGAACCAGGCGGTGCTGCAGCACCAAACGGCAGCGGCGGGCCACCGACTGGCGCAGATAAGACAGGGCACGGTCTCTATCGGCCAGCCTCGGCCAGGCTGAGTGCATGGCGACGAACGAATCCTGCACGACGTCCTCCGCGACCGACTCATCACGCACCAGCAAAGTTGCCAGCCCCACCAAAGACCGGTAATGGGAGCCGTAGAGGGCGGTCACCGCGCGATCGGCGTCCCGGTTAGGCGACGCGCGGAAGGTCTGCGCGTGCCGGGGCGCCGGCCTGCGGGCAGTTCTGCCTGCGGCCGCCCCGGGATCCGGCCCCGGGGCGGACGTGCCGATGCCGCCGACATCGGCCTGTAGCGCCATGGCCACGCCCGCCTGGACAGCTTCCAGCCCAGCCTGGTCTTCGGCGGCGTGATCGCGCAGCCAGCCCTGGTACCGGTCCAGCCCAGCGGCGACGTCGTACTCGGCGGCGAACCGTGCCGCCTGCCTCTCGGTGACTTGCTGGTAGAGCCGGGAGAGCAGCTCGTCGCGGCCCGAGCTGCCTGATCCGCCGGTCGTCATGACGGCTCTCCTTCGAGGTTGTCGCGGCCAAACGGGTGGTCCGGTCCCAGCTGAGCGATCAGCGCGCAGCGGGCCCGGTACAAGTGCACGCTGACCGTCTTCTCGCAGATGCCCAGGGCAGGGGCGATCTCGCTCTCCTTCAAGTCCTGCTGCCAGCGCAGCAGCGCGACAGCATGCTGCCTTTCCGGCAGGCCCTCGATGATTTTCCAGCAGCGTTCCAGCGCGATCGAGGAGAAAGCTTCCGCCGGGGTGTCCGCCTGGGCGGGCCGGTATCTGGCCTCGATTCGCGGCAGCCGCGCCCGGAACGCCGCATCCCGGCGGAAGCCACTCACCGCGATGTTGACCAGCGTCGCGCGCAGCCAGCCACCGCGCTGATCCTCGGCCACGCACCGCAGCGTGCACCACGCCCGCCCGGCCCTCTCAAAGGCAGCCTGGACAAGGTCTTCGGCCAGCACCCGGTCCCCGCGGGTCACCACGCACGCATACCCGAACAGACTCCGGGCATGGGCCGTGAAGCACGCGGCGAGCTCCTCCGCGTCGCGCGCGGAGATCCTGTGCTCACTCACCCAGACCTCCGCGCGAAGACCGGCCGGGGCGGCCACCAGGCAGAACCGGGACCGCTGCGGCGGAACGGCTGGCTTCCCCGGTGCCATCATCCCAGTTAGCCGGCGCCCGGCCGGGCTCTTCACGGCAGTGCCCCCGCGCCTGCCCCTCAGCGCCCGGCCGGGACGTCGGCCGACTGCCACTCGTGCTACCGCGGCTCGCTCGCCCTGCCAGAGCAATCACGAAGACAAGTCGCACAACGCCTCCGCAACCCTTACCCGTACCCGGGAGCAACGCAGCTGCGCTTCGGGCAGCGCGTCAGCCGCAGGCCGTCGGTCGCGTAACATCACCGCGGTGTACAAACAGGACTCTAGTTGCGTTAGCTTCACTCACCCGGTAGGCTGCGGCTTAACGCAACTCCAGATTCGTTAGAGCTACGAGTGATCCCGCGGGCAGGCCGCCGGTGAGCGCCCGTAAGTCATCGAGAGGAGAGGGTCGTGGTTAGTCACGTCACGGAAGTAGCCGAGGGAATCCATCGCGTCACCGACGGGGTCGCGAACTTCTACCTGATTGAGGAGTCGGGCAAGCTGGTGCTGGTAGACGCGGGCGCGCCGAAAGACTGGGCGCTGTTCACCCAGGCCGTGCTGAGCCTGGGGAAGGCCGTCGGTGATCTGGATGCCGTTCTGCTGACCCACGCGCACAGCGACCACATCGGGTTCGCCGAGCAGGCCCGCACCACTACCGGGGCCCGGGTGTGGGTCCATGAGCAGGACGTGCAGATGGCCCGCACCGGGAAGGTCGGGCCGCGAGACGGCAAGACCAGCGCTTACCTGCTGCGCGCCGCATTCTGGCGGACCGCGCTCATACTGGCCATGCGCGGAGCCACCAAGATCATCCCGATTCAGGAGGTCTCGGGGTTCGGCGACGGCGAGGTGCTGGACGTGCCGGGCTCACCGCGGGTAGTGCACGCACCGGGCCATACCGACGGCAGCGCCGCGATCCTGCTGGAGGACCGGGCCGTCCTGTTCACCGGCGACGTGCTGTGCACGCACAACGCGTACACCGGGCGGGTCGGGCCGCAGATCATGCCGTCCGGGCTGAACGCCGACACGCCGCAGGCACTCGCGTCTCTCGCCAACTTGACTGGGATCAAGGCCGACGTGCTGCTGCCAGGCCATGGCGAAGCATGGACCGGAGGCGTCGAGGAAGCGGTCCGGCAGGCCCGGGCCGCCGGACGCTCATGAGGTGGCGCTTGGCGCGGCGCCGCGTCATCGCAATGCCTGTGCTGACATCGTGACCAGCGTGTCCCGGGCCGTTACTACCTAACAGTACGAAAGTTGCGTTACGCTGGCAGGTCACAGCGCAGTGATCACTAACTCAACCGGAGTCCTGTTTGGTTACGGAGCCGCCGGGAACCCGCAGGCCGGGGGGCCGGACCGCGCGCACCCGGGCCGCGGTCCTGCAGGCGGCCCTCAGCGAGCTGATCGAGAATGGCTACGCAGGCACGACCGTGGAGCGGATCGCGGCGCGCGCGGGAGTCGCCAAGACCACGATCTACCGGCGCTGGGGCGGCCTCAACGGGCTGCTGGCCGACCTGATGGCCCAGTACGCGGAGCGGGAGATACCCGTGCCCGACACCGGGCACTTCGACGCCGACCTGCGCGCGCTGGCCCGCGAGATCGTCGCCAGCCTCCAGCCCCTGGGCATCCGGGGCGCCTTCGGCAGCATCCTCGCGTCCGCCATCCAAGACCAGGCAACACGAGAGGTGCTGTCCCGGTTCATCGCTACCCGCACTGCCACGATGGCCGTCATCGTGCAGCGCGCCGAGCAGCGGGGCGACCTGCCGGACGACGTCGACGCCGCCGAAGTGCTCCAGATCGTGACCGCCCAGATCTACTACCGGCTGTTCATCGCCGGCGAGCAGCCCAGCCAGGCCATTGCCGACCGTGCCGCAGCCACCGCCGCCGCAGCCGCCCGCGCCGTGTAGCCAGGAGAGAATCTGGGTTGTGGACGATGAGGATCGGGTCTACCTGGCCGAGTTCCACCCATTCTCGGTGGTGCTCGGCGAGGAGGATCTCACGGTCACCGACTCCTATTTCGACCCGGGACCGTTCCTGCACGACGAGGCCGGAGGCCGGATCCTATGCGGATCCGGGCGCCCAGACCCGCCACCACCAGTCCGTGACCTGGCACCACACCCTGGGCACCGTCATCACCTCGCTCGCGCAGGCCTGCGAGGATCGAGTTCCTGCACGAGCACCCTTACGCGCTGCGGGCCCGCTGGCCTTTCCTCGAACGCAAACCTGACCGCACCTACCACATGCCGCCCGGCCTGCCGCAGGTGCCGTTGCTGTATTCGGTGAAGGCGACCCGGCCGGCGGCAGTGACGACGGTCAGGACTCGTCGGGGAGCGCGAATGAGCCGTGCTGTACGGGTCCGGCAGGCTGGTAACTAGCGATGACGACGCCGGAATCCGTGGTCGTGGCGCTGGTCAGCCGCAGGGCGACCGGCCTCCCGCCGTCGCGGAACAGCTTCTTGCCAGAGCCGAGGTGAACGGGAAACGTCAGCAAGCGGTATTCGTCGATGAGGTCGTGCTCGATGAGCGTCTGGGCGAGGCTGCCGCTGCCGTGTACCTGCAACTCGTCGCCGGGCTGCTCCTTGAGCTTGGTGATCTCGGCCGCGATGTCACGGCCGAGAAGCACGGAGTTATGCCAGTCCACCGACCCCAGCGTGGTCGACGCGACGTACTTGGGCAGCGCGTTGAGCTTGCTGGCGATCGGGTCGCTCGCGTCGGTCACTCTCGGCCAGTAGCCGCTGAAGATCTGGTAGGTCCTGCGGCCGAGGAGAAACGCGCTGGCCCCGGCAAACCAGCCCACCATGGCCGCGCCGAAGTCCTCGTCACCGTACGGGAACGACCAGCCGCCGTGGAGGAAGCCACCGTCGGGGTCCTCATCCGGCCCGCCGGGCGCCTGCATCACGCCATCGAGAGTCAGGAAGGTGTGCGAGGTGAGCCGCATCGTGGTCTCCTTCGGTTGGACGCAGGTCCCGCTGCAATGTCAGACGGCCCGGGCACGCCGAACTCATCGGGGCGGGGGGATTCAGATCGGCTCGACGGTGACGTCGGAGGCGTGCGCGGCCAGGGCGCGCAGGTCAGCGGGGTCTCCGGTGAGGATCGTTCCGCCGGGCTCGGCGGCCGCCGTGACGAGCGCGTCAACCGCCGATCCTCGACTCGCCCTGGCGCGGAGCCATGCGGACCGGCGGGCGAGCGAGACGGGAACGCTCTCCGTTACATCGCACGTGCGCAGGAAACGATGCTGCGCGGCGTCGCGTGATCCATCTCCGGTGAGACATTCGACCAGGACCATGGAAGGAACTACCGGCGGCCACAACCCCTCGGCGCGGAACGCGGTGATCAGCGCGGCCGCGCGGACGGAGCGTTCCGCCAGGCGGGTGACCGCGCCGGAATCCAGGACCAGCATCGGTCCGCTTTGTCTCAGCTAGCCCGCGGCGTCCGGCGAGAGGCGATCCGGCGGGCGATGGCTTCGGCGCGGGCTCGCTCTTGCGGCGACGGCTCGCCGACCTCGGCCAGCAGGTCGGCCAGGTAGGCATCAGTTTCGCTGAGCAGGTCCTGGCGGCGTACCTCGGCTCGGACCGCTTCCTGTAGAAGCTCGGACGCGGGCAGGTGCCGGGTCTTTACCTGCTCGTAGAGATCATCGGGAAGGTATACCTGCATCCGCGGCATACGCCTAACTATACATACCCACCCGTCGGCGCGTCAGCGGGGCTGGTCTGAGCGGGGGAGTGCCCGGCCGGGCGCGGGGAGCTGCCGCCGGGGTGACGGCAGCGCCATACGCAGGCCGCGCTGGCGTTCCAGCAAGTGCCGGGCACTCGCGACCACGAGCTCGGCGATGACCGGGGTAATCGCGGGAGTGATCGTGTCCACCGCGGTCGCCAGCGCCCGGTGCCAGAGCCGCGGACGGTGCCCGGGCGTGGCGGCCGGCGACCAGGTCACGCTCACCGCCTCCCACCATCCGGCACTGCGGACGGCACCCGATTCCTCTTCGCGCCGCCAGTGCCCCCGGGCGAACTGCACCCGCTGTTCGGGCAACGGTGGCCGGCTTCCGCCTGCCCGGAGCTGGTCGTTAGGGCCGCTCATAAACCACATTGTGCCTCCGCTGCAGCCCTCCGCCACCCCAGCCTCCGCGCCGGGCAGGCCAAAACGGCTCGCGCTTATGGCCGTGTCGGCGAGACCATGCCGCATGGCGGAGATACGGGAGGCAGGCGCGGGCGACTGGCAGGCCATGCGCGATGTCCGGCTGGCCGCGTTGCGGGACGCCCCGCAGGCGTTCGCGTCCACCTACGAGCGGGAGGCGGCGTTCACCGAAGCCGACTGGCAGCGCCGGATCGCCCGCGGCGGCAGCTTCCTGGCCTACGCGCCCGAGCTCGGCACCGCGCCAGCCGGGATCGCCGGCGGCTTCGAGACCGGGCCAGGCACGATCGAGCTGGTCTCGATGTGGGTCAGGCCGCAGGCGCGCGGGCACGGGATCGGCCAGGCACTCGTCGAGGCCGTCGCCGACTGGGCCCGGGCCAGGGGCGCATCCCGCGTACATCTGTGGGTGACCGAGAACAACCGCCACGCCCGCCTGCTGTATGAACGGTGCGGATTCCGGCCGACCGCGGAACGCCAGCCCCTGCCGTCCGATCCGGAGGTGACCGAGATCGGAATGGTGTGTCCCCTTGAATCGTGGACGGCCGATTCCTAGGCCGTCAGGGCACTGGGGAACCGGGTTTCGAAGTCGAGAATGCCCACCCATTCCGGCGTGACGACGATACGGGCCATGGGCTTGCCGCGGAGGGTACTCACCCAGGCTGGGCCCTGCTCCGGCCCGAAATACCGCGTGGCCGCAAGCTCGTATTCGGGGCTCACGTCATCGAGGAGTTCGACGCTGGCCTGGCCCCGGACCATCAGCTCCTTGTACGGCCACGCGTGGTCATCGATCACGAGCGCGACCCTGGGGTCGGCGGCCAGTGCCTTGAGCTTCGGGGCCTTCGGGGGCGAGTCAAGAACAAACTGGCTGCCGTTCCAGTGAAACCAGATCGGCACGACCCTAGGGCTACCGTCGGTCCACGTATAGGCCAGCCGCGCCGGGTTGACCGAGCCCATGAGCGCGACCGCGACAGGATCGTTCAGCAGCTCAAGGCTTCCCTGTTGCGTCATTCCAACCCCCTCCCGATCCAAGTAGCAGGTACAGGGCCCACTTGTCCATCCAGGATGATCCCGCAGCACCTTCCGCGGATGACAGAGTCGAAGGTCCCGACGTTTCGCGGCGGGATGCTGTGCCTGCGCGGTCAGGCCCGCGCCGACCGAAGTCAAACGCCATAACGGGCCGGCCCCGCCACGCGTGGAGCGGCCAGCCACCGCGGGTCAGGGGCCGCCTGCGGCCGCCACGGCCCGGGAAATCGCCCGCGCCACCGCGACCACCGCCGGGGTGAGGACCGCGGGCTGGACCTGCCCGGAGCGGGTGACCACCGACAGGGCGGCGACCGGGACGTCCCGCCGGCCGCTGATCGGCGCCGCGACGGTCGTCACCGGCTCGGGCCAGTCCCGCGACATGATCGCGACGCCGTCCCGGCGGATCGCGGCGAGCTGGGCGCGGAGCTCCCGGGATGATCGCGTGACGTTCTCCGGGCGCAGCGTAAGGTCCTGGCTGAGCACCTCGATCCTGCAGCGCGGCCGGGGCATGGGCCAGCAGCACCATCCCCACCCCGGTCGAGTGCAGCGGCAGCCGCCCGCCGACGCGGTACATCACCCGCCCGGCGCCGCGGGCGGAGAGCCGCTCGACCAGGACCGCCTCGTCGTCGTCCAGGACCGCGAGCAGGACGTGCTGGCCGGTCGCATGATGCAGGTCTTCCATGTACGGAAGCGCAGTGGCCCGCAGCCCGTGCCCGCGCGGCGCGAGCGACGCCACCTCCAGCAGCCGCAACCCGATCACGTAGTCGCCGTTGCCCGCGCGCTCCAGCGCGCCCAGTTCGGCCAGCTTGCGCGCGAGCCGCAGCGCGGTCGGCTTGGGCAGCCCGGCCCGGCCGCTCAGCGCGGCCAGCGACAGGGACCGGTGGTCGGGCCCGAAGGCGGTCATGATCCGGAACGCCCGGTCGAGGACCGGCTCGCCGCGGGCGGGCCTGCGCCCGCGGCGCGGGCGGTCTTCGTCCATGCCCCGCCTCTTTTCGTTCCAATCAATGAAATCACGCCTGTACGCGGGGGTGGGTCCGGCCGACCATGCCTGACATGACCGTCCCGAGCGCCGTGAGCACGCCCGTGCTCATCGCGGGAGGCGGTCCCGCCGGCCTGGCGGCCGCGGCCGAGCTCAGCCTGCACGGCGTCGGCTGCCTGGTGATCGAGCCACGGACACAGGTCTCGCATCGCCGGCCGCGGGCCAAGACGACCAGCATCCGGACGATGGAGCACCTGCGCCGGTGGGGGATCGCGGGGCGGCTGCGCGCCGCGGCTCCGCTCAAGGTGGCCTGGTCGCAGCGGGTCACGTTCTGCGAGTCGCTGTCGGGCGGTCGCATCACCGACTTCGACGGCGCCTTCGGCCTGACCACCCAGCGCCACGAGATGTTCGCCGAACCCGGCCAGCAGGTGCCGCAGCCCGTGGTCGAGGAGGTCCTGCGGGCCCACCTCGCCGCGCGTCCCGGCGTCGAGCTGCGCCTCGGGCACGCGGTGACCGTGCTAGCCGACCGCGACGACGGCGTCCTGGTCACGGTGCGCGACGAGGACGGCACCGCGTACCCGGTCGAGGCCCGCTACGTGCTGGGCTGTGACGGCGCGGGCGGGGTGGTACGGGACCAGATCGGCGCGCGCTACGCCGGCCGGTCCGATCCGCGGCCGAACTTCAACGTCGTGTTCCGCGCGCCCGCCCTCGACACCCACCTCGGGCCGTCCGTCCAGTACTGGATGGTCGGCGGGCCGGTGACCGGCCTTATGGGGCGGCTCGACCTGGCCGGTACCTGGTGGGCGGGCTTTCCCGGCGTCGAGGCCGGGTACGGCACCGCCCACGCCTCCGAGCTCATCACCGGGCTCATCGGCGCCCCGGCCGAGCACCAGGTGCTCGCGACCGATCCGTGGACGGCCCGGATGCTGGTCGCGGATTGCTTCTCGCGCGGGCGCGTGTTCCTGGCGGGGGAGAGCGCGCACGTGAACCCGCCGTGGGGCGGCCACGGCTTCAACACCAGCGTCGGCGACGCGGTCAACATCGCGTGGAAGATCGCCGCGGTCGAGCACGGCTGGGCGCCGCCGGAACTGCTGGACAGCTACGCGGAGGAGCGGCGCGGCGTGGCCGAGCGGACGGTGGCGAGCGCGGAGGACAACATGCGCAACCTGGCCGGGGACCTGCCCGCCGACGCGGCTGCGATCCGGCGGGCGAAGTACCCGGAGTTCCACAGTCTCGGGCTGGTGCTCGGCTATTCCTACGCGGGCTCGCCGGTCATCCAGCCGCCGGACGGCCCCGATCCGGATCCCGGCGCCGCCGATACCACGTGCTACACCCCGGCGGCCGAGCCGGGCGCCCGGCTGCCGCACGCCTGGCTGCCGGACGGTTCATCGCTGTACGACCACCTCGGGGCCGGCCTCACGCTCGTCGGCCCGGTGCGGCGCGCGGCGGCCCTGGCCGACCGGGCGCGCGGGCGCGGCATCCCGCTCACCCTCTGCGCGCCGCCGCCGGGCTATCCGTGGGCCGGCGAATTCCTGCTGGTCCGCCCCGACCAGCACATCGCGTGGCGGGCCAGCGGCCCGGACCACATCGACCTGGACGTCGTGACCGGACGTGCCGCCGCGGCCACCACGAGTACCACGGGAACGAGGAGCCGCCATGGCTAGCCCCCGCCACGAAGCCGCCAGCCTGCCAGGCGGAAAGCTCGCGATAACGAACGTCCGGGTGTTCGACGGGCGCCAGCTGATCCCGGGCCGCACCGTTGTCATCTCCGGCGGGCGGATCGGCACCGACCCGGCCGGCGCGCAGGTCATCGACGGCGGCGGCGGCGTGCTGCTGCCCGGCCTGATCGACGCGCACGTGCACCTGGACGGCCCCGGCCGGCTCGCGGCGCTGGCCGCCTACGGCGTGACGACGGCCCTGGACATGGCGTCGGTGCCGGAAGAGACGGCCGCGCTGCGCGGGCTGGCCGGGCAGACCGACATCCGCAGCGCCGGGATCCCCGCCATCGCCCCGGGCAGCTTCCACTCCCACATCCCCGGCGTCGGCGAGCGCGGCCTGATCGCGGGCCCGGACGAGGCGAAGCGGTTCGTGGCCGACCGGGTCGCGGAGGGCTCGGACTACATCAAGGTCGTGGTGGGCAGCCCGTTCGCCGATCACGACCAGGCGACCATCGACGCGCTCGTGGCGGCCGCGCACGAGCACGGCAAGCTCGTGGTGGCCCACGCGTCATCGGTCGAGTCGGTGGCCAAGGCCCAGGCCGCGGGCGCGGACATCCTGACCCACGCACCGCGGGACGGCGTGCTCGACGCCGAGGCCGTGGCCCGCGCGGCGGCCGCAGGCCGGGTCGTGGTGCCGACGCTGACGATGATGGAGACCATCGTGACCAACCTCGCGCCGCCGGACGCAGACTACGCGAACTCACGGGCCAGCGTGGCCGCCGCTGCACGGGCCGGCGTGCCGATGCTGGCCGGCACCGACGCCAACGACTCGCCCGGCCGCCGTCGCGGGTGCACGGCGACAGCCTGCACCACGAGCTCGAACTGCTGGTCGACGCCGGACTGAGCACCCCGCGACGCGCTACGCGCCGCCACGTCGCTGCCCGCCCGCTACTTCGGGCTGCCGGACCGGGGCGTGATCGAACCAGGGCGCCGGGCCGACCTGGTGCTCATCGACGGCGACCCGCTCCAGGACATCCGGGCCACGCGCTCGATCCGCCGCATCTGGTGTGGCGGGTCCGAGGTCCGGGGCCGCCGGGACGGGAACTAGGCATATAGAGGCGGGATGCGGCTCGTGTTAGCGACCGGACAAGGAGGTCACGATGAGCCTGCACGGACTGCTGTCGGTCACGATTGGCGTGCCGAACGTCGCGGAGACCGCCGCGTACTACGCCGACTTCGGGCTCGTCGCCGGAGGACGGACGGCTGGTTCGCCACGGCGGACGCCGGCCGCCAGCTACGGATCACGTACGCGCCCCACCCGGCGGCTGGTCGAGCTGCGGGTCGCCGTCGATGACCCGGACGACCTGGCGCGCTCGCGGCCCGCCTGGGGCGGCTCGGCGTGCCTGCGCGCCCGGCCGAGGGCGCGCTGGAGACCGCGGAGCCGGTGACCGGCACGCGGGTGCTCGTCGAGGTGGCGCCGCGGCTGGCCCAGGACACCGTGCCGGTCAGCGTCTACAACGGCCCGGGTCGGCCGGAGCGGCACGACGCCCGGGCCCCGGGCTTTACCCGCCCGGACCGGGTCCGGCCCCGCAAGCTCGGGCACGCGGTGGTCGGCAGCACCGACCACGAGGCCACCCAGTCGTTCTTCACCGACGGGCTCGGGTTCAAGGTCAGCGACCGGGTCAAGGGCGCCGGCGCGTTCCTGCGCTGTTCCACCGATCATCACAACGTGCTCGTGCTCGGCGCGCCGGTGAATTTCCTGCACCACACGTCCTGGCAGGTGGACGACGTGGACGACGTCGGCCGCGGCGCCTACGCCATGCTCGAAGATCATCCGGAGCGCCACGTCTGGGGTCTCGGCCGGCACTACGCCGGGTCTAACTTCTTCTGGTACCTCAAGGATCCGGCGGGCAACTTCTCCGAGTACTACTCCGACATGGACTGCATCATCGACGACCAGCTCTGGACGCCCGAGGACCTCGAGGGCGCGCGCGGCCTGTTCGCCTGGGGACCGCCGCCGCCGCCCTCGTTCCTGCATCCCGACGACCTCGCCGCCATGATGACCGGGGCCCACGCGCCCCGGTAAAAGGCCTGGTGGTATACGTACTGCGAGGGGTAGGCGCAGTAGAGGGAGCGTGTGATGCAGCCAAGGATGGACCGGATTCTGACGACGCACTCGGGCAGCCTGCCGCGGCCGCCGGAGTTCACGTCGCTCGTGCTCGCGCGGGAGGCGGGCGAGCCCGTCGACGAGGCCGAGTTCGCCGGCGAAGTACGGGCGGTGGTGCGGAGGACCGTGCAGCTCCAGGCTGACGCGGGCGTCGACGTTCTCAACGACGGCGAGGTGAGCAAGCCCAGCTACGCCACGTACGTCAAGGACCGGCTGACCGGCTTCGGCGGGGAGGGCTCGATCGAAGAGGTCGCGACGTCGGTGATGGGCCTGGACGAGTTTCCTGACTTCGCCGAGAAGATGGCCCAGACCATGCAGTCCGTGGCGACGGTCAGGTTCACGACCTGCGACGGGCCGGTCTCCTACGTCGGGCAGGACGCGGTGCAGGCCGACATCGAGAACCTCAGGGCGGCCACCGACGGCGTTCCCGAGGTGGCCACGTTCATGAGCTCCGCCTCCCCCGGCGTCATTTCGGTCTTCTCGCCCAATCGGTATTACGGCAGCCAGGAGGAGTACCTGGGCGCGCTGGCCGAGGCGATGCGGGAGGAATACGAGGCGATCCACCGCGCGGGCTTCATCCTCCAGGTGGATTGCCCCGACCTGGCCATGACCGCGCCCGGCGCGGGGTCGCTGGAGAACTTCCGCCGGCAGATGGAGATGAACATCGAAGCGCTCAACCAGGCGCTGGTGAACGTCCCGGCCGAGGCCTCGCGCATCCACGTCTGCTGGGGCAACGCCGAGATGCCGCGGACGACGGATGTCGAGCTCAAGGACATCATCGACATCATCTTGCGGGCCAAGCCGGCCGGCTTCATGCTGATGGCGTCCAACGGCCGGCACGCCCACGAGTGGAAGGTGTTCGAGGACACGAAGCTGCCGGAGGGCAAGTACGTGATCCCGGGCGTTCTCGATTCCACCTCGAACATCGTCGAGCATCCCGAGGTGGTCGCGGACCGGCTGATCCGCTATGCCGACGTCGTGGGCCGGGAGAACGTGATGGCGGGCACCGACTGCGGGTTCGGGACCTTCGTCGGCATGGACGTGGTGGTCCCCAGCGTCACGTGGGCGAAGTTCCGGGCCCAGGCCGAGGGGGCCAGGATTGCGTCGGCGCGTCTGTGGGGCTCAGCCGCCTGAGCTGGCCAACTACGTCGCGCCCGCCTCCGGCGGGCTCCGGACCGCGCTTCGCGAGCTCGGCGCGGGCTACCTGGCGGCCGGGCACGAGCCGGTGCTCATCATCCCGGGGTCACGCCCGGAACGCCGCCACGCGGAGCAGGGACTGGTGATCACGGTGCCCGGGCCGAGAGTCCCGGGCACCGGCGGGTACCGGGCGATCACCGCGCGGCGCCCGCTGCAACGGCTGCTCGATGATCTGGAGCCGGACCGCCTCGAGGTGTCCGACCGCACCACGCTGCGGTGGACCGGCGGCTGGGCCCGGCGGCGCGGCGTCAGGTCCGTGATGGTCTCGCACGACAGCCTGGCCACCCTGGTGCGGATGTTCGCCCCGCCAGGGCTGCCCGTGCGCGGGCTGGTCGACCAGCTCAATCGCGACACCGCGCAGTGGTACGACGTCGTGGTCTGCACGACCGCGTGGGCGGGGGCGGAGTTCCGGCGGCTCGGCGTGCCGAACCTGGTCCAGGTGCCGCTGGGCGTGGACCTGGCCTGCTTCCACCCGGCGCGCGGCGACCAGAGCCTGCGCTCCCGGCTCGCCCCGGACGGCGCCTGGCTGCTGGTGCACTGCAGCCGGCTCTCGCCGGAAAAGCGCCCGGGACGGGCCGTCGGCGCCCTGGCCGAGTTGCGGCGCCGCGGGCTGCCCGCCGTCCTCGTGATCGCGGGAGATGGCCCCCAGCGCCGGCGGCTGCAGGCCAAGGCGGCCCGGCTGCCGGTCAGCTTCCTGGGGCACGTCACCGATCGCGGGTTGCTGGCCAGCCTGCTGGCGTCCGCGGACGTGGTGATCGCCCCGGGCCCGGCCGAGACGTTTGGCCTTTCCGCGCTGGAGGCGCTGGCCAGCGGCACGCCGGTCGTCGTGAACAGCCGGAGCGCTCTGCCGGAGGTCGTCGGGTCGGCCGGCCTGGTCGCCGACGACAACGACGCCGCGTACGCCGATGCCGTCGAGTGCCTGCTGCGACGGGACGCGACCGGACGCCGTCGGCTCGCTCGAGCGCAGGCGGAACGGTTTGACTGGCCCACGGCCGTAGACGGCTTCCTCGCGGCGCACGGGCTGAGCCCGATGCCGCGGGACAGCGGTGCCGAGAGCCCGCCGTCTGCCCTGGCCCGCCAGTCGTAACGGACGCCGGTTTTCCCCTGCCGCAGCCTGCTGGCCGGGCCGGCTACGGGGCCGCAAAGACCGCCCGGGGTGGCTGGCGGCAAATGTTACCGGCGCGTTGACATTTAGTGGCCTATTCGTTTAGGTTCGTTCATCTCTCGTCGAATTGGCCGTTTATGTCAAGAGGGCTGGCATCGGGGCCAACGACATCCTGTACTCCGCTCCCGCTAAGGTGCTGCGCGACCTGCGGTCTCTCGTCGAGGCCGTCCCCGACGAGACGGTCCTCCTCGACCTGCCGCTGCCCACCGGGATCTGGGGGATCCTCGGCCCGGCCAGCGTGCCCTACGTAACCCGGGTCAACCGGACCATTCACGAGGCTGCCCGGGGGCGCGACCTGCCGGTCGCCGAGGTGTCCGCCCACTTCCTGCCGCCCTGGAACGGGAAGTTTGCGTCCGACTGCTTTCATCCCAGCCAGGCTGGTTACCGCGACTGGGCGCGCGCGCTGCTCGCCGCCATCCCGTCGGCCGCCTGAGCAGGCGCCGCGATGCGGCGGCCGCTGCAGGTCGCCGGTGCGGACCACGTCGGTGGCGACCTCGTAGAGCTTGCGGTGGCTGGCGTGGCTCGCCTGGCGCAGGAGCCAGAGCGCTTCTTCCCGCGCGGCCTTGTGCTTCGTGGTGAGGATGCCGATCGCCTCGCCCTCCACCAGGCTGGTGATCAGCTCGATCGCGAGCTTTGCCGCCCGTTCGTCGGCTTGCGCCGCCGACTGGGCCAGGCGTTCGGCGTGCACCAGCGCGACGGCCCGGTCGACCAGCAGCCGGGCGATGATCGCGTCGTCCTCGGTCGGGTCGCGCTCCACCCAGGAGTGCACGACCACGCCGGCGAAGGACGGGTATCCCAGCGCGGATGCGGCCCGGAACGAGGTGCTGACCGCTTTCCCGGTGACGGCGGGCGCGCCGGCCCCGGCCATCGGGAACGTCACCCGGAAGGGATCGTCGACTCCCTCGCTGAGCTCAATGGTGCAGGAGTCGCTGAAGGCCGGATGACAGGACCTGGCCAGGCTGGACAGAACCCCCGCCGTGCCGTTCAGTCCTGCGTCGCGTCGGCCGGGCCGTGTGAGATCAGGACCTGGGGGGTGAGCCGCCGGTGCTCGTAGCGCAGGGCCGCCGTGAGCAGGGCCAGTCCCGCGACGACCCCGACGACCGTGGAGATGGCCACCGGGGCCTTGACGCCCAGCGTTCCGACGAGGGCCACGGTGGCCCCGCCGAGGACCGAGTTGACGACGATGACCATGCTGGCCATCGTGAACAGGAATGACCAGCGGCCGTAGCGCACCCCCCGGGTGCCGGTCACGGGCTCGTCCGGCTGGAAGTAGGCGGCCGCGGAGGGGACGATCGACGCGTAGTACTGCCGGATGAGCTCGATCCGCCGCAGCGACACGACGTTGGCTACGCTGGTGTCGATGAGCCGGACGATCGTGAACCAGCCGAGCACGAACACCGTCGGCAGGACGGTGAACGCCAGCGCGGCCAGGGCGTGCGGCGACGAGCTCGCGAACCCGATCGCGACCAGGCCGCTGGACAGCGCGGACAGGTAGATCGCCACGCGGCTGCCGCTCTCGCTGATGGTCGAGCTAGCGGCGGACTGCAGCGCGAAGTGCTCGGTCACCAGCGCGCTCATGAACTCCGGCGGCGCTTTCTCGTCGGCCATGACGGGCTGCGTCAGCGGACGACGCGGATGTTAAAGGCCTCGGTCTTGAGCACGCCGGCCAGCTCGGCGAACAGCACCAGGTAATGCTCGGGACCGCGGGCCGTCTCGATGCCGCCCAGGTCCACGATGTCATCGTCGGACCAGCCCAGGTCGCGCAGCAGCTCCGCGGTCTGCTGCTTGGCGCCCGCGTCGTCGCCGGACAGGAACACCGAACTCGGCCCGATCACGGACGGGTTCACGCCCGTCGTGATCGCGGCGGTATTCAGCGTCTTCACCACGCGCGCGTCCGGCCGCGCGGCCTGGAGCTTCTCGCCCAGGCTGGAGTCCGGGTACAGGAGGCCGAACGACGGCGTGGTCGCGTTCGCGACGTCCATGAGGGTCTTGCCCGCGAACGCCCCGGCCTCGATGCCGGAAATCACCTCCACCGCGACCGATCCGAGGATCGCGTTCACGACGACATCGGCCGCGGCGACCGTGGCAGCCAGTGACCGGACCGGGAGGCCGGGGTCCTTCCCGGCCGGCTCGCGGGAGCCGAGCGTGATGTCGTGCGTCTTGCCCCACGCGCCGCCCAGGGTGGTGGCGACGTGGCCAGTGCCGAGGATCCCGAGCTTCATCGCATCCTCCGTTCAGGGTCACGCTAGTATGCGCCTCTTATGGAAGCAAGTTCCATGGAACAAGCTTTCCGGTGAGGCAGGTTAGCGTCAAGCTCTGGCCGCGAGCAGCGCGGCCACCGCGGCCTCGGCGTCCGCGCTCACCGGGAGCTCCGCCGGCCCCACCGGGATTGTGGCCAGGCCGCCGTCGGAGGAGTACCGGGCGATCAGCCGGGGATCGATGTACGAGGCGCGCGCCACCGCCGGCGTGTCGCCCAGCCAGTCCGCCACTCCCCGGACGCTGGCGGTGATCACGCTCTTGGCCTGTCGGGGGGTGGTCGGCGGGCCCGCGTTCGCGAGCAGCAACGCCATCAGGACGGTGGCGTTCCAGGTCCGGAACTCCTTCGCCGTGAAGTGCGCGCCGGCGTGGTCGGCGATGTAGGCGTTCACGTCGTGGGAGTGCAGCTGGTGCCAGGAGTCGCCCTCCGGCCAGGTGAACAGCGCGTCCAGCCCGTTGTCGCTGCGGGCCAGCGTGCGCACGGTCGACCGGACCGCGGGGTCCGTGACGGTTATGGCCCTTCGCTTGCCCTCCTTGGCGATATAGTCGAACACGACGCCGTCGCGCCGCACGCTGACGTGCCGTTTCTCCAGCGTCGCGGCGCCGTAGTGGTGATCAAGCTCGGCGTACCGCTCGCCGCCGATGCGGAAGAGGCCGAGGTCGATCAGCCGGACCGCGCTGGCGGTGACCCGCCCGCGGTCGAGGGCCCGGCGGTTCAGGTCGTGCAGGGTCGCGGCCCGCAGGGCCGGCAGCGCGGTGGCGAAGCGCAGCATGTGCTCGAACTTCTGGGCGTCACGCTGCTCCCGCCACAGCTGGTGATACCGGTACTGGGTCCGGCCGCGGCTGTCCACGCCGGTGGCCTGGATGTGGCCCAGCGGGTCCGGCGAGATCCAGACGCCGGTCCACGCGGGCGGCAGCGCGAGGCCCCGGATGCGCGCCAGCGTGCCGGCGTCGGTGACCTCCGCGCCCGACGGGTCGCGATACCCGAAGCCGTCGCCCTGGCGGAACCGGGTGATCCCCGGACCGCGCGGGTCGCTGCGGGTCAGGCCCGCGACCGCCGCCGCGGGCCACTCGGCGTCACTGGTCACGGCCATGACGCCAAGCTACACCAGTGCGTTCCATGGAATATTCATGGCGCGGGGCCTGGCCGCGGGCCGGCCCGCGGCTAGGCGGTGTCTTCCACGCGCACGTCCTGGCCGGCGTCCCGGAGGCGGGCCAGGGCCGCCGCGAACTGCCGCAGGGTCCGGTCCGGCAGCGGCTCACCGAGCCAGCGCTGCAGTTCCTCGTCGAAGGCCATCCCGGCCTCCGCGAACACCCGCCGGCCCTCCGGCGTCAGCTCCAGCAGCGACGACCGCCGGTCGGCCGGGTTCGGCAGCCGCCGGCAGTAGCCGCTGGCCTCGATCCGGTCGACGAGCTTGCTCGTGCCGCCGGTCGTGATGCCCAGTTCGCTCGCGATGTCATAGACGCGGCAGCCCGGCAGCCGGTCCATCACCGACATGGGCTCGAAGTGCGACAGCGGCAGGCCGAACTCGCCCCGCAGCCTGGCGTCGACCGCATTCCAGAGCTGGATCTCGAACCGGATCAGGTCGTCGAACAGCCGCCTGAGGTCCAACACGACCGGGCCCACCTCCCGATGTCGCCCGCCAGCGCCCCGTGGCTGGTGGCTTCCGAAGATATTACTTCTATAAGGGTAGATTCCATGGAAGGCTATGAGGTAGCTTCGGCGTGGCTGTCAGCCATCCCAGCAAGGAGGGTAGCGACTATGACCACGATCGGGATCCTCGGCAGCGGACACGTCGGCAGCAGCCTCGCCCGGGCCGCTATCGCCCACGGGTATGACGTCGTGATCAGCAACTCGCAGGAGCCGGACACGCTCGGCGGCCTGGTCGCCGATCTCGGGCCGAAAGCCGCGGCGGCCACGCCCGCCGCAGCGGCCGCCGCCGCCGACTTCGCGATCGTCGCGATCCCCATTACCACCATCGACCAGGTGCCCGTCGAGCCGCTGGCGGGCAAGGTCGTCATCACCACCATCAACTATTTCCCCGACCGCCTCGGCCACATCGCCGAGATCGACAACGGCACGACCACGGCGCCCGGGCTGCTGCAGGCCCGCCTGCGCACGAGCAAGGTCGTGCGCGCCTTCAGCATGGTCGACGCCGCGGACATGTCGGGCGACGGCCACCCGGAGGGCGACCCCAAGCGCCGGGCGCTCGCGCTCGCCGGAGACGACCCGGCGGCCAAGCAACTGGTCGCCCGGCTCTACGACGAGTTCGGCTTCGACGCGGTGGACATCGGCGGCCTCGACGAGAGCTGGCGGGTGGACGCGGGCCAGCCGGCGTTCGTCACCCGCCAGAACGTCGCCGAGCTGAAGGCGAACGTCGCGAAGGCCAAGCGCCGCTCCTGATCCGGGCCGGGCGCGCCTTCCCTACCCCGGAGTTCCCGGCAGGAGGCGAGAAGCAGGTGATCGAGGCGAGGAAGTGGGTGGCCGTGGACTTCGGCGGCCCCGAGGTCCTGCGCTGCATCGACGTCGACGCGGCCGATCCCGGGCCCGGCCAGGTGACCCTTGGCGTGCGCGCGGTCGGCATGAATCCCGCCGACGCCAAGCATATCGCTCCGGGCCAGGACCGCGGGCTGCTGCCGCTGTCGATCGGCTTCGAGGTGGCCGGGGTCGTGACCGCGCTCGGGCCCGGCACGCAGCTCGCGTCGGGGGGCGGGGGGATCGGGGATGAGGTCATCGCCTGGCAGGTCAGCGGCGGATACACGACCGCGATCACGGCCGCGTCGTCCAGCGTGTTCGGCAAGCCGCCGGCGCTGGGTTTCCCGGAGGCCGCCAACCTCCTGCTCGTCGGGACCACCGCGGCCGACCTGCTGCACGTCTCGGGCGCCCGGCGCGGCGAGACCGTGCTCCTGCACGGCGCCGCCGGCGCCGTCGGCGTCAGCGTGCTCCAGCAGGCCCGGCAGCTCGGCGTGCGGGTGGTAGGGACCGCCGGCCCGGCGAACTTCGAGTTCGTCCGGCGGTTCGGCGGGATGCCCGTCGGGTACGGGCCGGGCCTGGCCGAGCGGGTACGAGCCGCCGCCCCGGAGGGCGTCGCCGCCGCGCTGGACACCGTCGGCAGCGACGAGGCCGGCGACGTGTCGCTCGCGCTGGTCAAAGACCGCAGCCGGGTGGTCACGATTGCCGCCGCGCCCCGGGCCAAGGCCGACGGGTACGTCTTCGTCGGCGCGTCGAACCCGGAGAGCGGGCCGTTCCGCGCTCGCGCGCGCAGCCGCATCCTGGAGCTGGCCCGGGCCGGGAACCTGGTCGTGCCGATGGCGCGGACGTTCGCGTTCGACGACGCCCCCGCGGCGTTCGCGATGCTGACCAGCCCGCACCCGCCGGGCAAGATCGCCCTGGTCAACGAGCGCTAGCCGGCCGGGCCCCGTTCCACGCCGCGCACACACTTCCTGCATCCGGGCTGCACGCGGCCGGGGTGTGCTGGCGGGCGGACAGGGAGGGGGCCACCATGAAGGCGATCCGAGTCCACTCATACGGGCAGCCGCCGCGGCTGGACGACGTGCCAGAACCCCGGGTGACCGGGCCGGATGATGTCATCGTCCGGATCGGCGGCGCCGGGCTGTGCCGCACCGACCTGCATATCATCGACGGCTGGCTCGCCGACTTCATCCCGGCGGAACTGCCGCTCGTCATCGGGCACGAGAACGCCGGCTGGGTCTACGCGGTAGGCCCGGCGGTCGAGCACGCGGCCGTCGGCGACCCGGTCATCTGCCACCCGAACCTCACCTGCGGCGTGTGCGGCGCCTGCCGGGCCGGAGACGACATGCGGTGCGCGGCTGGCCCCAGCCTCCCCGGCGTCACCCGCGCCGGCGGGATGGCCGAGCTGTTCAAGACCAGCGCACGGGCGATTGTCAAGCTCGACGCCGGCGCCGAGCCAGCCGGGCTGGCCGCGCTGGCCGACGCCGGGCTGACCGCCTACCACGCGGTCCGCAAGGCCGTCCCCGCGCTGGGCGCGGGCTCATCCGCCGTCGCCGTGGGGGTCGGCGGGCTCGGCCACATCGGCGTCCAGTGCCTCAAGGCGATGACCCCGGCGGAGATCATCGCGGTGGACACCAGCGAGGATGCGCTGAAGCTCGCCCTGGACTGCGGCGCGGACCACGTGGTCACCGCCGACGGGCGCCACGCACAGCAGGTCCGTGACCTCACCGGCTCCGGCGCCGACGCGGTCTTCGACTTCGTCGGGGAAGACGCCACGATCGGTGACTCCGTGGCCATGCTGCGCCCGGGAGGCACGTACTATCTGGTCGGCTACGGCGGCACCGTGACCCTCCCCACCATCCCCCTGGTGCTGGGCGAGATCAGCATCGTGGCCAATCTCATCGGCACCGGCACCGATCTCGCCGGCCTCGCGGTCCTCGCCGCGCAGGGCAAGATCAAGCTCCGGTCCAGCTCCTACCCGCTGGAGGCCGCCGGGGATGCCATCGAGGACCTGCGCCGGGGCCGGATCCGCGGCCGGGCCATTCTCACCCCGGGCTGAGGGCATGCCGGGGTCACCGGCTAGCGTGCGGCCAAGGAGGAATCATGGCCGCACGACCTGAGGTGGTGGCGCTGCTCACCGACTTCGACGTGGAGCGCACCGGTTCCAGCCCGCGGTTCGTGCACCGTGACGGACGGCCGTTCACCGCCGAGGAGGCTGACCTGATCGGCAGCGCGACCGACGAGGACCTGCGCGCCGCCGCCCGCGAACTGACCGGCGCGCCGCAGCGCATGGCGGAACTGCTCATGCCCTACATCCGCTCGGTAGCACAGGAAACGGGCGACCACCCGCCCGAAGCGGAACAACCCTGAGGGCCGCCGGGCGATCGGCGGCGCCGCCCCTAACACGGACATAACCCCAGGACACGGCGCAATTGCGGGCAGCCTGTGGCACGATGTCAAAGAGCCGGAAGAGGCCACCCGCCCGACGCGCCGCGAGGGTTACGGTTCCGCACGGGTCCCGGGGGCAATGATGTGGTCAGGGCCGCCCGCGCTGCTGACGGGGCGGCGCGGGAGAGCAGGGGAGGCGCCGCGTGACCATCGGTCAGGCCCTGGCGGAAGCACGCCACCGGGCTGGCCTCACCGTCGCCGAGGTCAGCGAGCAGACCCGGATCCGGGAAAAGATCATCAGGGCGATCGAGGACGACGACTACTCCACGTGCGGCGGCGACTTCTACGCCAGGGGGAACATCCGCAGCATCGCTAAGGTCGTGGGCGCCGATTCCGAGCCGCTGATCCAGGAGTACGACGCTCTGCACCGCGCGCCGGGCCCGTGGTCCGCGGTCAGCCTGGATGAGTTGCTGGCCACCTCGGAGCAGGCTCCGCCGCCGCCCGGGCCAGATCGGCCCGCAGCGCCGGCGCGCGTGGCAGCGGCCGACGCGGTCCCTGGGCACGGGCTGGCCGCGGCGGTGGACCTGGCGGGTGTCGCCTATACGACCGTGCGGCTCTGGCTGAGCCGGTCCGCGGCGGGCCGGGTGGCGGGGTCCGCCGCTTCCGAGGCCCGGCGCTACCTGACCTGGATCGTGGTCCTCGGAGTGGTGCTGATCGTGGCGGTCGGATTCGGGGGGTACTTCCTGCTGGCCAGCCCGCAGCGAGCGGCGGTTACCCCGTCGGCGGCCAGTAAGCACACGGCCGTGGGCCATGACGCCGCCCGGAGCAAGCCGAATCCGGCCATCGCGGCGCCGAATCCGGCCATCGCGGCGCCGTCCCCGGCCGCCGCGGCGCCGCCGCAGCGGCTGGTCCCGGTCAGCGTCGCGGCGTTCGGCCCGGGCGGCGGCGACAATCCCCAGCTCGCCCGCCAGGCGATCGGCGGCCAGCCCGGTGGTGGCTGGCGCACCGACTGGTACAGCACGGCCCGGTTCGGGAACCTGTACCCGGGGACCGGCCTGCTGCTGGACATGGGCCGTCCGGTCACGCTCACGGCCGCCCAGGTCGCGCTCGGCCGCGTCCGCGGCGCGAACCTGCAGATCCGGATCGGCGCCGCTCCCGCGCTGGCGGGCCTGCAGCCGGTGGCGCACGCGGCCGACGCCGGGGGAGTGGTGCGGTTCCGGTTCGCCGCGCCCGCCCGTGGCCGTTACGTGCTGATCTGGTTCACTAGGCTGCCGGCCGATCCGTCCGGAACCTTCCAGGCCCAGGTCTGGAACGTCCGGCTGGACGGCCGGACGTAGCCGGGCCGGCCCGTCCGGGGAGCGCTACCCGCCGCCGGTCAGGCCGGCTCCCGGCCGAGGCGGCGGGCGGCGAGGAACACCCCCGCGATGTAGCAGGCCAAGGCCAGGGCCCACAGCCCGGCCATGATCATCGAGCTGAAGTTGTGCCCGTAGTCGACGAAGCTCGCCCCGTTGAACCCGGCCCCCAGGATGGCCAGCGCGCCGAGCACCGACATCGCGGTAGCCGCGCGGCTGCCCCGCCAGGTCACCGCGACGGTAGCCACGGCAGCCAGCGCCAGCGCGATCCCGAAGGCGGTGTGGGCGGCGGCCCAGGCGGGGCCATCGGAAATCACCCAGCCGAGGCCGGAGGCCGAGCCGGTGAAATAGTCGCTGGCGTTGGCGCCGGGATGCCGGCCGGGAAGGGTGACGAACAGGTTCACGACCATGCCGAGCAGGTACTGGATCAGCAGCAGCAGGCAGACGGTGAGGTTGACCGCCAGCAGCTGCCCCGCCGGGTTCGCGCGCCCGGGCGGTGCGGCGACGGCCGGGGACCGCATCAGCGCACCCGCGCGGACGCGCCCGCCGGCCGGCTCAACGTCCGTCCGACGCTGGGGCAGTACCCAGGACGCGCAGGCCGCGGCCGCGAGCGCCGGCCGCCGCGAGCCCGCGCTCGAATTCCTCGTGCCACCGCAGCTCGGCCTCGAGCCGCAGCTCCCCGCGGCGGAACGCGGCCACGGCCCGCGGCGGCAGCACCCCCTGCCCGGTCAGCCGCTCGCGCTCCCCGGTCATCGCCGCCAGCTGCCCCGCCACCCGGCGGCGCCGGGCGGCGAGCCGCTCGGCCAGTTCCGGGGCGTCCGGCCCGGCCGCGAACAGCAGCACCACCGACACCGGATCGGCGGATCCGAACACGACTTCCAGGGCGGCGTCCCGCTGGACGACGAGTTCCAGCCGCCCCTCCTCGGTGATCTGATACACCGTCCGGGCCGGGCGCCGGCCTACCTGCTCCTCGCGGACGACCCGGATCAGCCCTTCACCATCGAGCTTGCGCAGCTCCGCGTACAGCGCCCCGCCGGTGATCCCGCCCCACCCCCCGGCGTTCGTCAGCTCCGCGGTCCGGCGGATCTGGTGGCCGTGCATCGGCCCGCGCCCGGCCAGCAGGCCGAGGATCATGAGGCGGCTCAGATTCATCGCAGATTAGTCTGCGCATTTTAATCTGGGCCTGTCAACCGCCGTCGGCAGAGTGGCGGGGACTGGCGCGGCACCGGCCGGCCATGGGTACGATCCGGCTGATCGCGCCAGGAGGTATGACATGACCAGGGCCGGCGTGCTGGTAGAGGCGCTGAGCCGGGGACTGCCCGGTGACCGCGTCGTCACGGACCCTGACGTGCTCGCCGTCCTGTCCCACGACGAGGCCGAGTGGGCGCCGGCCGGCCGCGCCGCCGCCGCGGTGCGCGCGCGGTCCGAGGCCGAGGTGCAGCACGTGGTACGCACCTGCGCGGGCCTGGGCGCCCCGATCGTGCCGCGGGGCGCGGGTACCGGGTTGTCCGGCGGCGCCAACGCGGTCGGCGACTGCGTGATCCTCGACCTGTCGCGGATGAACCGGGTCCTCGAGATCGATCCCGACAACCTCCTGGCCGTGGTGCAGCCGGGCGCGGTCAACAACGACGTCAAGGACGCCGTCGCCGAGCACGGCCTGTGGTACCCGCCCGACCCGGCCAGCGCTCCGTGGTCCACCATCGGCGGCAACGTCGCCACCAACGCGGGCGGCCTGTGCTGCCTGAAGTACGGCGTCACCCGCGAGTACGTCCTGGGCCTGCGCGCGGTGGTCGGCGGTCCCGTGGCCTACGGCGAGGCCGTGCGCCTGGGCCGGCGCACCACGAAGGGGGTCGCCGGGCTCGACCTGGTCGGGCTCTTCGTCGGATCCGAGGGCACGCTGGGCGTGGTGACCGAGGTGACGCTGCGGCTGCGGCCTGCGCCGGTCGGCACGCCGCGGACCGTTGTGGGCGCGTTCGCCGACCTGGTCGCATCCGGCGAGGCCGTGGCGCAGATCACCCGGCGGGGGCTGACCCCGGCCGTTCTGGAGCTTCTCGACCGCGCCTGCCTGGAGGCGGTCGAGGAGTGGAAGCACCTGGGCATCGAGTCGGACGCCACGGCGCTGCTGCTGGCCCGCGTGGACACGCCAGGGGATTCGGGGGGCGCCGAGTCCGAGGCGATCGCCGCGACCATGACCGACGCGGGAGCGATCTGGGTCGAGCAGTCGACCGACGACGCCGAGGCCGAGGCGCTGTTCGAGGCCCGGCGGCTGGCCTACCCGGCGCTCGAGCGGCTCGGCCCGGTGCTCACCGAGGATGTCTGCGTGCCGCGGTCCAAGGTCCCCGCGATGCTCGAGCAGGTCAGCGTGATCGCGGCGCGCCATGGCGTGAAGATCGCGACGATCGCGCACGCGGGCGACGGGAACCTGCACCCGCTGCTGATCACGCCGGCCGGCGACGAGGCCGCGCGCGCTGCGGCGCAGGCCGCGTTCGAGGAGTTCCTCGATGCGGCCATTGCCCTGGGTGGCACCGTCACCGGCGAGCACGGCGTCGGGATCCTGAAGCGTGACGGCATGCGCCGGGAACTCGACCCGGGGTCGGTCGCGCTGCAGGCCGCGGTGCGCCGCGCGCTGGACCCGCGGGGAGTTTTCAACCCGGGTAAGGGCTGAGCGCCTCAGCTGCCGGCCGGGCGCGAATAGGTCAGCGAGGCGAATACAACAGTGGAACTCAGGTAATGACCGGTCGCGTAGTCGAAAGCGCCGCCGCACGTAATCAGGCGCAGGGCCGCGTAGCCGATCGCACTGTAGATGGTTTTCGCCGGGAAATTGGATTTGGCGTACTCACGTACCCCCGTGACGCGGAATACGGCGGTGATGCCGTCGGCCAGCTTCACGTCGACGTTGTCCCCGGGGCGGAGGGCCCCCAGCCGGAAGAAGACGGCCGGTCCCAGATAGCTGTCCACGTGGCCTTCGATGACCGACGCCCCGATCTGGCCGGGCGTGGCCGAGTACTTGTACCAGGCCGCCTCGCTCGCCTCCGTGTCGAGCGACGGTACCTGGATCATGCCGTCGGCGGTGATGCCGAGGTGCAGCAGTTTCGAGTTCACGCCGATGGCCGGGATATCCACCGACACCGGTACCGAGCGCGGCAGCGATAGCCCGTGCACCTTGAACGGGGGCGGCCCGGTCGCGCCCGCCGCCGCCGGGGAGGGCTGCGGCGCATGCTGCTGGGCACCGATCACGTAGCCCACGGTCGCGGCCCCGCCCAGAATGAGAACGACGCTTGCCATCCCGGCCACCCGGGCCCGGAGGCTCCCCGGCCCGGGGCAGCCCGGCGCCCGGTCTTCCCGGGCCCGGCTGGGCGGCGCGCGGCCCCCCGGCGCCCTAGGCGGGGGAGCGTACCCGGCCTGCGGCCAGGACATGACCACACGAAACCCGGCGACCCGCCGCCACTTCACCTCCCCCAATACCGTCGCCCCTCCCTCCGTCTTCCCCAGGCGGTTCTAATCGCGTAGCCTGATATTCCAGTGCAGAACAGGCCATTGCATGCCGGTGCCGTCTATGGGCATTACTTTTATGGCCCTCGGCGCTTTCGGGGAGTTTCCATGAGGGGACGTACCACCACGGCGAGGACGGGGCTTAGCGCCAGGCTGGCCGCGCTTGGCTGCGGCATCGCAGTCATACTCGCTTCCGCGGCGATCTCGGCCTGCACGACATCTCCAACGACACCACTGCCTCCTACATCCTCACCCTCAGAATCGTCTCCGGCAACACCGCCTACCTCGGCGTCGCCCTCCACCAGCGCGCCGACCGCGCCCGATACCTCGCCCCCCACTGCCCAGCCCCCCACCAACTCGCCCACGACGGCGCCGACGAGTGCCTCGCCCAGCAGCCCGGTCCCGCCCGTGGCCCCGGCCACGGGCGGCGGCGGCACGGCCGGATTCCGGGGCACCTGGATCCTCGTGCTGGGCGTGGCGGCGATACTGGTCGGCGCGGGGAGCATCGCCTACCGCCGGTGGGCGGTCAGGAACCGCTGACCCGCGGGGGTCGCGGGTCAGGAACCGGTCACGGTCTCCACGAACCAGGCGGCCTGGGACACCGCGCTGTCGGCGGCGGCGAGAAGGCCGGGCTGCAGCGCGAAGTCGTGCCACATGCCCGGCCACCGGGTGTAGGTGACGTCCACCCCGGCGGCCGAGGCGCTGGCGGCCAGGCGCTCGGCGTCGGGGGCGAGCAGCTCGTCGGATCCGGCCTGGATCAGCAGCGGCGGCAGCCCGGCGTGCGCGCCGAGCAGCGGCGAGACCGCGGGGTCCGCCCGGTCCGACCGCCCCGCGTACGCGGCGGCGCAGGCCTCGAGCCAGCCCGGGCTGAGCAGTACGTCCCGGCGAACCAGCTCCGGCTGTTCCCGGGGGTCCCGGCTGAGGTCGAGCCACGGCGACACGAGGATGCACCCGGCGGGAAGGCTCTCGGAGCCGTTACGCCCCGCCAGCACGGCGGACAGGGCGAGCCCCCCGCCGGCCGAGTCGCCCGATACCACAACCGAGGCGGGAGCGGCGTCGCCGAGCAGCGCCTTCATGACCGCCCGGGCGTCGTCGAGCGCGGCGGGATGGGGATGCTCGGGCGCCAGCCGGTATTCGGGCAGCACGACCCGGCACGTCGCCTGGGCGCTCAGGTGCGCCGCCCAGGCCCGCGTCGTGCGCGCGGAGCCCACGCAGTAGCCGCCGCCGTGGAAGTGGACGACGGTGCGGCCGGGACGCGTCCCGCCGGCCGTCACCACCTGGGCGGGCACCCCGTTCAGCACCTGCTCGGCCACGGTCGTGCCCCGGGGCACCACCGCGCCCCGCGTGACCTGGTCCAGCCGCCGGCGCTGCACCTCCCAGGGGAGGCCGGGGTCGAGGACGCGGCGGCCGAGCTGCCGCGCCCCGAGGCGCATCAGCGCCGGCGGCACGCGGGTGTTGCCTGCTCGCTTCCGGGCTCGCTCCCACCGGCCCGTCCCCCCGGTATTGCCCGCTGACCCGTTCATGCGCCCGCCCCGGCTTCGGCGGGGGCGGGTCGCCTCGGCATGGCCCGGTACCGGCCGAGGTCGAAGCGGCGGACCCGGCGCCGGTAGAGGAAGGTCTGGACGGGCCAGTTGTTGGTGTTCCGTCCGGAGGCTGTCGTGTACCAGCTGCGGCACCCGCTCTCCCACACCGAGGTGCGGCTCGCCGCCGCGACCCACGCGTTGAACGCGGTTTGCACCTCGGGCCGCACGTCGATCCAGTCGAGGCCCTCCTCGTTGAGGGCGGCCAGGGCCTCGGCCACGTAGGCGATCTGGCCTTCGAGCATGTAGATGATGGAATTGCCGCCGAGGTTGGTGTTGGGCCCGTAGAGCATGAAGAAGTTCGGGAAGCCCGAGACGGTGATCCCGAGGTACGCCTCGGCCCCGTCGTGCCAGGCCTCGCGCAGCTGGCGCCCGCCGAGGCCGGTCACCGACATCGGGGCCAGGAAGTCGAGCGTCTGGAACCCGGTGCCGTAGATGATCACGTCCGCCGGGCGGACGGTGCCGTCGGCCGTGACCACGCCGTCGGGGGCGATGCGCTCGACCGGGTCGGTGACGAGGTCGACGTTCGGCCGGACCAGCGTCGGATACCAGTCGTCCGAGAACAGCACCCGCTTGCAGCCCATCACGTAGTCCGGAACGCACTTGGAGCGCAGCTGCGGGTCGGTGATCTGCGTGTCGAGCTGACGCCGCCACAGCTGCATCGGCGCGGCCAGGAGCCTGCGCGACATCACGAAACCGCTGGTGAGCAGCTCACCATAGAGGAAGGTGCGCAGCCGGTCGGCCTGGCGCACCGCGGGGACCCGGTCGCGCAGGACCTGCTCGGCGTCGCCGTAGGCCCGGTCGGACTTGGGCAGTATGTACGGGGCGCTGCGCTGGTAGATGTCGACTTGGGCAGCGTCCTTGGCGATCTCGGGCACGAACTGGATGGCGCTCGCGCCGGTGCCCACGACGGCCGCCCGCCGGCCGGTAAGGTCGACGCTGTGGTCCCAGCGGGCGGAGTGCCACGATGGGCCGGCGAAATCGTCCCGGCCCGGGATGTCGGTAAGGGCAGGCCGGCTGAGCTGGCCGACGGCCGAGACGACCGCGGTGGCCTGCAGCGTCCCGCCATCCTCCAGGGTGAGGTTCCACAGCGCGCGGCGCTCGTCGAACTCGGCGGCCGCGACGCCCGAGCGCAGGCGCAGGTGCGGTCCGAGCCCGCGGTCGTCGGACAGCGCGCGCAGGTAGTCCAGGATCTCCTGCCGCGGCGGGAAGCGGCGGCTCCAGCGCCACGGCCAGAACGAGAACGAGTACAGAGCCGACGGCACGTCGCAGCACAGGCCCGGGTAGGTGTTATCCCGCCAGATGCCCCCGAGGTCGTCGCCCCGGTCGAGGATCAGGAAGTCCTCGATGCCCGCTTGCTTCAGCGCCACGGCCATCCCGATCCCGCCGAACCCGGCACCGATCACGACCACCCGGTGGGGCGAATGCTCCGGCATGGGCCCTCCCTCGCGCTCCGCGCGGCCCGGGCCGCGCCGCGGTCCGGGTACCGGACCCGTCAAGGGTCTGGCACGGGCAGGATAGCGGAACCGCCCGGCCAGCTCAGTGACCGGCGATCCGGCTGTCCGCCGGGTCGCTCGGGTGCGGGGTGAGCGGCGTGATCTCGGTGGTCATCCAGGGGTCCGGGCCGGCGGCTGGCGGGCGGCCGTGATCTTGCCGCGGAGTGCTTTCAGCGCGGCGACGTAAATCTCGGAGAAGGTAGGGAAGGGCTGGATGGTGTCGCGCAGCACCTCCAGCACCACGTGCCCGGCGGTGTGCCGTCGACCTCGACCACGCTGGGGCCGGCCAGCCGACCGGTACCGCGCAGTAGGTCGATGCCCTTGCCCGCCAGCCAGCGCTCCTGGCCGGCGTCGGAGTAGCCCGCGACTTTGAAGTCGCGCCAGGCCAGCGCCGCATCCACGTCGACCTGGGCGGTGTCCGCCGCCTCGCGCGCATCATGCGCCGCCTCGCCGGGCCGCAGCAGCGTCTTGGACGGAATGCACGCCCAGTAGGAGCACTCGCCTCCGACCAGGTTGCGCTCGACCAGGGCCGCCCGGAGGCCGCCGTCGGCCAGCTCGCCGGCGCAGTGCTCGCCCGGCGAGCCGCCGCCCACCACGATGACGTCGTAGTTGGCGCTCATCCAACCCCTTGCCGCTGAAGCCGATGTGCTCTGTGGTCCTTCATCATCGCGTCCGCCGCGGCCGGCCACGCCCGTGGGGGACCACTGGCCAATACCCTGGCCTGCGGCCGGCCGCGCCCCGCCCGCGGTCGGCCCGGTCCGGCCGTGCCGCCGGTTAGGGGCAGCCTGGGTAGGGAACCTGGCTCAGGTCGGGGAAGCTCGGCAGCGGCATGGCGCCGGCAGGCCGCCCTACCTGGTCGTAGACGAGGGTGAACTGGACGGGCAGCGGTCCCGGGCACCTGACCAGCACCTGGAAGGTGACCGTGAACCAGGCGCTGGCTCCCGGTCCGAGAGTAGGAGCAAGAGCGTAGCCGGACGCCTGCGCCGCGGCCGGCAGTTCACCGCAGGGTCCCCAGGCTTGCGAGGTCTCCCTGAGCCCGCCCAGCGGAAGTACCACCCGGACCCGCCGGAGCGTGACCGCTGTCGCCGACAGATTCGTGACCTCCATGCCCAGTTGCAGCTCATGACCGGTGTGCGCGGAGCACTCAGGGCCGGATTGGCTCAGCGGGAAGCCGCCGGCCACGGTCAACGGCATGGTCGGCGACGAGGTGGCGCGAGGCGGGGGGAGCGGTTTCCCGGCGTGCCGGGCGCCGGCCGCATAACCGACGGCCAGGCCGATCAGCAGCCCCGCGGCACCCAGAACGAGGGCGGCGGTCCGCGGCCATCCAGGGACCAGCCTCCGCCGTCGGCCCGCTTCCAGGACATCGTCACCTGCCGCAGACCCGCCGCTCTCCGGCGGCATATACGGCCGCAGCCGCTCGCCGTCATCCGGGCCGCTCATCCTGCCACGATAAGCCGGGACCGGGGAAAGCCCCAGTCTGGTGGCGGGCCAGCCGACGACGGATGAAAAGAGTTCACTGGTACGTTAGAAGTAACACGGCGCTGATCCGGCTATCACCGGGGAGCCTCCGGAAGAACGAGTGCCCGATAGACCGGACACTTCACTAGAACCGGACGGGCGGGCCCGTCACAGCCTGCGAATGAGTGATTCCGGCCATCCGATCACGCGGGAATGGCCGGGATAAGCGAGGTGGTACCGCGGTGCCGCCCGGGCCGATCCTGCGGCCGGGCGATGTCGTCCTCGTGCGCCAGGACCAACCGTGGAGGACCACCGATGAGCTACCCCAAGGCCTCGACCGACGAGACCGCCTTGACCGACGGCGCGGGCGCCGCCGGCGTGCCGGCCAGCCCCCGCTTTCCCGAGATCGAGGAGCGGGTGCTCAGGTACTGGGCGGCCGACGACACCTTCCGCGCGTCGGTAGAGAACCGCCCCGCGGGCCAGGACGGGGCCAACGAGTTCGTGTTCTACGACGGCCCGCCGTTCGCGAACGGCTTGCCGCACTACGGGCACCTGCTGACCGGCTACGTGAAGGACCTGATTCCGCGCTACCAGACGATGCGCGGCCGCCGGGTGGAACGGCGCTTCGGCTGGGATACGCACGGCCTGCCCGCCGAGCTTGAGGCGATGAGCCAGCTCGGCATCAAGACCAAGGAAGAGATCGACGAGCTCGGCATAGCCAAGTTCAACCAGGCGTGCCGCGATTCCGTGCTGCGCTACACGCAGGAATGGCGCGACTACGTTACCCGCCAGGCCCGGTGGGTCGATTTCGACCACGACTACAAGACGCTGGACCTGACCTATATGGAAAGCGTCATGTGGGCGTTCAAGCAGCTCTACGACAAGGGCCTGGCCTACGAAGGCTTCCGCTGCCTCCCATATTGCTGGAACGACGAGACCCCGCTGTCCGCACACGAGCTGCGGATGGACGACGACGTCTACCAGATGCGCCAGGACCCGGCGGTCACGGTCGGATACCGGCTGGAGACCGGCGAGCTCGCGCTGATCTGGACGACCACGCCGTGGACCCTGCCGTCCAACCTGGCCATGGCGGTGCATCGCGACGTGGACTACGTCGTGGTCGAGTCATCCGCGACCGGGCACAGCGAGCGATACCTGCTGGCCGAGGCTCGGCTGCCGGCTACGCCCGCGAACTGGGCGCGGACGCGCAGGACCGGATCGTCCGCCGGTGCAAGGGCTCCGAGCTGGTCGGGCTGCGGTACACCCCGCCGTTCAGCTACTTCCTCGGGCACCCGAACTCGCACGTGGTGCTGCACGCCGACTATGTCACCACCGCCGACGGCACCGGCGTGGTGCACCTGGCGCCGGCCTTCGGCGAAGAGGACAAGCTGCTCACCGATCAGTACGGCATCGCGCCGGTGGTGCCGGTCGGCCCGGACGGCAAGTTCATCTACCCGGTCAGCGACTATGCCGGGATGCACGTCTTCGACGCCAACTACGCGATCATCGACCATCTGAAGGCCCGGACCCGGCTCGACGCGAGCGGGCCGGACCAGGCGGGCGATTCCGTCGCGGGCGATTCCACCACGGGCGGGTCCACCACGGGGGGGTCCACCACGGGCGGCACCGTCCTGCTGCGGCATGAGACCTATGAGCACTCCTATCCGCACTGCTGGCGGTGCCGCAAGCCACTGATCTACATGGCAGTCTCCTCGTGGTTCGTCTCCACCACGGCCATCAGGGATCGGATGCTCAAGCTGAACGAGCAGATCAGCTGGGTGCCCGAGCACGTCAAGCACGGCCAGTTCGGCAAGTGGCTGGAGAACACCCGCGACTGGTCCATCAGCCGCAACCGGTTCTGGGGCAGCCCGATCCCGGTGTGGAAGTCCGACAACCCGGAGTTTCCCCGGGTCGACGTGTACGGCTCGCTGGCTGAGCTACAGGCAGACTTCGGCGTCGAGGTCACCGACCTGCACCGGCCGGCCATCGACGAGCTGACCCGGCCCAACCCGGACGACCCGTCGGGCCGGTCGGTCATGCGCCGGGTCACTGACGTGCTGGACTGCTGGTTCGAGTCCGGCTCGATGTCGTTCGCGCAGGTGCACTACCCGTTCGAGAACGCCGGCTGGTTCGAGCATCACTTCCCCGGTGACTTCATCGTCGAGTACATCGGGCAGACCCGGGGCTGGTTCTACACCATGCACGTGATGGCGGCGGCGCTGTTCGAGCGGCCCGCGTTCCAGACCTGCGTCAGCCACGGCATCGTGCTGGGCTCCGACGGCCAGAAGATGTCCAAGTCGCTGCGCAATTACCCGGACGTGCGGGAGGTGTTCGACCGCGACGGGGCCGACGCCATGCGCTGGTTCCTGATGTCCTCGCCGATCCTGCGCGGCGGCAACCTGGTGGTCACCGAGCGGGGCATCAGGGACGGCGTCCGGCAGGTGCTGATCCCGTTGTGGAACAGCTGGTACTTCTTCCAGCTGTACGCCAACGCGGCCGGGTACGAGGCGTCGCCGGGTGCGCACTCGGCCGACCTGCTCGACCGGTACCTGCTGGCCAAGCTGCGCCAGTTCGTCGAGACGACCACCTGGCAGCTTGATCACTACGAGGTCGCGAACGCCTGCGACTCGGTCCGCGCGTTCGTCGACGTGCTGACCAACTGGTACATCCGGCGCTCGCGGGAGCGGTTCTGGGACACGGCCGGCACCGACCCGTCAGTAGCGCGGCAGGCCTTTGACACGCTGTACACCGCGCTGGAGGTCACCTGCCGGGTGGCCGCCCCGCTGCTGCCGCTGACGACCGAGGAGATCTGGCGCGGCCTGACCGGCGGCCGCTCGGTGCACCTGACCGACTGGCCGGACACCTCCGGGCTGCCGTCAGACCCGGGCCTGGTGAACGCGATGGACCGGGCCCGCGAGGTGTGCTCGGCCGCGGCATCCCTGCGCAAGGCCAGAGGGCTGCGGGTGCGGCTGCCGCTGCCGGAACTGACCGTGGTCGCCGCCGACGCCGAGTCGCTGGCCGACTTCACGGCGCTGATCGCCGACGAGGTGAACGTGCGCGAAGTGACGCTGGTCGACGTGGCGGACGCCGCGGCGCAGCAGGTCGGCATCTCACAGCGGCTGACCGTCAACGCCCGCGCGGCCGGGCCCCGGCTGGGCCGGGACGTTCAGGCGGCGATCAGGGCCAGCAAGTCAGGCGACTGGTCGGCGGACGCGTCCGGCGTCGTGATCAGCGGCGGCTTCGAGCTCAAGCCGGGGGAGTTCACGCTCGAGACGGTGGTCGCCGACAGCGCGGCCGCCGCGACCGCGGTGCTGCCGGGTGGCGGCTTCATCCTGCTCGACACCGAGGTAACCCCGGAACTGGCGGCCGAAGGGCTGGCGCGGGACGTGGTGCGCGCGGTACAGCAGGCGCGGCGTGCCGCTGGCCTCGGCGTCTCCGACCGGATCAGCCTCACCATCGCGGGCACCCCGGCCGCGCGCCACGCGATGCGGGCGTACCAGGAGCTGATCGCCGGCGAGACGCTCGCGGTAACGGTCGAGCTCGCCGGGCCGGACGCGCTCGACGAGGACCCGCTGGCCGGCCAGCCGACGCCGGTGGGGGACGGCGAGCTCGTCCGGATCCGGGTCACGGCCAGCCCTGCGTGACGCCCGGCCGGGCGGCGGCGGGTGACGGCCGTTACGGGCGCCATGCTCGGGGCGACGACCCGGGCCGGGCCGAACGGCAGCCTGCGCGCGACCGCGGCCGTCGCCGCCGCGAACCACGCTCCCCGGCCGGGCTGCGGCTCCGCGCTCCACGATCCGGGTGCCGGCATGACCCGAGCCTGGCAGCCCCGGGTAACCGGAAGCCGACCTGCCGCCACCGGCCCGGCTAACTCGGGTTTTCGCCCGGCCACGGCCGGCGCACGCGGCGGCAGCTGTGTATTTGCTCTGTCCGGGTCAGCCGTGATCGCAGGTCCGGCGCAGGGCGCTGGGGTTCAGGTCGGCGAGAGCGGGGTAGCCGTCCACCGCCATGATCAGGTCGGCCTCGGCCAGGATGCTGCGCAGAACGTGGACGATGCCGTCCACGCCGCCGATCGCGAGGCCGTAGGCGTAGGGCCGGCCGATGCCGACCGCGGTAGCGCCGAGAGCGATGGCCTTGATCACGTCGGCGCCCGAGCGGACGCCGGAGTCGAAGAGCACGGGGGAGCCCCCCGCGGCCTCGACCACGCCGGGCAGGCAGTCCAGCGCGGGCAGCCCGTTGTCGGCCTGTCGGCCGCCGTGGTTCGAGCAGTAGATCCCGTCCACCCCGCCGTCGATCGCGCGGCGGGCATCGTCCGGGTGGCAGATGCCCTTGACGAGCAGGGGCAGCGTGGTGAGCGAGCGCAGCCAGGGCAGGTCGTCCCAGGTGAGCGGGTTCCCGAACAGCTGCGCCCACAGCCCGACGACCGCGGCCGCGTCGTCGGCGCGATCGCGGCCGAGGCGGGCGCGGAACACCGGGTCGGTGGTGTAGTTGGCCAGGCACAGCCCGCGCAGTTGCGGGAAGTTGCTGGCGGCCAGGTCGCGCGGGCGCCAGCCGGGGATCCAGGTGTCCAGCGTGACCACGATGCCCTGGAAGCCCGCGGCCTCGGCGCGGTGCACCAGGCTCTCGGCCAGATCCCGGTCGGTGGGCGTGTAGAGCTGGAAGAAGCCAGGAGTGTCACCGAACCGGCCAGCTACGTCCTCCAAGGGATCGGCCGAGAGCGTCGAGGCGATCATCGGGACGCCGGCCTGCTCCGCGGCCGCGGCGGCGGCCAGGTCGCCGTGCCCGTCCTGGGCGCACGGACCGAGCACGCCTATCGGCGCCATGAGCAGCGGGGATGGCAGCTTCATGCCGAACAGCTCGACGGACAGGTCGCGCCGGGCGGCCCCGACGAACATGCGCGGGATCAGCCCCCACCGGCGGAACGCGCTCACGTTGGCGCGCTGGGTGTGCTCGGTGCCCGCGCCGCCGGCGACGTACGACAGCACCGACGGTGACAGCGCTCGCGCGGCCCGGGCCTCGAGTTCGGCGTACGCCATCGGGAAGGCAGGCAGCACCCCGCGCAGCCCGTCACCGTAGATCTCGAGCTGGTAATCGCCGAACGCGGAAGGCGGCGGGCTGGTCATCGGGAGCTCCTCCCCGGTGGCGCGGAATACCGGGCTTGCTCCCCGCCGAGCGCTGGCCCCGCGGGCTGGCCCGCGGACACGGACAAATCGGGACCAGTGGTGTCCGGGCGGCTAAGCTGGGTGGCGTGTCGGTGACAGAGCCCGCCGCCGAGCCGCCGCTCGACACCGGCGTGGCGCATCCTGCGAGGATCTACGATTACTGGCCGGGCGGCAAGGACAACTTCGCCGCTGACCGGGCGGCCGGCGACTACGTGATCGCGCTGCGGCCGGAGATCATACCCGGGGTGCGCGCCAACCGACGGTTCCCGGGCCGCGCGGTCCGGTACCTGGCTGGCCGGTCCGGGTGCGGGGTCGCCCGCAAGCCGTGAGCGCCCGCCGCCGTGGCGGCCGCTCTAGCCTCCGGCTGTCAGCGCTGGGAGACTAGGTACCTCACCGCGGCGTCCTGTGACAGCCCCAAGCCTGAGCGGCCTGACCCAGCATCCCGACGGCGATCGGATCCGGCATGCGCACTGGAAAGCACCCGATGACACCGCTCGCGGCCGTCGTGGGAGGTCTGGCGGCCGGGGTGGCGGGGACCGTCTGCCTGGACACGGTCTGGTACGCGAGGTACCGCCGCGGCGGCGGCAAGAAGAGCCCGCTGGAGTGGGAGTTCGGGCCGGTCGACAGCTGGGAGGACGCCCCCGACCCGGGGAAGTTCGCCAAGCGGGTGATCGAGGGCTTCACGCATCGGGAACTCCCGGACCGCTGGGCCTGGCCGATCAGCACCGCCATGCACTGGGGCTACGGGTCGTCGGCGGCGGCGCTCTACGGCATCCTGGGCGGGTCCCTGCGCGAGCCTGATCCCCTGTACGGCCTGCCCTTCGGCGCCGCGGTCTGGGCCACCGGCTACGTCATCCTCCCGGAGGCCGGCATCTACAAGCCGATCTGGAAGTACGACACGAAGACCCTGGCCAGGGACCTCAGCGCCCACCTCGCCTTCGGGGCGGGTACCGGAGCCGCCTTCTGGCTGTTCGCCAGGCTCTGGTAGTCACCCGGTACCGCAAACATGGCCACCGAACTGGTGCTCCTAGGGACGGCGGGCGCCCCCTGCCGGTCGCCGGACGCGGAGGGATCTCATCGGCGCTCATCGTCGACGGGCGGGTCTTCGTCATCGACTGCGGCCGCGGGTCGCCTTCCGCCTTCGCCGACGCGGGACTCGACTTCTCGCGGCTGGAAGCGGTGTTCCTCACCCACTTCCACGTGGACCACATCGGTGATCTGCCCGGCATGCTCCTCTACCCGTGGGGCGTCCGGTCGGCGGCGACGGCCCGCTGCCGCCGATCCAGGTCTACGGCCCGTCGCGGCCTGGCACGGTGCCCGCCGGTGATGCCGCCTTCCGCCGCGTGACCACGATCCACCCGGAACGGCCGGCTGCGGGCACCACGGACCTGGTCGAGAGCGTCATCGCCGGCTACGCCTACCATCTGAACGTTATGCCGCTGGACGCCCGCATGCCGGACGCGGGCCAGCTGGTCCGGGCCACCGACATCGCCGCTCCGGCGTGGACCGAGGACAAGGTCCAGGCTCCGGTCGTCGTCGCCGACGACGGAACAGTCCGGGTTACTACCGTGGCCGTGCTGCACGGCCGGGCGGTGCCGGCCCTCGCGTACCGGTTCGACACGGCGGACGGCTCGGTCGTGTTCTCCGGCGACACCGCGGTGAACGACGATCTGATCGCCCTGGCCCAGGGCGCCGACATCCTCGTTCACCAGGTTGCCGACCTCGATTACCTCAGACGGCACGGCTTCACCGGCCCCGCCCTCGAACGGATGGCGCAACTACACACCGACGTCACCGAGGTGGGGGCGGTGGCCGAGCGCGCGCGGGTCGGCGAGCTCATCCTCAGCCATTACCTTCCGGCCGAACCGGACGCGATCACGGAGGCGCAATGGGCACAACGCGCCGGGCAGGGCTTCGGCGGGACAACTACCGCGGGCCGCGACGGCCTGCGCCGCGCGCTCCCTCGCGCGGCGTCATGATCATCTATGGATCGCGGGTGAGATCGCACGTGACCGAAGGAAGGAGCGGACGATGGCGAGCACGGTAGCCGAGATCTTGGTCGCGACGTTGAAGGCGTCGGGCGTGCGGCGGGTATACGGGATTCCTGGTGACTCGCTGAACGGCTTCACCGACGCGTTGCGCCGGGACGGTGGCATCGCCTGGGAGCACGTGCGCCACGAGGAGGGCGCAGCGTTCGCCGCGGCCGGTGAGGCGGCCCTGACCGGCGAGCTCGCGGTGTGCGCGGCCAGTTGCGGGCCGGGCAATCTGCACCTGATCAACGGCCTGTACGACGCGAACCGCAGCCGGGTGCCGGTGCTCGCGATCGCCGCCCATATCCCCGGGGACGAGATCGGCTCGGAGTACTTCCAGGAGACGCATCCGCAGAACCTGTTCCGGGAGTGCAGCGTCTACTGCGAGCTCGTCAGCGAGGCAGGGCAGATGCCGCGCGTCCTGGAGATCGCGATGCGGACGGCGCTGGCCCGCGGCGGGGTAGGCGTCGTGGTCATCCCGGGCGAGGTGTTCTTCGCCGACGTCCCGTCCGGCGCCAAGGCGGTGCCGATCCGCCCGACGACGTCGGTGATCCGGCCGGACGACGGCTCTCTGGCGGCAGCGGCCCAGGTGCTGAACTCCGCGAACCGGGTGACGATCCTGGCCGGGGCCGGGTGCGCGGGCGCGCACCAGCAGCTCATCGACCTCGCGGGAGCCCTGCAGGCGCCGGTGCTGCACGCCTTCCGCGGCAAGGAGTTCGTCGAGTACGACAACCGGTTCGACGTCGGAATGACCGGGCTGATCGGCTTCAGCTCGGGCTACCGGGCCATGGAGCACTGCGACGCGCTGCTCATGCTCGGCACCGACTTCCCGTACCGCCCGTTCTACCCGCAGCGACGTGCCGGTGATCCAGGTCGACGTGCGCGGTGAGCAGATCGGCCGCCGGGTGCCCGTCGACGTCCCGCTGGTCGGCACGGTCGCCGACACCGTCGACGCCCTGCGGCCGCTGATCACCGCCAAGACCGACTCGGCGCACCTGGACCGGATGACCGCTCACTACCGCCGGGCCCGCGCCCGGCTGGACCGGCTCGCCGAAGAACGCCGGGGCCGGTCGCCGCTGCACCCGCAGTCGGTCGCCGTCGCGATCGACCGGCTTGCGGCCGACAACGCGGTGTTCACCGTGGACGTGGGCACGCCCTGCATCTGGGCCGCCCGCTACCTGCGGATGAACGGCATGCGCCGGCTGATCGGCTCGTTCAACCACGGATCCATGGCCAACGCGCTGCCGCAGGCCATCGGGGCCCAGGCCAGCCAGCCCGGTCGTCAGGTCGTCTCGCTGTCGGGCGACGGCGGGGTAGCGATGCTGCTCGGGGAGCTGATCACCCTCCGCCAGCTGCACCTGCCGGTGAAGGTCGTGGTGTTCAACAACGGCGCGCTGTCGTTCGTGGAGCTGGAGATGAAGGCCGGCGGGATCGTCACCTACGGCACCGACCTGAACAATCCCGACTTCGCCAAGGTCGCCCAGGCCGTGGGGCTGTTCGGCGCGCGAGTCGAGAAGGCGGGCGAGCTGGACGACGCGCTGCGCGCGGCGTTCCAGCACGACGGTCCGGCCCTGGTCGACGTCCGTACCGACCGCAGCGAGCTCTCGCTGCCGCCCAAGCTCACCTACGGCCAGATCAAGGGCTTCACGCTGTACGCGGCCCGCACGATCCTGTCGGGGGGCGGGGACGAGCTCATCGACCTGGCCAAGTCGAACCTGCGCGACCTCGAAGTCGAGTGACCGGGCCTGGCTCGCTCCCGACTGGCGTCCGGCTCAGGGCTCGGGGGACGGCGTGCCAGGCCGGCCCGGTCCAGGTCAGGTCGGGCAGGTTGACACGATCGCTTCCTGGGTGGTGCGCGCGATGACTACCACCGCCTCGTCGTCGGGGTCCGGGTTCTCCTCGCGGTGCGGGACCCAGGGCGGCACGTAGACGTAGTCGCCGCGGCTGGTGCGCAGCCGCCGCTCGACCGGCCCCGCGCCGGTCTCGTCGAGGTACACGAACTCCGGGTGGCCGCTGACGACGTAGATCCCGGTCTCGGAGACCCCGTGGTGGTGGTTCTCTGATCCGGTGGCCGGGGCGACGTGCGTCTGGCCCATCCACAGGTCGCGTGCCCCGACGCTGCGGCCGGAGATCGCTTCCAGGCGCCGCATGCCGCTGGTCTGCGCGGTCTGCCCGGAGAGCGCCGTCGGCGCCACCTGGTGCAGGCGCCGGTGGAAGCCGTCCTGTGCTGCTGTCACCGTGACTCCTTCGGGGTGCCGGGGCGCCGTGAACCCCGCAGTGACCATCTCATCGCAACCTCTCGTCGAGCACCAGCGCGACACCGGTCAGCCGATCGGTGGATGCGGCTGACCCCGGAGCGCCCGGCGGGTCCTGACACCGCGCTATGGCCGCCGTTACGCTGGGCTCTGAAAGGTCCCAGGCGACGGTAAGGCCGGGAGGCGATGGCAGCCGGGAGCTACGTCCACATGCGGGCGTCAACGGCAGACCGGGATCGCTCGGTCGAGGTCCTCAAGTCGTCGTTTGTCGAGGGCAGGCTGACCAAGGACGAGCTAGACCTGCGGCTGGGGCAGGCCTTGATCTCGCGTTTCTTCGCGGAGCTGATGGCGATCACCGCCGACCTGCCGGTCGGCCCGTTCGGCCGGCTGCCCGCGCACCCGGTCACGCCCCCGTTCCCCCGTACGCGCGACCGAGGCTCCATAACGGCCGTGGTGGTGCTGCTACTGAGCGGGTTCGCGGTGCTGGCCGCCCTGATGGCGGTGGGCGCCGCCTAGCATGATCGGGCCGATTCCGGGGGTTGGCGGCGGCCTGGGCGGGGGTAGGGAAGGGCTCGGAGAACGGGGACACATCAGCGGCGCATGTCAGCCGCGAACGACGGGAGGATCTGATGAGCGAGTTCAGCGGCCTGGAGCACGACGCCGAGTCAATGGCCAAGGATCACCCGCAAGAGGCCGACAAGGCCATGGACGCGGCCGGCCAGTTCGCGGACAAGGAGACCGGCAACAAGTTCGACAGCGAGATCCAGAGCGGGGTCGGCGACGCCGAGAAGGACTTCGGCGGCCAGGACCAGGGCCAGCAGAACTAAGGCCTCGGTCCAGTAGCCGGGCCGCTCGGTCCGGCGAGAACGGCCTTCAGGCCGGGTAGGGCTCGGCAGCGGTGGCGTAGCGGCGGCCGCTGGGCGTGGTCCAGGTCAGCAATCCTGGTTCGGGCTGCTCGAGCCGCCAGCCGGGGGCCTGTTTCGCCTGGTGGTGCCTGCGGCACAATGGGTACAAATTGCACTCGCACGTCCGCCCGCCCTGGTGGTGCGGCATGGTGTGGTCGTCGTCGCAGCGGGTGGCGGGCCTTCGGCAGCCGGGGAACCCGCACCGCCGGTCCCTGATCTTGATCAGGTGGCGCAGCGAGTCCGGCGGCCGGTAGGCGGCGGTTTCGCGGCGGTGGGCGCAGGTCCCGGTTTCCAGGCTGGTGATCGTGATCTGCGCCAGCCAGGCGGCCGGGTCGGCGGTGGCGGGCGGGCCGGGTCCGGCGCGGGCGCAGCCGTGGGCGATAGCGCGGCCGTTGTGGTCGGTGAGGGTCAGGCACCAGCGGCTGTCACCGCGGCCGGCGAGGGCGTTGGCGAGGTCGCGGCAGGTGTCGGCGTCGATCGCGCCGTACCGGCTGGCTTGTCCGGGCGTGTCGGCCAGGCCGAGCCAGGTGGTGGCGGGCATGACGAGGTTGACCGACCCGCTCAGGGCGCCGAGCCCGGCAGGCTCGACCTGGCCCGGCGGGCCAGGGGCTGCAGGGCGCGGCCGGGTCCGGTCCGCTGCCGGGGAGGGGCGTGCCGGGGCCGCTGGGCAGGCGATCGGAGTCGATCGCGTCTGCGGGGCCGGGGGCGGGCAGCAAGGACTCCAGGGGCTGGCCGGCCAGCCGGGCCACGAACACGCGGGCGCGCAGCTGATCCATCGTGCCCGCCGCGCCTTCGCGCTGCAGCCAGCGGGCGGCGGCGTCCAGGTGCTGGTCGGCGGCGATCACGCCGGCCAGGTTCAGGTCCCGCCCGGCGACCGACCCGGTCCCGGACGGCTCGGCCCAGCACTCCACCCGGGCATCCTTCTGCGCCTTCTCCCGCCGCCGGGCCGCGGCCTGCGGGTCACAGGCCAGCACCGCCCGCTGGCACGCCGCGGCCAGCTGCCCGGTCGTCATCGCCCCGGCCCGCGGCGCGACCCGGCCCTCCACCGCGACGGCGGCGTCGTCGTCCAGGACGGCGAGCTGGTCGGCGATCACGGCGGCGCGGGCCCGGTCGATCACCCCGGCCGCTAACAGCGAGCGGGTCTGCGGCAGCCGGCCCAGGCGCCGTGACAGCTCCAGCAGCGACACCGCCGACCGGCCGGTCAACGTCAGCGCGGCGGCGATCTCCTCGGCCACATGCTCGCCCTCCCGGCCGCCCGGGCCGGCCCGGCGGGCGTCCAGCTCGGCCACCAACGCCAGCTCCAGCTCCGCCTGCCACGAGCTCATCCGCCGCGCCGCGCCCAGCACCCCGACCAGCTCGTCGTCCGACAGCGCGCCGAGCCCGACCTGGCGGGCGCCGCCCAGGTGCCAGGCCAGGTCCGGGCCGGGCAGCATCAGATCGAGCGGGCCGCCGGCGGTGAACCCGGTCCCGGTGCCGCCGTAGCGATGGGTGAACCCGGCCTCCAGCGCCTCGGGCACCGCGGCCTGGCGGGGGTCGTCACCGGCGATGTCAGCCCACTCCGGCGGTGATCCCCGGTCGGCCTCGTCGCACTCCGGATCGTCGTCGTCATACGCGGCCTCGTCGTCGGGGTGCGGCCGCCACCCGCCGTCCAGCCGGTCCAGCGCCGCGATCTCGGCGGCGGTCAGCTCCCCGGGAGCGCGCAACCGCTCGGCCAGCCACGCGGCATCCAGCTCACCGGGGGACGCGACGGTGTCGTCGAGGGCCGCGCTGTGGCCGGGGGCCGGATCGTGGTCACCAGGAGCGGAGTTGTCGGGAGGCGGGCCCTGGCCGGGGGCCGGGTCGTGGCCCCGGGACGGATCGTGGCCGGGGGCCGGTTCGTCGCGGGATGGGCCGGGGGTGCTGGCCATGGCGCTGCTGCCCTCCTCCCGCTGGTGGTCATCGTGTTCTATTACCATATCAAATCATGGTAGATGATGCTACATATTTTCGAAACACGCTAGGAGGTCTGCCGCGGCCGCGACGGCAGGCCGTAGTAGTTCTCGTAGACCTGCTCAGCCCGGGCGCGGGCGGACTGCCAATCCCACGTCTGCGGCAGGTACCGGCCCGGGCTGAGGGACCGGACGTAAGGGGACGGCTCTGGCTGCAGGCTCTCCAGCACGTGTTCGGCCAGGCCTGCCGACCCGGAGACACCATGCGCGTTGCAGGCCGCGGCCATCACGAAGCCCCGCAGCCCGGGGACCGGCCCGACGATGAAGCGGCCGTCCGGCGAGAACGCCGGGAACCCGCGGAAGACCTCGCGTACCTCGGCCTGCGTGACCGGCGGCACGAGGCGGGCGAAGTCGGCCGCGAACCCGGACAGGACCTCCCAGTCCGGCCGCACGGTCAGCACTTGGCCGATGGCCACCTGACGGGGGTCGAGGCTCAGCCCGTCCGCTTCCCAGCCGCCGCACAGGATGCCGGGGCCCTCGGCTCGGGCGTACAGGCGCAGGTCCGGCGCGCGGAGCACCGGCAGGCTGGCGTGCCAGCCCGCCACGGCCCGGGTGACGAAGTACTCGTGGCGCACCGGCACGACCGGGAGCGGCAAGCCGGCCAGCCGCGCCACCGCACCCGCCCACGGCCCGGCCGCGTTGATCACCAAGCCGGTCGCGGCGTCGCCCTGGTTGGTGCGGACGCCTCGCACGACGCCGTCGGCGATCTGCAGCCCGGTCACCATGGTGCGGGTGGCGAAGGTGACGCCCCGGTCCCGCGCGGCGCGGGTGTAAGCCGTCACCAGGCTGTTGGGCTGCAGGTAGCCATCGGTGGGGCACCACAGCGCGGCCGTGATCCCGTTGGTGTCCAGCATCGGGCACAGCCCGGCCAGCCGGGCGGCGGTGAGGAACTCCACCTCGAGCCCGGCTGACCGCGCCACCGCGGCCAGGTCCCGGAACTCGGCGGCGCGCTCGGCGGTCAGCGCGATGCGCACGCTCCCGGTCTGCCGCCAGTCCGCCGGGTAGCCGGTCTCCTGCTCGATCCGCGCGTACGTCGCGACCGAGGCCATCGCCAGCCGGCAGCGCCCCGGGGTGGCGCGGACCTGCCCGACCAGCCCGGCCGCCTGCCCGGACGTCGCGCCGGCCAGCTCGCCCTGCTCCACGACCTGAATGTCGCGGTAGCCGGCCCGGGCCAGGGTGTAGGCCACGGCGCAGCCGATGGCCCCGCCGCCGACGATCGTGACCTCGGCGTCCGTGATCTTCGCCACCGGAGCCCTACCTCGCCGGTCCGGCCGTTTCTGGTGACTGCTCTCCGGGGACGGCCCGGTAGAGGTCTGGCCGGCGGCGCAGCGAAACCTCGACCCGGCCCCCGGCGTGCAGCGCCTGCACGCCGGCGCCGGTGACCGCGGTCGCGGCGTAGCCGTCCCAGGAACTCGGCCCGGCCGCGGTGCCCGCTGAGACCGCGTCGATCCACTCCTGGAGCTCCGCGTCGTAGGCGCGGGCGAATCGTTCCCGCCAGTCGGCGGGTACTCGGCCGCCGAACCCGCCGTCGCGCTTGACCACCACGGCGGCGGTCTCGCCGAGCTCGACGGTCCCTGTCTCGCCGACGACCTCACCGCGGATGTCGTAGCCGTAGCCGCTGTTGATCAGGGCTTCGATGTCCACCAGCACGCCGCTGGACATCTCCAGCAGCAGGATCAGCGGGTCCTGCAGATGCTCGGGCGCCCGGCTGTTGCGCCGCGGCTTGAGCACCTGGGCGGCGGCGACCTCGGCGTCCAGCAGCCACCGGGCGACGTCGACGTCATGCACGCAGGTGTCCAGGATGATCATCTCGCTGGTGAAGCGGTCCGGGACGGACGCGTTGCGGTGCGCGGCGTGCATGATCAGCGGCGCGCCGATCTCCCCGCGGCTCAGCGCCTGCTTCATCCCCCGGTACCCGGCGTCGTAGCGGCGCATGAAACCGACGGTCACCAGCCGGCGGCCGGCCGCCACCTCGGTGTCGACGATCTGGCCGCACGCCTCCTCGGTCGTGGCCAGCGGCTTCTCGCAGAGGACCGGCTTGCCGGCCTCGATGCAGGCCAGCACGGGCTCGGGGTGGGCCGGTCCCCACGAGCACACCACGACCGCGTCGATGTTCTCGTCGGCGACCAGGTCCAGGCCGGAGTGATGCACCCGGGATCCCGGCGCGTGGTCCGCGGCCGACTTCGCCCGCTCCAGGTCCAGGTCGGCGACCGCGGCCACGCGGGCCCCCGACAGCACGTGCGTGAGCCGGCGGATGTGGTCCTGCCCGATCATGCCCGCCCCGATGACGCCCACATTCAAGGTCATGACCGTGCCCTTCCTCCCGTAAGCATGCTCACCTGCCCATCGTCGCCGACCGGGGAACCGGTGCCGTCCGCGGGCGCGGCTTGGCTACGCCCGGCGACCGGGAGGTCTCACCTCGCCTACCTGGTTTTCCTGCCGCCCCATGATGGGAGGCATACAGTACTGCGATGTGACGCCAGACTGATCCCGGGGAAGAAGCCATGACCGCCATTCCCGTTCCCACCGCCGACCTGGTCGATCGGTACGGCGCGCAGCTGCGCGTGTGCGACATCCAGTTCCGCCAGTACGGCGGCCGCCGCGCCTTCGCGGGTCCCGTCCGCACGGTCTCCTGTCACGAGGACAACGGCCTGCTGCGAGAACTCCTGCACACCCCCGGCTCGGGGTGCGTCCTGGTCGTCGACGGGGCCGGGTCACTGCACACGGCGCTCGTCGGCGACGTGATCGCGGGCGCGGCGCTGGACAACGGCTGGGCGGGCCTGGCTCTGCACGGCGCGGTCCGAGACAGCGCCGCCTTGTACCGGCTCGACCTGGGCATCAAAGCCCTCGGCACGAACCCGCGCACGTCCGCGAAGAGCGGTGGCGGCGCCATCGACGTGCCGGTCACCTTCGGGGGCACCACGTTCTACCCCGGTGACATCCTGCACGCAGACGACGACGGGATCGTCCTGCTGCCGCGGTAATGGACCCTTTCATCCGCCGGCCTCGGGCCAGGGTAGTGGGCAGCCATGAGGAGGGTGAAAGGGTTCACGGCGCATGAACTTCCGGTGCCGGATCTGTAGCTGGCAGGCCGGAACTCGTACGCTGGAGGCGTGCCAGGGCCCCCGGATGGCATCCGGATTGCTCCCTCGCTGCTGTCGGCTGAGGTCGGGAACCTGGCCGAGGCGGTCGGCGTCCGGGTGCAGGTGGCCGGCTCCGCGGTCTCCGACCTCCCCGAAGTTTGACTAACCGGAACTCGCGCGTGATCGCGTGGCCACGGCCCGCCAGGATTAGCCATAACGATACGACCGGAGGCAGACCAGTGAGGGCGACCGAGACGCTGCACGAGCGGGGCCAGAGCCTGTGGCTCGACAACATCACCCGCAGCTTGCTGGATGACGGCACGCTCCAGAAGTACATCGACTCCTACTCGGTGACCGGGCTGACCTCGAACCCGTCGATCTTCGACAAGGCGATCGGGTCGGGTTACTACGACGACGCCATCCGGTCCCGGGCGGGAGCGGGGCTGTCGGCGGAGGAGCTGTTCTTCGAGCTGGCCCTCGAGGACCTGCGCCGGGCCGCGGACCTGTTCCTGCCCGTCCACGAGCGGACCGACCGGGTCGACGGGTGGGTGTCGCTGGAGGTCTCGCCGCTGCTGGCCTACGACACGGCCAAGACCGTGGAAGCGGTCAAGAGCCTGTCCGCGCGGGCCGGGCGGTCGAACCTCTTCATCAAGATCCCCGGGACGCCCGAGGGCCTGCCGGCCATCACCGAGGCGATCGCGGCCGGGGTCCCGGTGAACGTGACGCTGTTGTTCTCCGCCGACCAGTATCTCGCGGCGGCGGATGCGTACCTGAAGGGCGTCGAGCGCCGGATCTCCGACGGCCTGAACCCGGCGGTGGGCTCGGTCGCCTCGGTGTTCATGTCGCGCTGGGACACGGCGGTGGCCAAGGAGGTGCCGGCGGACCTGCAGGACCAGCTGGCCCTGGCGGTGGGGCTGGATGTCTACCGGGCCTACCGGCGGCTGATGGATTCCGACCGGTTCCAGCGGCTGGAGAGCGACGGGGCCAGGACGCAGCGGCTGTTGTGGGCCAGCACGAGCACCAAGGACCCGGCCGCCCCCGACACCCTGTACGTGCACGGGCTGGCCGCGCCGTTCACGATCAACACCATGCCCGACGCCACCCTCAAGGCCTTCTTCGACCACGGCGAGGTCGGGGATCCGCTGCCGGCCGACGGCGGCGACGCGGACGCGATGCTCGCCCGGTTCACCGCGGCCGGCGTGGACATCGGCGAGCTGGCGGGCCAGTTGCAGCGCAACGGGGCCAAGGCCTTCGTCGACTCCTGGAACGAGCTCCTGGACCGGATCAAGGCCCAGACCTCCGCGGTCACCTGAACGATCGAGCACCGACCCCGGTGAGCTGCTTCTCCCGCTTGATGGTCATGGCTCGCTGACCTTAAGGAAGAAAGCGATGAAACTCGGTTACGACAAGCCGCTCTACCTGCTGGCGTTCGATCATCGCGCCTCGTTTGAACGGGACCTTTTCCGCGCGTCGCCTCCCGTCTCGGACAAGGTCCGGGCCGGGATCATCGACGCCAAAGAGGTGATCTACGAAGGGTTCGTGGAGGCCACCCGGCGCGGCGTCCCCCCTGAGGCGGCCGGCGTCCTGACCGACGAGGAGTACGGCGCGAGCGTGGCCCGCAAAGCCCGCAGCGCGGGCCACGTGCTGGCGATGCCGGTGGAGAAGTCGGGCCAGGCCGAGTTCCAGTTCGAGTACGGCGAGGACTTCGGCCGCCACATCGAGGAGTTCGACCCGACGTTCTCCAAGGTACTGGTCCGCTACAACCCCGATGGCGACCCGGAGCTGAACCGCCGGCAGGCCGGGCGGCTGGCCCGGCTGAGCGGGTGGCTACACGACCGGGACCGGCGTTTCCTGTTTGAGCTGCTGATCCCGCCGACGCCGGAACAGCTCAAGCGGGCGCGCGGCGACCAGCGGCGCTACGACCGCGAGATCCGCCCTGACCTGGAGGTCCGGGTCATCCACGCGCTGCAGGACGCGGACGTGGAGCCCGACATCTGGAAGATCGAGGGCCTGGATTCGACCGAGGCCTGTGAGCAGGTGGTGGCGGCGGCGCACCGGCGCGGCCGGGACGGGGTCCGCTGCGTCGTGCTCGGGCGGGGCGCGGATGAGGCACAGGTTCTCGAGTGGCTGCGCATCGCCGCGCCGGTGCCCGGCTTCGACGGCTTCGCCGTGGGCCGGACGATCTGGGAGCAACCGCTGCGTGACATGATCGCGGGCACGATCGGGCGCAGCGACGCCGTGCACCAAATCGCTGACCACTACGTCGAGAACGTCAACGGATACCGGCTCGCTACTGGACTCACCGGACTAAGCCTGGAGGAACCGTGGCCGTCCCACCCATCCGACTGATGCTCGCCGACGTCGACGGCACGCTGGTGACCCAGGACAAGGTCCTCACCGACCGGGCCATCGCCGCCGTCATGAAGCTCAAGCAGGCCGGGATACTGTTCGCGATCACCAGCGGCCGTCCGCCGCGCGGCATGTCGATGCTCGTCGAGCCGCTCCAGCTGACTACGCCGATCGCGGCCTTCAACGGCGGGGTATACGTCCGTCCCGACATGTCGGTGATCGAGCAGCAGACCATCCCCGATGACGTGACACCGACGGTGATCGACTTGCTCGGTGCCCACGGATTGGACGTGTGGGTCTACCGGGGGGCGGACTGGTTTCTCCGGGATCCGAAGGCGCCGCACGTGGCCCGCGAGCAGTGGACGGTCAAGTTCGACCCCACGGTGATCGGCAGTTTCGCCTCGGTGTCGGACGGAGTGGCCAAGATCACCGGGGTGAGCGATGACTACGACGCGGTCCAGAAGGGCGTGGACGCCGTCCGCGAGCGCTTCGGCGACCATGTGTCGGCGGCCAGGTCTCAGCCGTACTACGGCGATGTCACCAATCCCGACGCCAACAAGGGCGCCGTGGCCCAGTACCTCTCCAAGACCTACCAGATCCCCCCGGAGCAGATCGCCACGATCGGCGACCAGCCCAACGACGTGCTCATGTTCGCCCACTCCGGGCTCAGCATCGCCATGGGCAACGCCAGCCATGAGGTGCAAGCGGCCGCCCGCCGCGTCACCACGTCCAACGAGGACGAGGGTTTCGCCAACGCGGTGGAGCGGTTCGTCCTGCCCTGACCCAGGCCGCCGAGTTGCGTGATCCGGGCCCATCGGTAGTTGCTCGCGGGTAAACATGTATCGGGTCGCGTAGAGTAGCCGCACGCCGACCGGCGCGGGGGATCACGGGTCGGCACATAGCAGGAGTCAGGGTGGGGAAATCAACCAGGCCGCGATCCAGGCTTGTCATGCTCGCGGGCGCCTTGGTCGGCGCGGTCACGCTGGCCACCGCCTGCTCTCAAGCGCCGCCGCCGCCGAAGCCCAAGCCGCACCACGTGGCCGCGCCGCTCAGCACCCCCGCGACAGCGCCGCCCGTCGGCCCGCACGGCGGCGTCGACCTCAACGTGCTGGTGGTAACCGACGGCACCGGGGCGGTCGAGGCCATCCGCCAGCAACTGACCACCGAGGGCCTGCCGGCCACGGTCATCGACCTGCGCGACGCCTCCCGGAAGGTCATCACCCGGGCGTTCTTGGCGCGCAGGCTTCCCGGCGGCACCAGGGGAGGCAACTTCGACGGGATCGTGCTGCCGAGCGCCGCCCCCCAGGCCCTGTCAGCGGCCGAGCAGGCCAACCTCGCCTGGTACGAGCGCAAGTTCGGGGTGCGCCAGGTCGACGCCTACTCGCCGCCCGCGTCCGACCTGGGCATGAGCTCGCCGCCGGTCTACAGCGGGCGGCTCACCGCGGACGCGGGCGTGACCCCGGCCGGGGCCCGGGCCGGGTTCGGGTACCTCAACTCCTCGTTCCCGTTCAGCGGGGGGCGGCCGGCCTCGCGCCGTTCGGCTACCTGGCCCAGCCGCTGCCCGGCGGCGGCGCCACGCCGCTGGTGACCGCCAAGATCCCGCACTCGTCCGGCTCCGGCACGCTCGTGTGGCGGTACGACAGCGGGGGGCGTCAGCAACTCGGGATCGGGTTTGGCTACAGCTACGGGCAAGCGCAGTTCCACTACCTGGCGCACGGCATCGTGGGCTGGCTCACCCGCGGCGTGAACCTCGGCGACTGGCGCAACTACCTCGACATCGCCTACGACGACATGTTCCTAGGGGACTCTCAATGGAGCACGGTCGGGCACTGCACGCCCGGCGTCACCACCTGCCCCAAGGGCACGCCGATGACCGCGACGATACGGATGAAGCCAGTCGACGTGACGTACGCCGTGCAGTGGGAGCAGCAGCACCACTTCACGATCGAGTTCCTGTACAACGGGGGGGCGTCGGCCCGGTTTGCGGTGCACGGGGTCGACGCGCTGCTGGTGGCCACGCGTCCGGTGGCCAAGGACTTCTACTGGGTCAACCACACCTGGACCCACGCGTACTTCGGCTGCCAGCAGAACTTCAAGGTGGTGCCCTGGCAGTGCGTGCGGTCGAACGGGCACATCGTGTGGGCGGCCGGCAGCGGCCTGATCAACAGCCAGATCCAGAAAAACTTCGCCTGGGCACGGAAGAACGGGATCCCCGCCGAGCCGGGGGTGCTGGCCAGCGGCGAGTACTCGGGGCTGCGGCTGCTGCCCCAGCAGCCTGTGGACAACCCCTACCTGGTCACCGCGATGAGTACCGACCACATCCACTGGATCGTGCTGGACGCGTCGCGCGAGCCGAACATGCGCCCCGTCGGGGCGGCCCTCGGCATCCCCCGGCACCCCATCGACGTGGGCGAGGACGTGGACACCGTGGCCGAGGAGGTCAACGAGTTCAACTGGTACAACGACTCCAAGGCCGACGGCGGCAGCGGGCTTTGCCAGACCAGCACGACCACCGCCTGCCTCAAGCCGCTGAGCGAGCAGACCGGGTGGACGTCGGTCATCGTGCCGACCCAGGTCCGGATCGTCTTTAACGCGCTCATCAACAACGACCCGCGGCCGTTCTTCATGCATCAGTCGAACCTGACCGGCGACCGGCTGGGCTACCCGGTGATGGACGGCGTGCTCTCCGCCTACCGCGCGGTCTACGGCCCCAGCGCCCCCATCGATAACCTCCCGACGATCGAGGACGGGGCGGTCCTCGCGCAACGAGCAGCTGTGGGCCCAGGCGCGGCAGGCGGGCACGGTCACCGCCTGGGTGCAGGGCAACACGGTCACGATCTCCGGCCCGGCGGGCACGCCGGTGCCGGTCACGGTCCCAGCGGGGACCAGGGTGGGATCGGCGTCCGGGCCGACCTACGGCTTCTCGTACGCGGGCGAGCTGTCGGGGTTCGCCAAGCTGGGCTCGCAGCCGCTCAAGCTGGTGCTCGGGTCGGCTCCCTACGCCTAGGGGCTCACGTCGGCGGGCGTAGCGCGGCCTGGTCGGCGAGCGCAATCGCGAGCTGGCCGAGCACGGTGGGGTGGAACGGAGCCGCCGCGTTCAGTCCCTGCACGTACGGCTGCGGAGTGCACAGCTGGTGCCCGGTGAAGTCCGGCTGCGGTGAGGAGAAGTTGAACTGGGCCGCGCCGTCGGACAGCACCGCGTTCAGCGTGGCCAGCCGGGACGTCAGGGTCTGCAGGTTGGCCGGGCTCAGCCCGGCGCGGGACAGGCATCCCGGCTCGGGCCCGAACGGGTCGTAGTACTGGTTGATGATCACTTGCGGGTGCGTGGGCAGCGCCGCGAGCCGGCTCAGCAGGTCGAGGTAGTCCTTGCTGAACGAGGCGAGCTGCTGCTGGAAGTACGCGGTCGTGGCGCGGTCGTTACAGCGCGGCGTGACCGAGCAGTACCGCACCTCCGCGGCCCAGTTCAGGTCGTCGGCGCCGACGCTGACGATGACGGCCGACAAGTGCGTGGCCCGTTCCGCCTCGGCGAACTGCGGCGGCAGGAGCTGGCCGTCGTGGTCTTGCGGCCCGAGCAGTCCGTGGCTGATGGTGGCGCCGTCGCAGGCCAGGTTGAGGACCCTCCAGCCGTTGGCGACCGACAGGTCGTCGGCGTAGGAGTCGGAGCTGCGCCCGCAGGCCCGGGCCGTGCCGGACGAGCCGGGCAGCGGCGCGAGCCCGGCTCCGGCCGCGGTGGAGTCCCCCATGACGACCACCTGGACCCCGGGCAGCGGGGGGCCGTTGGGCCGGATCCGGGGCAGGCGAGTCTGGCTGCCGACGAGCTCGTTGAGGGAATGCACCTGGCGAAGCAAGGAGGGCGCCGTGTACGCAGTGATCATGATGGCGCCCAGGTTGATGGCCTCGGCCACCACCAGGCCCGCGACGAGCAGCTTGATGGTGGTGCGGTGCGGGACGCGGGCCAGCCCGGCGGCCGCTCCCACCAGGAGCAGCGCGCCGGCCCCGGCGATCGCGGTCTCCCAGGCGAAATAGCGCTTCCACCCGTCCGCGAGCCGGGCGCCGAGGATCCGCTCGGCCTCGGCCGGGTGGTCGCCCTGGACGAAAGTGGTCAGCTCGCTGTTGATGGTGATCTGGGACAGCTGGAGCCGGGGCCGCACCGGCCCGGCGAACAGCAGGTTGGTCGGCAGGCTCTGGCCGAACAGGTCAACCTGGCCCGGCCCGGACAGGCTCAGGGTCGGGGCGCTGGCGCCCACCTGGATGACCTGGCCGGCCACGGTGACCGTCTGCATCGGCGTGACCAGCAGCGCGATCGCGATCCCGGCGGCCGCCGACACGACCAGTAGCACCAGCCCCGCCAGCCACCGCCGCGCCAGCCGGGGCCATCCGCCGGTCGGCCGCATGCCGCCATTAGTTCCCATTCCTGCTTTCAGGGTAACGACCGGCGCCCGCTTCCCCTACCGTCCGGCCCGCCGGGCTTGGCTGCCCCGGGGGCGGAACGATAGGGGAAGCGGGCGCTATCGGCGCGTCACCCCTGGCGGGTGAGGGCAGGACGCTCCGCACCCGCGCGGATACCGCTGCGACCGCTCAAACGCGGCGCACAACTAGCGGCGGGAAACGCGCCGTGCGGTACGCCGCCCGGTCCGGCGGGCTACCCTGCGTGCTCCGAACATCTCATCCCTCCGATCTCTGTCCTGCCATTGAACCTCTTTCATCCGCACGTTTCACGCCCAGAGTACGTAGGCAGTCATGGGGAGGATGAAAGGGGTTCATTATGCGCGACTAGCTGGCCGCGTTCGCGGTCTCCATCGCGTGGAGTTCCGTGGCCTCCTCGGCCGTCATCATCCCGATCGCGACCAGGTCGAGCGGGCTGATGAACCCGTCGCTGATGCGGAAGCCGCCGGCCCGGGCGATCGCGTCCCGCAGCGGCACCGCCCAGTGGTGCTCCAGCAGGATCAGCGCAGCCGCGGAGTCGTTCGGTATGTCTTCGAGCACATCCCACTCGTCCGCCCCGGACAGCGGGTGGATGCCCTCCTCGGCGGCCTGCTCCGCGCCCAGTTCAGCGCCGGCTTCCATCCCTTCCTCGCCCTCGATGCCGAGCCCGATGAGCGCGCCGATCTTGGTGCCGTACTCGATGGCCTCCTCCTGGGTGAGGTTGCTCAGGTGCTCGACCTCCAGGTCGCCGTCCGCGTCCTTGTAAACGACGATGGAGTCGACCACCCGTACGGTGTCGCTTTCGCGCAGTCGCTCGAGTTCGGCGATCACCTCACCGTGGAAGTTGGGGTGGTTGAACCCCAGAACGATGAGCTGTACCGGTCCGATTGCCATCTAGAGTCCTCCGTCCAGTCCGGCCGGGTCAGCCTCGCCCGGCCGTGCTTGCCCCGGGCCGGTGCCGGCCCGGTCCTTGCCGCTTGTCCCGAAGCATCGGCCACGCGGCGTCCCAGCACATCACCCCGCAGGGGTGTGCGCTGCGCTTACTCTGTCGGCGGAAGGCCGGGGCCGTCCGGCAGCCGCCGTACCTCGACGACCTCCGCGCCGAACAGCTCAAGCCGGGCGAGCAGCCCGTGCAGCGCCGCCTGGTCCGATATCGGGCCCTGCAGCACGGTTTTCACCGGTTCCACCGAGGCCCTCAGGCACTCGAAGTCGAGCAGGGCCCCGGGCGGCAGAATCCCGCCCACCCGGATCTCGTAGTACACCGACATCACGATCGTCACCCCGAGCCGCAGTGGGGACAGTGGCTAGATCCACGCTGCCGCACGCCGCCGCCGGGCGCTCCACTCGCGCCGGGTGATAGTGAACTCCGCGTTAACAGCGGTGGGGGAGTTACAACTGTCCGCGACGGGGGCACAGAATAGAAGGCAGCCACCCTGGCCGTCGCGAGGCTCTGCGTTCCCCACTGTCGCGGCCGGGTGGCTCGGACGCGACGGCCGGCTGGGGCCCGATCGGGCATTGTCCCATGCCATGGGTTGAGGGGAACGCTCATGCCCGCGACGACCGCGCGCGCGAAGGCGCGCCAGGGACGGCGAGCCACCAGAGCCGACGATTCCGTCCTGATCTCCAAGATCACGGTCCCGGCCCTGCCCAAGTGGTACGTCCCGCGCGAGCGGATCACGGCGCTGGCCGCGAACGGCGCGCGGGGGCCCCTCACGGTCGTCAGCGGGCCGCCGGGTGCGGGAAAGACGATGGCGCTCGCCTCCTGGGCCGCGGCCGGGTCGCGGTCCGGGCCGGTCGCCTGGGTCACCCTGGACCGTTTCGACAACCGGCCCGAGGTCTTCTGGTCCCACGTCATCGAGGCCCTCCGGCGCGCCGGAGTCGCCCTGCCCGCGGAGTTGCCCGCCGCGGCCACCCGGCAGCCCAGCCTGTTCCTGCATCACTTCGCGTCGGCCATGGCCGCCCAGGACCCGGTGGTGGTCACGCTGGTCCTGGACGACTTTCACCTGCTGACCAGGTCGCGGTCCCTGGACGGGCTCGACTACGTGCTCCGCAACGCCGGCGGGAGCCTGCACCTGATGATCGCCTCGCGCATGGACCCGTTGCTGCCCCTGCACCGCTACCGGCTGGCCGGAGAACTGACCGAGATCCGGGCCGGGGACCTGGCCTTCAGCGTGACCGAGGCCGGACTGCTCATGGCCCAGCACGGCATCACCCTGTCCGCGGATTCGCTGGAGACCCTCACCCGGCGCGGCGAGGGATGGGCGGCCGGCCTGCGCCTCGCGGCCATCTCCATGGACGGGCATCCCGATCCCGGGCAGTTCGTCAAGGAACTGGAGGCTGAAGACGGCGCGATCGCGGGCTACCTCATCGACGAGGTGCTCAACCGCCAGCCAACCGGAGTTCGTGACCTCCTGCTGCGGACGAGCATCCTCGACCGGGTCAACGTCGAGCTGGCGGGAGAGCTGGCCGGCGAGGGGGAGACCGGCGAGATCATTCCCGCGCTCGCCCAGGCGAATGCGTTCGTCCAGCCGATCGGGCATGGGTGGTACCGGTACCACACGCTGTTCGCCGATGTCCTGCGGCTGAAACTGCGGCATGAATCACCCCACATGGTCGCGCAGCTACGCCGCCGCGCGGCCCGCTGGCTGTGGCGGAACGGCACGCTCCTCGAGGCGATCGGCCAGGCGGCGGCGGCCGGCGACTGGCCGCTGGCGGCCCGGATCGCGGTCGAGGAGCTGGCGGTCGGCACGCTCCTCGACCCGCGGGCGGGCGAGCCGCTGGCCGACGCCTTCCGGCAGATGCCGGCCGGGCCGGCCTCGGAGGAGCCGCCGCGGCAGATCGTGGCCGCCGCGATGGCGCTGCGCGAAGCCCGCGACGATACGGCCTCCGCCCGGCTCGCCGGCGCGGAGCGCCTGCTGGAACGGCTGCCCGCCGAGGCCGAGCTCCCGTCCCGGATGGCCGCGGCCCTGATCCGGATGGCCCTGGCCCGCCGGGCTGGTGATCTCGGCGCGGCGACCGAGGCGGCCGGGCAAGCCGGGCGCGTGCTCGGCCAGATGCCGCCGGACCTGCCCGGCCGGCATCCAGAGGTGCGCATGCAGGCCCTGTCCGCGCGCGGAGCGGTGGAACTATGGTCCGGGCACCTCGACGACGCGGCGAGCACGCTCGAGCAGGGCTCGGCCGTCATGTGCGGGTCGTGCGACTGTTTCGGGCCCCGGGCCCTCGTGGAAGCGATCCAGGGACGGTTGACCGACGCGAGCAAGCTCGCCACCGCGGCCGCCGCCTCCTCCGGCGCCGGAAGGGCCTGGCCCCCGGGCGCGGCCGCGGAGGTCGCGCTGGCCTGGGTGCACCTGGAACGCAACCAGCTCGGCGAGGCGGCGCAGGCTGACGCGGGCCGAAGATGCCCTCCGCACGCAGCCGGACCGGCTGGTCGGCGGGATGGCCTGGCTGGTGGCGGCGCGCCTGTCCCTGGCCCGGGGACGGGCCGAGACGGCCGCGGAGATGACCGGACGGGCGGGCGCCGGCTGGCCGCCGCCGCCCTGGCTGGAGCGGCGGCTGGCGCTGATCGCGGCGCACGCCTGCGCCGCGGCCGGCGACGTTCCCGCCGCGCTGGACGCCGCCCGGCGCGCCGGGCCGCCGTCCTCGCTCACCGGTGCGATCGCGCTCGCGCGGGCCCGGCTGGCCGCCGCGGATCCCCAGGCCGCCGCCCAGGTCCTGGCCGGCGCGTCCGTCGCCGCCACCGACCAGGCGCCGGATCTGCTGAGGCTGGAAGCCTGGCTGCTTGAGGCCGAGCTCGGCTACGGCGGCGGTGCCCCGGACCAGGGACGCCAGGCGCTGGAGCACGCGCTGAAGCTGGCCGAGAAGGAGCGCGTCCTGCTGCCGTTCGCCATCCAGCGAGCCTGGATCGAGCCGGTCCGGCGGCACGACCCTGGCCTCGCGGAGACCTTCCGGCGCCTGTTCCAGTCTCCGGCCGCGTCTGGTAGGCCGCTGGCCCGGCCGGACGCCGCGGGCCCGGCCGCGTCCGTGATCGTGGAGCAGCTCAGCGGGCGCGAGCTTGAAGTGCTCCGGCACGTGTCGCGGATGCTGAGCACCGCCGAGATCGCCGAGGAGATGTACCTCTCGGTGAACACCGTCAAATCACATCTCAAGAGCATCTTCCGCAAGCTCGGGGTGAGTCACCGCCGCGAGGCGGTACGCCGCGCCCGGCAGCTCGCCCTGCTCTGACCCGGCCCGCGGTCACTCGCCGCGGTGGTTGCGCCACTTGACCAGGGGCAGCGCCAGCCGCCCGCCCTGATTCAGCAGCCAGGGCCCGCGGGGGACCACGCCGCGCTCGGGGATGAAATGCACGAAGAGGTAGCCGAGCCGCCGCGCCAGCAGCCCGTCGGTGAGGACCTGATCGCCGATCAGCGCTCCGGGCGCGGGAAAGTCCTGGTAGGGCTCGACCCGGAAGGGCTTGCCCGCCGAGGCGAGGTAGGCCACCCGCAGGCCCGGATGGGCCAGGCTCACGGTCGGGCGCCGGGCGGAGTTGGTGGCGAAGCACACCAGCTGCACCCCGGGGACCGCGCTGGCCTCGGTGACTACGTGCGCCAGGCCCTGGTCGAGAGCCTGCTGGTCGCTATGCCAGTGGGCCACCAACGGCTCCACGTCAAAGACCAGCGTCTTCGCCGAGTGCTCTCCGGCGACGCGCAGCGCATCATCCAGCGTCGTCACGTACGCGTACCCGTTTCTCACAGTGTCACCTAACCACGGGGTCACCCTAACCATGGGACTTTGGTCCCTAGCCAGGCCCGGGCCGCAGCCGCAACACTGGTGCGTGCCTGCGGGACGAGCGAGGGCGCCGGACCGGGCGGGACGCAACCGGGCGCAAGCCCGGCCAGAGACCCGGTGGACGGCCGAGAGGCCGGACGGCGACCTCCGTACCTGAGCCGGGTCACCCCGGCGACAGGGAAAGCGCCCGCAGGTTTTCTCATGGGCGCAGCCAGCTAGTCGGCGCCCGAGACCACCCCGCTGACCGAGCCGGCGCCGTGATCGAGCTGGTAGTCCAGGTTGATGGCGGCGCTGATCAGCGACAGGTGGCTGAACGCCTGCGGGAAGTTCCCGAGCTGCTCGCCGGTGCTGCCGATCTCCTCGGAGTACAGGCCAAGGTGGTTGGCGTAGGTGTGCATCTTCTCGAAGACCAGCCGCGCGTCTTCCAGCCGCCCGGACCGGGCCAGGGCGTCGACGTACCAGAACGTGCACAGCGAGAACGTGCCCTCGTCGCCGGCCAGCCCGTCGGGCGACGCGCTGGGGTTGTATCGGTAGACCAGGCTGTCGGAGACGAGCTCGCGGTCCATCGCATGCAGCGTGGACTGCCACATCGGGTCGCGCGGGGACACGAAGCCCATCGTCGACATCATCAGGAGCGAGGAGTCGAGCACTTCGGTCTTGTAGTGCTGTGTGAACGCGCCGACCTTGGGATTCCACCCGTGCTCCATGATCTGGTTGTAAACCAGGTCGCGCTCGACGGCCCACTTCGTCACGTTGCCGGGGCGGCCGCGGCGATTAGCTATCTTGATCGCGCGGTCGAGCGCGACCCAGGTCTGGAACCGCCCGTAGGTAAAGTTCTGCCGCCCGCCGCGGGTCTCCCAGATGCCCTCATCCGGCTGGTCCCAGTTCTCGCACAGCCAGTCCATCATGTTGGCCACCTGGACCCAGCCCTGGTGGCCGGCGACCAGGCCGTTGGAATCGGCCAGGTGGATGGAGTCCATGGCCTCGCCGTAGATGTCGAGCTGGAGCTGGTCGGCGGCGCCGTTGCCGATGCGCACCGGACGTGAGCCGCGCCACCCCTCGAAGTGATCCAGCGTCTCCTCGACCAGGTCGGAGCTGCCGTCGACCCGGTACATGATCTTCAGCGGGCGGCCGGTTTCCCCGCCGCCCTCAGCGCCCCGGTCCCGGAGCCAGACGGCGAAGGCGCTGGCCTCCTCGACGTAGCCCAGGCCGAGCAGTGCGTAGATGGAGAACGAGCCATCCCGGATCCAGGTGTACCGGTAGTCCCAGTTGCGCTCCCCCCCGGTCTGCTCGGGCAGTCCGGTGGTCGGCGCGGCGACGATCGCGCCGCTGGGGGCGTAGGTCATCAGCTTGAGCGTCATCGCGGACCGGTTCACCGTGTCGCGCCAGCGCCCGGTGTAGCGGGACTGGTGCAGCCAGCTGCGCCAGAACTGCGAGGTCTCCTCCAGCAGCCGCTGAACCTGCTCGGGCGCGATCCGCTTTGGCGTGCCGCCCATCCACTCGAGGACCACCCCGCCGGTCTGGCCCTCGCGCAGCGTCCGGGTCCAGCGCAGCCCGTCGCCGTCCCGCACCATCGTGACGCCCTGGTTCTCCAGGGTGGCGTCCGCATGGGCGACCGCGTGCATGGTCAGCTCCTGGCCGTCGGCCTGGAACACCGCGCCGTCGCCGGTGAGATCCAGCTTGTGCGGCTTGCGTCCGTAGTCGAACCGCGGCTGGACCTCGACCGCGAACCGCATGGTGCCGCGCACCACCTTGAGCTGGCGCACTATCCGGTGCCGGTCGGTCGCCTTCGCGCCGGCGATCGGCATGAAGTCGTGCACCTCGCCGACCCCGTCCGGGGTCAGGAACCGGGTGATCAGCACCGCGGTGTCCGGGAAGTACAGCTGCTTGGTCACGTAGTCGTCGCGGTCCGGCCTGATCCGGTAGTAACCGCCGCGGTCCGCGTCCAGCAGGGACGCGAACACGCTGGGCGAGTCGAACCGGGGAGTGCAGAAGAAGTCGATGGTGCCGTCGGTGGTCACCAGCGCGGCCGTCTGCAGGTCGCCGATCAGCCCGTGGTCACCGATGTTGGGGTAGCGGTTGGGGTCCATAGTCCTTTCCTCACCTCGTCCGTGCGTAGGCGTTCCGCGGGCGCCTCAGGCCATCCGGTCCACCAGGTGCTCGCCCACGCGGATCGCGTTGGCCATCGCGGTGAGCGCCGGGTTCACCGCGCCGATGCTGGGGAAGAAGCTCGTGTCCACGACGTACAGGTTGTCGACCTCGTGGGCCTGGCAGTTGACGTCGAGCACCGAGGTGGCCGGGTCGGTGCCGAACCGGCAGGTCCCGGCCTGGTGGGCGCAGCCCGCAAGCGGGATGTTCATGCTCATGTAGTAGTTCTTGGCCAGGATGTGGTGCTCGGCCAGCCCGACGTGATTGAGGATCTTCCGCAGCTCCTGGTACAGGCCGTTCGCCTCCGCGTCGTTGGACATCTTGTAGGCGATGTGCACGCTGCCGTCCTGGTCCACGGTGACCCGGTTATCCGGCCGGGGAATGTCCTCGGTGCTCAGCCAGAAGTCCACCGCGTGATGCGCGGCCGTGTCCAGGCTCCAGTGCGGGGCGAGCATGGTGAGCTTGGGTTCCTCGCCCTTCATCGCCTGCGCGTTGGACTTGCCGATCATCTGGATGTTGCCGAGCGGCCACTGGCGGCCGTCCCCGGCGAAGTAGAAGTCGTTGATCGCCAGGGTCTTCTGGAACCTGGTGTCGTTGGGTTCCTTGCCGAACGCGGCTACGGCCTTGCTGTTGTGGTACATGTAATTGCGGCCCACCTGATCGGACCCGTTGGCCAGGCCGCCCGGGTGAGCGTCGGAGGCCGACCGGAGCAAGATCGCGGCACTGTTCGCGGCGCCCGCGGAGATCACCACGATGTCGGCCTCGTACTCCTCGGGGGCGCCGTCCCGGATGACCTCGACAGTGGTGACGGCCCGGCCCGACGGGTCGGTGCGCAGCCGCCGCACCTCCGCGTTCACCAGCAGCGTGATGTTGGGCTGGTCGAGCAGCGGGCGTACCGCTATCGTCTCGGCGTCGGACTTCGCGGGCACCAGGCACGGGTAGCCGTCGCAGGTCGCGCAGCGGATGCAGGTGGTCTGCGGCGGATCGGCCTCGTCCAGCAGGATCCCGCACGGCGCGTGGAACGGGTGGTAGCCGCCGGCGGCCAGCGAGTCGGCGATCTCCTGGATGCGCGGCTCGTGCGAGACCGCGGGCCACGGGTACTGCCGGGACCAGTGGCCCTCGGTCGGGTCTTCGCCGTGGGCTCCGTGGACCTGGTACAGCCACTCGGCCTTGGTGTAGAAGGGTTCGAACTCGTCGTAGCTGATCGGCCAGGCTGGCGACGGGCCGTCCGCGTGCTGGAACTCGCCGAAGTCCCCGGGGCGTAGCCGGTACAGTGCGGCTCCGTACAGCTTGGTGGCCCCGCCGACGAAGTAGTGCACCTGCGGCTGGAACGGCTTGCCGTCCTCGTCGTACCAGGTGTCCTTGGAGATGTACCTGCCGTCCACGAAGACCGCGTGGGCGTCCCAGTTGTCGGGCTCTCGGGGCAGGAAGTTGCCCCGCTCCAGCAGCAGGATCCGCTTGCCCGAGGGAGCCAGCGTGTGGGCCAGCGTGCCCCCGCCGGCGCCGCTCCCTACGATGATGACGTCATAGTGTTCGCTCACGATTCCACTATTGGCAGCGCCGGGCTCGCGGCGCCTCACTCTCCCGGGGTGAATGCGCCGGTGGCATCACAGACCGAGAAGGCCGTGGTCAACGCGGCCGGGCTGGTGCAGGGCATCGTCCTGGTCACCTTCCTGGCGGCCAGCACCATCTTCACCACTACGAGCGGCGAGCACTGGCCGGGTCGCGGCCGCGGCTCACCCCGCCAAGTAATCACCCCGAACGGAGGATGTCCGGCGGCTCGCCCGCCGCGAGAGTAGGCACGGTGGCCAGCGCCGAGGACGGTGCCACGGCCGATCCCGACCTCGAACTGGCCCGCCTGCTCCGTGAGCGCCCGGACCGGAGGAGTAGATGAACGTCGACCTCGCGCGGTGGCAGTTCGGGTTTGTGACGGTCAACCATTTCTTCTTTGTCCCGGTCACGATCGGGCTGGCGTTCATGACCGCGCTGCTGCAGACCACGTGGTATCGCAACAAGCGCGATGAGTACCTGCGGCTGACCAGGTTCTTCGGCACGCTGCTGGTCATCAACGTGGCGATCGGCGTGGTGACCGGGCTGGTGCAGGAGTTCCAGTTCGGGATGGACTGGGGGGCGTACTCGCGGCTGGTCGGCAACATCTTCGGCGCCCCGCTGGCCATGGAGGGCCTGTTCGCGTTTTTCCTGGAGTCGACGTTCCTCGGGCTGTGGCTGTTCGGCTGGGACCGGCTGCCCCGGCTGATCCACCTGCTGACGATCTGGTTGGTCTTTCTCGGCAGCGTGCTGTCGGGGGCGTTCATCATGGCGGCCAACTCGTGGATGCAGCATCCGGTCGGTTACGTGATGGTCAACGGCAAGCCGCAGCTCAATGACATCTGGGCGCTGTTCACCAACCCGGTGTTCGTGTGGGGGTATTCGAAGGTCGTGTTCGTGGCGCTGGTCACCGGTTCGATGATCATGCTGGCGGTCTCGGCGTGGCAGCTGCGGCACGGCAAGGACGTCGCGGCGTTCACCCTGTCGGCCCGGCTAGGGCTGGTCGTCCTGGTGCCGGCGATCTTGTTCACCTTGCTGATCGGCGATGAGCTCGGAGTCATCGAGGGCACGTACCAGCCGATGAAGATCGCCGCGGCCGAGGCGCAGTGGACCACCTGCCAGCCGTGCTCGTTCTCGCTGTTCCAGATCGGCGGCGGCAACAACGACCAGACCCCGACCGAGATCATCGCGATCCCGCACCTGCTGTCGCTGCTGGCCACCAACCACTGGAACGGCAAGGTGATCGGGCTGAACCCGCTGCAGTCGCAGTACGTCAAGCAGTACGGCCCCGGCTACTACGTGCCGGACGTGTTCATCCAGTACTGGGCGATGCGGGTGATGGCCTACCTGGGCGGGATAGTCCTGCTCATAGCGCTGTGGGGGCTGTGGCTGCTGCACCGCAAGAAACTCGCGATATCCCCGCGGTTCTTGCGGGTGGCGGTATGGGCCGCGGTGCTGCCGTTCATCATGAACACCGCGGGCTGGTTCCTGACCGAAATCGGCCGGCAGCCGTGGATCGTGCAGGGCATCATGCTGACCAAGAACGGGATCTCGCCGTCGCTGTCGGTCACCTGGATCGCGATCAGCCTGGCGTTCTTTGTCGTGCTGTACGCCGTGATCGCCACGGTCGACCTGCTGCTGATGCTGAAGTACGCACGCCAGCCGCTTCCGCCCGCCCGCGCCGAGGCCGACGCGGACGCGCCGGTGCCGGCGGTTCAGTACTAGGGGGCACGATGGGCAGCCTGGTCCCGTTCTGGTTCATCGTCATCGCGTTCTTCTGGACCGGGTTCTTCATCCTGGAAGGGTTCGACTTCGGCGTCGGCATGCTGCACGACTTCGTCGGCACCGACGACGCCAGCCGCCGGGCCGCGATCAACACGATCGGGCCGTTGTGGGACGGCAATGAGGTCTGGCTGATCGTGGCCGGGGCGGCCATGTTCGCCGCGTTCCCCGGCTGGTACGCGACGATGTTCTCGGCCCTCAACCTCGCGCTCGTGCTGCTGCTCGGAGCGCTCATCGTCCGCGGCCTAGCGTTCGAGTACCGCGGCAAGCGCGACACGGTCCGCTGGCGCCGTACCTGGGACGCGGCGCTGACCGTGGGCAGCCTGGTGGCCCCGCTGCTGATCGGCGTCGCGCTCGGCGACCTGCTGCACGGCCTGCCGATCAACTCGGCGCAGAACTACACCGGGTCGTTCTGGGACCTGCTGCAGCCCTACGGGATCTTCACCGGCATCACCCTGGTCCTGCTCTGCCTGCTGCACGGCGCGACGTTCTTGTGCCTGAAGACCACCGACGACATGCGCGAGCGCTCCTGGCGCCTGGCCCGCGCGGTGGCCCCGTTCACCGCCGCCGCCGTGGTGGCGTTCATCATCTGGACCCACGTGATCCACACCACGGCGTTCTTCCTCAACCCGATCGAGCTGCTGGCCGTCCTCGCCGTGCTCGCCGCCGTCTCGCTGGTCTACAACCACCGCGAGGGCTTCGCGTTCGCCGCGACCACGGTCACGATCGGGTCCTGCATCGTGGCGATCTTCGTCGGCCTGTACCCCAACGTGATGGTGTCCACCACCAATGCCGCCTACAACCTCACCGCCCGCAACACCGCGTCCGCGGCGTACCCGCTCAAGGTGATGACCGTGGTCGCCATCCTGGCGCTGCCGGTAGTGCTCGCCTACCAGACCTGGTCCTACTACGTGTTCCGCCGGCGCGTCAGCAAGCAGGAGTTCCAGGCGTCCCCCCCGTCGCCGGCCCAGGCGTCGTCCCCGCCGTCACCCCAGCCCGGCTCGCCGACCGCGACCCCCGGCGCGACCGCCGCATCCGCCGACTGACGATGACCGCTATCCGGTGCATCACCCGCGCTGAATGACCGGCGGCATGCGCCAGGGCTGGCGGGCAGAATTCCGGCCCTTTGCCGGTCACATCACCCTGCTGGAGTGATGGCACGCCGCCGCGGCTGCGCTCAGATGGGTTGGTGGGGAATCGGCAGAGGAGCTGACATGGCGGATCAGGTAGACGCGCTGGTGATCTTCGGTGCTACGGGTGACCTGGCAAAGCTGGAGACGTTCCCGGCGCTGGTGGGCCTGGTCCAGCGCGGGGTGCTGGACGTGCCGGTGGTGGGGGTGGCGAAGAGCGGGTGGGGACTCGAGCAGTTCCGCAACTACGCCGAGGCGTCGCTGCGGCTCAACAACATGGACCCGGGCACCCCCGCGGCGCAGAAGATGCTGGGGCTGCTGCGGTACGTGGATGGGGATCTCGGCGACGAGGCCACGTACAAGGCGATGTCGGACGCGGCGGGCCCGGGTGGCCGACTGCTGTTCTATATGGAGGTGCCAGCTCAGCTGTTCGGCCGCATCGCCGAGGGCATCGCCGGGGCCGGGCGCGCCGGGGGCGCGCGGGTGATGGTGGAGAAGCCGTTCGGCACCGATCTGGCCAGCTCGCGGGCGCTGAACGACACCATGCACAAGTACTTCACCGAGGACGCGATCTTCCGGGTGGACGACTGGCTCGCGTTCGACCCGGTGGAGAACGTGCTGTTCGTGCGGTTCGCCAACTCGGTGCTGGAACCGCTGCTGAACCGAACCTACGTGGAGAGCATCCAAATCACGATGGCCGAGGCGTTCGACGTCTCCGACCGGGGCCGGTTCTACGACCGGACCGGGGCGATCCGGGACGTGGTGCAGAACCACATGCTGCAGGTGCTGGCCACGGTGCTGGCCGAGCCGCCGGACGGGCGGGCCCGGCTGGAGTCGTGGCCGCCGGCCAAGGCGCGGGTGATCTCGGCGCTGCGGCCGCTGACGGCCGCCGACACGGTGCGCGGCCAGTACGAGGGGTACCTCGACGTGGACGGGGTGGACCCGAAGTCGACCACGGAAACCTATGTCGCGGTGCGGACCGAGTGTGACACCTGGCGGTGGGCCGGGGTGCCGATCCTGATCCGGGCGGGCAAGTGCATGCCGGTGACCGCGACCGAGGTCGACATCAAGTTCAAGCAGCCGCCGCGTGACGTGTTCGGGGTCGAGCCTATAGGTAACTCGCTGCGGTTCCGGGTCTGGCCGGAGACCGCGGTCACCATGCAACTGGCCGGCAAGAAGCCGGGCGCCGGGCTGGAGCCGACGCAGGAACTGCTCACGTTCTCCGGGCCGGTGGGCGCGGACATGCGCCCGTACGACCGGCTGATCGGCGCGGCGCTGGACGGGGACCGGTGGCTGTTCGCCCGCCAGGACACGGTCGAGGCGGCCTGGGAGGTCGTGGACGCGGTGCTGGGCGACGTTACCCCGGTGCACCCCTACGCGCGTGGCTCCTGGGGCCCCAAGGAAGCCGACCGGCTGCTGCCCGGCCGCGACACCTGGTATGCCCCCGAAGGCTGAGCACGCGGAGCGGAGCTTTCCGATGACTGACGAATCCGGGCCGCACAAGGTCGTAATTGTCGGCGGCGGCTTCGCCGGGCTGTTCGCGGCCCGTGCCCTGAGACGCAGCAGCGACATCTCCGTCACGGTGATCGATCGCAACCAGTACCACCTGTTCCAGCCGCTGCTCTACCAGTGCGCCACGGGCATCCTGTCCGAGGGGAAGATCGCCGCTCCGCTGCGGGACGTGCTGAAGAAGCACAAGAACGTCGACTGCGTGGCAGCCGACGTGATCGACGTCGACACCGAGCGACGGCGGGTCATTGCGCTCCGCGTCGGCGGCGAGCACATCGAGTTCCCCTATGACGATCTCATCATCGCCGCCGGCGTCCGGACGTCCTACTTCGGCCATGACGAGCTCGCCCTCTGGGCGCCGGGCATGAAGACCATCGGGGACGCGCTGGCGATCCGGCGCCGGGTGTTCGGCGCGTTCGAGCTGGCGGAAACCGCGTCCAGCCCGGAGGAGCGCCAACGCTGGCTCACGTTCGCCCTGGTCGGCGCGGGCCCGACGGGCGTGGAGCTCGCCGGGCAGATCCGGGAGCTGGCGACCAAGACCCTCCGCTCCGAGTACCGGAACATCCAGCCGGAGGAGGCACGGGTGATGCTGTTCGACGGCGGCAGCGCACCCCTGGCCAGCTTCGGGCCGAAGCTGTCCGAGAAGGCCGCGCAGACCCTGCAGAAGCTGGGTGTCGAGCTGCACATGCACTCGATCGTCACCAATGTCAGGGTGGGCTTGCTGCAGGTCCGCTCGGCCGACGGCTCGACCACCAGCTACGACGTCGGAACCGCCCTGTGGAGCGCCGGCGTGGAAGCGCCCCCGCTCGCCGCGGCCGTGGCCAAGGCCACCGGCGCCGAGCGCGACCGAGCCGGGCGCATCCTCGTGGCGGACAACTGCACCATCCCAGGGCACCCCAATATTTACGTCGCCGGGGACATGATGAGCCTGCGCAAGCTGCCTGGGGTGGCGGAGGTGGCCATGCAGTCCGGCCTCTACGTGGGGCACCGCATCCACAAGCAGGTCGCCGGGGAGCAGACGGACAAGCCGTTCAGCTACCACGATCTCGGCTCGGCCGCCTACCTCTCCCGCGGCAAGGCCGTGGTCTCGGCCGGCCCGCTGAAGACCGGCGGCTTCCTGGGCTGGTGGGTCTGGCTGTTCATCCACATCGGGTTCCTGACCGGCTACCGCAACCGCGTCGGCGCGGTGCTCAGCTGGTGGTTCGCCTTCACCCGCGACCTGCGCCGCGAGCGGACCTTCACCACCGAGTACATCGACACCACGCGCGATATCTACACGTCCACGCCCCCGTTGCTCGAGGACACGCCCACGGCACCGCCGGACGCTCCTTCGTCCCCGTAACGGTCTACCCGGGCGGCTGGCTGTCGCCCTGGAGGCGGCGTATCTCCAGGACCTGCACGCCGAGGGTCTCCAGCCGGGCCAGGAGCCCCTGGAGCGCCGCCTGGTCCTGGAGCGGACCGTGCAGCACGGTCTCCACCTGGTGGTGCACGGACGCGCGGAGCCGCTCGAAGTCCAGCAGGGCCTCGGGCGGGAGGGTCCCGACCACGCGGATCTCGTAATAGAGAGATGCCACAACAAGGCCCCAAGTTCCTCGGCAAAGCACTGGTAAACCCACGCTCCTACAGCGCGGCCCGCGGCGCCCCACTCGGGACGGGTGATTCGGCGTCGCCGTCACCGGGACAGATGGTCACCCCGGTGATGACCCGCTGATGACCAGCTAATTACCGCTGATGACCCCCCCGTTGATGACCCCGCTGGTCACCCTGGTGAGATCGGGGGAGGGTGATGACCAGTCACCCGTATCCGTGTGACAACTGGGCTGGCGATCAAGGATGCGTGGATCCGAAAGGTGAAACCGAATGGTGACCAGCGCGGCGACGCCGCCACCGGCCGGGCCCGTGCGGCAGGCCACCGCGGCGGGCGATCCGCTCCTGATGTCCAAGATCACGGTGCCCGGCGTGCCCAGCTGGCTCGTCCTCCGCCCGCGCCTCGACACGCTCCTGGCCCAGGGGGCGCGCAGCCCCATCACCTCGGTGACCGGGCCTCCCGGCGCGGGCAAGACGATGGCCCTCGCGCTGTGGGCCGCACGCCGGGCGCCCGACGACCGGATCGCGTGGGTCACCATCGACGATTACGACAACCGGCCCAGGGTCTTCTGGTCCTATGTCCTGGCCGCGCTGCAGCGGGCCGGCGTTCCCGTTTCGAAGACCATGTCCGCGACCGTGCGGCGGTACGCGGTCGACCATGAGTTCCTGCTCCGCCTCGTGTCGCTGATCGCGGCGCAGGACCCGCCGGTCACGCTGGTCCTCGACGATATCCACCTGCTGACCGGACCCAAGGTCCTGGACGGGCTGGCGTACCTGCGTCGGCACGCCGGGCCGGGCCTGCGCCTGGTGATGGCCTCGCGTATGGACCCGTTGCTTCCGCTGCACCGCTACCGGCTCACCGGGGAGCTCACCGAGATCCGGGCCGGCGACCTCGCCTTCACCGTCCCCGAAGCCCGGCAGCTTATGGCGCAGCACGGGATCACGCTGTCGGCCGAGTCACTGGAGCACCTCACCCGGAGGGCCGAGGGCTGGGCGGCGGTCATGCGCCTGGCGGCCATCTCCATGGACGGGCACGGCGACCCCGATCAGTTCGTGAAGGAGGTGATCACCGAGGACAGCGCCGTGGCCGGGTTCCTGGTCGAGGAGGTGCTCCACGCTCAGCCCGCGCGCGTCAGGGATTTCCTGCTGAGAACTTCCATCCTGGACCGGATCAACGTTCCCCTGGCCGACGTGCTGGCCGACGGCAGCGGGGACGCGGCCGTGCTGGCGGATCTGGCCCGGACGAACCCGCTTGTCCAGCGCGAAGACGGCGGCTGGTACCGCTACCACTCGCTGTTCGCGGAGGTCCTGCGCCTGAAGCTGCGGCGCGATTACCCGGACGACGTGCCGGGCCTACACCGGCGAGCGGCCGGATGGTTCCGGCGCAGCGATCTGTTCGCCGAGGCGGTCCGGCACGCGGGGGAGGCGGGCGACTGGCCGCTCGCGGCCCGGGCGGTCGTCGATGAGCTGGTCATCGACCAGCTCATCGACCGCCGGGGCCACGAGTCGCTGGCCGGGGCATTCCGGCGCATGCCGCGGGCCCGGGAGTGGACCGCGCCGCAGCCCCTGCTCGTCGCGGCGGCGATCGACTTCGCCCGCGCGCGGGACCCCGCGAGCGAGCGTTCCCTGGCCGCCGCGGAACGCATGCTCGGGCGGCTTCCGGCCGGGGACGAAGCCCCTTCCCGGCTCGCCGCCGCGCTGATCCGCCTGGCCGTATCCCGGCGCCGCGGGGACCTCGACGCCGCGGCCGCCGCGGTCTCGGCCGCGCAAGACCTGATCGGGACGCTGCCCGAAGACCAGTTGGCCCGGCACCCGGGGATCGGGGCACACGTGCTGGCCGGGCGAGGAGCCGTCGAGCTCTGGTCCGGCCGGTTCGACGAAGCGTCAGCCCTGTTCGAGGCGGGCCTGGCCACCGAGCGCGTTCCCGAGCGCGAGCGAGCCGACTGCCTCGGGCATCTTGCCTTGATCGAGACGCTGCGGGGACGCCTGGGGCGGGCCGCCGAGCTGGCCGCCGAGGCGACGGGCAGGCCGGGAGACGACATGGACCGGTCGGCGGGCCCCATGAGCCAGGCGGCGGAGGTGGCGCTCGCCTCCATCCACCTGGAACGCAACGAGCTGCCGCGTGCGCGCCGCTGGCTGAAGCGGGCGCTGGACGCCCTGCGAGCCCGGCCGGACAAGCTGATCGGCTCGGCCGCGTGCCTCGTGGCGGCCCGCCACAACCTGGCCGAAGGCCGCGGCCGGGCCGCGCTGGAGGTCGTTGACCAGGCCGGGCAGGGCTGGTCGCCCCCGGGCTGGATCTCCAGCAGGCTGATGGTGCTGCGCTCGCAGGCCTACGCCGAGCTGGCTGAGTTCCAGTCCGCCATCGACACGGCCACGCAGGCCGGCCCGGAATCCTCCCTGGACGCGACGGTCACGCTGGCGCGGACCCTGCTGGCCACCGGAGACCGGCAAGCGGCCCGGGATGCGCTGCCCAGCGTCCTGCCCGCGCCGCCCAGGCGGCCGGCGTCCGACCGGTTCCTGCTGGCCGCGTGGCTGCTCGACGCGCATCTGAGCTACGACAGCGGCGACCGCGCGCACGGCCGCCGGTCACTCGAGCGCGCGCTGCGGCTCGGTGAGCCGGAGCAACTGCGCTTGCCGTTCTCCATGGAACGAGGCTGGCTCCGTCCGGTCTTGCGGCGCGATCCCGAGCTCGCTCATCCCTACCGTCGCCTGCTCGAGCCCGACCTGATCGCCCCCGGCGCGGCCGCCGCCCGGCCGTCCGGCGCCGGGCCGGCCGCGCCCATGATCGTTGAGCCGCTGAGCGAGCGCGAGCGCGAGGTGCTCGAGCACGTCTCGGCCATGGAGAGTACCGCTGAGATCGCCGCCGGGATGTACATCTCCGTGAACACCGTGAAGACCCACCTCAAGAGCATCTACCGCAAGCTGGCGGTCAGCCACCGCGGCGAGGCGGTCCGCCGGGCCCGGCAGTTCGGCTTGCTCTAGCCCGCGGTGACGCGTTCGATCGCTCCCCGGAGGGCGGGCTCCGCCGCGGCGAGGCGGGCCGTGCCCGCCGTGGGGACCAGGGCGACCAGCACGCCCGCGATCTCGTCGAGGGTCACGCCGTGATCGAGCGCGGTCGCCACGGCCTGGTCGTACGCGGCCGGGGGCTCGCCGGCCGCGACCAGCGCCGCCAGGCGCACCAGCGCGTGGGTTCGGGGGTCGAGCCCGGGCTTTTCGATGGCGTCGTCCTCGGTGCCGGCGGCCGGGACGCACCCGCCGAGCTCGTTGAGGCTGGCCACGTGCAGCGCGAACTCCTGGAACCGTTCCAGCAGCCCGTACAGCTCGGACTCGTCGCGCACGGAGGCCATCACGCAGGTCCAGCCCCGGCCGGACTCGACCAGCAGCCCGTCGGACAGGCCGGCCAGCAAGTGCTTGCACTCACCCCGAAGGATGATCCGGTACCGGCGGCGAGGGCCTGCGGGCGCGGTCATGATCGGGCTTCCTCCGGTGGCCAGGGCTTGAGTTCGGCGCGGTGCCTGCACTTCCCCGGCCGGCTGGCGTTACATGTGGCTACGCAACCGTTTGTACTCAACGACCGGGTGAGAAATTGTCACCCGCCCGGATGGTTCACCCGGGTGAGCTGGTGCGGTCTCGGTTGCGCTAGAGCCCCAGCTGCCTGCCCTGCTCTACGGCGTCGTGCCGGGTGGACACGCCGAGCTTGCGGTAGATCGCCTGTGTATGGGTCTTGACCGTGTTCGCGGACACGTACAGCTCCTGCCCGATCTCGCGCAGCGACAGCGAGCCTGCGAGCAGCCGCAGCACCGCCACCTCGCGTTCGGTGAGCGGCTCGGCCAGCGACACTACCCGCGGCCGGCCCGCGATCCGCCGGTCGAGCGCCGCCAGGCGCGCCTGCTGGGCCTCGGCGTCGCCCGGCACCGCGGCCAGCAGGTCCCGCGCCTCGGCGGCCAGGTCCGCGGCGCCCGTCCGGTCTCCGAGGTCCAGCAGCACCCGGGCCAGCTGCAACAGGAGCTCGAGAGTGGGCCAGGGGCTGATGCCGAACAGCCGGCGGCGAGATTCCAGGACCGGCTCGAGCTCGCTCCGGGCCGCAGCGAACTGCCCTCTCGCGGCGTAGACCGCACCCATCGCGATATGGGCCACGCCGCTCTGCGGCACCGCGCTGAAGCCGCTGCGGGCCGCGAGTACGGTGGCCGCCTGCGCCAGGTCCTGTGCCTTTGACAGCCGGCCCAGCTCGACCGCGACCAGGGCCATCGCGGTGAGAGCGAACATGCGGATCACGGGGATGGACGACTCGGCCTGCACCGCGTCCTCCAGCGGAACCGCCGCCGCCGCGGGATCACCGGACAGGTACAGGCTGAAGACCAAGCGCCGCCCGCGCCGCGGTGTACCAGGGCGAGGCCGGGTCGGCCTTCCGGCCGGCGGCGGCGCGGCCCGACTCGTGCATCACCTGGAGGCCGTCGAAGCCGAAGACGCCCCGCAGCAAGGCCGCCGACGATCGGAGCGACTGCATTCCGTCGGGCAGCGGTCCCTCAGAGCGGCCCGTCTCGATGAGCGGCAGCCAGCGGCGCACGGTCTCCCGGTCGCCGGTCAGCGCCGCGGCCCACGCGGCGCAGTGCGCCGCCAGCGGGTGGGCGGCGATCCGGTCGTCCCCGAGCGAGCGCATCCACCCGCGTACCGTCGCCGTCCGGCCGCCGTCGACGTAGGCGTACCAGTGACGCGCGATCAGGTCGACGGCCCCGGCGGCATCGTCGGCCGCCAGCGCGTGACTGATCGCCTCCTCGGTCGAGCCCGACTGCCGATGCCAGGCGCTCGCCCGCTGGTGCAGGGAGCGCACGCCGCCCGGCTCGGTCATCGCGAGTTGGCTGCGCAGCAGCTGGGCGAACAGGTGGTGATAGCGGTACCACTGCCGGTTGTCGTCCAGCGGCACCAGGAACAGGTTCTCCCGCTCCAGCGTCTCGATGATCTCCGCGGCGTCGGCCGAGCCGGTGACGGCGTCGCAGAGCGGGGCGCAGAACCGGGTGAGGATGGAGGTACGCGCCAGGAACTGCCGGATCTCGCCCGGCTGGCGGCTGAGCACCTCGTCGGCCAGGAAGTCGACGATGAACCGGTTGTCGCCGGTGAACTCGCGCACGAAGTCATGCGGCGACGGATGACCACGCAGCGAGAGCGCCGCGAGGTACACCCCGGCCGGCCAGCCCTCGGTGCGGTCCATGAGGTCGGCCAGGTCAGGCTCGCTGAGCCTGGCCCCGGAGGCGGCCTGGACGAGCGCGGCCGCCTCCGCCGGCGCGAAGCGCAGCTCGCGGGCCCGGATCTCGACCATCTCCCCGGCGGCCCGCAGCCGGGCGAGTGGCAGCGGAGGATCGGCCCTGGTGATGAGCACGATCTGCGCCGACGGCGGCAGGTGCTGCAGCAGGAGCTCGATCTGCTCGTGGCAGCTCCGCTCCTTGATCACGTGGTAGTCGTCCAGGACCAGGACCACCGGGGCCGGGAGCGCGGCCAGTTCGTTGGCGAGCAGGGGAAGCACGGTCCCGTTGACGTCCGGGTCCTGCACCTGCAGCTCGGCCAGCATGGCCGCGACGTCGAGCTGCGGGCAGGCCCGCTGCAGGGCGGTCACGATGTACCACCACAGCTGGCCGGGGTCATCATCGCTGCGGTCGAGCGAGACCCAGGCGAACGGCCGGGTCTCCAGCGCGCTGGATCGCCACTGCGCCACGAGCGTGGTCTTGCCGAAGCCCGCGGGAGCGTCGACGAGCACCAGCTTGACGGAGGAGCGGGCCAGGTACCCGGTGAGCTCGGCGCGCTCCATCCATTCGGTTCGCGGGTTCGGCGCGTGCAGCTTGGTCTCGATCGGCACGTCCAGGCCCACGCGGCCGCGCGGCACCTCCGGGCCTGCGGGAACGGCGCCTAGATGGCGCTGCGATCGCTCTGGCGTCCCCCGGTCCGTGCCGCGCTGCACCCCCCGAGCTTATGTAACGTCTTCGATCTTGGCCAAGAAGGGGTGACCCTCTGGGCCGCCCGTCTCCTGGGCACCGGTCCGGAAGGTCCCTATGATCAGGCCGTATCCGCATCAAGGAAGCCGGTCGCCCGCTGCGGCTCACCCGTGCCGGGCGAGGCATCCGCTCTGATCCCGAGCCATCGTTGAGGCCAGAGGAGGTGGCAACGACCATGACCATCGGCGGCAGCATCGCGCTCATCGTCATCGGCGCCATTCTTAAGTGGGGTATAACCTGGCATCCCGCGAATGTGGACCTGCAGGTCATCGGCTGGATCCTGATGGGCGCCGGGGTGGCCGGCCTGATCATCGCGATCACGTTCCAGGTCATGCGCCGCCGTCAGCGCGCGTCGGCCCAGGTCTACGAGGAGCGCCGCTACACCCAGCCACCGCCCTGACCTGCTACCTCAGCGCCGGGCAGCGGAGGTCACCCCGTAAAGGTGAACCGCTGGCGCCCTGCTTCGCGCCAAGATGGGGAAATGGCCATGCGAGATGACCCGCCGGGGTCAGGGGGGGCCAGCACGCCAGCCCCGCCGGCGGCGACGACTCCGCCGGACGCGACGACCCCGGGGGGCGCAGCAGCGCCGGGAGCCGCGGCAGCCCCGGCGGGCGCGACGACTCCGTCGGCTGCGGCAGCCCCGGGGGCCGCGGCCGGGCCGGTCGGCGGCCAGCCAGACCCGGCGGCGATGCTGCGCAGCCGGGCCTACGTCCTGTTGCTGGTGATGGCGGCGATCTTGGGTGTACCGATCGCCGCGGCCGCCTACGGCTTCCTGGCCCTGGTCAGCTATCTCCAAAAGGAGTTGTTCACCCACCTGCCGCACGGGCTCGGTTTTTCTACCGTGCCGGCCTGGTGGCCGCTGCCGATGCTGCTCATCGGCGCGGTGCTGGCCGCCCTGGCGATCCAGTACCTGCCGGGCACCGGCGGAGCGTCACCGGCGGCCGGCTTCGCCGTGCACCCCCCGCCCGCCCCCATCCAGCTGCCCGGCGTCATCCTGGCGGCGCTGGCGTCGCTGGCGTTCGGCGCCGTGATCGGCCCGGAGATGCCGCTGATCGCGCTGGGCAGCGGCCTGGCGGTGCTGGCCACCAAGGCCGCCCGGCGCCGCCCGGTACCGCCGCAGGGGGTCAGGGTGCTGGGTGGGGCCGGGGCCTTCGCGGCCATCGCCACGCTGCTGGGATCGCCCCTCACCGGGGCGTTCCTGCTGATGGAGGCGTCCGGGCTGGGCGGCGCGCTGATGGCCCTGGTGCTGGTGCCCGGGCTGCTGGCCGCGGGCATCGGCGCGCTGATCTTCGTCGGCCTGGACAGCCTCACCGGGCTGGGCACGTTCTCGCTGGTCATCCCCAACCTGCCGCCCTTCACCCGGCCCGACGTGGCCGAGTTCGGCTGGGCGATCGTGATCGGGCTGGCCGCCGCGCTCCTCGGCCCGGCCATCCTGTGGCTGTCGATGACCCTGCACCGCTACGCCGAGAAGCAGATCATGATCGTGCTCCCGCTGGCCGGCCTGGCCGTCGCGCTGCTTACGATCATCTACACCGAGGCCACCGGCAAGCCGTCGTCCGACATGCTGTTCTCGGGACAGGACGATATCGGGCCGCTGATCCAGCACGCCGCGAGCTACTCGGTGGGCGCGCTGCTGCTGTTGCTGGCCTGCAAGAGCGTGGCCTACGGCGTGTCGATCAGCAGCTTCCGCGGCGGGCCCATCTTCCCGGCGCTGTTCGTCGGCGCGGCCGGCGGGGTCGCGATGTCCCACCTGCCCGGCCTGCCGCTGGTGGCCGGGGTCGCCATGGGCATCGGCGCGATGACCGCGGCGGTGATGAAGCTGCCGCTGACCGCGGTCCTGCTCGCCAGCCTGCTGCTGCTCTCCGACGCCGCCAAGGTCATGCCGCTGGTGATCGTCGCGGTGGTCGTCGCCTACGTCGCCGTCGCCCACGTCACGCCGCGGCTGACGGCGCGGGCCAAGGGAGGCGAGCAGGCGGCCGGTGTCGCCGGAGCAGCGCCGGTCAGCTGACGAGCAGGTAGATGCTCTTGCCCGCCAGCCAGAACCCCAGCAGCAGGAAGACCGCGACCAGCACCTGGTCGGTATGCGTGTCCAGCCAGGCCCGCAGCTTCTGCAGCCGGACCTCCGCCGCCGCGGGCGTGAAGGTCGCGTACACCTCCAGGTACAGGTAACTAGAGGTGGCCAGGAGGCAGAACACCACCAGCGTCACCCACGTGGCCGCCTCCGACAGGTTGGCCTGGGTGACGGTCGCAGCGCCCGCCGCCACTAGCGTCCAGGGCTGCAAGAACGCGGCCAGGCCGGCGCAGGCCAGCAGCGAGAGCCGGTCCAGCCGGGCCATCCAGGTCGGCGGCTTGCGGGGGCGGCCCCGGCGGTGCCACTGGTACGCGGCGAGCAGGATCAGCACCAGGCCCGCCGCGAGCTTGACGGCGAGCGCAGCATCGGACGGCGCGGTGTTCGCGGCTGGCGGCTTGCCTCCGGTCGCCACCAGGACCGCGGCGATCACCGCGACCAGGCAGGCCAGCCAGCCCAGGATGTAGGCCAGGCCCTTCCTGGTGCCCTTCTCCGCCCCCAGGAGCAGGATGAAGGCCGTGATCGGGAACGGCTCGAGCGTTATCCCCAGGCCGATCAGCAGCAGATCAACGACCACCCGCACCACTCCGGTATCAGCGGCGCGAGCAGCGTAGCAGGGCCCGCGACCCGGACTAGATCACATTCACACGCCCTGCTCGGCCATGATCCGCCCTGACTTGACGGCGTCTACCAGGGCATCATGATCTTTCTCGTTCTGGTCGGCGTAGGCCACCGCGAACTGGGCGATGGCCTTGTCGAAGACATCCCCGCTGCCGAGGTAGGAGGCGATCGCGATCCGGTCGCCGGACCGGGCGTGCGCCCGGGCCAGGGTCCAGCCGCAGAGCTGGCCGTACTGTCGCATGCCGTCCGGGACCATGGTCGAGATGTCCACGGAGAACTTCCAGTCCCGTAGCTGGCGGACGTAGAAGTCGCGGTCCTTGCCGTCGAGGCCGGCCACGATGTGCACCCAGCCGAGGAAGATGTCGCTGGCGGCCTGCATCAGCCGCTGCCCCGCGACCACCCGCTGGCCCTGGTTGGCGTACTTGCTGGCCCCGACGAACCGGCTCAGCACCGACTCCTCGGCCTCCTTCACCTGCAGGAACAGCGGGTCGGAGTCGTCCCGGCCGAGCATCAGCACGATCCAGCAGCGGGTTCCGACGCTGCCGACTCCTACGACCTTGCGGGCCAGGTCGCAATAGTCGTACTGCTCGAGCAGGTACCTGCGGTCGGTCTCCATCGTGCGCCGGTACTTCGCGATCAGGTCGTTTATCTGCGACAGGAAGGTCGCGAAATCCTCCGGGGACTCGGCCAGCTGCTCGGCCGGGACCAGCAACGGCGGGTCGGCGATGATCTGCGGCCGTCCGTCCACCAGGTGGGTCAGCTTGGCCACTTCCTGCATGCTGTCCCGGGTCCGCGCCTTGGCTATGCCCTTGTCCAGCACCTTGCGCTGGCGCGCCTTAATCTGGGAGTTGAGCTCGTCCCGCAGCTGATCGATGTCGGCGCGCGCGTACCAGACGTCCAGGTTGGTCATGCCGGCGAAGCTCCGCATGGCCTGCCGGTAGCCGGCGGCCGTCGCGGTGACGATATCGCGGCGCTCCTTGTCGGCGAACCCGTTGTCGCGCCCGGCGACCTCCAGGCTGGCGGCCAGCCGCTTGACGTCCCACTCCCAGGGGCCGGGCAGGGTCTCGTCGAAGTCGTTGACATCGAAGACCAGGCGGCGCTCGGCCGAGCCGAAAATGCCGAAGTTGGATAGGTGCGCGTCGCCGCAGGCCTGCACGGCCAGCCCGGAGACCGGCGTCGTGGCCAGGTCGCTGGCCATGGGCAGGGCCGCCCCGCGGTAGTACGTGAACGGCGAGACCATCATCCGGCCGTACCGGACCGGCACCAGTTCCGGCAGCCGGGTCTTCCCCTGCTCCACCAGCAGTGAGATCGGGTCGGGCCGATCTGGTCCCGGGTCGAACTCCGCGTGGCTGGCCCGGGGCACCTCGGCCCGGGCCATCTTGCCCCGGGCCGCCCGTTCGGCCGGGTTCAGGTGACATAGGTGCGTCTCCAGCTGGTACTTCAGGGTGCGGCGGGGCGGAGCCTCGGTCAGCGCGGTCATCATCGGCTCCTCTCTCGTGGGCCTTTCGTCATCCCCGGTCGTCGCTCAGATTACGTGGGCGGTCGTGGGAAGGATGAGAAAGGTTCATCGTCTATGCATTCGTCATTTCCCTGGCGTTCGCGTTGCGAAGCGCGTGCCGGAGCAGGAATCCGCCGATGATCTCGAAGATGCCCATGATGATGAACCAGATACCGAGCAGCACCGCGAGCACGTCCAGCGAGGAGGCGGGGGCGGACACCACGACGATCCCGGCGATGAGGCTCACCACGCCGAAGATGATCCACCAGGCCCGGCCCTCGCGGACGCCGCCGGAGATCCCCCCGATCAGCGCGGTCAGGCCCTGCACGATCCAGGTCAGGCCGATCACCAGGCCAATGATCGACCGCGTGAGATGCAGATGGCGGATCAGGATCACGCCGATCACGATGAACAGCAGGCCCGTGATGCCGAGCCAGACCCGGTGCCGCTCCCTCGGGTCGAACACCCGGATCAGGCTGAACAGCCCGGACACGATCGACAGGATGCCGAGCAGCACCGCGATCACGTTCAGTGAGGTGGTGGGGTGGAAGGTCACGATGAGCCCGAGGATGAGGGTTACAACGCCCAGGAACAGGGCTGCCTGCCACGAGGCGCCCAGCATTCCCGCGGGCGGCTCGTCGTCGTAGTCGCTCGAGGCCATGGTCACTCCTTTGTTCCTATGATTCTTCGGCCAGCGGCCAGCGGTGTCGTCACCCGGCGCGGGTGGTAGCGATCTTCTGGCTGAGGCCGCATCCTAGGGTGAACAGCGCGAGAACGCGAGAATCGGAGCACGCACGGCATGCCCACGGCCCAGCCTCAGCTCAGGAACATGACAGCGATCCCGGGCGGGGAGTTCCGGATGGGCTCGGCCGGCTTCTACCCCGAGGAGCGCCCGGTGCATCGGGTCACCGTCGACGGTTTCTGGATGGACACCCGCCCGGTGACGGTGGAGGAGTTCCGGCGCTTCGCGAAGGACACGGGCTACGTGACCGTGGCCGAGCGCCCGCTCGACCCGGCCGATTATCCCGACGCCGACCCGTCCCTGCTGGTGCCGGGGTCGCTGGTCTTCCACCGCACCGAGGGCCCGGTCGACCTGCGCGACTTCCGCAACTGGTGGTCGTACCTGCCCGGCGCTGACTGGCGCCACCCCGACGGTCCGGGCAGCGACGGCCGCGGCCGGGAACGGCACCCGGTGACTCACGTCGCTTACGAGGACACGGAGGCCTACGCCGCGTGGGCCGGCAAGGAACTGCCCACGGAGGCGGAGTGGGAGTACGCGGCGCGCGGCGGCCTGGACGGCGCGGTCTACGCGTGGGGTGATGAGTTCGCGCCCGGCGGCCGGATGATGGCCAACACCTGGCAGGGCCAGTTTCCCTGGCAGAATCTGCTCACCGACGGCTTCGCGGGAACCTCCCCGGTGGGCTCGTTTCCCGCCAACGGCTACGGCCTGCTCGACATGACCGGCAACGTGTGGGAATGGACGTGTGACTACTTCACCCCGCGGCACGCCTCCCCGGCCAGCGGCTGCTGCGCGCCGCACAATCCCCGGGTGAGCTCGCCGCCCGGCGGGGCGATGGCCGCCGAGCCGGGGTCACATCTGCCGCGCAAGGTCATCAAGGGCGGCTCCCACCTGTGCGCGCCCAACTACTGCCTGCGCTACCGGCCGGCGGCCCGGCAGAGCGAGACGGTCGACACCGCCACCTGTCACCTCGGCTTCCGGTGCGTCGTCCGCCAGGCGGAACAAGATCCCCCGTGACGGGTGACGCCCGGCCGTTCCCGCGAGCGCGATCCTTGTGGCAATGTGCTGGCCACCAGATGTTTCCATAACGCGAGCGCGCGGAGGGGACCGGGCATGCAGCGCCTGACTAAGAGCGTGGTCCTGCTGGCAGCGGCCCTGGCCGTCGGGTTGCTGGCGGTCGGCTGCGGTGCGGCCAGCAGTATCAGCGGCGCGATCAAGAGCGCGGCCCCCAGCGTCACCCTGCCGACCCTGCCGAGCAACAACACCTCGCCCACCGTCCCGCCGACCACCGAGGCTCCCACTACGGTCCCGCCGACGACCGTGCCGCCGACCACGGTGCCGCCGACGACCGCCGCGCCGACCACGGTCGCGCCGTCGACTCTGCCCAGCATCTCCCCGACGCCGACCAGTTCGACCAGCTCATCGCTGGCCTGGCTGTGGATCCTCCTCGCCGCCATCGTGATCATCGGCATAATCGTTGCGGTCTATGTCGTGCGCCGGTCCGGGCGCCAGTCCGCGATCGCGGGAGTCTGGCGCCCGAAGGTCATCGACGCGTACGCGAAGGGGGCGGCGCTCTACGACGCGATCAGCGTGGCCGAGCGGTCCAGCGAGCTGACCGCCGCGGATAGCGGCGCCCGCTGGTATGACATCCAGCACCGCATGGACGACCTCACCCAAGAGCTGTACGCGATGCGCGAGTCAGCCCCGGACGAGGATGAGCGCGCCCGGGTCTCGGACGTGCTCGGGTCGCTGCAGGCGCTGCGTTCCGCGATGGAGGCCGAGCGGGCCCCGGGGGGAGCCGGGCCCGACCACGCCGAGGTGGTCCGCAGCCGCCTGTTCGCGTTCGACTCGGCCTTGCAGGCGCTCCGCCCGCCGGACCTGCCCCCGCGGTAGTAAGGCGGCCCGGGCCCGGCGCCTACTCCCGGGCGAGCATCGCGGCACCCTCGCGCCGTCACCCCGGGCGCTACTCCCGGGCGAGCATGGCCTCGGCCTGGCGTTCGAGGTCGAGGTAGGGCTGGCCGCTGACGTCGATCGCGACCCGCTTGATCGTGCCGCCGGTGAACCGGTACGGCCGCTGGCCCGGGTAATCGTCGGTCACCGCGGCCCCGCCGTCGCGGCCCACGCACAACCCCTCGCCGGCCAGTTCGAAGTAGCCGGGCTGGTTCTTGATCCGGCCCTCGCCGACCTTGCGGTCGCCGTAATAGAGGGACAGCAGGCCGGTGGCGACGCCGGGAGGATCCTCGCCTTCCTTGTCGAACGACGCGGACAGGATCAGGTTCTCCCCGGTCGGCAGGTCCTCGGTCGCCACGACCTTCTGCTCCATGATCCCGACGAAGCTGTAGACGTAGTGCAGCCGGTTGTCCTTCACGTACAGCGCATGGCCGCCGAACCGCGCACCGTGAGCGAAGATCACGCCCTCGGCGCCCGGCGCGGGGACGTCGACCTGAGCCCCGATGGTGTAGGAGCGGTTGTGGATGTTCACGGCCTGCTGCTCGGGCACGTCGGCCGTGTCGGGATAGTAGACGTAGCGGTCGCGGGGACTGGCCAGCTGTGGCCGGGGGGTGTTGAGCACCTCCAGCGGGGTCCGGTCGTCCAGCGGGAACGCGCCGTTGGCGCCGGCCTCGGCGAACCACAGGTTCACCAGCTCCCGGACCTTGTCCGGGTGCTCTGACGCCAGGTCGTACAGCTCCGACCGGTCGGTATCGGTGTGGTAGAGCTCCCACGTGTCGTCGTTGAAGTGGCTCCACCCGCTGATCGTCGGGTGCGTGGTGACCGCCTTCCAGCCGTCGTGCCAGATGGCCCGCGACCCGAGCATGGAGTAGAACTGGGTCCTGCGCTCCGACGGCGCCGACGGGTCATCGAGGCTGTACCGCATGCTCACCCCGTCGAAACGGCTCTGCTCGTGACCCTTGATCACGTCCGGGGCCGGCACGCCGAGGCAGTCGAGGACCGTGGGCACGATGTCCACGGCGTGGTGGTACTGGTGGCGGATCTCGCCCGAGTGCCCGAGGACCGACGGCCAGGACAGGATGCACGGGTCAGACGTGCCGCCGTTGAACTCGTAGCGCTTCCACATCTTGAACGGAGTGTTGAAGGCCATCGCCCAGCCGGTCGGGTAGTGGTTGTAGGTCCTCGGGCCGCCCAGCTCGTCGATCATCGCGAGATTCCGCTGCAGATCGTCGGGGATGCCGTTGAACAGCAGGTTCTCGTTGACCGACCCGTCCGGGCCGCCCTCGCCGCTGGCGCCGTTGTCGGAGACCACGATCACCAGCGTGTCGTCGGCCTGCCCGGACTCCTCCAGGTAGTCCAGCAGCCGCCCGATGTGGTAATCGGCGTGGGACAGGAACCCGGCGTAGACCTGGGCCATCCGGCTGTACAGGCGCTTCTCATCAGCGGACAGCGTGTCCCAGGGCTTGGTGTAGTCCACGCCCGGGAACGGCAGGCCGTCGGGCCCGGTACGGGAGCCGGGCCTGCCGATCGGGTTGAGCGGCGGAAGCTCGGTGTCGTCCGGGACGAGGCCCATCTGCTTCTGCCGGGCCAGCGTCTGCTCCCGCATCGCCTCGTACCCCATGTCGAACTTCCCGGCGTACCGCTCGATCCACTCCCGGGGGGCGTGGTGCGGCGCGTGGGCCGCGCCGGGGGCGTAGTAGAGGAAGAACGGCTTGTCCGGCGCGATCGCCTTCGCGTCCCTGATGAACTCCAGCGCCTTGTCGGTGAGGTCCTCGGTAAGGTGGTAGCCATCCTCCGGGGATTTTGGCTGGTCAACCGGGTGGTTGTCGTAGACCAGGTCGGGATACCACTGGTTGGTCTCGGCGCCCAGGAACCCGTAGAACCGCTCGAACCCGCGGCCGGTGGGCCAGTTACGCCGGGTCGAGGCGAGGTTCATCTCGTCGGTGGGGCACAGGTGCCACTTGCCCACGATGTACGTGTTCCAGCCGCGCTCGCCGAGGATCTCCGGCAGCATGCCATTACCCGGCGGGATCGTGCCGCTGGCGTTGGGGAACCCGCTGGCCGCCTCGGTGATGCAGGCCATCGAGTTGCGGGTATGGTTGCGCCCGGCCAGCAGGCACGACCGGGTCGGCGAGCACAGCGCGGTCGTGTGCCACTGCGTGAACCGGACGCCGGAGTTCGCGATCCGGTCGATGTTCGGGGTCTCGATCGGGCCGCCGTAGCAGTTCATGGCCGAGAACCCGACGTCGTCCAGCACGATGTAGACCACGTTCGGCGCCCCGGCGGGCGCCTTGGGCGGCTCGAACGGCGTCCAGTCCGGCACCGAGCCCCTGATGTCGACGTTGATCGTGCCCTTGAACGCCTCGGCCATCTGCCTTCTCCTATCCGGATCCTGGCACGCCTGACTGGCCTGCCCGCGTCCTGGCGCGGGCAGGCCAGCACGCCGTTATCGGTTAGCCCCCCGCATCTGCCGGGTTAGCCCCGCCTCGGCGGCGGGTCAGGTGCCTCAGGTGCCGAGCAGCTTGGCCTTGGCCGCGGTGAACTCGTCGTCGGTCAGCGCGCCCTGGTCGTGCAGGGTGGCGAGCTGGCTCAGCTGGTCGTACATCGACGGTGCCGCCGGGGGTGGCGCCGGGGGTGGCGCCTGCTGATACTGAGGCGGGGGCTGTTGGTACTGCGGCGGAGCCTGCTGGCCCTGCTGCTGCGCCTCGAGGTCTCCGATGCGCTGGTCCTGCTGGGCCTCATAAGCGGCCTGATCGTTCGCCTTATTGGCCATGTGCCGACCCGCCACGTACGCGGTACCGCCTACCGCGGCCGCGCGCAGCAACGGACGTCGCCGCCTCAACATGATTGCCTCCTACCTTCTTTTGGCTTCCGGCTGTGCTGGATCAAGGTCGAGTCTCAGTCCACCCCTTCGGGCAGAGCCAGGCCCAGAGCCACCATGATCTCCGGCGCGGCCGCCACCACCCTGGGCCCGCCGACCTGCGGCGCGATGGCCTTCAGCACGCCCAGGATGTCCTCCGGCGTGCACCCGGAATCCAGCGCGTTGGCCACCTGCCAGAGGTAGGAGGCGGGAGGGGCGTCAACCGCGATGAGAGCGGCGATCTTGACGAGCGAGAAGCTGCGGGGATCCAGGCCGCTCTTCTGCTGCCAGTCCGCCCGGGCCTCCAGGCCCTCCAGCAGCAGGTCCGGATCGCTCAGGGCCAGTGCGGCCAGCGCCTGCCTGGTGCCATCGCCAACCTCGACCTTGGTGGGTATGTTCATGGTCAGAATCCCTCTCTCGGTTGGTCCGGTCGATCGCAGGCGGACCGCAGATGCCAACCCACCCGGGGGTTAACTATGGCCGCTCTGCGGTCGGCTGGCGTCACCCATGGAGGATGGTTCTGGCTGCAGGGCATGCTGCGCGACGGCGTCCGCGATCGGCTCGGCCTGACGGGCCAGGAACCGGAGCCGGGCCGCCCGGGCGTCCCAGGCGTAGACGACCGCGGTTCCGGCGATGAGGTCGTACACCGCCCGGTGCTCGCGCTGCACAAGGATGCCCAGGAAACCCAAACCGAGGGTCAGGAAGCCGAGCGGGAACGTCAGCGAGCGCACCCAGCCGCGCCACGGCTCCATCCGCATGCCGTCGGCCCGGACCACGTGCACGCCCAGCAGCGTCATCCCCAGGGTCTTGCCGTTGGCCGCCCACTGGAAGCCGAAGTAAACGAACTGCCAGAGGACGTAGATGATGGTCACGACGATGCTGCCGTGGTGGTAGGAAATCCCGTGGCCCGTAAAGATCGACGCCACGAAGGAAATAGCCGTCAGGGCCAGCTCAAAGATCACCGAGCTGACGATGAGGTCGATCAGGTACGCGGCGAAGCGCGATACCGAGCCTGCGTAGTGACCCTGCGCGCTCACCCAGCTGGCCGGGTGGGTACGGACACTCATGGTTGGACCTCTGCATTCAGCAGCGCGGGCGGTGCCAGCGGCCCGGGAGTCTTGCGCCGCAGCAGGCGGGTCACCCACCGGTCGATCCAGTGGTCCAGCCCGACGGCCCCGCTGCGCGCCGTATCCAGGGCCTCGGTCGCTATGCCGCCGGTCGACCGGGCGATGATGGCGCCCAGGTCGGTCTGCTCGACGAGCCGTTCCATGTCGATGCGGCCCACAACGTCGTTGAGGTCGACGCGGTCCAGTACCGCATCCAGGTCGACCTGCTCCAGCAACTCGTTGAGGTCGACCTCCTTAAGCAACTCGTTGAGGTCGACCTGCTTGAGCAGCGCGTTGAGGTCGACCTGCTTGAGAGGTGCGTTTATGTCGACCTGCTTGAGCGGCGCGTTCAGGTCGACGCGGGCCACCAGGGCGTTGAGGTCCACCTCCTTGAGCGGGGTGTTGAGGTCTACCCGCTCCACCAGGGCGTTGAGGTCCACCTCCTTGAGCGGGGCGTTGAGGTCTACCCGCTCCACCAGGGCGTTGAGGTCCACCTGAGCGAGTAGCGCATTAATGTCCAGGGCTTGGACGACGAGGTCGATGACCCGCTCCGCGACGCGCTGGGCCAGCGATTCCGCCGAGACGGTCACGCCTCTGCGTGCCGCGCGCAGCCGGTCGAGTGGTTCCACGAGATCAGTATGGCCGTCGCACCAGGCCAGTGTGAATCATCCGGTACGGGTGAGGCGTGGTCGGCGAGGTCAGGGCCGGGGATCGGGGTTGCGGTCATTGGACGGTCAGGCCGTAGATTCCGTTGCCGACCATGATCAACCCGACCACGATGAGGACCACGGTGAGGATGACCTGGCTGTGCGAGCGCAGCCAGCCGTTGAAGCCGGTCAGGTAGCGGGTGGTCCTGTCCGGGAAGATGATGTGCATCACGATGGGCAGCCAGACCAGCAGCACGTTGATGACCACGACGATGATGATGGCCAGGGCGGTTTCAAAGTCGCTGGCATCCGAGGTCGCGATCACCTGGAGCGCGGCCAGGAACGTCACGCCCGGGGCGAAGATCAGAAGCCCGACGCCGAACGCGCTCAGCGGCGCCGGGTTGGCGACCATCTTGTTCACGATCCCCGACGCCGGCTTGGCCGGATCGGGCGGCTTCGGCTTGCGCCGGGCCACCACGACGGCCGCGATCAGCAGCAGGATGCCCAGGCCAAGCCGCAGCCCGTAGCGCGGGGTGTGCTCGTGAGAGCCGTTCAGGTGGGCGGTGCGCAGCACGACCAGGATCACCACGCCCGTGACCAGGCTCATGGCCACCGCGCCGATCAGGTAGAACGTCGCGGTCAGCCGGGGCCGGGCCGAGCCCAGGTACACCGCGGCGACCAGCAGCGCGGTCGGGGACAGCGCCGCCAGCAGCGCCAGCCCGGCTGCCTGCACCAGCACCGGGCGGCCTACATGTGACCGGGGCGCCGGGGCGCCCCGACCGGACCGGACGATGCCCTGGTCACGGCTGGCCCGCCACCTCGGGCCGGGCCGGCGGTCGGCCGATCAGCTCGATCAGCCCCAGCAGCACCAGCAGCAGCACCGCGAGCCAGATCACGACCGCGGCGGTGGGCCGGCCCCAGAACACGAACAGCAGCGCGACCAGGCCCACCGCGCCGATGCGCAGCGCGCGCCGGTGCGCGTAGGTCCACCGGCCCACCGGCCCCGTGCTCACGCCCTCGCGCTCGCCGAACCTGCGGATCCAGTCGAATCCCGACTTGACGGCCTCCCGGGACCGGACGGCGGTCACTGACGGCCCGGTGAAGAACGCGCCGATCGCGACCACCAGCCCGACCACCAGCAGGGTGCGGAGCGCATCCTTGATGAACCGGACGAAGGTGTCGAAGATGGCGGCCGCCGCGTTGCCGGGCAGCGTGCTGTTCGGGACCGTGTTGAGGTAGATGCCGCGGGCGATCAGCAGGCCCAGGCCCAGGACCAGCATGGACGCGGCAAACCCGAGACCGGCGCCGATCAGGGCGCGCCGGTGGCCCCTCGCGATGTACACCCCCGCGGCGAGCAGCAACAGCGTCAGGATCGGCAGCACGATCTTCAGGTCGTTGATCAGCCGGTACAGGGTCTGCGCCCGGACCAGGTCCGTCGCAGAGAACAGCGCGAACGTGGGGTGGATCGGCGGCAGGCTGTTGATGATCGTGAATCCGCGCGCGACCAGGGCTTTCTTGACAATTTCGATGAACGGGGCCAGGTCGATGACGACCTGCCCGTTGCTGACCTTGACCGTGCTGCTGCCCTGCCCGGACAGGGCCTTCACCAGTTCCGCGTGAGCGGTCCTGTTGACCTGCAGCCAGGTGTTGGCGAACTGCGGGCTGGTCACGATCTTGCTCACCTGGGTGTGGATGAACCCGGCGACCGCGCCGGCGATCGACGGGCCGAAGGTCTTCAGCAGCGTGGCCACCCGGGATAGGCCCTTGCTGTTCAGCAGGGCGGCGGCCTGGTTGGTGTAGCCCACGACGTTGAGATGGCTGGTGATCGCGACCGTGACCTTGTCGGTCAGCGCGCCTTGCACCGCCGGGTTGTGGATCAGCGGCTCGATGTTATCGATGTAGCGGTTGGTGTTGGAGACCTGGTTGGCCGACCAGACCGCGACCACCGAGACCGGGGCGAGCAGGCAGCCGATCACGATCAGCACGGTGGCGACCGGGGTCCGCCAGCTCACCCGGTGCCGCCGGGCGCCGCTGACGACGGCGGCCTCCCGGCCGCGCAACTCGGCCTCCCGGACGTGCAAATCGGACTCCTGTCGGCGCAGCCCGTCCTCCTGCTCGCGCAGCCCGGCCTCCCGGCTGCGCAAGTCGGCCACCTCGGCCCGGAGGCGCGCCAGTTCCGCCCGTTCGTCCTGGGTAAGGTCGGAGTCTTCGTCCCGGCTGAGGTCGGGCAAGTCCTCGTCCTGGCTGAGGTCCGCGGATCCGGGGTCCGGCGTTTCCGGCTTCGGGGTCCCTCGCTTCTGGGTCCTGCGCTTCGGTGCTTCCGAGTCCCTGGATCCGGCGGCGGGGGTTTCCGGTTTCGGCGTTTCCGAGTCCGCGGCGGCGGGGGCTTCCGGCTTCGGCGTCCCCGGGTCCGTCGTTTCCGAGTCGGCCGTTCCCGGGTCCGGAACTCCGGCCACGGGCCTCAGCTCGCCACCCGCGTCAGACAAGGGTCACCTCCTGCAGGCTCCCGCGCCCGGCGCGGCCGCTGGCACGGCGGATCGTCTTCGAGGCTTCGTCCTCGCATCCAACCACGTTTCTCCGAGCGGCCGGATCGTACCTCACCCGGCCGGGGTGAGTCACCGCAGGATGCGGCGAGGACCGCCGGTCGCTTCGCCCCGGCGAGGCACCATGGAAGCAGCCGACGCAACGTGAGAAGGTGATGTTGTGCCGTGCGGGCGTCCCGGACCCGCCAACAGGCCCCGCTCGCGGCCGCCCCGCCCGGTAACCTGACGCAAACGGAAGGACGCTGCCATGACCATCGGCGGAAGCATCGCGCTGCTCGTCATCGGCGCCATCCTGCGCTTCGCCATCAGCTGGAACTCCGCGTACATCGACATCAAGGCCATCGGCGTGATCCTGATGGTCGCGGGCGTCGTGTGCCTCGGCATCTCGATCTGGCTCCTGGTCGCCCGGCGGCGTCGGCGTGCCTCGACCGAGGTGTACGAGCAGCGCCGCTACGTCGAGCCGCCCCGGTAATCGGAGGCTGAGCCAGCCACTCGCATCAGCGGAGTCTCGACGGGGGTGGCGAAGGAGCGAGGGACGCCGCGGATGCAGGGGCCAGGTCTTTCGGCGCCGTTCGCGACAGCTCGATGACCCCGGCGGCCAGGACGGCGAAGGCCACCGCGGCGACCGTGACCTTCGCCGGGCTGTTGGTGAAGCGCTCATCGAACAGCCAGACGCTCAGGACGATGCTGGCCAGCGGGTTGACGATGACCAGCAGCGGCTGCGACACGCTCAGCGGCCCGACGTGCAGCGCGGACTGCTCGAGCAGCGTGCCGGCCGCGGCGGCGACCGCCAGCGCGTACACCGGCCAGCGGATGAGCGTGCCGACGATGCCGAACGCGGCGAGCGTGTCGGTCGTCGCCTTGATGAACACCGCCATCAGGGCCCACGCCAGCGCGCCCGCCACCGCGAAGGCAGCGGCCCGGCGCACCGGTGACCCGCGGAGGCCCGCCACGACCGCCACGGCGATGCCTCCGCCGAACGCCAGCAGGACGGAGAGCCATTCCGCGGTCGTGGGAGCAGGGTTCCCGCCCGTCGGCTCGGCCACCGCGAGAAACACGCCGAGGGCCGCGCACACGACGAGCACCGAGGCCCATGCCGCGCGGGCTATGTCCTGGCGGATCCACAGCCGCCGCAGCACCAGGACGAAGACCAGCTCGGTCACGAGGATCGGCTGGACCACCGACAGCTGACCGTTGTGCAGGGCGAGGGCCTGGAACACGAACCCGCCCACCGCCGCGACCCAGCCGAGCAGCCACAGCGGCGACCGGAACAGGTAGCCGACCAGGTGCCAGCCCTTCTCCCGCTTCGGGGCGGCGATGCTCGCCTTGTGCTGGGTGATGACGTTGACCGCGTTGGAGAACGAGGCGACCAGGGCGAACGCGACGGTCAGGATCATGGCCCCCCCCTCCGCCCGGCGATCACGGCGATCAGGGCCGGGACTCGGCGACGTGCATCGTGATGACCGAGTCGAAATCGGGATCAGCGGTCAGGCCGAGCCGGGCCGCCCGGCCGGAGCGGACTCTTCCGGGCCAGGTCGCGAACATCCTGGCCACCGCCGGGTCGGGGACCCAGTCGATGAGCGCGCTCACCTCTGGCCCGGCCACCCGCTCCAGCGCGGCGGCCATGCCCGCGACGGTCATGGTGAGCGCGGGCAGGTTAACCGCGGTGCGACCGCCCCACGCCTCGTCCGGCGCGGTGGCGGCGCGCAGCAGCCCGCCGATGGCCTTCGCCGGGGAGGCCAGCGCCACCTCGGTTTCCGGGTCGACCGGGCAGATCGCGCGCTGGCCCGCGAGCGGCTCGCGGATGATGCCCGACAGGAAGCCCGACGCCGCCGCGTTGGGGCGTCCGGGGCGCACGCTCACGGTCATCAGGCGGATGGCCCTTCCGCGCAGGAATCCCTTCCGGGTGTAGTCGGCCAGCAGCTGCTCACCGATGAACTTCTGCGTGCCGTAGCTGGTTTGCGGGTTCGGCAGGGTCTGGTCGTCCACGACCGCCGGGAGCGGGTGCTCCGGCGAACCGCCGAAGACGGCGACGGAGCTCGAATACACCACGACCGGGTTCGTGCCGAGCGCGCGGCACGACGCGAGCAGCGACTCTGTGGCGCGCAGGTTGGCCCGCAGGCCAAGGTCGAAATCGGCCTCGCACTCGCCGCTGACCGCCGCCGCGAGATGGAAGATCACGTCGGCTCCGGCGAGCACGTCCGGTCCCGCACGGCCGGGGTCGAGCAGCTCGCCGAGGTCGCCGCGGATCACGGCCACCCGCCCGTCGGCAGCCAGGTCCGCGGGTGCCGGCGCCTGGTCGACCAGCGTCAGCCGCCGCAGCGGGCGCGCCCCGCTGCCCGCCACCTCCAGCGACCCCGCGGCCAGCAGCTCCCGGGCCAGCCGTGACCCCAGAAAGCCGGCCCCGCCCGTGACCACCACCTGCGCCACGGCGCCTCCCTCTCCCGCCACGAGCCGTCGGATACCAGCGATCTTAGGCGGGCCGCGGCTCCGGGCCGATAGCCCCGCCTCGCGGGCGGCTTCTATGCTCGGCGGTATGAGCGAGGATGCGCGGAGCCCGGCGCAGTATGCGGCCGACATCGATGCGGCGCGAGAGCGGCTGGTGGCCTTCGTCGGCGACTGCGCCGACGAGCAGTGGGAGGCCGCGCCGCTGGACGGCGACCCGCGGCCGGTGGGGGTGGTCGTGGATCACGTCGCGCACTCCTACGAGTACCTGGCCGGGTGGATGCGCCAGGCCCTGGCCGGCGAGGCGGTGACGGTCACCGGCGACGAGGTGGACGCGCTCAACGCAGAGCACGCGGTCCAGGCCGCGGCGGTGACCCCGGCCGAGGCGGTCGAGCACCTGCGCCGCAGCGGCGCGGCCATCAGCCGGCGTGGCCGGCTGCACCGCCACGGATCTGCAGGCCGGAGACGGCCAGGCGGAGCGCTTCGCGAAGATCGCGATCCGCCACGCGGACATCCATCGCGCCGAGGTCGAGGCCGGGCTCGCCGCCTGGGCCGGCCGCGCACCGTCCTGACCGCGCGTACTCCAGCCGTCGGCTCGCCCCGGCCCCCGCGCGTGGGAAGGTGGGGGCATGACAACTAGCCCTGTGTCCCGCAACGTAGCCGTCGAGCGGGTAGCGAGCGGCATGTTCGCGGCGGTCAACAGCCGGGGCGGCCGGATCACGTTCGGCACCGGCGGCGACGCCGATTTCACGCCCACCGAGCTGCTGCTCGCCGCGATCGGCGGCTGCACGTCGATCGACGTCGATACCCTGACCTCGCGCCGGGCCGAGCCGGAGAGCTTTGAGGTGCTGGTCGATGCGATCAAGGTCCGCGACGAGGCCGGCAACCGGCTGACCGACATCGAGGTCACCTTCCGGATCACGTTCCCCGCGGGCGAGCAGGGCGACGAGGCCAGGGCGATCCTGCCCGACGTTGTGAAGAAGTCGCACGACAAGCTCTGCACGGTCGGCCGTACCGTCGAGCTCGGCACGCCCATCGGGACCCGGGTCGAGTAACCGGCAGGCCCCGGCCGCGTGCCGCTCACCAGGGCAGGACGCCGTAGCCTCCGCTCACCGCGGCCAGCACCCGGCGCACGTCCATCAGGTGGTGCTCGCCCTCGTGCACCGTGTGGCGGCCGACCCAGGCGACGTCCCGCTCGGCCGGCGCGGGCCACGGGTAGACCAGGCGGCGGGCCAGGGCGGCCTCATCCAGGCCGTCGAACACCGTGGCGCACAACTCCCCGGCCATGGCCAGCTGGTCCAGCACGACCGGGACGGGATGCGCGTCGTACCGGCACACCGCCACCCGCTCGTCGCGGTTCATCCGGGCCGTGCGCGGGTTGTCCTCGACCTGGGCCAGCACCGCGCGCTCCCGCTGGACCAGGAACACGTCCCGGACGTGGCAGGCGTACTCGAGCGCCGACCACACCCCGGGCTCGGGCCGCCGGGTCGCCGCCGTCAGCCCCACCCCGGCCAGCGCATCGCGGAACCGGGGACCGAACGCGCGCAGCCGGCCCGCGATCGCGTCCAGCGCCACGAGCTCGTCGTTGAATCCGCATTCCTGGCAGGTCACTCGGTGACCGTAAGGTCTGCCCGCCGCCGGGCACAAGGCATGGTGCGGGGAGCGGCCGGTGCCTGATGACCGGACCGCGCGGGCGCCGGGGTCAGCGATGACCCCGGCCCGCGCACGCCCCCGCCCCCGGCCGGTCCGGCCTCTATCACGAAGCTAGGCCCGGCGGCGGGTCATGTCCCCCAACCGGGGGACACCGGCCTCAAGCCGGGTATCCGTCGGTCACCTGGTCGCCCCATTCGGCCGTCTTCCCGTCGATGGCCTGCTGCACGGCCAGGTGCGTCATGAACGTGCGCGGGCCCGCTCCGTGCCAGTGCCACTCGCCCGCCTCGGTCCACACGGTGTCCCCGGCGCGGATTTCGGTGACGTCCCCGCCCCGGGCCTGGACCAGGCCGGCGCCCTCGGTGACGTGCAGGACCTGCCCGCGCGGATGAGCGTGCCAGGCCGTGCGGGCCCCGGGGGTGAAATGGACGCTGTAGACCGCGACCGGTGCCGCCTCGGACGGTATCGCGATCTTGTCCATCCACGCGATCCCGGTGAAGTTCTCGGCGGGGCCCTGCTCGCTGTCGCGGCTGTGACGGACGTGCATGCGTGTTCCTTTCGCTGGACTGCTTGTAGTCGCGTCACCATCGTCACCCGCCGACCGGGAGTTCCGCTCCCGGAGCGGCCGAAGAGGTTTAGCGGCATTTGCGCGGGTAGCGACAACCGGCCTGCCCGCCGGGGCGGTGGGCTGGCGGCAGGGCCGGTGCGCCGCTACGACGCGACGATGCCCGCGTCGTGCGCGATGAGCCCGGCCTGGGTGCGGTTCGCGACGCCCAGCTTGTCCAGCACCCGCGACACGTAGCCCTTGACCGTGGCTTCTGACAGGTACAGCCGCCCGGCGATCTGCGCGTTGGACAGGCCTTCGCCGACGCAGGCCAGTACCTCTGCCTCACGCTCGGTCAGGGATCCGACGAGCTGCCGGGCGCGATCGCGCGCGGACTGGCTGTCAGCCGACGTCGCGACCAGCCGGCGGGCGGCGGTCGGCGACAGCACCGTGTGGCCCTCCGCGGCCACCTGCACCAGCCCGATCAGGTCCTCCGGCGGCGTGGACTTGACCAGGAAGCCGGCCGCCCCGGCCCGCAGCGCGCGCAGCACGTACTGGTCGGCGTCGAAGGTGGTCAGCACCACGACCGCCGGCGGGTCGGCCAGCTTGCCGATGCGCTCGATCGCGGTGAGCCCGTCCACGCCCGGCATGCGCAGGTCCATCAGCACCACGTCCGGCCGGCTGCGCACGACCGCCTCGACGCCGGCCGCCCCGTCGTGCGCCTCCTCGACCACCTCGATGGTGCCCGCCGAGCCGAGAATCGTGCGCAGGTGCGCGCACACCATCGGCTCGTCGTCCACCACCACCACCCGGATCACGGCGCCGCCGCCGATTCCGCGGTCGGCACGTACGCGGGCAGCGTGGCCGCCACGCAGAACCCGCCGTCCCGGGTCGGCCCGGCGCGCAGCGAGCCGTGGACGAGCTCGATCCGCTGTCTCAGGCTGGCCAGGCCCAGGCCGGAGCCCGTCTCGGCCAGCGCGCCGCCGGGCGGGCCCGGCGGCGGCGTGTTGCGGATCTCCAGGTGCACCTGGGTCTCGCCGTAGCTGACCCGCACGGTCACCCGGGCCCCGGGCGCGTGCTTGCGGACGTTGGTCAGCGCCTCCCGCACGATCCGGTACGCCGTGCGCCCGACCACCGGCGAGGCGAGCGCGCGGTCACCCTCCTCGACCAGCTCGGCCGGCGTCCCCACCGCGGTCGACTCCGCGACCAGCGCGGCGAACTCCGGCGTCGACGGCGCCTCGTCCCCGTCCGGCTCGGTGCGCAGGATGCCGACCAGGTCCCGGAGTTCGTCCAGCGCCTGGACGCCCTCGGTTCGGAGTTCCCCGGCCGCCTGCCGGGTCGCCTCGTCGGGCGCGGTCATCTGCAACGCGCCCGCCTGCAGCACCATCAGGCTCACCCGGTGGGTCACCACGTCGTGCATCTCGCCGGCCAGCCGGGCGCGCTCCTCGGCGCGGGCCTGCTCGGCGAGCAGGTGGCGCTCGCTCTCGGCCCGCTCGGCCCGGTCCCTCAGCGCGTGCACCATCCGGTTGCGGGCGTCGAAGTAGAGCGCGAGCAGCGGCCCCAGGGCGGTGCGGAGCAGGCCGATCGTGATGACCGTGACCGACGGCTGCCACGGCCGGCAGACCACGATGACCAGAACGGCCAGCGCGAGGTACGCCTTGCGCCGGTTGTGCTGGTAGAAGAACGGCCCGTACGCCGCCACCACGGTCCCGAGCGGCGCCCACACGTTAGCCGAGTGCGCCGGCGTCAGCGCGCCCGCCGGCCAGATCAGCAGCGTCACCGCGAGCGTGAACGCGGACAGGACGCCGACCACCATGATCGGCGCGCGGCGGCGGACGACCAGCGAGGACACGGCGGCCGCCTGCACCGCCAGCATGGCCCAGGCGAGCGTCGTCGGGTGGGTCGGCCACCACGAGGCCCCCACCAGCGTCAGGACCGTGTCGAGCAGTACGAAGAACACCGCGATCGCGACGTCGATCGCGACGCAGTGCCGCCGGTACCACGGTGCGCAGTTCACGCGGTATCGCCGCCGGTACCACGGTGCGCTGCTCACGCCGCCACGGTATGTCATCGCGGCGCGCGCGAGCCGGACGGCGAACCCTTCGTCGGGGCGGAAACCTACGAAAGTCGCATGCCGCCCGCTGCGTCCCGACTTTCGTCGCGCCAGGACCCTACCGCTCGTGCTGCCGCCCGCCGCCCCGGCCGCGATGCGATGGGGGACATGACCACACAACAAGACCACGCAGTGACAACACCCCACCTCGGCCGGTACGAGATCGACGCCGGCCGCTCGGCGGTCACGTTCCGGACCCGGCACCTGTTCGGGCTCGCGCCGGTTCGCGGCCGCTACCTCGACCTGTCCGTGGAGGTTCGGTGCGTGCGGAAGTGAGGGACGGCGTGAGGAACCAGGCCCCGGCCGTGCGGTCACGAGCGTCCAGCGCGGTCGTGGTCGCGGGGCTGCGTAAGAGCTACGGCGCGGTCCAGGCCGTGCGCGACGTGAGCTTCACCGTCGCGGACGGGGAGATCTTCGCGCTGCTCGGGCCGAATGGCGCGGGCAAGACCACCACGCTCGAGATCCTCGAGGGATTCCGCACCCGCGACGCCGGGCGGGTCGAGGTGCTCGGCGCCGACCCCGGTGACCGGGCCGCGGGCCGGGCGCTGCGCGAGCAGATCGGGCTGGTGCTCCAGGACATCGCGGTCGAGCCCTACCTGACCGTCCGCGAGACGCTGGCCCGTAACGCCGGCTACTACCCGGCACCGCGGGACGTCGACGAGGTGATCGGCCTGGTCGGCCTGACCGGGCAGGAACGGCGGAAGGTCCGGCAGCTGTCCGGTGGCCAGCAGCGGCGGCTGGACCTGGCCCTGGGCCTGATCGGCCACCCGAGGCTGCTGTTCCTCGACGAGCCGACGACCGGGTTCGACCCGAACGCGCGCCGGGACGCCTGGCAGATCGTGCGCAGCCTGCGCGACGCCGGGACCACCGTCCTGCTGACCACGCACTACATGGACGAGGCCCAGGCGCTGGCCGACCGGGTCGCGGTGATCTCCGACGGCCGGATCGTGGCCGAGGGCACGCCGTCGACCATCGGCGGACGGGACGCCGCCCGGGCGCGGATCCGGTTCGCCCTGCCAGACGGGCACACCGTCGCCGATTTGCCGCTGCCCGCCGTGGCGGGCCACGGCCTGGTCACCGTGGAGACCGCGGAGCCGACCGAGGCGCTGCATCAGCTGACCGGCTGGGCCCTGCGGCGCGGGACGGTGCTCGACCGGCTCACCGTGGACCGGGCCAGCCTGGAGGACGTCTACCTGCGCCTGACCGCCGGCTCCGGCCAGGGCGCACCGGAGCCACCGACCGAAGGGAGTGCCCGATGAGCACCGCCGCCTACCGTGCCCGCCGCGGTAACCTCGCCCTGCTGTGGCATCAGGTCCGCTACGAGCAGCTGTCGTTCTGGCGCAACCCGCAGAGCGCGATCTTCACGTTCCTGTTCCCGGTCGTGTTCATCGTGATCCTCGGAGCGCTGTTCGGCCACGGCAGCGGGAGCTCGTACTTCTACGGGCTGTCGACCCTGCAGTACTACGTGCCCACGATCGCCGCCCTGTCCGTGCTGGGTTCCTGCTACGCCCAGCTCGCCGTGATGCTCGCGGCGCGGCGCCAGAACGGCATCCTCAAGCGGGTGCGGGCCACGCCGCTGCCCGCATGGACGTACTTCCTCGGGCTGCTGGCGCACTGCGTCATGGTCAGCGCCGTGGACGTCGCGCTGATCGTCGGCGTGGGTCGGCTGTACGGCGTGCCGCTGCCCGCGAACTGGCCCGCGGTCGCGATGGCGCTGGTCCTCGGCGCGGCCTGCTTCTGCGCGCTGGGCGTGGCGGTGGCTTCCCTGATCCGCAATTCCGAGGCCGCGCCCGCCGTGGTGCAGCTGATCATGTTCCCGCTGCTGTTCGTCTCCGGCACGTACCTGCCGATTCACTCCGCCACGCTGAACCAGATCGCCGGCGCCCTGCCGGTGCGGCCGTTCAACGAGGTGCTGATCGGCTCGTTCGCGCAGCACACCGGGCTCGACTGGAGGAATCTGGGCGTGCTGCTGGCCTGGGGAGTGGTCGGCGGGTTCATCGCCATCCGCCGCTTCCGCTGGGATCCGCGGCCCGAATGACCGCCCCGCCGCCAGGGGCCACCGCGTCGGGCGGCGGCGCCCCGGGCCGGCAGCGGCCGGTTGCGGTTCCATCCTCGGCCAAACCCGCGGCCCGCTACCATCACCCGGAACACCGGGACATGCGGGACCGGGAGCAGGGGAGGTGGCCCGATGGGCCGAGCGCGAGCGGTGCTGATATCGGTGGCGCTGGCCGGAGCCCTTGCCGCCTGCGGCAGCTCCGCGCCGTCGTCCGGTTCCGGCTCGACGCCTGCGGCCCGGGCCACGGCCAGCCCGTCCGGTGCGGCCGCGCCGAGCGCGTCCGCGAGCGCAGCGTCCGGCGCCGCGACGGCGTTCGTGCCCATCATCGAGCCGTTCGACCCGGGTCACCCGGCCCGGCACCGCCCGGCCCCGGCTAGCTGCGGCGGCCAGGCGACGACCCTGGCCACCGAGGGGTGCTACCAGGCCAGGACCGAGAACACGGACACGGTGATCGACTCCGCACAGCTCTCCCACTACCAGGGCGGGTCCCAGGCGCAGCAGGCGGCCATCCTGGCCGGCGACAGCGCCTGGCTGGCCGCCCGCCAGCCCGTGTGCGCCGCGGCCTTCCAGGGCGGCGGGTCCGCCGCGGACATCGACATCGCGGCCTGCCTGCTCGACGAGAGCACCTCCCGCCTGGACGCCGTGGAGGGGGTAACCCCGCCGGAAGCCATGCTCAAGGCCACCGACAACACCGACCCTCGGGCCTTCTCCTGGTACACCACCCCGGAGGGCTCCCGCATCGCCATGGTGGACACCCAGGGCGACGGTACTGGCGGCGCGATCATCGCCTGGGTGATCATCGGCGGCGCTGACGGGTTCGTGGTCAACCCGAGCCAGTTCTACTTCAGCGACGGGTCGTTCATCGACCGCGGCGTGGTCCAGCCGCCCAACCCGAGCTTCCACCGGGTGCCGCCGGGGACCGAGTACCAGTTCGCCATCGACTACAGCCACCTGTCCGCCGACCCGAACGCGTCCAAGGGCACGGGAGGCTACGTCTACGTGCCCGGCGCCCCGGTCGCGATCTGGCAGTAACGGCGGGCGCTAGCCGACGATCAGGAAGGTCGAGTTCGGCCCCGGCGCCACGGCCGCGACGGCGAGCCGGGCGGCGCCGGGGCGCCACGACGCGACCTGGACCCTGGTCACGAAGTTCAGCTCCGCGATCAGGGTGTCGCTGGCCGCGGGCCACCCGAAGCCGGCCATGGCGTCGCTGCTGACGAAGGTCCGCGGCACGACCGTCAGCCGGCCGGTGGCCACCGAGACCACGTCGAGCTGCGCGGCCAGCGCGCCGAAGTCCCCGTTGTTGTAGAGGCTCACCTCGATCGCGAGGAAATCGCCGTCAGGACTGAACGCGGCGTTCGCCGGCGAGCCCGCCTCCGGCAGCTCGACCACGGTCTGCCGGCCGGTGACCAGGTTCAGCACCTGCACCCGGCAGACCGGGGCGCATCCCGCCGCCCACGCGACCTCGCCCGGGCTCGCCGCGACCACCGCGCCGAACCTGCGCTCGGCCCGGTCGGTGGCCGGATTCCACAGCTGGTAGGACGTGGTCCCGGAACGCTGGGCCGCGGGGGCTAGCAGCAGGCCGCGGTCGGTCGCCTGGTCGATCACGTACCCGGGCGGGAGCCTGACCTGCGATCCGAGCGCCAGGCCGGCCACGCTGACCTCCCGCGCCACGCTGGCCTGCCGTACTCAGGGCGGCGTCTGGCGGGTAGCTGGTCAGCCAGACGGCGCCCGCCGTGGCGGCCGGAGCTACCTGGTTGGCCAGCCCGACCTGGGTCACGGTCTGCGCCTGGTTGGCCAGGAAGTAGACGGGCAGCGGCGGCCCGGCGCAGTCGTCGCAGCCGGCCGGGGCACCGGACAGGGCCTGGACCGCCCAGCCGCCGGCCACGCGGGTGAACTGGTAGCCGTACCGGTCCCGGGGCAGGCCGCCGATCGGCTTCGTGCGGCCGGTGGCCGGCCACAACCAGAGCGGTTGCTCCCCGGTGACCGGCAGCCGGAGGCTGTCGTCCCAGGGCAGGGTCTGCCCGATGAGCCCGCTGGACCCGTCCGCCAGGCCCGGGCGCGAGGTGCGCCGGCCGCGCCGGGCTGGCGGTGGTCTCCGCCGGGCTCGCGGTGCTCTCCGCCGGGCTCGCGGTGCTCCCCGCCGGGCGCGGCCGCGAACCGCCCGGCCCGTGCCGGGGCAGGTGGACCACGATCAGGACCGCGGCCAGCAGGAGTACGGCGACCGCGGCCACGCGGCGCGGCCACGGGCGGGGCCCGCGGTCCCCGCCCTGGCCGAGGATGTCAGGCATGGCCGCACCGCCCCGAGCATGCTGGTCCGTGGCCACGACGATACTTCGCCTCGCCCGGCGCGGCCACCGCCCGGGCGGCCCGCCTTGGGCCGCCCGCTACGCAGCGGCCCGCCTGGGCCCGCCATCCCCTCTGGTCCCGGGGCGCCCTGTGCCGGTACGGGCGCGAGGCGTAGCGTTCTGTATGTCCCTGCCCGGCCTTTCCCGGAGGCGTGATGACCGAGGGTCCTGACCAGCCCGCTGAGGAGTTCCGCCGCGACCGCCGCGAGCACGGCGGCTACCCGGACCACGTCGATGATGACCGGCTTGCCCGCCTGACCGAAGAGGAGCGGGTCGAGACCGGGGTCGACGCCTACGACCCCGACGAGGTGCCGCCGGCCACCGACACGCCGCCGCAGCCGTGGGACGTCACCCAGACCGAGGAATACCAGGAGGCGCGGGCCGAGATCCGCCGCGAGTACGACAAGGACGAGCTCGAGGTCGAGGGCGAGCGGAATCCGTTCCCGCCCACGCACTACGACCCCTGAGACCCAGCGGGGGGCAGATGACAGGCGACACGGCGACGCCCTCGCCCGCCGCCGTCCCGCGCTTCGGCGACCTGCCCATGGCCGACAACCGCACCGAGGCGTACGCGATGCTCCGCGCGGCCGGGCCGGTCGTCCGCGTGCCGCCCCGCCGTGCCTGCATGGTCACCTCCGGCGAGGCCGTCGAGTTCGTGCTGAAGCATCCCGAGCTGTTCTCGTCCCAGCGGGCCTTTGACGGCGCCGGGAGCCCGCTGCCGATGGTCCCCATCGCCTTCGACCCTCCCGAGCACACCCGCTACCGGCGGGTCCTGCAGCCGTTCTTCAGCCCGCGGGGCACGGCGACCTGGCGGCCGGTGGTCCGCGAGCTGGCGGGCGAGCTGATCGACGGCTTCGCCGGCCGGGGGGAATGCGACCTGGTCGCGGAGCTGGCGGTGCCGCTGCCCGCGCACGTGTTCCTCTCCCTGTTCGGGCTTCCGCTGCAGGACCGGGACCGCCTGATCGCCTGGAAGGAGGCGCTGCTCAACTTCGACTTCCAGGGCGGGGAGCCGGTGCCGGAGCGGACCATGCGGCTGGGCGCGGAACTCTACGAGTACCTCGTCGACCACATAGCGCAGCGGCGTCGGCGTGGCGGGACCGAGGACCTGCTCGGCCAGCTGCTGGCGGACGCCAGCGACGAGCGGCTCAGCGACGACGAGATCCTCGGCCTGTCGTTCCTGTTCGTGCTGGCCGGGCTGGAAACGGTGACCTCCGCGCTGAGCACGGCGTTCGCGGCCCTGGCCGCCCAGCCTGCGCTGCGGCGGCAGATCGCCGCCGACCCGGCCGTGATCCCGGCCGCGGTCGAGGAGCTGCTTCGCTTCGACGGGCCGGTGGTCTTCGTGCCGCGGATCTCGACCGAGGACGTCGAGCTGGCCGGGCAGGTCATCCCCGCGGGCTCGTACGTCATGGTCACCGTCGCGGTCGCGAGCCGTGACCCGGCCGAGCACCCGGATCCGGACACGATCGACTTCCGGCGCCAGGAGCGGAATCTCGCGTTCGGCGTCGGTCCCCACCGCTGCCTCGGCTTGCACCTGGCCCGGATGGAGATGCGGGTGGCGCTCGAGGAATGGCATCGCCGGATACCCGAGTACGAGCTCGCCCCCGGCGTGACCCCGCGGGTCAGGTGGCCGGCCGGGGTGGTCGGCATCGACAGCCTCCCGCTGGTCTGGCCGGCCGGGTAACCGGGGGGTCAGCCTCCTGCCGCGGGCCGGTCGCGGGCCATCGCCCGGAGCACGTGCTTCTGGACCTTGCCGGTCGACGTCTTCGGCAGGGCCTCGAAATAAACCCGGTCCGGCGCCTTGAAGTGCGCGAGCCGGGCGCGGACGAAGTCGGTCAGCTCCCGCTCGGTGAGGTCGTCCCGTGCCGTGGTCACGAACGCGACCGGCCGTTCGCCCCACCGCGCGTCGGGCACCGCGACCACGGCCGCCTCGATCACGTCGGGGTGGGCCGCGAGGACCTTCTCCACCTCGACCGACGCGATGTTCTCCCCGCCGCTGATGATCACGTCCTTGCTGCGGTCGGTCAGCTCGATGTAGCCGTCCGGGTGCATGACCCCGAGGTCCCCGGTGTGGAACCAGCCGCCCCGGAACGCCTCCTGCGTCGCCGGCATCGTCGTCGAGGTAGCCGGCCGCGACCGTGTTGGACCTGACCAGGATCTCGCCCGCCGTCTTACCGTCCGCCGCGACCGGCCGCAGGTCCTCGCCGGCCACTTCGCACGTCGGCGACCGAGACCGTGGGCACGCCCTGCCGGCTGATCCGCTCGGCCAGCTCGGCCGCGGGCAGGTCCGACCAGCCGGGCTGGTACTCGCAGATCAGCGACGGCCCGTAGGTCTCGGTGAGGCCGTACAGGTGGGTGACCCGGATTCCCATCTTCTGCACCGCGGCGATGGTCTGGCTGGTCGGCGGGGCGCCGCCGACCGCGGCGCGGACCAGGCGGCGGGCCGCGAAGCCGCGCTGGGCTCCGGCCCGCGCGAGCTCGCTGAGCACCACCGGGGCGCCGCACAGGTGCGTGACCGGGTAGCGGTCGATCAGCTCCAGCGCCTGCGTGGCGTCGAACGAGGGCAGGCACACGTGCGTGGCGGCGACCGCGGTCGCGCCCCAGGTCAGCGACCAGCCGTTGCAGTGGAACATGGGCAGGGTCCACAGGTACCAGCTGGACGCCGACAGCTCGAACTCCAGGGCCGCGCTGACCGCGTTGAGGTAGGCGCCGCGATGGGTGTAGACGACGCCCTTGGGCCGTCCGGTGGTGCCGCTGGTGTAGTTCACCGCGATCATGCTGTTCTCGTCGCCGGGCGGCTCGACACCCCGGCCGCCCGCCCCCCGGCCAGCCACGCGTCGTAGGCGTCCGCCCCGGTCAGCGCCGCGCCGGAGGGCCGCCGGTCCCGGGCAGCATGACCACCCGGTCCGACCGGAAGCTGCGCGACATCGGTCACGCCGAGCGCGCCCGCGAGCGCGGGGGAGACCAGCAGCACCCGCGCCCGCGAGTGCTCCAGGATGTCGTGGTACTCCGCGGCCGCCAGCCGCGAGTTCAGGGCCACCAGCGCGGCGCCCGCGCCGGGCACGCCGAAATGCGCGGCCAGCAGCCACCGGGTGTTGAAGTCCAGTACGGCCACCCGGTCGCCCGGGCGGATGCCGTCGGCCCGCAGCGCCGCGGCCATCGCGTCGCAGTCCCGGCCGAGATCCGCGTAGCTGACCTCGGTGCCGTCGGCGTCGACGACCGCGACCTTGCCGGCGAAGGCCCGGCGCGCCCGGGCCAGGAAGCCGAGCGGAGACAGCGGGACGTGGTTGGCCTGGCTCACAGGAGGAAGGCTAGGCCACGAGCTCGACCAGCGTGGCGTTGGCGGTGCCGCCGCCCTCGCACATGGTCTGCAGGCCGTAGCGGATTCCCGTGGTCGCGCATGTGATGCACCATGCGCGTCATCAGGATCGCGCCGGACGCGCCCAGCGGGTGGCCGAGCGCGATCGCACCGCCCAGCGGGTTGAGCCGCTCCGGGTCGGCACCGGTCTCCGCCAGCCAGGCCAGCGGCACCGGCGCGAACGCCTCGTTCACCTCGAACGACGCCGATCTCGCTCAGCGCGACGCCGGACCGGGCGCAGCAGCTTCTCGGTCGCGGCGATCGGCCCGGTGAGCATGAGGACCGGGTCGGCCCCGACCACCGCCCCGCTGTGATACCGCGCGATCGGGGTCAGGCCGAGGCTGCGGGCCCGCTCGGGCGAGGTGACCAGCAGTGCGGCGGCGCCGTCGGAGATCTGCGAGGAATTGCCGGCGTGGATCACGCCATCCTCGCGGAACGCGGGCTTGAGCTGCGGCGAGCCGCTCCACGGTGGTCCCCCGCCGCACGCCCTCGTCCGTGGCACCCGGTGATCATCGGCCGGCACCGGCACCAGCTGGGCGTCGAACGCGCCGGAATCGATGGCCGCGGCCGCCAGCTCGTGCGACCGCACCGCGAAGGCGTCGAGCTCGGTGCGGTGCAATCCCCACTTCTCCGCGATCAGCTCGGCGCTGAGCCCCTGGTTGAAGGAGAAGTCGTCGTAGCGGGCCAGGACCGACGGCCCGTACGGCAGGCCGACCGTCCGGGCCGAGCCGAGCGGCACCCGGCTCATCGCTCTCCACGCCGCCGGCGACGACGATGTCCATCGCGCCGCACATGACCGCGTGCGCGGCGAAGTCGAGCGCCTGCTGGCTGGAGCCGCAGGCCCGGTTGATCGTGGTGCCCGGGATGCTCTCCGGCCAGTCGGCGGCCAGCACCGCGAACCGGGCCACGTTGCTGGACTGGTCGCCGATCTGCGAGACGCACCCCCAGATGACGTCGTCGACGTCGGCCGGGTCCAGCCCGGTGCGGCGCGCGATCTCGGTGAGCACCAGCGCCGAGAGGTCGACCGGGTGCACCCCGGCCAGCGCGCCGCCCCGCTTGCCGACCGGGGTGCGCACGGCCTCGACGATGACCGCATCACGCATCACTGCCTCCCTCGCCCTCGGCTCCATCCTCACCGCTGCGAAGCTCGCGCACCAGATCCATGAACCGCGCCAGCGTGGCCAGCTTCTCGTCGGTGGTGGCGCCGTCCGGCTCGGCCCGGACCGTGGTGATGCCCGCGGCGCGGAACGCGCGCAGCCGGTCGCGGACGTCCTCGTCGGTGCCGACGAACGCGGACCGCCGCGCCACGTCGTCCGGCACCGCCTCGGCGGCCTCGGCGCGCCTGCCGTCCAGCCACAGGTCCTGGACCCGCAGCGCCTCTGCCTCGAAGCCCGCGCGCTGGCAGGCCAGGTTGTAGAAGTTGTGCGCGCGTGAGCCCATCGCGCCGAGCCGGAACGCCAGGCTGCGCTTCACCTCGCCCAGCAGCGGGCCGAGGTCCGTCCCGAACTTCACCGGGCCGCCGGCCTGCAGGTCAAGGTCGGCCAGGTCCCGGCCGGCGTGGCGCGCGCCGCGGCGGATCGGATCGGTGAAGGCCGCCGACGCCTCGGGGATGAAGGTGCTGGCCAGCCAGCCGTCGGCCCGGGCGCCGGTCAGCTCCAGCCCGCGCGGCCCCAGCGCGGCCAGGTACACCGGGATCTTCCGCTCGGCGCGCTGGGCCAGCCGCAGCACCTTGCCCTCTCCGCCCGGCCGGGGCAGCACGTAATGCGACCCGCGGTAGGCCAGCGGCTCGCCCGCGAAGGCCAGGTCGAGGATGTCGAGGTACTCGGTGAGGCGGCCGAGCGGCTGGCCGAACGCCACGCCCTGCAGGCCCTCCACGACCTGCGGCCCGCTCACCCCCAGCCCGAGCACGAAGCGGTCACCGGAGATCGCGGCCATCGTCATCGCGGTCATCGCCGCCATCGACGGCACCCGGGCGCTGATCTGCATGATGCCGGTGCCCAGCCGCATCCGCTGGGTTCGGGCGGCCAGGTAGGCCAGCGGCGCGACGCAGTCTTGTCCCCAGGCCTCGGCGGACCAGCAGAAGTCGGCGCCCAGCCGCTCGCTCTCGACCGCGAACCGCACGACCTCCGGCCAGTCGCGCCGGCCTCCGGAGGCCGGGCCGCCGATGCCGACGGCCACCTTGAGCGACGTCATGACGGCCTCCCGGTCGCGATCCCGGCTCAGAAGATGGCCAGCGGGTTGACGGCGCTGCTCGTCGAGCCGGCGAACGGCAGCGGGGCGAGCGTGAAGAAGAACTCCCAGCGCCGGTGCAGCTCGCACTGGCGGGCCAGGTCCTCGAAGTCGGCGTTGTCGAGCAGCGGCATGCCCATGGCCACGATCCCGACCGCGTGCACGGGCAGCCGCAGGGCGGGATGGCCGGACGGGACCACGTCCTGGGCGGTGTCGGCACCCACCATCGACACGTCCCACTCATGCAGGCTCGGCAGGCACGAGGCGTGCCATCCCGGATGGCCGGCCGCGGGGGCGTCGGCGCCCTGCTCCCGCCGCTTGCGCCCGTAGCCGGTGCGCAGCAGCAGGGCGTCGCCCGGGCCGGCCGTGATCCCGGTCGCGGACAGGATCGCGCGCAGCTCGGCGTCGGTCACCCCGTCACCGGGCTCCAGCCAGGGCACGCCGCGGTGCCGGGCGGCGTCGACCAGGATCCCGCGGGTGACGATCCCGCCGCGGACGGCCGTGATGTCGTGCTCGACCGCGCCCCGGTACGCGCTGACCCGCTCGGCGGGCCGGCCGTTGTACATCATCCGGTCCCAGAAGATGTGCGAGAGCCCGTCGAGGTGCGTGATGCGGTAGCCGTGCGCCGCGTACCCGAGGTACTCCGCCGCGCCCTCCTGCCGGTCGCCGGGCGCGACCCCGTCCCGCGGCACCCGGCCGGGATCGGCGAGCCCCTGCCCGGTGCGGAGCATGAACCGCTGCGGAGAGACCCCGTCCGGCCCGTCGTCCGCGGACGGTCCCGGGTCGATCGGCCGCGCGCACGACACTGCGACGCCGCTGCGGATCAGCGTGGCCGCCCGGGCCCGGCGGGAGTCGGTGATGTGGTTGACGGTCCCCAGGCTGTCGCCAGGCCCCCACCGGCCCCAGTTGCTCAGCCGCGTGAAGTAGCCGAGCAGTTCCTCCTCGGTGGGGCCCGGGTCGTCCCGGCGCGGGGCGGAGTCTGTCACGGCCTCCTCCTCACGCCTGGTAGCGGTCCACGCCGTCGAGCCGGGTCGCCCGCACCCGTCCCTGGGCCTCCAGGACCGTCAGGTGCGCGACCGTCTCCAGCACCGCGAGCATTTGGTTGAACGGGTCCAGCTCGTCGAGCCGCCGTTCCCGCCTGGTCCACCGCAGCTCGCGGCCTACCTCTAGGCCGGTCTGGGCGCCAGCCGCCACCGCGGCCGCCGAAGCGCTCAGTCGCTGCTCGTGGTGGGCCAGCAGCGCGTCGGCGCGCTCGTGGGTGCTCGCGGTGACCGGCCCGTGCGCGGGCAGCAGCTGCCGGTCGGGCAGCTCCTTCATCACGGCCAGCGACCGCAGGTAGGCGGCCAGCGGCGAGGGCGAGGGGGCCATCTCGAACCCGATCGACGGCGTGATCCGCGGCAGCAGGTGGTCCCCGGTGAACACCGACCCGGCCGTCTCGTCCAGGAACACGGTGTGGCCGCGGGTGTGGCCCGGCGTAGGGATGCCGTCGAGCGAGCGGTCCTTCAGCGCTATCTGCTGGCGGCCGTCCAGCCACTCGTCGGGCGGGTCCCAGAACTCCAGCGTGTGAGCGGGCCGCGGGCCGCGGGAGATCGCGTCGGCCAGGTCCGCGGCGCCAGCTGCCCGCAGCCGGTCCACCGACGAATTCACCGCCTTCCCCTCGGCCATCTGCCGGATGGCCTGCAGCGTGTCTGCCTCGCCGATGCCCAGCGCGATGTGCGTGCCCCAGCGGCGGCGCAGCTCGACCGCGTAGGAGTAGTGATCACGGTGCACGTGCGTGACCAGGATCCGGCTGATGTCGGTGAACCGGTAGCCGAGCGCGGCCAGCCCGCGTTCGGCGGCCGGGGTCGTCTCCGCGACCGCCCAGCCCGCGTCGATGAGGGTCAGGCAGTCGCCGTGGTCGATGGCGTACACGTTCACCGCGCGCAGGCCGTCGCTGGGCAGCGGCAGCGGAATGCGGTAGACCGACGGCGCGACCTGGTACGTCCCGGGGGCGGTCCAGTCCGCGGACGGCTGGTCCGCGCCCCCGCTGATGACTGTCATCTCCGTGGCCCTCCCCGGACGCCGCGCCTTCCGGCGCCTCCTGGCGGGCAACGCCAAGATCGCGGAAATGCTTCCTGGGGCCGGGGCGGGCGGCGTTAAGGCCTGTGCCCGGTGGGGGAGACCAGAGGATGGTGTCCTACTATCCGGCACCGACCTGGATCACTTTGCCACCGGCGGGAGCTACTCATGCCCGATTACCAGTACCTGACGTACGAGCTTCTCGACTCTGGGACGATCGCGAGGATCATGCTGAACCGGCCCGGGTCCCGCAACGCGCAAAATCGCGGGCTCCTGGTCGAACTCGGCGACGCGATGCTGGCGGCCGAGGCCGACGACCAGGTGCGCGTGGTGATCCTGGGCGGAGCCGGGCCGCTGTTCTCCGCCGGGCACGATCTCGGGTCGCGCGACGCGGTGGCCGAGCGCACCGCCGGCCCGGCCAGCACGGTACCTACCGGCAGCATGGCGGCAGCCGCTCCGGCGCCGAGCAGCGCATGCTGCAGGAATGGCATTTCTATTTCGAGAACACCCGCCGCTGGCGCAATCTGCGGAAGATTACGGTCGCCCAGGTCCACGGGGCCGTCTACGCCGCCGGCCTGATGCTGATGTGGGCCTGCGACCTGATCGTGGCCGGTGACGATGTCATCTTCGCCGACGTCGTCGGAACCCGGCTCGGCATGTGCGGGGTCGAGTACTTCGGGCACCCCTGGGAATTCGGCCCGCGCAAGGCGAAGGAGTTGCTGCTCACGGGGGATTCCATCGACGCCGAGGAGGCCCGCCGGCTGGGCATGGTGTCGAAAATCTTCCCCGCTGACGATCTCGCCGAGCGGACGCTTCAGTTTGCCCGCAGAATCGCCGCGCTGCCGACGATGACGGCGCTGCTGATCAAGGATTCCGTCAACCAGACCGTGGACAACATGGGGTTCTATAACGCGCTGAACGCTTGCTTCACGCTGCACGAGCTCAACCACTCGCACTGGGCCGAGATCCATCCCGACAAGACGCCGCGCGGCCTGCCCGAGGACGGCACCCCGGACTGGCGCTCGGCGCCACCCATCGTGCCCGCCCGCCCGGACCTGGTCAGGGCCCCGGAATCGTAGTGGCCGCGTGGGCCGGGCTCGGCACGTCCGGGATCCGCGATCCGGGAGGCCGTTATGGTGCTCCGGTCATCGTCGCTGGATCACCCTGATGATCAAGGGGATGGCGACCGCCGGGATGATGGCCAGCAAGATCAACGATGAGTGATGGTGGTGCCCCTTCGCCACCGTGCCGATGAGGAGCGCGAAGAGGGCGACACCCGCCGTGACGAGGTAGCCCTGCCACGTCCGCGGGCCATAACCCACGCCGAACTTCTTCGGCCCGAACCAGGCCGGCTTGTTCCCGCCGTCGCGAGAACCCTGATCCCCTATATCGAACTGATCCCCCACATCGAACTGATCGTCGTCTTTCACGAATTCCTACCTTCTCCCCGTTATCCGCACCTCGTTCGCCCGGGCTACCGGGACGCCTGCCGGATGGCCAGGCCGGCGACCTTGCCGTTGCGGTCAAAGCGGACCATCCCCGATGCCTCGGCCGCTTCGAAGTGCAGCGGGACGGTCACCACGGTGTCGTCGCCCGCCTGGCGCGCGATCGGCTCGCCCATCCGCTCGAGACCGCCGATCATGCCGACCGTGTGCGCCCACCCGGCGGCCAGCCGGCCCGCGTCCAGGCGCTCGCGCAGGTTCTCGTCGAAATCCCGGCGTGTCTCCTCCCACCGGCCCTCCGCGTAGTGAACGAAGATCGCGACCGCCTGGTCGGCCAGCGCGGGCGGGACGTCCCGGACCATCGGCTGGCCCGTGCGCGGGTCGACCGGCCGCCCGAACCGCTGGAACGCGGCCTGCCGGGTCGTGCCGAGGACGTCACCGATCTCCCTCCAGCTACGGCCGGCGGACCGGGCCCGGTCAACGGACTCCTGCAGGGCCGCGTCCGTGGCGGCGGACAGTTCTCGTGCCGCCGCCATCGCGCCCAGCGGCGAATCGGCGCCGGAGCGAGCGAGCTCACCCAGGAGTCGGCGTGCCGAATCGCGGATCGACTGGGCCACCGGGTCGCCCTTATCGGCAACAACAACGTCGGCGGCGCCCATGTTGTCAAGATTCTCATGACGCTCGCCGGTTGTCAAAGAAGCTTGCGCCTGACGGCCCGGACGGCGGCGGCTAAGGTCCCGATCGCGCCGCGCCGCGCTCCGGCAGGTGGCGTCGCAGTACCGGCGTCTCCGGCCTTTCCCTTGCTGTGGGGGCAGCAAGCGCCCGCAGGCCTCGCAGGCCACCGGTCCCGCCACGTCCGCCATGTCGCTAGCCTACCATTATTTCGTGCGCCAAGTCCTGAGCACGTTATTGCAAAACGTGCTCACAGTCGCGCACGAAAAAGCCGTGTCGGCCAGCCAAGGTTCGCGGGGCGAGGTCGGCTGGCGGTCCGTCAGCGCTGCTGGAGCAGCCCGATCAGGCGGGGGACGAGGGCGGCGGGAGCGATGGCGAGCAAGATCAACGGTGAGTGGTGGTCTGCCGACAGCGTGCCGATGAAGATCGCGTAGGCGCCGAGGAGGAGCATGACGAGATAGCCCTGCCAGGTCCGCGGGCGATAGCCCATGCCCGACGCCCTCGACCCGAACGAGGGCTGCTTGCCCCGAGGGTTCCCGCTGCGGGACATGTCCTGGCCGCTGCCCGTGCCGGGCTTGTCCTGGCCGCTGCCCATGCCGGGCTTAGTGCGGGCACCTCCGGTACGGGACGTGTCCTGGCCGCCCCCCCGTGCCGGACTTGCTCTGGGCGCTCCCCGTGCGGGGCTTGTTCCGGGCGGCCCCGGTCCGGGGCTTGTTCCGGGAGCCCCCGGGGCGCGGCCGGTTGCCGTTTTTCACGGGTTCCCACCCTTCCTCGCGCTGGCCGACATCAGGCGCCCGACGGGACCGCCGCCACGTAACCGTCTATCCGGCGGAGCCGTCCCTCGCGGACCAGGTCGTCGACGAGCGCGCTGGACCAGTACCACGACCAGGAGAACCAGCGCCGCAGCTCAGCCTCGGGCGCGACGACCGCCGCGCGCGCGCCAGCGGCCAGCAGGTCCGCCAGCGCGCGCCCCGGGTCCGCCGTCCTTGGCTCGCCGGTCCCGGGATAGGCCTGGTCCCAGCGCTCCAGCTCGCTCGAATGCTGATGTCCCTCGCCGCCGTCGGTGACCAGCACCGAGCGCGAGATGATCGCGCCGCACCGCTCTAGTGGCGCCCGCAGCGACCGCAACTCCTGGCGCTTCAGGCCCAGCTCGATCCGCAGGTCGTCGAGGCCGGACGGGCCCGCAGCGGCCAGATGGTCCAGCAGCCGGGCCCAGCCGCGGTCGGCGGCACGCATGCGCTCGGTCTCAGCGCGGCAGATCGGATCGAGCAGCCGCGCCACCTCGCCGGTCACGAGCAGATTCTTGCCGCGATGGACCGCGGTGACCAGGTAGCCCCGTTCGGCAAGCTCGCCGAACCATGGCCACTTCGTCGCGGGCCACGTCGCGAAGCCCTGGCCGCCGGGCTGATACGGCTCCTCCTGGCAGGCCTCGTACAGGCTCGGCAGCGCGCAGTCCGCCGTGCGCGTAAGCAACCCGCGGTCACGCAGGAACGCGTCCGCCTCCGCCAGCGACGCCAAGGCCCGGCCGGGCGCCAGCCGGCACTCGAATGTCCGGCGCTCCTTCAGCTCGGCCAGCGACTCCACGCTGTCATCCTCCTCCCAGCGCCGCCCGGGCGGTCCAGTCCGGGCGTGCGAATAATCGGTCGCCGGGCGAATCACCCGGCGCCACGGGGGTACGGGGGTGCTCATGTCTATTACGGCCAGAGAAACAGAAACCAAATACGAGATGCCGGAGGGCGCGGCGCTGCCGCAGCTGGACGAGTTGCCGCAGGTGACCGCGACCTCGGGGCCTGACGAACAGCAGCTCGAGGCCGAGTACTACGACACCGACGACCTGCGGCTGCTCCGGGCCGGGATCACGCTGCGGCGGCGCCGCGGCGGCAGCGACGCCGGGTGGCACCTGAAGCTGCCGGAGGGCGCTGGCACCCGCCGCGAGATCCGGCTGCCCCTCGGCCAGCGCCGGCAGGTCCCCCGCGAGCTCGCCCAGCTCGTCCGCGTGCACACCCGCGGGGTGCCGCTCCGGCCGGTGGCCCGGCTCACCACCCGGCGCCAGACCCTGGTGCTGCTCGGCCAGGCGGGCGAGTCGCTGGCCGAGGTGGCGTCCGACGACGTCTCTGCCCAGACCATGGGTGACTCGACCACGCTGTCCGAATGGCGTGAGCTCGAGGTCGAGCTGACCGGCGGGGACCGGCGGCTGCTCAAGGCCGCCGACGAGCTGCTGCGCCGCGACGGGCTGCGCCCGGCGGGCCGGTCAGCCAAGCTAGAGCGGGCCCTGGCCGGCCTGCTGCCTGAGCCCGCGGAGACGCCTCGGCTGACGCCGAGGTCGCCGGCCGGCCAGGTGGTGCTCGTGTACCTGCGGGATCAGGCCGGGACGCTGAAGTCGCTCGACCCGATGGTGCGCCGGGATGAGCCCGATGCGGTGCACCAGATGCGGGTGACCACGTGCCGGCTGCGCAGCACGCTCCGTTCGTTCAAGCGGGTCATCGGCGGCGGCGACCACCTGGCCGCCGAGCTCAAGTGGCTCGGCGGGATCCTGGGCCAGGCGCGCGACGCCGAGGTGCTCGACGACCATCTGCAGGCCATGCTGCGGACGGTCCCGGTGGAGCTGCTCATCGGCCCCGTGCAGGCTCGCGTCCAGATCCACTTCGCGCCTGTGCGGGCGGGCGCGCACACCGAGGTGCTGGCCGCGTTGGATTCACAACGGTACTTCTCGCTGCTGGACGAGCTCGACCAGCTGATCGTCGAGCCGCCGGTTAGCCCGCGGGCGGCCAAGCCCGCCGGGGACGTGCTGCCTAGGGAGGTACGCCGGCCGTACCGGAAGACGGGCCAGTGGATGGCCCAGGCCCGGCGGGCCGACCCCGGACTGCCCCGGGACGTGGCCCTGCATCAGGCGCGCAAGGCCGCCAAGCGCGCCCGCTACGCGGGCGAGGTAGTGACGCCGGCCATCGGCAAGAAGGCCGCGCGGTTCACCGCGCAGATCAAGAAGCTCCAGACGGTGCTGGGTGATCACCAGGACACGGTCATCGCGCGCCAGGCCGAGCGCAAGCTCGGCATCGAAGCCCACCTGGCGGGCGAGAACGCGTTCACCTACGGGCTGCTCCATGAACGCGAGGCCCACGCCGCCGAGGGGCTGCGGGCCGAGGCCCGCAAGGCCTGGAAGAACGCGTCCCGTCCTCGCTACCGGAACTGGATGACCTAGGCGGCCGCGGCCTGCGGGCTGTCGTGGGCCGGTTCGTGCGGCGGGCGGCGGTACCGGGTGAAGGCCGGCAGGGCCAGGGCGATCACGATGGCGCCGGCGATGGTGACGAGCCCGCCAGCGAGCGCGCTGATCGTCGGGGAAGTCAGCGACCCCAGGGCCCCGGCTTCCAGGTTGCCGAGCTGCCCCCCGCCCGCGCCGATCACGTAGTCGGCGGCCATGACCCGGCCGCGGAGCTGATCGGGGGACAGCGCGGTGACGATCGCTCCCCGGAACACCACCGTGAAGGTGTCCGCAGCCCCGGCCACGGCCAGCAGGCCGAGCGTCAGCCACAAGCCGGGCGCGACCGCGAACCCGGCGAAGGCTGCGCCCCACACGGCGACCGCGGCGAGCATCGCCCGGCCCTGCCGCGACACGCGGCCGACCGGGCCCGACAGCGCCGCGCTGGCCAGGCCCCCGACGCCGATGGCCGCGGTGAACAGGCCGAGCGTCCGGGGATCACCGCCGAAGCGCTCGGCGTTGATCGCGGGGAAGAGGGCCGCGGGCAGGCCGAAGACGGTGGCGTTCAGGTCCGCGAGGAACGCGCCGGCGATCACCTGGCTGCGGCGGATAAAGGCGATTCCCTCGGCAACCGCGCGGGGGCTGGGCCGGGTGGCGCCGTCGTGCGGCGGCATCGCCGGGAGCCGGGCGACCCCGTACAGCGCGGCCGCGAAGCTGACCGCGTCGATGAGATAGCACGCCCGCAGGCCCAGGTGCGGCGCGGCCGCGATGAGGCCGGCGAGCGCGGGCCCGGCGGTCAGCATGACCTGGAAGCTGAGCCGGTTCAGCGCCAGCCCGGCGGCTTGCTGGCTGGCCGGCAACAGGCTGGGGACGAACGTGCTGCGGGCCGGGCGGTCGACCGCGCCGAGGCCGGCCTGCACGGCGACGAGGGCGTACAGGAGCCAGACCAGGCCCAGCCCGGCGAAGGCCGCGGCAGCGAGCGCCGCCGACACCGCGGCCAGGCCGCTGCTGGTGACCAGTACGAGCTTGCGCCGGTCCATGGCGTCGGTGACCGGCCCGCCCAGCAGCCCCACGGCGAGGGTCGGCACGACCTGCGCCACGCCGATCAGGCCGACGGCGAACGGCGAGCGGGTGAGGTCATAGACCTGCAGGACGATGGCGAAGGCGGTCAGGGCGCTGCCCACCGAGGACAGGGTCGTCCCGGCCCACAGGCGCCGGAACGCGGCGGACTGACGCAACGGCGTGATGTCCGCGAGCAACCTCTTCCGGCCGGGCACTCGGCCCATTGTAACAGTGCTTATACAACCACTGTTACAATAGGTGGATGGCCGACCACGCCGACCCCGCGCCCGACCCCACCGAGCAGAGCCGCTGGCGGCCGTTGCGGCTGCTGCAGGCGGCGATGGACGCCGACATCGCCCGCGTCTATGCGGAGAGGCACGTCCACGAGCTCAAGCCGAGTTTCGTCCTGGAGCTGCTCCGGCTGCACGCCCGCGGCCCGATGACGATCACCGAGCTGGCCCAGTCGGTGCAGCGCACCCATTCGGCCGTCAGCCAGAAGGTGGCCGCGATGCGCGCCGCAGGCTGGGTGCGCACCACCGCCGGGACCGATGCCCGCAGCAAGGAGGTGGCGCTCACGCCCAAGGCGGCCCGCATCACCGGCCTGCTCGCCGCCGAATGGCGGGCCACCGAGGCCGCCGTCGCCGAGCTCGAGGAGGAGATCCCCTACCCGCTGAGCCAGGTCGTCGTCGATATCGAGCAGGCCCTGCAGCGGAAGAGCTTTCACGACCGGATCGCCGAGAAACTGGCCAGCGACCCCGCGTGGAACTAGGCGCAGCAGACGGTCGCCACCGCCCGGTCACGGGGCCCTTCCCCGGCCACCCATGAACGCCGGGCCGGCGTCGGGCGCGACGGGCCGGGTCGGCGAGCATGGAACCATGCGAGAGCAGCGGCTGGTGTTCGGCGAGGTGGCCGAGTTGTACGACCGGGTCCGGGCCGGCTACCCGGACGCGGTCATCGACGACGTGATCGGCTTCGACGGGGCCGACGGCCCGCACCTGCGCGCCCTGGAGGTCGGAGCGGGCACCGGCAAGGCCACCGTGGGCTTCGCCGCCCGCGGCCTGGAGATCCTGGCCCTGGAGCCGAGCGCCGAGATGGCCGCGGTGGCCCGGCGGAACTGCCAGCCGTTCCCCCGGGTCCGCATCAAGTCCGTCACGTTCGAGGACTGGCCCGCTGCGCCCGGCCGATTCGGCCTGGTCTTCTCGGCCCAGGCCTGGCACTGGGTCCGGCCGGAGGTCCGCTACCGCAAGGCGGCCGAGGTCCTGCGCGCGGGCGGCACGCTCGCGCTGATGTGGAACCGCGTCCGGTGGCAGGGCGAGCCGCTCCGGGACGACCTGGAGGATCTCTACCGCCGCCTGGCGCCCGGCCTGTACGCGAGGCATCCCGCGTTCCCCGGGCTGACGCCCCGCCCGGACGACGGCGACCGCGGCGACGAGATGCGCCGCACCGGGCTGTTCCAGGACGAGACCGTGCGCACTTACCCGTGGCCGGCGACGTTCACTACCGATTCGTTCCTCGACCTGCTGCAGAGCCAGTCCGACCACCGCCTGCTGGCCGAGGACACCCGGGCCCGGCTGCTGCACGCGGTACGGGAGGTCATCACCGCCCACGGCGGCGAGATCGAGGTGCCCCACGTCACCCTCCTGGTCATGGGGCACCGGCGTAGCTGACGGTCTTTCGCGGTCCGGCCGGTGTCCTATCATCGCGACTGACCGGATGCCCGGAGGCGCCAATGCACATTGGGACGCTCCTGCTCGTTATCTGGCTGATCATCGGCGCCATCGCCGCGGGCCAGCGCCACGACTACACCTCGCCGCCGGCGGACTGCAACCAGGCGGCCACGATCGCGGTAACCATCCTCGCGGGGCCGCTGAACTACCTGGGGGTGGACCCGAAGATCTCCTGCCACCTCCCGCAGCCCAGCAGCTGACGGCCTGCCCGGCCGTGCTCAGAGGCGGATGACGGCCTTGCCGCGCAGGCCGCCGTGACGCAGCTTGTCGAGTACCTGCCCGGCGGCGTCCAGGCCCGCCGTGGAGCGGATGCGCGCGGTGATCACGCCGTCGGCGAGCAAGCGCGCGACCTGGTCCAGCCCCGGCCGCGAGAACAGCGGGTTCGCGCTCGACGCGTTGTTGTGCGCCGCGATCTGGCGCTCGGCGAACCACCCCGCGTCGGCCGCGAAGATCGTCGAGACCAGGCTCCCGCCGGGCTTGAGGATCTCCGCGTCGCGGCGGATCGCGTCCGGGCCGCTGACGAGGTCGAGGACCGCGTCGACCCCGTCCGGGTGGGCCGCGCGCAGCGCGTCGATCGCGTCGCCGGCCTGGGTGTCGTACACCTCCTCGGCGCCGAGGCGGCGGGCCTCGCCGGGGTCGCCGCGGACGATCGCGATGACGTGCGCGCCGCGCGAGCGCGCCATCTGCACCGAGTAGCCGCCGACCCCGCCGGTGGCTCCCACGACCACGATCCGCTGGCCCGCGGCGACGCCGAGCAGGTCGAGTGACCGGAGCGCGGTGACCGCCGGGACCGGCAGCGCGGCGGCCTGCTCGTCGGCGACGCCATCGGGGATGCGGGCCACCGGCTCCAACCGCGCGCCCGGCGCGACCGCGGTGTACTCGGCGTACGAGCCGTGCGTCCGGGCCGTGCCGAAGACCCGGTCACCGGCGCGGAGATCGTGCTCGCCGGCCGGGACGCGCTCGAGCACGCCCGCGAAGTCGACGCCCGCGACGAACGGATAGGCCGAGGCGGCGGTCAGGCGCCCGAGGAGGCTGTTGTCGAGCGGGTTGACCCCCGCGTAGCCGACGCGGATGAGGAACGCCCCGTCCGCAGCGGGGACCGGCAGCTCGTGGACTCCCGGGACCCCGCCGAAGCTCAGGACAGCGAACGCGCGCATGTTCGGCCTCCCTGTTCCGGCCTGCCGGGAAGCTGGCCAGGAAGTAGCTTGCCGGGAAGTAAAGCGGCTGATGCACATTCCGGCCCGCTCGGTCATTCTAGGAGCCATGGCAGAGCACCCCCCGGCCGCCGGCGGCCCGCAGCGATCCGGGCGACGTGATCCCGCGGAGGCCGGAAGGATGGGCATGACCAGCGCGCCGGGGCCGCGAGTGACGGCGGGCCCGGCGCGCGCCGCCGCGCTGACGATGACCTTGATCTGCGCCGCGCAGTTCGTGCTGCAGCTCGATTTCAGCATCGTGAACGTGGCGCTGCCCACCATCCAGCGCGACCTGGCCATGCCCGCCGCCGAGCTGCAGTGGATCGTGACCGGGTACGCGCTGACGTTCGGGTCGCTGCTGCTGGTCGGCGGCCGCCTGGCCGACCTGCTCGGCCGGCGCCGCCTGCTGATCGCCGGGCTGGTCCTGTTCGCGCTCGCCTCGCTGGCCTGCGGCCTGGCCCAGTGGCCGGTCATGCTGATCATCGCCCGGATCGTCCAGGGCGCGGCCGGGGCGATGGTCTCTCCGGCTGCGCTGTCGCTGCTGACCACGACCAATCCGGAAGGGCCGGCCCGGAACCGGGCGCTGTCCATCTGGCAGGCCACCACCGCGGCCGGCGCCACCCGGTTCGCGATCAAGCCCGTGCTGGTGGCCGGGCTGGTCAGCATGGTCGGCGGCCAGCTATGGCTGAGCCAGATCTCGGTCAGCTCCAGTTACGCCGCCGCCGTCCTGCCGGGATTGCTGCTGACGTCGGTGGGCATCGGCCTGGCCCTGCCCACCGCCTCGATCGCGATCACGGCCGGCGTCCAGGGCCGGGACCAGGGCCTGGCCGGGGCCCTGTTCACCACCGGCCAGCAGACCGGGGCCGCGGTCGGGCTCGCCGTCCTGGCCACGGTCGCGGCCGCGCGCACCGCGCACGCCGCCGGCTCGCTGACCGCCGGGTACCGGCTCTCGTTCCTGGTCGCCACCGGCATCGCCCTGCTCGCCACGGTCCTGGCCGCCTGGCGGCTCGGCTCCCGCGACTGCCAGCAGCAGGAACTCGCCCGCCAGCAGCCCGGGCCGGGGGCGCCCGGCCGCGACGCCTGCCGAAGCTCAGCTCCGCAAATGCTCAAGGCCCAGGCCAGGCCCGGGACGGCCCGCGGGCGCGGCATAGGATGACCGCCGGGCGAGTGAAGGAGACACGATGGCGACGCCGGTCCGGATCGTGGGCGTGGGCGGTTCCCTCCGGGCCGAGTCCACCAGCCGCACCGCATTGGCGACCGCGCTCGACGGGGCGGCCGCCAGCGGGGCCGACGTCCGGCTGATCTGGCTCCGTGACCTGGGCCTGCCGCTCTACACCGCGGAGCACGCGCCCCCGCCGGCCGCGCTCGAGCTCGCGGACGCCGCGTACGCGTGCGACGCGATGATCTGGAGCAGCCCGACCTACCAGGGGTCGGTGAGCGGCTCGTTCAAGAACGCGATGGACTGGCTGATCCTGCTGGCCGACCGCACGCCGCCGTACCTGTCGAACAAGCCGATCGGACTGGTCTCCACGGCCGGCGGGGTCCAGGGCCTGCAGACCGTCAACGCGATGGACTTCATCGCCCGGTCGCTGCGCGGGTGGAGCGTTCCGCTCGTCATGCCGGTGCCGCAGTCCTGGCATACATTCGACGCGGACGGGCACTTGGTGGACGAGGCCGTGACCGCGCAACTGCGGGCCCTCGGTGCCGAGGTGGCGCGCGCGGCCCGGCAATTCCAGACCGACGGCACCTGCGACTACGCGGAGGACCGGCCCGTCGCGGCGGACAGCGGCAGGCCCTGACCCACCATCGAAACGCTGGAGGAAACCGGCATGGCCGTGCAGACCCTGGACGATATCCACGAACTGGCCCAGCAACTGCGGGTCGACTCGATCCGGTGCAGCACCGCCGCCGGGTCCGGCCACCCGACGTCGAGCATGTCGGCCGCCGACGTGATGGCGGTGCTCATGACGCGGCACCTGCGCTACGACTGGCAGCAGCCGAAGAACCCGGCCAACGACCACCTGATCTTTTCCAAGGGGCACGCGTCCCCGCTGCTCTACTCGATGTTCAAGGCCGCCGGCGTGGTCACCGACGACGAGCTGATGAACGGCTACCGGCGATTCGGCTCCCCGCTGGAGGGCCACCCTACGCCCGTGCTCCCGTGGGTCGACGTGGCCACCGGCTCCCTCGGCCAGGGGCTGCCGGACGGTGTCGGCGTGGCCCTGGCCGGCCGGTTCCTCGACGAGCTGCCGTACCACGTCTGGGTGCTCTGCGGCGACAGCGAGATGGCCGAGGGATCGATGTGGGAGGCGTTCGACAAGGCGGCCTACTACCAGCTGAACAAGCTGACCGCGATCGTCGACATCAACCGGCTCGGCCAGCGCGGCCCCACCGAGCTCGGCTGGGACGTGGACGCGTACGCCAAGCGGATCGAGGCGTTCGGCTGCCACGCCATCGCCATCGACGGGCATGACCTCGGCGAGATCGACAAGGCGCTCGGTCACGCGGCCGAAGCCGACCGGCCCACCGTGATCCTGGCCCGCACCCGCAAGGGCCGCGGGTTCGACGAGGTCGAGGACCGCGAGGGCTGGCACGGCAGGCCGCTGCCCCCGGACATGGCCGAGCGGGCCATCATCGAGCTGGGCGGGCAGCGTGAGATCACGGTCGTCGGGCTGCAGCCGGAACCCGGAACCCCGCGTATCCGGCCCGACGGCGAGGTAAGCCTGCCCCGGTACGAGCTGGGCGCCAAGGTCGCCACCCGGCTGGCCTTCGGCCAGGCGCTGGCCGCGGTGGGCGCGCGCGGCAACGTCGTCACGCTCGACGGAGAGGTCGGCAACTCGACCCACGCCGAGGAGTTCCTCAAGAAGTACCCGGAACGCTACTTCGAGATGTTCATCGCCGAGCAGCAGATGGTCGCCGCGGCCGTCGGCCTGCAGGTCCGCGGATACATCCCGTTCGCCGCCACCTTCGCCGCGTTCCTGTCCCGGGCCTACGACTTCATCCGGATGTCGGCCATCTCCGCGGCGAACATCCGGCTGTCCGGGTCCCACGCCGGGGTCGAGATCGGCGCCGACGGTCCCTCGCAGATGGCCCTCGAAGACATCGCGATGATGCGGGCCGTGCACGGCTCGACGGTCCTGTACCCGAGCGACGCGACCAGCGCGGCCTACCTGGTGCAGGAGATGGCCGACCGCAGCGGGGTCGTTTACATGCGCACCACCCGCGGCGCGTACCCGGTGCTGTACCCGCCGGATGAGCAGTTCCCGGTCGGCGGCGCGAAGGTCGTCCGGTCCGGCCCGGACGACCAGGTGACGCTGATCGGGGCCGGCGTGACCCTGCACAACTGCCTGGCCGCGGCGGACCAGCTCGGCCGCGACGGCATCACCGCCCGCGTGGTGGACCTGTACTCGCTGAAGCCGATCGACACCGCGACGCTCCTTGCCGCCGCGGACGCGACCGGGGACCGGCTCGTCGTGGTCGAGGACCACTACCCGCAGGGCGGCATCGGCGGCGCGGTGCTGGAGGCGTTCAGCGACGCGGGCCGGCCGATCAGCATCAGCCACCTGGCGGTCAGCGGGCTACCCGGCTCCGGGACCCCCGCGGAGCTCATGGAGGCGGCGGGGATCTCCGCCGACCGGATCGCGCAGGCCGCCCGCGAGCTCCTCGGCGGCTGACCCCGGCGGTCAGCGGCCCGGTCGTTCCTCCTCGGCGCTCGCCGGCCCGGCCGGGCCGGGGCCGGTGAGGTGGGCCTGGAGGGTCTTGCCGACGGCCGCGAGCAGGCGGCGGCGGTCGTCGGCCCGGGTGGCCAGCACGACGTGGCTGGGCTCGACGCCGTACAGCGGGATCGTGGTGAGGTCGGGGCGGAGGTGGTCGGCGCGCAGGCCGGCCGCGACGATGGCCACGGCCTGCCCGGCGGCGATGAGCTCGAGCTTGTCCTCGAGCGCCTCGACGAGAGGCCCGTCGGGCGCCGGGCTGCCGTCGGGCCGGGGGTCAATGCGCCAGAAGGCGTTCCACGCCGGGTCGGGCAGCCGGGGCAGGGGCTCGTCGGCGATGTCGTCGAGAGTGACCGATTCCTTGCCGGCCAGGCGGTGGTCGAGGGGGACCAGCAGCGCCCGGGGCTCGTCGTAGAGCACCATCACGAGCAGCCCGTCGGTCGCGAACGGCAGCCGGGTCACCGCCGCGTCCACCCGGTGGTCGAGCAGGGCCGCGCGCGGCTCGCCCCAGTCCAGGTGCACGGCCTGCACGTCGGCGTCCGGGTACCGGTGGCGCAGCTCGCGCACGGCCGGGGTGACGATGATGCCCGTGGTGTAGCCGATGGTGATCCGGCTGGGCTCGGCGGCGGCCCGGGCGCGCGCCGCAGCCTGGGTGGCCGAGCGCAGCAGCGCCTTGGCGAGCGGGAGGAAGACCTCCCCGGCCTCAGTGAGCTGGCTGCCCTGAGGCGTGCGGTCCAGCAGGCGGGCGCCGAGTTGCTGTTCCAGGCGGCGGACCTGCCGGCTCAGCGACGGCTGGGCGAGATGGAGGGCGGCGGCGGCGCGGCCGAAGTGCCGGTGGTCGGCGACCACGGTGAAGTACCGCACCAGCCGCAGGTCGAGGTCCACTGGCGGCGGCGATTCTGGCATGTCGTCATGGTAACCTCACCCGCTCGGCAGTTAAGGCCCGGGGATGACGCTGAGTTGCGGTGATGCCTGATGTGTATTGCCTGGTACGGAACAGGTCTTGGACCCGGAGCGATCCGGCCAGGCAGGCTGGAATCGCCGGGGAAGGCACCGTCTCGGTGCCCCGTCCGGCTGGACCACATCGTCTCAGCGAAGGAGTGAAACCATGCGCGTGTTCGTCACCGGGGCGACCGGTTTCGTCGGCTCAGCCGTCACGGCGGAGCTTTTGAGCACGGGACACGAGGTGGCCGGGCTGGCCCGCTCGGACGAGGCCGCCGCGGCGCTCACGGCGGCCGGTGCCATCGCCCGCCGCGGCGCCCTCGAGGACCTCGGCAGCCTGCGCAGCGGCGCGGCCGCGTCCGACGGCGTCATCCACACCGCGTTCAACAACATCTCCGAGTCCACGGATTTCGCGGCCTCGTGCCAGGCCGACCGGCGCGCCATCGAGACGATCGGCGAGGCGCTCGCGGGAGCCGGTCGGCCCTTCGTCGTCACGTCCGGGACCGGCCTGCTCACGCCCGGCCGCGTCGGCACCGAAGAGGACGCGCCCGATCCCGGGCCGTTCGCGGCGCTCCGGGGGGCCTCCGAGACGGCGGCGCTGTCGTTCGCCGGGCGCGGGGTGCGGGTATCGGTGGTGCGGCTCCCGCCGTCGGTCCACGGCGACGGTGATCATGGCTTCGTCCCAGCCCTCATCGGCATCGCGCGGGCCAAGGGCGTCTCGGCTTACCCGGGCGACGGTGCCAACCGCTGGGCCACCGTGCACCGGCTTGACGCCGCGCACCTGTTCCGGCTGGCCCTGGAGGCGGCGCCCGCAGGCGCGCGGCTGCACGGGGTCGGCGAGGAGGGCGTAGAAGTCCGCGACATCGCCGGCGTCATCGGCCGGCACCTGGGCCTGCCAGTGACCGCCATCTCCGGCGAGGAGGCGGACGCGCATTTCGGCTTCCTCGCCCACTTCATAACGGCCGACCTTCCGGCCTCGAGCGCCCTGACCCGCGAGCGGCTGGGCTGGCAGCCGGTCCAGCCCGGGCTCATCGCCGACCTCGAGAAAGGTCACTACTTCAGCGACTAGGCCCGGGCTGCCGGGCTACCCGGCGCTGCCGCGGCGGAGCAGCGCCGCCACCGGCTCGCCGGCCAGCGGCCCGCCGCGGTCCGGTAGCTGCACGACGATCGCGTCCTGGTGCAGCGCGGCCCAGGCCAGGCCGTCCTCCAGCGGCACCTCGACCCCGGTATCGGGATCGTTGACGAGGAACTCGGTCGGGCGGATCCCGATCCGGTAAGTCGCGGCACCGTCCTCCCGGGACACGTCGGCCGCGACCAGCAGCACCGCGACCTGCTGCTCGGCCAGTTGCTCCGCGACGGCGCCGATGCCGCGCACCGCCCCGGGGCTCGACCCCCCGGCGAGCGAGGCCACCTGGTCTCCGACCGCGCCGATGGCCGCGGCGGTGATCTCGTCCAGGGCGGCGCCGATCGCGGCGCCGAGGTGGCTGTCGAGGCCGTTGGGGTGGCGGGCGCCCGCGATCGTGCTGATCGGCCCGATCGAGGCGGGCAGGTGAGATCCGACGGCCTCGAGAATGTGCTGATCACCCGCGCCGAGGGTGAGGTGCGCGCCCACGCTGTCCGCGGCCTCGGCCACCCGCCCGGCGATGTATTCGTCGTTCCGCTGGCCGCCGCTTTCCGGCTCGCGGTCGGTCACGTGCCGCTCGCCGTGCAGCTGCTGGGGCGGCCGGTCGGGACGCGGATCGTGCTGCGTGCCGGGACGGTGCTCGGCGGGGAATCGCTGGGGAGGGTCCTGCTCGCCGCTGGCGTGCGCGATGACGTCGGTGCCGTGACGGTCGGCCAGCACCACCACGTAGGCCGGCCGGCGGGCCGCGGCGGCCGCGACCTCCAGGAGGTGGGGCAGCGGGCCTATCCGCACATCGCCCGGGCCCGGCCAGGGCGCGAGCCACCGCGCGAGCAGGACCTCCCCCTGCGCCGCGACCGCGACCCGGGTACCGCCGGTCACGCGGAGCCCGGCCGCCAGGGCATCTCCGCCGCCCCCGGCCAGCGCGCCGACCGTGGCCTGATCGGCGCCGAGCCGACCGGCCTCGCGGACCGCGTCGGCCCAGGCCACATCCCACGCCTGCGGATTGTCGGACGGCTGACCCGGTACCGGGACGGTGGCGGTCACCACGAGGCCGGTTGCGTCCGAGCCTGGCTGAAGGGTGCGCAGCCCCGGACCCAGCGGGAGTCGGCCGAGCCGGAGCAACGGAAGCGTGATCATCGCGTCTGCCATGGACTCATCTCAGCCGGCCGGACACGGCGGGACAACGCCGGGGCCCCCGTTCGGCCGGGGCGGGCCACGCCGGGGCCCGGTTCGGCCGTGGCGGCCCACGCCGTCGGCCCCGTTCGGCCGTGGCGGGCCGCGCCGTGCGGCGCTTCGGCCGTGGCTGGACGAGGCCGGGGGGCCTTCGGGCGTGGCCGGCCTGCCGTAGCGCAGCCGCCGCCGGTACGTTCTCATGGGAGGACGACGGCCCGCTCTCCAGCGACCAGGAGGACACCCGCCATGACTGATCCCTACGAACCGCCCCGGCCGCGTGACGAGGCCCTGGAGGAGGAACTGGACTCGCTGCACGAGCAGGAACGCGAAGGGCACGCGACGCCGAAGGAGCAGCGCCGCGCCGAGCAGCTGGAGCGTCGGCTGCACGTCGACGCCCACGACGAGGAGGTGCGCGAGCGCCGGGAACAGGACCGCGAGACCGACCTCGAGGACGAGAAGGCTCGTCGCCGGCAGCGTCACCACTGACGTGACTCGCGCCGGTCCCGGGCGCCGCGCCGCGTGGCGGTAACGTCACAGCGTGATCGAGTGGGCATCACTCGGCTGGCGATGGGACCGCAGCGATGGCGACCTTTGTCCTGGTTCACGGCGCCTGGGGCGGCGCGCACAGCTTCCGTAAGGTCCGCGGCCCGCTCTGGCAGGCCGGCCATGAGGTGTTCACGCCGAGCCTGACCGGCATCGGCGAGCGCGTCCACCTCACCAGCCCTCAGGTCTGCCTGACCACCCACGTCACCGACGTGGTCAACACGGTCCGGTACGAAGACCTGCGCGACATCGTCCTCCTCGGCTTCTCGTACGGAGGGTTCGTGGTCACCGGGGCGCTGCAGCACATCGGCGACCGGGTCCGGCACCTGGTCTATCTCGACGCCTTCGTGCCCGGTGACGGCGACCGGGTCGACACCCTCGCCGGGGGCGCGGTCGGCCGCGGCCGCGGCGTGATCGAACTGGGCGGCGACTGGCTGGTGCCGCCGATCCCCCGCGAGTTCGACGACCCGGCCGAGGCGGCGTGGGCCGACGTGCGGCGCACCCCGCAGCCGGTCGGCTGCTTCACCGAGCCGGTGCGGCTGGTGCGCCCGCTGGAGGACTACCCGTTCACGCGTACCTACATCAAGGCCAGCGGAGAGCCCAGGCCGCAGGCGGGCGGGCCGTTCTGGGCCGCCGCCGACCGGGCCCGGGACTCGCCCGCCTGGCGCTACCGGGAGATCGCCACCAACCACATGATTCCCAGCAACCGGCCCGATGACCTGGCCCGCATGCTGCTGGAACTGGCCTGATCAGGCGGGCTGGGCTCCGGGCGGCTCGCCGACGCAGCGGTGGCGCTGCCAGCCGAGCCGGGCCTGGCGTGGGCGGCCGCTGACCAGGCCCGCTGCGTGGCTAAGCCCCCGCCAGCGCGGCGAGCAGCGCCTTCATCCAGGGGCCGAGGTCGGCCGGGGTCCGGGCCGAGATCAGGTTGCCGTCGACCACGGTGGCCTGGTCGACCCAGTCGACCCCGGCGTTGACCATGTCGTCGCGGATGGCGCCCACGCTGGTCGCCCGGCGGCCCTTGAGGATCTTCGCCGAGATCGGCACCCAGCCTGCATGACAGATGAACGCGACCGGCTTGCCCGCGCCGTCGAAGGCCCGCACCAGGTCCAGCACGGCTTCCGAGCGCCGCAGCTTGTCGGGCGCGTAGCCGCCCGGGATGACCAGGGCGTCGAAGTCGCCCTCGGCCACCTGGTCGACGGTGGTGTCCACGGTCACCGGCCCGTGGCCCTTCTTCCCCGTCACCGGGTGGTCGTCGAGGCCGGCCACGGTCACCGCGACGTCCTCCTCGCCCAGCCGGTAGAGCGGGTACAGCAACTCCATGTCTTCGAAGTCATCGGCGGCCAGAAGAAGCACCTTGCGTCCTGCGAGCACCATGCCACCGACCCTATGCCCGCGCCTGCCCGCGGCCCGGCGCCAGGCGATCCGGGCCGGGTTGAGCCCGGCCGGGCCGGGCGGCCTAGCCCATCGGGTAGCGGCGGAAGCCGACGGCGTACTCGCACCGGGCGCCGAGGCCGACGTAGCCGGCGATGTTCCGCAGGAACTCGTCGGGATCGAAGTCGTCATCGCCCAGGCCATCCAGGTAGGCCTGGTGCTCGCGCAGCGAGGCAACGCCCGCGTCGATGGTGTCGGTGACGTCGGCAAAGTGGGTCGGATCCTTCGTGCCGGCCACGTAGGCGTCACGGATCGTCTTGCAGGGCGGCCCGGCCTCGCGGAACACCCACTCGTTGGCGGCGTCCCGGCAGGCGTCCAGCACGGCGAGCCCGACCGCGCGATGGTCGGAGTGGTTGACCGGCCCGTCCTCACCCCAGGTGAGGTCGAAACTCTGGGTGAAGACCATCTCCGGCTGCAGCCTGCGGAAGGCAGCGGCCAGGTCGCGCCGCAGCGGCACCCCGTACTCCACCAGGCCGTCGGCGTGGTCGAGGAACTCGACCACGCTCACGCCCACCACCGCTGCGCTGCGGCGTTCCTCCTCCACCCGCAACGGCCCGACCCGGACTGGATCCATGCCGGCGATGCCAGCCTCGCCCCGGGTGGCCAGCAGGTAGGCGACCTCCTTGCCCTGCCCGGTCCAGCGGGCCACCGCGGCGGCCACCCCGTACTCGAGGTCATCGGGGTGCGCGACCACGGCCACCGCCCTGGTCCAGTCCTCCGGTATCGGCTGCATCCGTCCCCGCCTTCTCGTCCACCTGCCGCTGATCGCCCGACCGTACCTAGAGTGCATCATGGCACTGGCGCCGGCATCGTGATCTCTGAGGTAACGCTCCTCGGCGAGGAGGACAGCATGACCACCCCCGCAACGGCCTGGGACGCGGCGTACCAGCCGGGCGCGCCCGCACCGTGGGACATCGGCCGGCCGCAGCCGGCGTTCGCCCGCCTGGCGGACGCCGGCCTGCTGCGCGGGCGGGTGCTCGACGCGGGCTGCGGTACCGGGGAGCACACGCTGCTGGCCGCGGCCCGGGGCGCGGACGCGGTGGGCGTCGACATCTCGGCGCGGGCCATCGAGCAGGCGCGCGGCAAGGCCGCCGCCCGGGGCCTCGCGGCCCGGTTCGAGGTCGGCGACGTGCTCAGCCTCGGCCGCTGCGGCGCGACGTTCGACACGGTCATCGACAGCGGCGTGTTCCACGTCTTCGACGACGCTGACCGCGCCCGCTACGTCACCAGCCTGGCGTCGGTATTGCCGTCCGGCGGCCCCTGTTACCTGATGTGCTTCAGCGACCGCGAGCCCGGCACGTGGGGCCCGCGCCGGGTCCGCGAAGACGAGTTGCGCGACGCGTTCCGCGACGGCTGGTCCGTCACCAGCATCACCGCCGACACCTTCGATCTCACCCCCGGATTCGGGGAAGCCGCGGCCCAAGCCTGGCTGGCCACCATCCACAGGCTCTGACGCAGGTCGGCGGCTCATCCGGCCCGGTCGCCGATCGAGCCAGAGGGCGCGAGCCTGACCGCGGTCTGGTCGAGGGCCCGCCCGGTCTCGTGTTGTTAGGCTGCCACCACGTGCTGGCCCGCGCGGGGGCAGCGTCCGAAGGAGAGTGCCGTGCCAACCTCCGTCGAGAACCTGGCGACCGTCTGGGCGTCGGTCGACCGGCTGTGCTCGGGCCTGCCGGACAGTGACTGGGACCAGCCGACAGGGTGCCCGGGCTGGACCGTCAAGGACCACCTGTCGCACCTGGTGGACTACGAGGCACGCGCGCTCGGCCGCCCCGCCCCGGTGCACGACCCGGGCCCGCGGCCCTACCTGAAGAACGACATGGGCCGGTCCAACGAGATCGGTGTCGACGCCCGCCGGCCGAGGCCGGGTCCCGCGGTGCTCGAGGAGTTCCGCGAGGTGACGGCCGCGCGTCTGGCGCAGCTGGGCCGGCTGACCAACCAAGACCTCGCCGAGCAGACCACGACCCCGGCTGGACCCGGAACCGTGGCCGACATGCTGACGCTCCGCGTGATGGACAGCTGGAGCCACGAGCAGGACATCCGCCGGGCCGTCGGCCGTCCCGGCGATGAGGACGGCCCGGCAGCCGACGAGGCCCTGGGTTATTTCATCCGGTTCCTGCCCTACATGGTCGGCAAGCGGGCCGCCGCGCCGGAAGGGGCCAAGGTGGCCTTCCGCATCGGCGGGCAGAGCCCGGTGCCGGTCGAGGTCGCCGGCGGCCGCGGGAGGGTCGCGGCCGATCCGGACAGCGCGACCGTGAGCCTGGACATTCCGGTGACCAGCTTCGCGGCGCTGGTGTGCGGGCGCGGCGACGCGCCGGACGACGTCGTGATCACTGGTGATCAGGGGCTCGGCCAGCGGGTGCTGGAGTCGATGGGCATCATGCCCTGACCGTTCGGCCCGCGGCGGCGTCGCCGGACGGCCGGTGGGGCGACGGCCGGGTAAGCGCAACATAACGACCTGGTGAATCTCGCTGCGTCCGGTGAACCGCACGCGGCCGGCGATCGTATCGCACCCGGGGGGGCTTCGCTGTCTCGGACACTCTTGGGGAGGAGTGGGATGAAGGACCTCATCGACATCGCGGCCATCGAGGACAACCGGATGTTCATCGACGGCCTGCGGAACTGGGCCGAGACGGAACCAGATATCCGGCTGGCCGTGGTCACGTCGACCGTAGACGAGCTGCTGGGAGCCGCCATCAACGATCACGGCGTGGTGTTACTGAACCCGACCTTGCGGGCCGACCCCGATCCCGCGCTCAACGTGCGTCGGCTGATCGGTGCGGGTCACCCGGTCCTGGTCATCGACGGGTCGGCCGACCTGAGCACGGTCGCGCAGGCCCTCGCCGCGGGCGCGCACGGGTACCTCACCCGCGACCACGACATGGCCGCGCTCGGCGACACGGTCCGGGCCATCGCCTCCGGCGGCACGGCGTGGTCCCTCGGCCCGACCCTGGCCGCCGAACCCGACGGGTCCCCGGGACGGCCGCCGCTGTCCGAGCGCGAGCACAACGTGCTCATGGCCTACGTGTCCGGCCTGACGCTCGAATCGGCCGCCCGGAAGCTGGGGATCAGCCCGGAGACGGCCAAGACCTACCTCAAGCGGGTTAAGGCCAAGTACCAGGAGGCAGGCCTGCCGGTCTACACCAAGCTCGACTTGGCCGAGCAGGTTCGTACTGATTGCGCCGCGGGTTCCTGCCGTCGCGCGGCCCCATAGCCGCACGGCCGGCGCGCGACGGCACGGCCACGCCGGCCGGGCCTGCGGCACCGCCACTGCCGTCCGGGCATGATGGACCGATGAGCAGCGCCCGCGACACCGCACTGGATCTGATCGAGTTTGCCGACGCGTCACCGTCGCCGTACCACGCCGCTGCGGAGGCCTTGCGCCGGCTGACCGCCGCAGGCTTCACCGAGGTCCCGGCGCGCGGGGAGTGGCCGCCCGGCCGCGGGCGCCACGTGACATTGGACGGCGGCTCGGTGTTCGCCTGGGTGGTGCCCGAGGGAGCGGCGCCGTACGCGCCCTTCCGGCTGGTCGGCGCGCACACCGACAGCCCCACGCTCCGGATCAAGCCGCGGCCGGACACCGGCCGGGCCGGAATCCGCCAGCTCGGCGTCGAGGTCTACGGCGGCCCGTTGCTGAACTCCTGGCTCGACCGCGACCTCGGCCTGGCCGGGCGCGTGGTGGTGCGCACGCCGGACGGCCCGCAGACCCGGCTGCTCCGGGTGCACCGGCCGGTGGCGCGGGTGCCGCAACTGGCCATCCACCTCGACCAGGACCTGCACGCCGGCGGGCTGACCCTCGATCCGCAGCAGCACCTGGTGCCGATCTGGTCGCTCGGCCCGCCGGACGTCGGCGAGTTCCGGAATTTCCTGGGAAAGGAGCTAGGCGTCTCACCGGAGGACGTGCTCAGCCACGAAGTGGTGACCTACGACCTGGCGGCCGGCACGCTCGCCGGGGTCGACGAGGAATTCGTGAGCTCGGGCCGGCTCGACGACCTGGGGTGCACGCACGCGGGCGTGACCGCGCTGGCCGCGGTGGCCGCGCAGCCAGCGCCCGAGCACGTCAGCGCGCTCGTCCTGTTCGACCACGAGGAGATCGGCAGCGTGGCGGCGACCGGCGCGCGGGGCGCCTGGCTGGGCCGGCAGCTGGAGCGCTCGGTGCTGGCCCGGGGCGGCGCGCGCGCCGACTTCCTGCGGGCGGTCGAGGGGTCCCTGCACGTCTCCGCGGACATGACCCACGCCACGCATCCCAACTACCCGGACAAGCACGAGCCGGAGCACCAGATCGCGCTCAACGGCGGCCCGGTCGTGAAGGTGAGCGCGAACGTGCTCTACGCCACGGAGGCCCGCACGCAGGCGGCGTTCCTGCTCGCCGCCGAGCAGGCCGGCGTGCCGGTGCAGTATTTCGTCAACAAGAGCGGCGTGCGCAGCGGGTCGACGATCGGGCCGTTCGTGGCCGCGGGGCTGGCGGTGCCCACGGTCGACGTGGGCAATCCGGCGCTGGCCATGCACTCGGCGCGGGAACTGTGCGGCGCCGCGGACTCCGCGATGCTGATCGCGGCGCTCCGGGCGTTCCTGTCTCCTGCCTGACCAGGCCGCAAGGATCCATAACGGTCACGCCGCCAGGCTCTCCAGCGCCGGCACGGCCGAGCTAGCCGCGGGCATGGCGGCAGGCGGTCTTACGAAAGCTCGCCGCCGCGCTCAAGCCGCTGGGCCAGCTGCTGGCCGAGGAGATGGACTTCGTATCGGTGTCGGCCGACGAGCGCCAGCCCGGCGGCCCGGGGCCTGGACCCCGCCGCCATCGCCGCCGCGATCCGGGCGTGCCGGGATCCCGGGTTTGCCTTCATGTCTCAGGTGACGATGGCCGCCTGGGGCCAGCGCACCTAGGCCATGGGTGTTACACCAGCTCGCTGGTACGTTGGCGATACAGACACACGGAGCGCGAGGGAGACGCAGATGCCGGGCACGGACGGGACGCTGAGCAAGCCAGACCTGGAACTGCTCCGCAAGGACTTTTCCGCCAGCCCCGCCTACCGGCTCGCGCAGAACGCGGTGACCCGGGTGACCGTCGACGACGTGGCGATCAACCGGGAGATCATCAACAGCACCGACCACTCCCTCTCCGTCCTCCTGGACGACTGGAAGGTCACCAATCAGCAGCGCAGCGGCCGGTGCTGGCTGTTCGCCGGGCTCAACCTGCTGCGCGTCGGCGCCATGAAGAAGATGGGGCTCAAGGACTTCGAGTTCTCGCAGAACTACGTCATGTTCTGGGACAAGATCGAGCGGGCCAACTACTTCCTCGAAGCCGTCATCGAGACGGCCGACCGGGACATCGACGACCGGACCGTTGCGTTCGTGCTCGACTCGGCGGCTGAGGACGGCGGCCAGTGGAACATGTTCGTGGCCATCGTCCGCAAGCACGGCCTGGTGCCCAAGGCGTTCATGCCGGAGACCCAGAGCTCGTCCGACACCGGCCGGATGAACTCGGTGCTCCGCACGGTGCTGCGCCAGGGAGCCAAATCGGTGCGGGCGGCGGCGTCCGTGGGCGGCGCGGACGCCGCCCGGGCCGAGAAGGCCGAGGTCATGCGGGTGGTTTACCGGGTGCTCTGCATCCACCTCGGCACTCCGCCGGACCACATCGACTGGCAGTGGACCGACTCCGACCGCGAGTTCCACCGGGACGGGGTGCTCACCCCGCAGGAGTTCGCGGCCCGGTACGTGGAACTGCCCATCGACGATTACGTGTGCCTGGTCCACGACCCGCGCGCGTCGAGCCCGACCGGCCGGACCTTCACGGTCCAGTACCTCGGCAACGTGCTCGGTGCTCCGCCGGTCATCTACCTCAACGTGGACATGCCGCTGATCAAGAAGATCGCCGCACAGGCCCTGCAGCAGGGCGAGCCGGTGTGGTTCGGGTGTGACGTCGCCAAGATGATGAGCAGCGAGTACGGCGTGTGGGACGCCAGCCTCTACGATCTGCCGTCGGTGTACGACACGGCCTTCACCCTCGACAAGGCCGACCGCCTCGTCTACCACGAGACCCAGATGACCCACGCCATGTTGTTCACCGGCGTGGACGTGCTCGACGGCGTGACCCGCAAGTGGCGGGTGGAGAACAGCTGGGGCGCGGACAAGGGCCAGGAGGGCTTCTACACCATGAACGACTCGTGGTTCGACGAGTACGTCTTCGAGATCGCGGCGCGGCGCGACGCGCTCCCCGAGGCGCTGCGCCAGGCGCTCGACACCGAGCCGATCGTGCTGCCGGCCTGGGACCCCATGGGCTCGCTCGCCCGGTAGGGCGCGACCGCTAGCCGCGCGTGGCGGCCAGAACCTCGCGGAGCGTGGCGGCGAACCCGTCGGGGTGGCTGTCAAAGCCGCCGTGCCCGCCCGGGAACTCCACCGGCGGCTCGCCCAGCTCTCCGGCCAGCGCGTACGAGGTCTGGTAGGTCATCTGCTCGGGCGCAGACTCGTCGCCGACGCCCACCACGATCCGGGTCGGGCTACGGCGCAGCGCCGCGACATCCGGCGCGTAGTTGCCGATGACCGGGATGAGCCGCCCGGCGAACAGGTCCAGGTTGGCGCCGGTCCGGGCCATCGCCTCGGCGGCCTCCGGGGTCGGCTCGCCCTGGGCCGGCCCCGGCCCGTCGCCGAATCCCACGCCGACCGCGAACTTCTGCATCGCCGGGAACACGCCGTCGCTGCGGTAGGTCTCACCGATCTCCTCGTTCAGCGCGTGCCACTTCGCCGCGTCCGGCAGCAGTTCGGAGACCGGCGGCTCGTGCGCGACCAGCGTGCGCACCCGGCCGGGATACCGCGCGACGAGGTCCAGGCCGTACGTCGCGCCGCCGCTCGAGCCCAGCACGTCGGCCGGCCCGGAGCTCACCGCGTCCAGCAAGCGGTGCGCGTCGTCCGCGAACACCCCCACGGTCAGGTCATCCCAGGATCCCTGCATCCGGCTTCTCGAATTGCCCCGGCAGTCGTACGTCACGACCGTGTACTCGTCGGCCAGGCGCTCGGCGATCGCCGCGAAGCCGCCCGCATCCATGGGCCCGCCGGGGATCATCAGCAGCACCGGCCCGGAGCCGCGCACCTCGTAGTACAGTTCCGCACCCGGAACCGCCAGCGTGTCCGTCTTCATGCTTCCTCCCGTTTCCGGTAACTGAGACGGTCTTGCGGCCCGGAATTCATCGCCCCTTCGGCCCGTGCGTCCGGCCCCGTGCGTCAGGCCCCGTGCGTCAGGCCCCGTGCGTCAGGCCCCGTGCGTCAGGCCCCGTGCGTCAGGCCCTGTGCGTCAGGTCGGCGCCCGGCGCCGGACCGCTCCTTAGTGCACCTCTTCGTAAGTTCGTCCGCGTTCTTACGAGGTCCTCGCCGTGAGGCGAGCGACTCCCCGGCCGGTGGTGTCCGGCGGGGCGGGCAGGTGCCTGCCAGGGGATCCGCGGGCGTCGCCGTGATGGGGGCGGCGGCGCGGGTCACGTCGCGCCCGGGGACACACCCGGAAGGTGGTTCCCGGCGCGGCGGTGCGTGACGCCGCCCGGGATGATGGCCGGCGTGATCCCGCCGGGCCAGCGCCCGGCGTGCCTCCACGATGCGCTGGCGGCGCCGGTAGTGACGCCAGCGGCGGGACCCGCGTTGCCCGGGTTTCGGCGCGCGGCAGGCGACGGCCCGTTGCCGGGCCTTGCTGTCTTTGAGGTGCAGGTGGTGCTCGGCGCGGATGGCCCGCCCAGACACCAGCAGCGCCTGGTCGTCGGGCCCGGCCACCGCATAGGGGTGGATGATGCCCAGGTCCACCCCCGCTACCCGCCCCGCAACGGGCTCCGCGCCCGGCGGGTACCCGGCGACCGGGATCTCGGCGGTCACATCCACCCACAGCCGGCCCATGTCATACACCAAGGTGACCGACCGGACCTCGCCGGGGGTACGGCAGGTCGCGGTCCAGGCGGACCCGTAACGGCGGGCAGCCCCGGGCCACTGGGATCCGCAACCGCCGGCCCTCCAGGACGAACCGGCCGTGATACCAGCGCACCGGCATCATCTTGCGCCGCCGCCGCGGGAACCGCGCCGAGCTGTCCCCGTTGCTGCGGCGGGCCGAGGCGGAAAACCAGGCATCGGAATAGCGGCGCAGCACCGACCGGGCGCCGGTGCTGTCCAGCTCCCCAAAGCACCCCGGCCCCGAGGCGGCCAGCTCCCGGCACAACCCCTCATATGGCACCAGCGGGACGTCCTAGCGGGCCCGCCGCCACGCGTTCACTTCCAGCACGCACGCCCACACATCCCCGGCCGACACCAGTAACCCCACCAGCCGGCGCCGCTGCCCCCGGGTCAGCCGCAACCCCGCGCGGGCCGTGCGATACACCACCGCCGGTGAGCGCGGGTCACTGTGCCTGGGCATGCCACCATCCCACCAGCAGCCACCGACAAAGCGACCAAGGCAGCCGACTCGGCTCGCGTCGGCGCAACGGCGACTGAACCAGACCGAGAATCCTTCCCCCCTCCCCCCCCCCCCGGCCAGCGCCAGCCGCCGGCCCCTGGCGAATAACGGCCGTGACCGCTTAGCGCCGGACCTCCGGACGCCCGGGGCCAGCTTGCAGACCCGGACCCCCGAACGCCTGGGGCCAGCTTTTAGAATCGCGTTCTAGTAGGCTCGATGGTGCCCGTGAGCGCGCGAACCGGGGGCTGGAGGACGCCGTGGCTTGGGACTTCTCGACTGAGCCGGAATTCCAGGAGCAACTCGACTGGGTCGAGGAGTTCTGCCGCACCGAGGTCGAGCCGCTCGACCTGGTCTTCCCCGGCGCGGCCTACTCCCGCGACCCGAAGGCCCGGGCCCTCGCCGACCCGCTCAAGCAGCAGGTCAAGGACCGGGGCCTGTGGGCGCTGTTCCTCGACCGTGAGCTCGGCGGCCCGGGCTTCGGCCAGCTCAAGCTCGCACTGCTGAACGAGATCCTGGGCCGCTACCGCTCGGCGCCGGTGATCTTCGGCACGGCTGCGCCGGACACCGGCAACATGGAGATGCTGGCGGCCTACGGCACCGAGGAACAGAAGCGGCGGTGGCTGTACCCGCTGATGAACCAGGAGATCTTCTCGGCCTATTCGATGACCGAGCCGCAGGGCGGCTCCGACCCCAGCCTGTTCCAGACCCGCGCGGTCAGGGACGGGCAGGAATGGGTCATCAACGGCGAGAAGTGGTTCACGAGCGGGGGCGCCCGGGCCGACATCATTTTCGTGATGTGTACCAACGGCATGTTCGTGGCGCCGCGTGACACCGCGGGTGTGGAGATCATGGAATACCCCGCCCTGCACAACCACATCCGCTACACCGACGTGCGGGTACCGCTGGACCACCTGCTCGGGCCGGAGGACGGGGCTCGGGTGCTGGCCCAGCGGCGCCTCGGCGGCGGCCGGATCCACCACGCGATGCGCACGGTGGCGCAGGTCAAGCTGGCCTTCGACATGATGTGCGAGCGCGCCCTCAGCCGCGAGTCGCACGACAAGACGATCGCGGACCATCAGATGGTGCAGGAGGCGATCGCCGAGTCCTACGCGGAGATCAACATGCTCCGGCTGCTGGTGCTGTGGACCGCGTGGACCATCGACAACTCCAGCACCCGGCAGGCCCGGACCCAGATCGCCGCGTGCAAGTACACCTGCGCCAAGGTGCTGCGCGAGGTGTCCTACCGGGCGCTGCACATCATGGGCTCGCTCGGCACGACGAACCTGACCCCGCTGCAGGCCATGTGGGCCAGCGCGCCGACCATGGCGATCCTCGACGGGGTGGACGAGGTGCACAAGGTGACCGTCGCCCGCAACGTGCTCAAGGACTACGAGCCCCACCCCGGCCTGTGGCCGAGCGAGTACATTCCCGCCAAGCGCGAGCAGGCGCGGAAGAAGTACGCCAGCCTGCTCGCCGCTGACCCGGACCTCGCGGCCTGGGCTGACCACGCCGCGCGGGCCGCGGCGCGCGGGTACTGAACCTTTTTCATCCTCCCCATGACTGCCTACGTACTCTGACCGGAGGTCGACGGATGAGAAAGGTTCACTGACGTGGACATCGCGGGGCGGGTCGCGGTCGTCACCGGCGGCGCGAGCGGCATCGGCCGCTCGATCTGCCTCGCTCTCGCCGGGCAGGGCGCCGCCGCGGTCGTGGTGGCCGACGTCGACGCCGGGGGAGCGGCCGAGGTGGCGGCCGAGATCGAGGCCGGCGGGCAGCGGGCGCTCGCGGTGACCGCGGACATGGCGCGGGAGGCCGATGCCGAGGCCCTGGTCGCGCGGGCCGAGGAGGCGTTCGGGCCCGTCGAGGTGTTCTGCTCGAACGCGGGCATCATCGTGGACGGCGGCGTCGAGGTGCCCGACGAGGCCTGGTCCCGCATCTGGGCCGTCAACGTGCAGAGCCACGTCTACGCGGCGCGGGCCCTGCTGCCCCGCATGCTGGCCCGGGGCCAGGGCTGCCTGGTGATCACCGCGTCAGCCGCCGGCCTGCTCACCGAGCTCGGCTCGGCTCCGTACTCGGTGACCAAGCACGCGGCGGTCGCGCTCGCCGAATGGCTCTCGATCACCTACGGCGACCGGGGCATCCGGGTGTCGTGCCTGTGCCCGCAGGCGGTGCGTACTAACCTGATCGCGACGAGCCATCGCCAGGTCAGCGCGATGCCCGAGGAACGCACCGGCCTCGGCACGCCGCAAGCCTCGGTGGACGGCGTGCTCACGCCGGACCAGGTCGCGGCGTGCGTCATCGAGGCCATCGGCGACGAGCGCTTCCTGATCCTCCCGCACCCGGAGGTGGCCATGTACGAGCAGCGCCGGGCCGACGACCGGGAGCGGTGGCTGCGGGGGATGCGCCGCCTGCAGGCCCGGCTCAGCGACCAGCAGCCGTCCTGAGCACCGGGGAATTCAGGACTGCTCAGGACAGCCCGCGTCGGCCATCGGGCCGGAGTGCGGGTGATGGGGGTGGTGGACCAGCAGGTCGGCCTGCTGGTCATCGCCGGTCCTCAGCCCGGCCACGAGCGGGGAGTGGGCGAGCAGGACCGCCCCGGCGAACATGACCAGGAGCGACAGCGCCTCCAGGGGACCCCAGGCGCCGTTGGTGCGCAGGTCGTCGCCGAACAGCCCGACGCCGATCAGGATGCTGGCCAGCGGGTCGACCAGCACCAGGGTGGACTGGGAGGCGACGATCGGGCCCGCGTGGAAGGCGTTCTGGGCCAGGAACACGGCGAGCACGCCGAAGAAGGCCAGCGCGTAGGTCTGCCAGTGCCGGTAGAGCGTGGTCCAGTCCGACGCCGCGAAGCCGGACACCACCTTGGTGCACGCGGCGGTGAGGGCGAAGCCGATGGCCGCCGCGGTCCCGAACATGGCCGCCCGCCACCAGCGCGGGCCGCGCAGCGCGAGCAGGACCGCGGTCACGATGGCGGCGCCGCACGCCCCGATGGCCACGGCCCACGCCCACAACGGCGGCGACAGCGAGCCTTCCACCGGGTCGGCGAAGAGCAGGAAGCCGGCCAGGCCCGGCGCTGACCGCCACGACCCCGATCCACTCGCGCCCGCCCATCGTGAACCCGAACCAGGCGACCAGCACGATGACCAGGAACACCAGCTCGGTGGTCAGGATCGGCTGGACCTCGGAAAGCCGGCCGAAGTGCAGGGCCACGGCCTGCAGCAGGAACGAGACGATCATCAGCGCGAATCCGGCGAGCCAGATCCCGCGGCGCAGCGCGTAGGTGATCAGGCTGAGCCGCAGCGTGGTGCCGGCCGGGGCGCTCTGGATGCCCTTCCGCTGGAAGACGCTGGTCAGAGCGTTCGCGAGCGCAGCGCCGAGGGCCAAGACAAAAACCATCGAGTTCCCGCTCCGCCTGCTCCCGGGTGACCTCTTCCGCCCGCCGGCCGACCCCCGGCAGACTCATGCATCATAACGGACCTGCGGCCTGGCCGTTTGCCCGCTCCGTCGCCTGCGGCCGGCCCGCCGCGGTCGGGTCCGCCGTCGCCAGGCCCGCCGACGCGAGCACCTCCGCGGTCGGCCGCGGATTCGTCCGCGCCCCGGCCGCGATGCCCTTGACCAGCGACGACGCAAGCGCCCGCCGGTCGGGTGACTTGGCGAACGTGCGCGCCCAGCGGCGCAGCGTCGAGCCTGTGTACAGGACGCGTTCGGCCGGGCCGAGCGACCGGGTCCGCAGCGTCCAGACCTTGTTCCGCACCTCATAGAAGAAGCGCGGACCCGGGTCGGCGTCGGTCGAGCCGAAGGTCGCGGTCTTGTGCACCACGACGCTGGCCGGGCAGAGCAACCCGGCCTGGCCGCGCAGCAGGCGCGTTGTGTACTCGAAGTCGTCGTTCCACAGGAAGTAGTCCGCCTGCGGCAGGCCGCGCTCCCGGCATACCCCGGCGTCGACGAGGATCGACACGAACGACGCGGAACGGATGGGCTGGCACCCGGTCTCGGCGGCGGCGGCGCGCTCGGCCTTGCGGGCGAACGGCTTGGTGCGCGGGGTGTTCATCGGGTGCGGGCGCCCGTCGGTCCAGATCACGCGGCTGGCGACCAGTGCCGGAGCGCCGCCGGGATGATGTCGGCGGGCCTCCAGCAGCGCGCGCAGCGCGTGCCGCTGGGGCACCGTGTCGTCGTCCATGAGCCACACCAGGTCCGCGGCGTCGGCCAGGGCTAGCGCCAGGCCGCAGGCGAACCCGCCGGCCCCGCCGGTGTTGCGCGCCAGTTCGGCCAGGGTCACGGACGGGTAGCGGTCGCGCACCGCGGCCGCGGTCTCGTCGGTCGAGGCGTTGTCGACCACGATCACGGCGTCCGGCACCCGGCTCTGCGCATGCACCGCCGCGAGCGACTCCAGCAGCAGCGCCTGCCGGTTGTACGTGACCACGACGGCGATCACCCGGGGAGACCGGGAGGAGTCGCGGGGCAACTCGCGCTGGGCCGCGGGGGGCCGGTGACTGTCGGCCATGCTAGGAACGCCCCTGGGTCCCGTGGCGCGGCGCCCGGCGGCGCTCGAGGACCCGCCAGGCTAGGATGCGCAGGCGGCGCACGGCCGCGGACCGGCTGCTGAGCTCGCGCACGGTCCGCTTCAGCCGCGGCGAGGAGGCCATGGTGGACTCGACCCGGCTGACCAGCCCGCGCCCGTCGGCGCCCGGCTGCGGCCTGGCCGCCGGGAACGCCTTGCGGTACTGCTGGACGATCAGCGCCGACGCGGCCTCCACCGCGGCGTCGAGCACCTGCTCGGCCGGCTGGCCGGAGGGACTGGCGTAGGCCTGCGCGTCCGCCCGCGGCCGGAGCTCGTCGAGCGCGCCGACCAGGTCGTACCCGGAGTCATTCAGCGCGGCGATGAGGGCTTCCGCCTGCTCCTTGGCCCAGGCGTCCCGGTCGGCCGGGAGGATCAGGCGGTCCCCGCGCGGCCGCGTGGCCAGCGCCTGGTGCGCGACCGTTTCCTTGACGTTCCACATGTAGAACCAGTCCGGGACCTCTTCGGGGAGGACCTGGTTCAGCCGCCGCAGGAACTCGACCTCGGGCAGCCCGAGCGAGGCGTTCGGCCGGGCCCGGGTGAGGTCCACGCTGCCGGGGTCGACGCCGAGCAGGGCGGCGAACCGCTCCCACAGCAGCCCGTTGGCTGACCCGCGTACCGGGGTCGTGATCACGTGCACGTGCTCCGCGGGCACGAGGCGAGACCAGACGCCGAGGACCGCCATCGTGTCGTGCACCCGCCAGAACCACCACTGGCGCCGGTCGTCGGACGTTGACTCGCGGTCGATGACGTCCCCGAGCCAGTCCTCCCAGCCGCGGGCGTTGCGGTGTTTCACTGTTTCCTGCCACTCGGCGGGCAGCAGCGTCGCGATGTCCCGCACGGTGAGCACGATGTGCACCTCGGCGGGCTGCAGCGACCGCACGGCGCGGTCGGCCTGCTCCGGGTCGGCCGCCGAGAAGAGCTCGTGGGAGATCACGGCCACCCGGGGCGCCTGGCGCGCCTGCCGGGCGATGATCTCCCATTCGCCGGTCCAGGATCCCGCCGGGTCGGAGGCTAGTTTCTGGATGCCGCGCAGGTCCTGGCTGGCGCGGTAGTGGTCCTGCGGGTGGTGCCCGGGCAGCACCACCCCCTGGGCCGCCAGCTCGCTGCGGTTGCGCCACATGACCTGCTGCAGGAACGTCGTGCCCGTCTTCGGCTCGCCGACGTGCAGGAAGACCCTCGGCCGCGGCGGGCCGCCGGTCGAGCCGCCCTCGGCGGCCGGGGCCGTGCCGGGCGCGGGTCGGGGCTCATCGTCGGCGCGGTGTGGCATACGGGCAACCTCGCGGGTCGTGGTGGTTAGCGCCTCATCACTGGGCTGACCAGGTACGGAAGGTTTTCAGCTGACTGCAGCGCGCTTAATCAGAGCCAAAGCTATCGTAAGGTACCGTTGATCGACTGGTGCGTTTCGCGGTACGCGTTCCCCCGTCATGGAAGGCAAGTCTCCTGCCTATGCATGAGCCCTTTTCCCTCCTGGTCTCGGTGTATGACGGCGACCGGCCCGATTACCTCCGGCGGGCGTTCCGCAGTGCGGTCGATGACCAGACCGTGCGTCCGGACCAGGTGATCATCGTCCGGGACGGACCGGTCCGCGACGAACTAGCGGGCTGCCTGGATGAACTCCGGTGCTGCAGCCCGTCGCCGGTCACCTTCGTCCCCCTGGAGCGCAACGGCGGCCTCGGGCCCGCCCTCGACCGGGGACTGGCCGCCAGCTGGTTCGACGTGATCGCGCGCCAGGACGCCGACGACGTGTCGATGCCGCACCGCTTCGAGGTGGAACTGCCGCTCATCCAGGACGCGGACATTGTCGGGGCCGGCCTGTTCGAGTTCGTGAGCGACATTGACGACATCATCGGGCAGCGCGTTCCGCCCACCGAGCCCGCCCAGATCCAGCGCTACGCGCGGATGCACGACCCGTTCAACCACCCGACCGTGGTCTACCGGCGGCGCGCCGTCCTCGCGGCGGGCGGCTACGGCGAGCTGCCGCTGATGGAGGACTACGCGCTGTTCGCCCGGATGCTGGCGGGCGGCGCGCGCGCGGTCAACGTGGCCGAGCCGCTGGTCTACTACCGGGTCGGGCCGGAGGCGTTCAAGAGGCGCGGCGGGACCGGGCTGCTGCGCTCCGAGCTGCGGCTGCAGCGCGAATTCCGCAAGGACGGGTTCATCTCGACGGCCGAGTACGTGCGTAACGTGATGGTCCGCGGCGGCTACCGGATGATCCCGTGGTGGTGTCGGCGTGCGGTGTACCGCCCGATCGTCGCGCACTACACCGAGCGCCTCGATCAGCAGGCCGAGCAGGCGCCGTCGGCTGCGGCGGCGTCACCCGAGGCCCCCGGGGGGGCGGGGCCGGGCCAGGAGCCGGCGCCTGCGCCGGGAGAGGGCGCGCCGGAGTGGGACTACCCCGAGGTGCCGGCCGCCAGCCTGTGGCGTGACCCGCCTCGGTCGGTGCGTTCGTGAACACCGATCTCGTCGTCATCGGGTCCGGCTTCTTCGGCCTGACCGTTGCGGAGCGGTGCGCCCGGGACCTGGGCCTGCACGTGCTGGTCGTCGAGCGCCGTCCGCACATCGGCGGGAACGCCTACAGCGAGCGGGAGCCGGAAACTCAGATCGAGATCCACCCGTACGGCGCGCACCTGTTCCACACCTCGAACGCCCGCGTCTGGGAGTACGCCAAGCGGTTCACGTCCTTCACCGGCTACCAGCACCGGGTGTTCTCGATCTACAAGGGCCGCGTGTACCCGATGCCGATCAACCTCGCCACCATGTGCGAGTACTTCGGCACCGCGCTGTCCCCGGACGAGGCGCGCAAGCTGGTGGCCGAGCAGTCGGCCGAGGTACCGCCCGGCCGGGCCGACAACCTCGAGCAGAAGGCCGTGTCGCTGATCGGCCGGCCCCTCTACGAGGCGTTCATCCGCGGCTACACGTATAAGCAGTGGCAGACCGATCCGGTCGACCTGCCGGCCGAGATCATCACCCGGCTGCCGGTGCGTTACACATTCGATAACCGCTACTTCAGCGACAGCTTCGAGGGCCTGCCGGTCGACGGCTACACTGCCTGGCTGGAACGCATGGTCGATCACCCGAACATAGAGGTGCGGCTGAACACCGATTTCTCGCAGCTGCGATCCGATGTGGTGGGGAGGGTGCCGGTCGTGTACACCGGACCGCTCGACGCGTACTTCGACTACGCCGCGGGCGACCTGCGCTGGCGCACCCTCGACTTCGACATGGAGGTACTCCGCACGGGGGACTTCCAGGGAACGCCGGTCATGAACTACGCGGACGAGGACGTCCCGTTCACCCGCATCCACGAGTTCCGGCACTTCTACCCCGAGCGCGACTGGTACCCGAAGGACAAGACGGTGATCATGCGGGAGTACTCGCGTTTTGCCGACCGCGGCGACGAGCCGTACTACCCGATCAACACGGCCGAGGACCGGTCGCGGCTGCTGACCTACCGGGAGCTGGCGGCCCGCGAGCCCGGCGTGCTCTTCGGCGGGCGCCTGGGCACGTACAAGTACCTCGACATGCACATGGCGATCGGGTCCGCGCTGAGCATGTACGACGGCCGGCTGCGCCCGCACTTCGCCGACAGGCAGCCGCTCGCGAGCGGGGCCGCGGGCGATGAGTAGCGCCGGCGACGCGGGGAAGACCCTGCGCACCCTGCAGCGGGTCGTGTTCCCCGGCGACGACCTGGACGTGGTCCCGCTGTACGTGGAGACCCAGATGGACCGCGGCGCCGCCGAGCTGGCCGCCGAGATGGCCGCGGAGGAGCTCACCGGGCGCAAGGTGACCGGCGGCACGGCCACGGCCAGCGCCGCGGTCGGCGAGGCCCAGTCCAGCGTCCGCTTCGGCGCCGACGTGCCCGGGTTCCTGGTCGAGCAGGTCGGGCCGGGACGCAGCGCGCTGATCACCCAGGGCAGCCGGGTCTCGTTCGCCACCTACTTCAACGCGTTCCCGGCCAGCTACTGGCGCCGCTGGACCACGGTGGGCGAGGTGACCCTGCGCATCCGGCTGGCGGGCGAGGGCAAGGTCATCCTGTACCGCTCCAGCGCCAAGGGGCACAGCCACCCGATCGAGACGATCCACGTCGAGTCGGACGACCCGGAGACGATCGAGCGCAGGCTGACGCTCGCGCCGTTCATCGACGGCGGCTGGTACTGGTTCGACATCGTGGCCGGGCCGCGGGGGACCACGCTGATCGAGGCGGACTGGCTCGCGCTGACCGACCCCGCCCCGGCGGGCCGGGTCAGCATCGGCATCACCGCCTTCGGCGCGCCCGACGACCTGGTCCAGAAGCTGCGGGTGCTCGGCGAGGCCACCGAACTCCAGCCGCTGCTCGACGCCGTCTACGTGATCGACCAGGGCGCCAGCCCGGTCAGCGACCACCCGGGCTTCGAGGACGCGGCCAAGCGGCTGGCGGGCCGGGTCCAGGTAATCAAACAGGGGAACATCGGCGGATCGGGCGGGTTCTCCCGGTCCATGGACGAGACCGTGCGAGCCGGTACGAGCGACTACGTGCTGCTCAGCGACGACGACGTCGAGATCGATCCCGAGGGGATCCTGCGCGCCGCCACCTTCGCCGACCTGGCCCGCAAGCCGACGATCGTCGGCGGCCAGATGTTCAGCCGGTACGAGCGCTCGGTGCTGCACGCGTTCGCCGAGGCGGTCGCGCCCTACCGGTGGTGGTGGGGGAACGCGCCGAACACCAAGAGCCGGCACGACTTCGGCCGCCGCAACCTGCGGAACACGCCGTGGCTGCACCGCCGGGCCGACGGCGACTACAACGGCTGGTGGATGTGCCTGATCCCGACGCAGGTCATCGCCGAGCTTGGCCTCGCGATCCCGGTCTTCATCAAGTGGGACGACGCCGAGTACGGGGTGCGGGCCCGCGACCGCGGCATCCCGACGGTGTCGCTGCCCGGGGTGGCCTGCTGGCAGGCGCCGTGGACGGACAAGAACGACGCGCTCGACTGGAACGCCTACTACCACCTGCGCAACCGGATAGTGGCCGCGCTGCTGCACTCGCACGAGCCGCACGGCGGCCAGCTGATCCCGGAAAGCATGGAGCGGCAGCTGCAGGCCCTGCTGTCCATGCAGTACTCCACGGTCGCGCTGCGAGCCCTGGCCATTGAGGACGTGCTGCGCGGCCCCGCACATATGCACGCCGAGATCGGCACCAAGCTGGCCCAGCTCCGGGAGTTCCGGCTCCAGTACGCCGACGCCCGGGGCGAGGCCGACCTGGAGAGCTTCCCCCCGCCCCGGCGGCGGGCCCCGGAGGCGGTGAAGTCGTCCACCACCCCGACCAACAAGCGCAACCTGCTGACCAAGGCGGCGTCGGGGACCATCCACCAGCTGCGGCCGCCGCGCAAGGGGGCCAAGGTGCGGCCGCAGATGGCGCTGCCGCAGCAGGACGCGGGCTGGTGGGTGCTGGTCAAGCTGGACAGCGCGCTGGTGTCGACGCCGGACGGCACCACTGCCGCCTGGTACCAGCGCGACCCGCGGTTGTTCCGCTCGCTCGGCGTGCGCAGCATCGTCCTGCACGCCCGGCTGCGGCGGCGGTGGGCCCGGCTGGCCGCGGACTACCGGGCCGCGGCGCCCGAGTTCACCTCGCCCGAGAAGTGGCGGGAGACGTTCACCGCCTCCCTCGACGACCCGCCGGGTGCGTCGTGAGCTCGGCCCGCACCGGCGAGCAGCCGCGTGTCGACACCGCCCGGCCGGCCACCGGGCGCAAGCCGGGATGGCCGGGCCGGGTCGTGTGGTGGCTGCCGATCGCGTTCGCGGCCGCGGTCATGGCCGTCCTCGGCGTGTGGGGGCTGTCCCGGCACAACGCCATGGGCAACGACGAGATCGTGACCCGCTACGCGTCCACGCTCAGCCTCGGCCAGCTCGCCCACCTGCTCGAGCACACCGATATCTACCACGGGTTCTACTACGTGGTGATGCACCCGTGGGTGGCCGTGTTCGGCACCACCCCGACCTCGATCCGCGTTCCCTCGGTGATCGCCATGACCGTGGCCGTGGGGCTGATCGTGTACATCGGCCGGCGGCTGTCCGGATCCACGTGGACGGGGCTGTTCGCCGGCCTGATCATGGCCCTGACCCCGGAAATCAGCTTCTACGCGCAGACCGCGCGCGAATACGCCACGATCGTCGTGGTCGTGCTCTGCGCCACGCTGGCGCTGGTGCGGGCGATCGAGGCCGAGATGGCCGGCGCCCCCGAAGGCCAGATCAGGAGGCGGTGGATTGTCTACGCCCCGCTGATCACTCTGAGCGGCTACCTCAACGAGCTGACGCTGGTGGTCCTGGCCGCGCACATGGTCACCGTGCTGCTGGCCCGGCCGGGGAAGCGCACGTTCTGGCACTGGTTCACCGCCGGGGCCATTGGCGCGTTCCTGGTCCTCCCGGTCGTGATCGGCAGCATCCACCAGGACTCCGCCGCCAACTGGATCGCCCGCCCGACCGTGCACGACGTGGGGATCTTGTTCCACGACTACTTCGGCTCGGTCACCTGGGTGGCCGCGTGCCTGTTTGCCTGCGCGATCGTCGCGGTCCTGCCGGACGGCCAGCCCGCCTGGTGGCGCCGCGGCGGGATCTCCCTTCCGTCGGTGGCCGCGCCGCTGCTCGTGCTGCCGGGCGGGCTGCTGATGCTGGAATCGCTGGCCGGGCACCCGCTGTACGTCGACCGGTACGTCCTGTACGGCGAGACCGGGGCGGCCCTGCTGGCCGGCGCCGGGGTCTACCGGATCGGGCGGTGGCTGGCGGGCGAGCTGAACCGGCTGGCGGGCGGCACCATGGACCCGCGGATAGTCGTCGCCGCGACCGGCGCGATCGTGTGCCTGTGCGTGCTGATCTTCCAGCTCGGGCCGCAGCACCGGGCCCGGACCCCGCTGACCCGCCAGTTCGACTACGGCGATCCGTCGTTCTACATCGGCGGGCACGCGCGGCCGGGCGACGGGGTGCTGTTCTTCAACTCGTTCTTCCGCAAGGCCCGGCTGGGCTACCCGCAAGACTTCAAGGACACCACCGACTTCGCGATGGCGGTGACACCGCTCCAGTCGGGCACGCTCAACGGCTTCGACAAGCCGTACTCGGTCGTCGGCCCGCTCATGCTCACCTACCAGCGGATCTGGGTCGTCGGACGGGCGCCGTCGGCGCGCGTGTCCAACGCGTCGATCCGGGCCGAGGGCGAGCTGCTGATGCGCGATTTCACCCTGGTCACCGAGCGGCACTTCAAGGGCGTGGTGGTCACGCTCTGGCTCAGACGCTGAGAGCCGCGAGATGGCCAGGCCGGGCAGCACCATCGCACCGCCGGACCGCCTGCCGCTGGCTCCACCACCCACCGCCTGCCCGGCCCGGCCGGATTCTGGCTCTCGGTCTTCGGCGCCTCGCTGGGGCTGTTCCTGATCCGGTTCCTGGTTCCCGTCCCCGTCGGCCAGGCCGACAATCGCGACGGTCCCCGGCTGATGTGCGGCCACGGGCTGCACCTGGCCCCGGTCGTCCCCCGGGGCGATCCCCGGTTCTTCCGCTTCGCTTATTTCGCGTACGCGCCGAGCCCGTCCTGCGCCCGGCTGCCCACCTACCCGTCCTCGGAGCTTGTGCCCCTGGAAGCGGCCAGGTTACTGACGCCGGTGCTGGGCCTGCCCGGCACGCTGAACCTGATCGCGCTCGGGGTGGTGATGTGCGTGCTCACCTCGGTCGGCATCGCCAGCCTGGCCACCGGCCTGCGCATGCGGCTGTGGGCTCGGCTGCTGGTGGCGGCCGCGGTGTGGCTGATCATGGCGGATGCGGCGTTCTTCGACGTTGACGCCAGCCCGTTCAGCGAGCCTGCCGCGCTGATCGGCCTGCTGCTGGTCGCCGCGGGCGTGGTGTACCTGGGGCGGGGCTGGCGCGAGACCGTGTTCGGCCTGGCCCTGGCCGGTTCCGGGGGCTTCCTCGCGGTCTTGTCGAAGGAGCAGTACCTGATCCTGGCCGCGCCGGTCTGCCTGACCCTGGTCCTGGCCAGCGCGGACCGGACCCGGGCGGGCGGTGGTTTCCGCGGCTGGCTCGACCGGTTCCGGGCCCGGCAGGCGGCCACGGCGGTCACCGTGGCCGCGGTCCTGGCCGCGGCGACCGGCGGCTACATCCTGTGGGACCAGACCAGCCCGTACGCCGCGCACCTGCACCACGTGCAGGCCGTGGACATGATCTTCGACGACATCGTGAACGGGCACGACAACGCGCGCGCCGACCTGCGCGCGCTCGGGCTGCCGGTGAGCTGGGCGAAATACGCCGGGCACTACTACTGGGACACGGTCTCCGTCCGCAACGACCCGCTCTATCCCCGGTACGAGGCCAAGCTGACCGACGGCAACATCACGCACTTCCTGCTGACCCATCCGGGACGCATCCTCAGCATCGGGCAGCAGGCCGCCAGCTACGCGCTCCAGTTCCGGCTCAGCTCCCTAGGCGACTACCCGCCGTCCGCCGGTCAGCCGCCGGGCGCCGTCGAATCGCGCGTCGTGGTGCTCACCTGGCTGGTGCGCAGGATCCCGCGGAACCTCGGCCTGGCGTGGCTGCTGCCGCTCTGGGCGGCGATGGCGGCGGTCGCGGTCGTGGCCTTGTGCCGGAGGCGCAGCGAGGAAGCACAGCGCCGGGGGCGCAGCGGCGACGCGCAGCGGCGCGGGCGCGGGCGGGGCCGGGACTGGTACCGGGACGGCTCAGTGCTGGTGCTGTGCATGATCGGGTGCGCGATCGCCGCGTTCATCCCCCCGGCGTACTACGCGGGCATCTCCACCACCCGGCACATGGTCGGCATGAACCTGGCGACCGCCCTGGCCGCCGTGGTCAGCGTCGCGCTGGCGGCCTCGATGGTGATGACCCCGATCGCGGCCCGGGCTGGTCACGCCGGCAGCGATGGCAGGTAGCCAGGCGGCGGGGCGGTGCAGCCCAGGCAGGGGGGCTTACCCCGGAAATAGCGAGGGATCGTCGGCGAGTCGGTCGGCGGGTTGGTGGGCAGCAAGACCGGCGGGCGCGGCGGCTGGCTGAAGTCGAAGTCGTCTTCCAGGTTGCCGAGCACCGCCTCGTCCTCGCGGACGTCGGGCCGGGGGTCGGGGCGGCCGTCGGTCCGGGGGTTGAGCCGGGCGCCGCCGAGGAAGTCATCCTCGATGAACTTCAGGTAGGCGTCACTGCTCAGCGTCTGGTTGTCGATGAAGCCCTGCTTCGCGTACGGCGAGATCGTGATCCCCGGCACCCGCAGCCCGTAGCCGTTCTCGTCGACCGCGGGAGGGACCACGCTGTCGTAGAAGCCGCCCCAGTCGTCCCAGGACAGGAAGACGGCCGTGGAGTCCCAGTCCGGGCTCTTCATGGCGGCGTTGATGACCGCGGTGACGTAGGCCTGGCCCTGGTGGACGCTGGCCGGAGGGTGCTCGCTGTCATCGCCGGACGGGGTGATCCAGGTCACCGACGGCAGCGAGCCCGCCTTGGCGGCGGCGAAGTAGGAGCTGAGCGGCTGGACGTTGTGCAGCTGGTGGTCCTGCTGGACGTCGCCGAACAGCGGCAGCGGGTTCCAGATGCCCGGTGTCGTGGCGGCCTGCCGGACCGGAGTGCAGGTCTCGGCCGCGTCGTCGTCGCAGTCGGGCTGCGTGCCGGCCTGGATGTAGTAGGCCCAGCTGACGTGCCGGGCGTACAGCAGCCAGGTGATGTCGGTCCAGGCCAGGTCGATCGACGTCTTCCCGTCGGTCAGCTCCTCGTGCACGGCCTGGTTGAACTGGTTCACCCCGTAGGGCCCGACGATGTCGTTGACGCAGCTCATCGGCGAGCGCGTGCGGCACCTGGCCGACCAGGCCGACACCATGTACAGGTGGTCCGGCAGCGACCACGATTTCACCGGCTCGAACATGCGGTCGTCGAGCACGAACTCCGCGGCGTAGGTCCAGTAGTTCGGTATCTCCGCGGCCGTGTGGTACCCCATCACGTCGGCCGGCCCGCCGGGATGCACGCCGGGTCGTCGGGGACGTGGCAGGTCGCCTGGGCCACGTCGCGCTGCCGGATGAACCCGTTCATCAGGCCGTGATTCACGTCGGCCACCGCGTTGCCCTCGGCGTGCGGGCCGCCGCCGTTCACGTCGGCAGTGTCGTGGTAGGGCCGGGTGCACCCGCCCGCCGGGTTCGGCACGCACACCGTCGGCGTCCCGTCGTGCATGGGGATGCCGATCGCGCCCGGGTATGTCCCGAAGTAGCTGTCGAACGACCTGTTCTCCTGCATGACGATGATCACGTGCTTGATCTTGTGGATACCGGCGGGCACTACGTACCGGCCGGTGGGGCCGCCGGTGACCACCTCGCCCGCCGGATGGCGGGCCGCGGACCGGGACGATGTCGATGCCGACGTGCACGCGGCCAGCAGGGCGGTGGTGAGCACGGCGGCAAGCAGAACAGGGCCGGAGAGTTGTTTCACGTTGTCGCGCGGCCAATCTCAGAGCGTGACCGGGGGCCACAGGTCGTGCTGCGCGGCAATCGGGTCGCCGGCCCACTCCTGCATGGCATCAAGGTTGTCACGCGCCGGGTACTTGGCCGCGGCCGGCCCGTCGGCAAACGCGCGCAGCACGTTCGCGGTGACGCGCCGGACAAAAGCGCCGCCGCGCCGGTTCACGCCGGCTGAGGCGTACACGAATGGAGTAAATGCCCCCACCCAGCGCATGGTGCCGGTATTGAACACGCCCGCGCCACTGGCGTGCGTGTAATACGCCGAGTCCGAGTAGCTGTTCACGCCGCGGCAGGTCAGCGGCGAGTGGGATAGCACCTCGATCGGCCGCTCGACCGGCCAGTCCGGGTTGACCCGGTCGTACTCGATGCCCACGATGCCGGGGAAGCTGGTTCCCTTCCGCACCCCGGTGCCAGCGAAGATCCAGGAATCGGGGCTGGCCACGACGTAGTCCGCGTCGGTGGGGTTGGACTCGTACAGCGTGCCGGTCATCGACGATTCGGCGTCCGGGTCCGGTGCCTCGCGGAAGTCGTTGGTGACCAGCGCGTTGTCCTTGCCGTACATCGGATCTTCCGTATAGCTGGTCTTGTAGCAGATGACCTGCCGCTGCGGGCCCAGCTTGCTGCTGGCCAGCCTGATGCGCCGGAAGCAGCAGTTCGCGCCGAGGAACGCCACGTTCACGCCGTTGTTCCTGGCCGCGGTCACGTGGGCCCGCTCTTCAGGCGTCCAGTACTCGTCGTGCCCGAGCGAGAACAGCGCGCTGGCCCCATCCAGGAGCTGCGGGTCGGTGGCGGTTTCCATGCTGGTGACGTAGGCGAGTGGCAGCCCCATACGCTCGGCCAGCTCGATGAGCGCCCGGTCGTGCGCCAGGAACATGAATGCGCCGTTCAGGTCGTAGGGACGGTCCAGGCTGACGACCAGCGACCGGTTGTCATAGTCGGACAGGCCGCCCGGCCCGTTGTACAGGTCGTAGCCGCCCCAGGTGTTATAGGCCTGCCAGGTGGACGTCGAGGCCTTGAGTACCACCTTGCCCGCGGTGCTGGCGGACCGCACGGTGATCGGGACGAAGCGCTGCGCGCCCGTCTCCGCGTCCAGCCGCAGCAGGTAGGCGCCCGCGGGCCAGTCCTCGGTTGGGATGGTCAGCGGCCACCCCCAGTCGGTCTGCACGGTGTTGGTCTCGGGGGTCAGGGTCGACGGGCTCTGCCGCCGCCCGGACACGGCCGGCGACTGCCACACCAGCCGGGCCTGGTCACCGCGGTACCAGCCCATCCGGAAGGCCTTGACGGTGAACTCGCGCGCGGTGGTCGAGGCGTACAGCGTGATCTCCTCACCGGGCAGCACGCTGTACTGCCCGGCGTAACCCATTACCTCATCGGGCCCGCCAAGATGGCTGATGCCCCAGTTCGGATCGCCCGGGAGTTCGTTCTCGCTCACTACCTTGCGGCGCGGTACGGACCCCTTGGCCGCGGCGGGCTTCGAGTCGTCCGGCCCGCCCGCCTCGCAGGCCGCGGCCATGGCCGCGGTGCCTGCGACGGCCGCGGCCAGCCCGAGGAAAGCTCGCCGCGAATGGGGGCGCGAACTCATGCATATAGGATTACACTGGTCCGGCTCCGCCGGCCGCCAGTCCAGGTAACAACACGGGAACTTCAGGGCAAAGCGTTTGGCGCGGTTTGCCGAATAATGGCTGGCGGAATTTCTCGCCTTTGTCCCTGCACCGAGGAGTCCAGGATGCTGCCTGGCGCAGCCCCGCGCACCACCGCCCGCTGCTGGCCTGCTCTCCCGGCCGCGCGCCCACGGCCCCGGCGCCCGGCCAGTCGGCGACCTCCGCTGGCGGCATGACCGAGCCGAAACTCGCCACGCGCGTCGGTGCCGCGATGACCCGTCGCCGGCGTACCCCGTCCGCACCGCCGGGCGCCGCCGGGGACACGCCGGGGAATGCACCGCAGAGCCCGCCGTCGTCGCGGTCGCGGACCGCCCGGGCGGTCACGCTGCTGCGCCGTCACTGGCTGGTGTCGGTTTTCCTGGCCGCCGGGCTGGTGCTGCGAGTCCTGGCCAAGGTCGCGTACAACCCCGCGCTGATCTACGTCGACACCCTCAAGTACCTGTACGGTGTCTACCCCGGCTCCGACCCGCTCGGGTACCGGTTGCTGCTGAAGATCGTCCTGCCGTTCGGCGGCCTGCCGGTGGTCGCCGTGCTGCAGTGCGTGCTGGGCCTGGCGGTGGCCGTCGTCCTGTACATCGTGCTGCTGCGCCGCGGCACCGCCCGCTGGCTGGCGGCCGTGGCCGTCGCCCCGGTCCTGCTCGACGCATACCAGCTGCAGATGGAACAGATGATCATGCCGGACGTCTGGTTCGACGCGATCATCGTGGCGGGACTGGCCGTGCTGCTCTGGCGGCCCGCGGTCACCGTCCGGTTGGCGGTCGCGGCCGGCCTGATCCTCGGTGCCGCGGCGACCTTCAAGTCCGTGGGAGTGGTCCTGGTCCTGCCCGCGGTGATCTTCCTGCTGGCGTCCGGCGGCGGATGGCGCCGGGCGGTGCGGAACGCGGCCGCCCTGGTCGCTGCCTTCGCGGTGCCGATCCTTTGTTACTGCAGCCTTTCCTACGTGGTCACCGGGCACTTCTGGCTGTCCGGCTCGCAGAGCCGCAGCGGCCGGCTGGCCGCCGCGGCCGACTGCGCCACCCTGAAGCTGCCCGCGGACGTGCGCCCGCTGTGCCCGCCACCGAAGGTGCAGGCCCAGGGGCCCGACTGGCTGGAGCACTCCAGCGCGTCCCCGCTGCACGACGCGCCGGTCCCGCCCGGGGTCAGCCGGGCCCATCTGGTCGCGGAACTGGACTCGGCGATCGAGCACCAGCAGCCGCTGCGCGTGCTGGTGTCGATCGCCGAGGACTCGATCCGGCTGTTCGCCGTGACCCGCACCCCCACCCCATGGATTTCGCCAATCTCGCGCTGGCAGTTCCAGACCACGTATCCGACCTATCCCAAGTGGGTAACCCTGGGCCGCGGGAACGTGATCATCGTCGGCCTGCAGCGCAAGGCGTTCGGGATGTTCCGGATGCACCCGCTCAACCCGGCCTACGGCGGCCCGGCGCACGTCATCCGGCCGATCGCCACGTTCTTGCGCTCCTACCAGCTCGACGGCGGCTACACCCCGGGCCCGCTGCTCCTCGTGTTCACCCTGGCGGGCGTGGCCGGCTCGGCGCTGGTCCTGATCCGGCGCGCCCGCGGGCCCCGGAGCCGCCAGCTCGGCCTGGCCTGCCTCCTGTTCACCGTTACCGGCGTGGTCATCCTGCTGGTACCGGACCTCTATGAGTTCTCCTGGCGCTATCAGCTTCCGGCCCTGATCACCCTCCCGTCCGCGGGCGTGCTGGGCATCAGCGCCATCCTGGCCGCCCGCCAGGAACGCAAGCAGTGCCGGCCGGGGACAGCCGGTCCGGCCGGGAGGCCCGCCGAGACCTCGGCCCCCGCGTCGGCTCCGACCGCGGACCCCGCTCCCGACCCTGGGTGATCTTGCTCCGATGCGGGTGATCAGCTGGCGCGCTTGTAGGCGCGGACGGCGAGCGGCACGAACACGAGGAAGATCCCGGCTATCCAGGCGATGCTCTTCCACAGGTTCGCCTCGATCGGCCCGCCGAGCGCCATCGCCCGCATGGTGTTGACCACGTAGGTGAACGGCTGGTTGTTGGCGAACGCCTGCAGCCAGCCCGGCATGGTGTCGATCGGCACGAACGCCGAGCTGAGGAACGTCAGCGGGAACAGCCAGATCAGCCCGAACGCCTGCACCGACTCCTCATCGCCGATGGCCAGCCCGGTGAAGGCGGCGATGCAGCAGATCGCCAGCCCGAACACCACGGCCAGCACGAACATGCACAAGGCCAGGAAGGCTCCGTTCAGGAACCGGAAGTCGACCGCGTAGCCCACCCCGATGACGATGATGATCGTCACGGACATACGCGCGGTGTCGGCGACCAGGCGGCCGGACAGCACCGCTGAGCGCGCCATCGGCATCGAGCGCAGCCGGTCGATCACGCCCTTCTGCAGTTCCTGGGCCAGCGCGATGGCCGTGCCGAAGGTGGCGAACGCCGCGGTCTGCGCGATGATCCCGGGCAGCAGGAATTCGACGTAGCCGCCTGGCACATCAACGGGAATCGCGCCGCCGAAGACGTAGCGGAACATCAGGGTGAAGATGACCGGCTGGATCACGGTGAACACGATGTAGGCCGGCACCCGCATCCAGACCAGCAGGTTGCGCCGGGTGATGACGAGCGTGTCGCTCACCGCCCAGCGGGCCCGGGTGAGCAGGCCCGGATCGCCGGGCGCGAAGGAGGTACCGGCCCGGGCGGCGGACGCGGCGGCGGTCATGACGACACCGCCTTCGCGGGGCTGCCGGCGTCTCGACCCCGCCGGCGGCCGCGCTTGCGCCCGCCCGGCTCCCCGTCCTCCTCGGCGGCGTGCCCGGTCAGGGCCAGGAACACGTCGTCGAGCGAGGGCCGGCGCAGCGTCAGGCCCGTGATCTGCACCCCGGCGCCGTCCAGCCCGCGCACTGCCTCGATCAGTGCCTCGGAGCCGCGGCCCCCGACACCCACGTTGATCACTCCGGTCTCCTTGTCCGCGTGCGGGTCGCCCTCGCCGATCCGGGCGATCGCCTCGGCCGCGTCGGCGAGGCGACCCCGGTCGGGCACCGTGAACTCGAGCACGTCCCCGCCGACGCGCCCCTTGAGCTCCTCGGACGTGCCCGCCGCGATGACCAGGCCGTGGTCGATGACCACGATCTCGTCCGCGAGTTCGTCCGCCTCGTCCAGGTACTGGGTGGTGAGCAGCAGCGTCGTCCCGCCGGCCACCAGCGACCTGATGATGTCCCACATGCCCAGCCGGGAGCGCGGGTCCAGGCCGGTGGTCGGCTCGTCCAGGAACAGCACCTTCGGGCGGCCGACCAGGCTCGCGGCCAGGTCCAGGCGGCGCTGCATGCCGCCGGAGTAGGTCTTGGCGGGCCGGTCGGAGGCGCCGGCCAGGTCGAACCGCTCCAGCAGTTCGGCGGCGCGGCTGCGCGCCTCGGGCCAGCTCAGGTGGTAGAGCCGCCCGACGATCTGCAGGTTCTCCCGGCCGGTGAGCTCCTCCTGGATGGCGGCCGACTGCCCGGACAGGCCGATCGAGCGGCGCACCGCGGCGGCCTGCCGGACCACGTCGTAGCCCTCGACCAGGGCCCGCCCGCCGTCCGGCTGCAGCAGCGTGGTGAGGATGCGCACGGCGGTCGTCTTGCCGGCCCCGTTCGGGCCCAGCAGGCCGAGCACCGTCCCGTGCGGCACCGACAGGTCGATACCGCGCAGCGCGTGTACCTCCCCGAAGGACTTGGTCAGGCCCTCCACGAGAATGGCCGGACCAGGGCTATCAGGTGACACGAAATCCTCCCCAACCAGGCCGTCAGGCCATTAACTCCCCGGGCCTCGAACCTACCGGCCGCCACTGACATCGGCGAACCGATAACCGCCGTGGCCTCGGGCCGCCAGACCAGGTCCGCTCCCCGTCCACCGTGCAGACGACGCGGCGGCCGGGAACTAACCGGCGCCGGCGGCCGGAGTTCCGGACCAGGCGCCTCGACCACTGCACCGAGGGCCAGCAGCGTGGCCGGCGGGTCGAGCTGGTAGGCCCCGTAGGCGAGGTTCCCGCCGACGCTGGCCTGGTTACGCGCCCGCGGGTTCGCTACCTTGCCGTACGCGGCCGCCGCCAGCGGCGCGATCCAGGCCACCAGCGGATCGGTTTCCATCCGCCGGATCGTGACCATCGGGCCGGGGCGCATGGCGGCAGCCTTCGGCGCAGCCCGCCGCCGGCGCGCATGACATCTGTCATGGGCGGGACAGGACGGAGCGCATAACCGGACCGGTCCGCGCCGCCCTACGGTGGATTCGTACCGCTGGGAAGGCGAGGTGCGGCCGGGCGCCAACGGACCCGCCGCAAAGCTCCCGAGGAGGTTGGAACGTGTCTGTCGCCGCCGAAATCGTCCTGGGCGTGGTCGTCCTGGGCCTGCTGATTTACCGGCAGCTGCGCAGCCGCCCGGTCAACGCCTCCGGGCTGCGCCTGGTCGCGATCCTCGCCGTCATCGGCCTGATCCAGGCCTACCAGTTCCTGGATAACCACCACTCCGGCGCGGTGACCTATGCCGCGCTCGGCGGCAGCCTGGTGCTCGCCGCGGTCTTCGGCGCGCTACGGGCGGCAACCGTCCGGATCTGGCTCCAGGGTGCCCAGCCCTGGACGAAAGGCAACTGGCTGACCGCCGTGCTCTGGGTCATCGCCCTGGCCGCGCACCTGGGTTACGACGCGCTGGTGACGCCCGGCCGCGGCAGCAGCGGCCTGGGCGCCGCCACCACGGTCCTCTACCTGGCCATCAGCCTGGGCATCCAGCGCGTCATCACCCAGCAGCGGGCGAACCGCCTGCAGCCCGGCGGCCCCACGTTCTCCGAATCCGGATCCGGCCGGTTCAGCTGAGCCGCCCGGACCAGCGCGGGCGCGGTGATCTAGCCGCCGGCCATGGCCCCCACGATCAGGTAGGGCTCTGCGCCGGTGGCGACCGCGTCGGGCAGCGGGGCGTCCGGCGGTTCGTGGGACAGGTCCTGCTCGCAGGCGAAGAAGCGGATGAACGCCCGGCGCCGCCCGCCGTCGTGGTCGCGGATGGTCCCGGCCAGCACCGGGTAGCGGCTCTCCAGCTCGTCCAGGACCGAGCTCTGGGTGACCTGGCCGCCGACGTCCAGTTTGACCTCGCCGTCGACGCGCGCCAGGGTCCGCAGGTGCGCGGGCAGCACGACCCGGATCACGGCAGCGTCTGCGCCTCGACCGACAGCACGGCCGGCAGGTCGCGCACGATCGGCGCCCAGTGGTCGCCGGCGTCGGCCGAGGCGTACACCTGCCCGCCGGTGGTGCCGAAGTAGATGCCGCAGTCCTCCAGGGAGTCGACCGCCATGGCGTCGCGGAGCACGTTGACGTAGCAGTGCTCCTGCGGCAGTCCGCTGGCCAGGGCTTCCCACTCATCGCCGCCGGTGCGGCTGCGGTACACCCGCAGCTTCCCGTCCGGCGGGAAGTGCTCGGCGTCGCTGGTGATCGGGACCACGTAGATGGTGTCCGGCTCGTGCGCGTGCACGTCGATCGGGAACCCGAAGTCGGTCGGCAGGTTGCCGCTGACCTCGTGCCACGACCCGCCCGCGTCGTCGCTGCGCATGACGTCCCAGTGCTTTTGCATGTACAGCACGTCCGGGCGCGAGGGATGCATCGCGACGCGGTGCACGCAGTGCCCGACCTCCGCGTCGGGGTCCGGGATGCCGTCGGACTGCAGGCCGCGGTTGATCGGCCGCCACGTCTGACCCGCGTCGTCGGACCGGAACGCGCCCGCCGCCGAGATCGCGGCGAACATCCGGCCGGGGTGGGCCGGGTCCAGGATGATCGTGTGCAGGCACATCCCGCCCGCACCTGGCTGCCAGGACGGCCCGGACCTGTGCTCGCGCAGCGCGGGCAGTTCCTGCCAGGTCTGCCCGCCGTCGGCCGAGCGGAACAGCCCGGCGTCCTCCACCCCGGCCCAGACCGTGTCCGGGTCGTCCAGGGACGGCTCCAGATGCCAGACCCGCTCGAACTCCCACGGGTGCGGCGTCCCGTCGTACCACTGGTGCGTGCCCGGCGTGCCGTCGTAGGCGAACTTGTTGCCCACCGGCTGCCAGGTCGCGCCGCCGTCGTCGCTGCGCTGGATCACCTGCCCCGACCAGCTGCTGGCCTGCGAGGCGTACAGCCGGTCCGGGTCCGCCGGCGACCCCTTGACGTGGTAGATGTCCCACCCGGCGAAGTGCGGCCCGCTGACCTCCCAGCGGTCGCGCTTGCCGTCTGAGCTGAGCACGAACGCCCCCTTGTGCGTGCCCACCAGCACTCGTACGCCAGTCATCGCTGTTCCTTTCCCTGCGCGGCCGGGCGCGGCGACCCGCCCGGTCGCGCCCGGGGCGGCTCCCGCCTGACCTGGCCTTTTGCCTTAAGTCTCTGGCCTATCACAGCCTTGTGACGTTCTGACGGCCGTTGGGCCGCAAACTCATCGCCCGGAGTGTGAGAGATTCACCGGGCGGACGCCGGCGCGGGTGAGGGTGACCGGAGGGCGGCGATGATCGTCCGGGTCAGCTTCTGGGCGTGGTAGCCGACGATGACCGCGATCGCCAGGGCGGTGGCGGGATCGAGCCAGTACCAGCCGGTGCCGAGGATGATGGCGCCGCTGACCGCGACGCCGCCCGCGGCGGCCGCGTCGCCGGCCGTGTCGAGCAGGACCGCCTTGACGTTCAGGTCTTCGCTGCCGTCGCCGTCTTCGCCGGGGTCGCCGCGCAGGATCAGGGCGCCGGCCAGCATGACCGCGGCGGCCACGGCGCTGACCACCAGCACCGGCAGGCCCTCGACGCGGCGGGCGCCCGCGGCCAGGCGCCAGATCGCGGCCACGGCGATCGTGACGTTCAGGGCGAGCAGCCAGCCCGCGTTGACCAGGGCGGCGATGTTGGTGGCGTGGGGGTAGCCGCGCGGGCGGCCCGGGCTGGGAGGCCTGGCGGCGAGCCAGATCGCCAGCAGCGAGATCCCGATGGCACCCGCGTCGGCCAGGCAGTCAGCGCCCGCGGCCGCCGCGGCCAGCGAGTGGGCCGCGATCCCGGCGACCACCAGGGCCGTGACCAGGCCCAGATTGAGGAGCAGTACGGCCGAGAGCCGCCGGGTACGTGACCACAGGGCCGATGCTACGCGGACGTCACGGCGCGGCCGAGCGCCCGCGGCGCAGCCACCGCCCCCGGCCGGGCTCCGCCACGACCTGCCCGTCCTCCAGGACGATCTCCCCGCGGCTGACCGTGAACCGGGGCCATCCGTAGACCTCGCGGCCGTCGTACACCGAGTAGTCGGCGTTGGACCGCATCGACCTGCCGTCGATCGTGCGCCGAAGCTGCGGATCCAGGACCACGAGGTCGGCGTCGCTGCCGACGGCGATCGTCCCCTTCCGCGGGTAGAGCCCGAACAAGCGGGCCGGGTTCGCCGACGTCAGCGCGATGAACCGGGCCAGCGAGATGCGCCCGGCCCGGACCCCTTCGGAGAACAGCATCGGCATGATCGTCTCGAGGTCGGCTACGCCCTGCCGGGCCGTGGTCACGTCCAGCGAGTCATCGATCTTGTCACGCAGCAGCCAGGGCGCGTGGTCGCTGCCGACCGTGTGCACCGACCCGTCGGCCAGGCCGGCCCACAGCGCGGCCAGGTCGTCCGGCTCGCGCAGCGGAGGAGCGCCGATGTACCGGCCGCCTTGCGGTTCCCGCAGTGCGCTGCTGGTCAGGTAGAGATACAGCGGCCGGGTCTCGACAAAGACCGGCAGGCCTCGCTGCTGGCCGTGGCGAGCGGACTCCAGCGCGGACCGCGACGACAGGTGGACGATGTAGACGGGTGCCTCCGTGACCTCGCAGATCGCCACGGCTCGCTCGACTGCGGCCCGCTCGGCGGCCGTCGGGCGGCTCTCCGCCCAGTCGGCCAGGCGGCCGCGGTCGGCCGCCAGGAGCTGCTCTCCGGCAAAGCGGATCAGGGCCCCGTCCTCGCAGTGGAGGAGCGCCAGCATTCCGTGCTGCCCGGCCGTCCGGATCGCGGCGATCATTTCGGCGGTGTGCGTCTCGAACTCGCGGGATGTCATGAACACCTTGAGGCTGGTGTGCCCTGCGGCCGCCAGCAACGGCAGCTCGGCCAGGGCCTCGGGCGAGGGGACGGCCAGCACGGGGTGCAGCACGTAGTCGACGGCGGCGGTGCCGGAAGCCGCCGCCAGGTCGCGAGCCAGGGCCTGCCGGAGCGACTGGCCGTCCCCCGGGAACGTCATGTTGCCGATCGTGGTCACGCCGCCGGCGATCGCGGCCGCCGAGCCGCTGGCGAAGTCGTCGACCCAGGCTGCGGCGCCCGGCTTCGCCGGCCCGGGGGAGGAGAGGTGAACGTGCATGTCCAGCCCGCCGGGCAGGACGAGCGCACCGGTCGCGTCGATCTCACGGCGGCCGCGCAGGACGCCGCCGATCTGGCTGATCCTGCCCTCGCTGACACCCAGGTCGCACTCGGCCGAGCTGCCGGCCGTCACCACGGTCCCGCCGCGGACGACTAGGTCGCAGTCGAAAACAGGGACCGTTCTCACCCTTCCGGCCGGCCGTCTGGAATCACCATCCTGGCAGATGGCGGGGGCCACCATCGCCGGGAAACGAGGCGACACGCCACTGACCTGCTTCGTTTGCGCCCGCCGCCCTTGCATGATGGTGCCGATGGCTGATCATGGATCTTCCGAAGATGTTTCGGTCACGTTCGTGAATCGCCGCCGGGCGCTCCTCGCGGTCGGCGGCATGGCGCTGACCGCTGGCTCGGCGCGCCGCCTGCTGGCCTCCGGGTCGGCCGACCAGGCGCATGGTCATCGCGCCGCTCCTGCCCACCGCACCGTTACCGCCCGTCAGGTCGCGCCTTCCTATCCGCTGGACCGGCCGCTCTACTACATTCACGACGCTTCCAAGTCGATCGCGCTCACCATTGACGACGGCCCCGATCCGGCTTACACCCCGCAGGTCCTGCGGCTGCTGCGGCAGTATCACGTGACCGCGACCTTCTCGATGATCGGGGTTCACGTGGCCGCCTACCCGCACCTGGCCCGGGCCGTGGCGGAGGCTGGTCACACCATCGCCAATCACACCTGGACACACGCCGATCTCCAGGGCATGCCGGTGCATCGGGTGCACGGCGAACTGGCCCGCGCCAGCGACGCGATCCACGCCGCGACCGGCGTGCACCCGGGCCTGTTCCGCGCCCCCTACGGGGCGTGGTCACCGGCTGTGATCAGGCAGTGCGAGCAGATGAAGATGGTCCCGCTGGACTGGTCGGTCGACCCGCGCGACTGGGCGGAGCCGGGAGTCCGCCGCATCGTCCGCCGCATCATGGAGCAAACCCGGCCGGGGTCGATCATCCTGGAGCACGACGGCGGCGGTAACCGGTCCCAGACCGTGGCCGCGCTGCGCATCGTCCTGCCCCGGCTGCTGGACGAGGGCTACCACTTCGTCACCGTATGACGACTTCCTGCTCTTCACCCTAGCCACAACGGCCCCGGTGCCGCCCGGCTAGGTTGCGAGTATGGCCGCTGCGGTGGAAGTCCAGGTCGGGAGCCGGACGGTGCGCATCTCCAACCCGGACCGGGTGTACTTCCCGGCCCGTGGCGAGACCAAGCTTGACCTGGTCCGCTACTACCTGTCGGTCGGCGACGGCATCGTGCGGGCGCTGCGCGACCGGCCGTGCATGATGCACCGCTTCCCGTCCGGCGTGAGCCAGGGTGCGGAGGGCGGGGGAAAGGTACATCAGAAGCGGGTCCCGCACGGCGCGCCCCCGTGGCTGCAGACCGTGCGGGTGGACTTCCCCCGCTACGGGCGGCACGCCGACGAGCTGTGCGTCACCGAGCTGGCCAGCGTGGTCTGGGCTGTGCAGATGTCCACGGTGGAGTTCCACCCGTGGAACTCCCGCCGGGCCGACACCGAACGCCCGGATGAGTGGCGCATCGACCTGGACCCGATGCCGCGCTGCGGGTTCGACACGGTGCGCCGGGTCGCCCGCGTGGTCCGCGAGATACTCGGCGAGCTGGGCGCGGTCGGGTGGCCCAAGACCTCTGGCGGCCACGGCCTGCACGTCTACGTGCGGATCGAGCCCCGGTGGGGGTTCGCCGACGTCCGCCGGGCCGCGCAGGCCTTCGCCCGGGAGGTCGAGCGCCGCGCCCCGGACGACGTCACCACCACCTGGTGGCGCAAGGACCGCGACCCGTCCAAGCTCTTCGTGGACTACAACCAGAACGCCCGGGACCACACGATCGCGAGCGCCTACTCGGTCCGCGGCGTGCCGGAGGCGACCGTGTCCACCCCGGTGACCTGGGACGAGATCGACGACGTCGACCCGCGCGAGTTCACGATCGCCACCGTGCCCGGCCGCTTCGCGCAGCTCGGCGACCTGCACCGGGGCATCGATGACACCGCCTACGCGCTGGACACCCTGCTGGACTGGGCCGACCGCGACGGCCTCGAGTAAGCCCTTCTGCCTTGACCGCGAGGCCACCTCGCGGCCAGGGCGGGGGAGTACGGCGCTTCGGGCCACATATCAGCACTTGCGATGGAAGGATCCCAGGCAGGCCCTCCGCAAAAGGAGTGATCCCGAATGCTGCGCGGACAAGTTGCGGTCTTCTTGTCGTGCTCCGAGAAATCCAAACCGAAGCTCGCGTGGCCGGTTCGCGATGCCCTGGCCGCCGAAGGACTGTACGCCATCATCATGAGCGACGAGCCGCCGTTGCCCGGGCCCGGCGACACCGGCGGCGACGCGGAAGGCAGCGCCGAGCCCTACCTGGACGCGTCGTCCGCGTTCGTGGCCCTGTGCACGGCCGACTACGAGCTCAGCGACGGCTCACAGTACCCACGAGCCAACATCATCGACGAGATCCAGCAGGCGAGCGCTCGCCCGCACCTGCGAGACCGGAGCCAGGTCCTGAAGGCGCCCGGCGTCCTGCTGCCGAGCGACATCACCCCGACCTACGACGCCCTCGACGTGGCCCGGCCGGCCGCCGCGGCCGAGGTCATCTGGGCGCAGCTCCAGCGCTGGGGCGTCGGGCCCGCGAGCCTTCCGGCCGCGCCGCCGCCCGCCGTGGCCGGAGCCGAGGGCGACGTGGACGCCCTGCTCGCCGGGCTGCGGCCGGGCGAGCACGACGAGGCCCGCAGGCGGATCTACCCGCTGCTGCGCGACCGGGACTCCGACCAGCGCCAGCAACTGGTCCGCGAGCTGCACCGCCAGATCACCGAATCCGAGGACTCCGACCGCGCGCTCGCCGCGGCATCGCTGCTGGAGGCGGCGTGGGGGCTGGACGCCGCGCTGGTCCCGGGCGAGATGATCGAGGCGCTCGCCACGCACCCCCGGTACCCGGCGCGCTCCTGCGCGGCGAACCTGCTCCGCCGCCGGGCCGCGGTGGCGCCGCTCGATGTCCCCGTCGAGGTGCTGGGGCGGCTGGCCTCACCCCGCGCGGAGGACTGGCTGGTCTGGGCGTCGGCCATGGCCGCGGTCCAGGAACTCGTGCTGCACCGGCCCGACGCGCAAGTGATCCTCGAATCACTGGCCGCCAGCGCTGACCCGCAGGACCGGCACGCGGCCGCGGTGGCCCTGCTCGGCGTGGCCGCGGTCGATCCCGCCATGGTGACCGAGGCTCTGGCCGAGCAGCTGGCCGGCGACCGTGACCCGCTGGTCGCCGCCAAGGCGCGGGAGGTCATGACCCTCATCGAGCAGGCCGCGGATCCGGACCGCGCGGGCCGCCGCCGGAACTCCGGCGGCGGCTTACCGGGGCACCGCGCGGTCAGCAGCTAGCCTCCGGAGCGGGAGGGCGCCAGCCGGGGTCTCGCCCGGCCAGCCCGATCGCCCGGTCGAGCAGGGGCGCCTGCTCCGGCACGGTCACCACGGGCCCGAACGGGCCGCCCGCCTGGGCCAGGAAGCCGTGCACCGCAGCGACGTCGGCGGGCTCGGGATCCAGCGGCTGCCCGCTGGCCCGCGCGATGTCCCAGGCGTGCACGACCAGTTCGTCCAGCGCGACCAGCCCGGCGACCTCGCCCGGCAGGTCGATGCCGCCGACCCGGGTCATGCCGGTCCAGGCGCCCGGATCCCGCCAGGCCGCCGCGAGCGCGGCCAGGTCGCGCGGGACGCGAGCCCGCCAGTCCGGGCCCAGGCGCGCCGCGTCGCCCGGCGGGGCGCCCCCGGTCAGCGGGCCGCCATCCTTGGCCGCGGCGGCGGCGAAGGCCAAGGCGAGCCCGCCGACGTGCTCGATCAGGTCGCCCAGGCGGTAGCCGGGACAGGGCGTCGCGTGGCCGAGCAGCTCGTCCGGGACGCCCTCGACCAGCGCCGACATCTCGCCAGCCGCGGGTCCCAGGTCCAGCACCGCCATCGCATCCTCCCGTCGCCGTTTCGTGACAATCTGCCAGAAAGACGAGGACCGAGCCGAGAACTCATCGCGGGTCGGCTCATCGCGTCAGTCGCGGCGCGGGAACCCGGCCGTTCGGGGCCGTGAGGAGGGCCGCTTCCTCCTTCGGCGTGTCGCGCTGGATCTCACACGCGCGGCTAGCAGCATGTGAGGCATGGCGAGGGTGAAGCGGGCGTTCAGGTATCGCTTCTACCCGTCGCCTGATCAGGTGGCGGAACTGGCCCGCACGTTCGGGTGCGTGCGCCTGGTGTGGAACAAGGCGCTGGACGAGCGCGGCCGGGCCTACGCCGCGCAGCGGCGCGGCACCAGCTACGTGCAGGCGTCGGCCCGGCTGACCGAGTGGAAGCGCGACGGGGATCTGGCGTTCTTGAACGAGGTCAGCAGCGTCCCGCTGCAGCAGGCGCTGCGGCACCAGCAGGCGGCGTTCGCTGCGTTCTTCGCCAGGCGGGCACGGTACCCGCGGTTCAAGTCGCGGAAGAAGTCCCGGGCCTCGGCCGAGTACACCCGCAGCGCGTTCCGGTGGCGGCACGGCCGGCTGACGCTGGCCAAGATGGCCGCCCCGCTGGACATCCGCTGGTCCCGGGCCTTGCCCGAGGGCGCGCAGCCGTCCACCGTCACCGTGTCCCGCGACCCGGCGGGCCGCTGGTTCGTGTCCTTGCTGTGCGAGGTCACCGTCGCCCGGCTGCCCGCCGCGGGCCGCGCGGTGGGCGTGGACGCGGGTATCACGTCCCTGGTCACGCTGTCCACCGGGCACAAGGTGGCCAACCCCCGGCACGAGCGCCGGGATCGCAGGCGGCTGGCGCGGGCGCAGCGCAACCTGTCGCGGAAGGAGAAGGGCTCGCAGAACCGGGAGGGCGCCCGGGTCAAGGTGGCCCGGGTCCATGCTCGCATCGCTGACCGGCGCCGCGATCATTTGCATAAGCTCACTACCCGGCTCGTCCGCGACAACCAAGTGGTCGTGATCGAGGACCTGAGGGCGGGCAACATGATCCGCAACCATTCCCTGGCCCGCGCGATCTGCGACGCGGCCTGGGGCGGCCTGCGGGGCATGCTGGCGTACAAATGCGCCTGGTACGGGCGCGAGCTGATCACGGTGGACCGCTGGTACCCGTCCAGCAAGCTGTGCTCGGCCTGCGGTGCCCTGCGTCAGGCCTTGCCGCTGAACGTCCGCGAGTGGGCGTGCGGCTGCGGGATGACCCATGACAGGGATGTGAACGCGGCACGCAATATCCTGGCCGCCGGGCTGGCGGACAGGCAAAACGCCTGCGGAGGGCTGGTAAGACCTGAACCGCGTCAGCGGGAACGGCGCGGCTCGCTGAGACAGGAACCCCAGCCGGTGACGGCCGGAATCCCCGTCCGTTAGGGCGGGGAGGAATGTCAAAATCTGACCAGGGCCCGGACGAGCGAGGATGCCTATGGATCAGCAGTACGGTGACATCACGGTCACGCTCGGGGACGACTTCGTCGCCACCGTCGAGCTGCACCGCCCGCCGGACAACTACTTCGACCGCGCGCTGATCGGCGCGCTGGCCGATGCCTACCAGGCGCTGGACGCCGACCCAGGGTGCCGGGCGATCGTGCTGTGCTCGGAAGGCAAGCACTTCTGCGCGGGGGCGAACCTCGCCGGGGCCGACGGCCTGGGCGGCGGGCCCGGCGCCCTGTATCGGGAGGCGATCCGCCTGTTCGAGGCCGCGACGCCGGTCGTGGCCGCGGTGCAGGGCGCGGCGATCGGCGGCGGCCTGGGCCTGGCCTGCTCGGCCGACTTCCGCGTGGGCTGCCCCCAGGCCCGCTTCGCGGCGAACTTCGCCCGGCTCGGCTTTCATCACGGGTTCGGGCTGTCGGTGACGCTGCCCGCGATCATCGGGCCGCAGCGCAGCCTGGAGCTGCTGTACACCGGCCGACGGATCGGCGGGGATGAGGCCGCGCGCATCGGCCTGTGCGACCGGCTCGTGCCCGCGGACCAGGTCCGCGCCGAGGTGCACGCGCTGGCGGCGGAGATCGCCGGCTCGGCCCCGCTGGCGGTACGGTCCATCCGGGCCACCATGCGCGGCCACCTGGCGGAGCAGGTGCGCGCGGCCACGGACCGGGAAGCCGCCGAGCAGAACCGGCTGCGGGAAACCGCCGACTGGCGCGAGGGCGTGACGGCCACGGCCGAGCGCCGCATCCCGCGGTTCGAGGGACGATGACCGACCCGGCCGAGGTACGTGCACAGGTCGCGGCCTGGCTGGCACAGGCCTGGGACCCGGAGCTGAGCCTGGCGCAGTGGCGGGCCCGGCTCGCGGACTCCGGCTGGGCCTGCCCGACCTGGCCCCGCGAGTGGGGCGGCCGCGGGCTCCCGGCCGCGGCCGCCGGCGTGGTCGCGCAGGAGTTCGCCCGGACCGGTGCGGTTCCCGCGCCGGAAGGGGTCGGCATGAACCTGGCCGGGCCGACCATCCTGGAGCACGGCTCGGACGAGCTCAAGCGGCGCTTCCTGAGGCCCACCGTCACCGGGGAGATCCGCTGGTGCCAGCTGTTCAGCGAGCCGGGAGCCGGCTCCGACCTGGCCGGGCTCCAGGCCCGGGCGGAACGCTCCGGCGGCGAGTTCATCGTCAACGGCCAGAAGGTGTGGAACACGTCCGCCCACCACGCCGACTTCGGGCTGCTACTGGCCCGGACCGACTGGGATGCGCCCAAGCACCGCGGCATCACCTACTTCATCCTCCCGATGCGCCAGCCCGGGGTCGAAGTCCGCCCGCTGGGGCAGATGAACGGGCACGCGTCGTTCAACGAGGTCTTCTTCAACCAGGCGCGGGTCCCGGCCGGGAACGTGATCGGCGACGTCGGCGGCGGCTGGACCGTGGCGCTGACCACGCTGGCGCACGAGCGGCGGCTCGCCCCGTCCGCGCGCAAGCCCCCACAGGGCGGGCCTGCGGGCCGGGCCGTGCGCGAGGCTGCGGAGGAGTCGGAGCAGGCGATGGCGCCCTACCGCTGGTACCCGCAGCGCGCCGGGCGGCCGGACCTGGTCATCGAGCGGGCCGTCGCGACCGGCCGGCACACCGACCCGCTGGTCCGCCAGGAGATCGTCAAGCTGATCACGCTGGCCTGGTCCGCGCGCTGGACCGCGCAGCGGGCCGCCGCGGCGCGGGCCCTCGGCCGGCCGCCCGGCCCCGAGGGCTCGGTGGCCAAGCTGGCCAGCAGCAACATCGCGCGCGCCGCGGCCCGGGTGCACGCGCTGATCGCAGGCCCGGCCGGCCAGCTGGCCGGCGGTGACGACCCGTCGGGGGGGACGATCAGCGAGATCCTGCTGTCGGTTCCGGCCGTCTCCATCGCCGGCGGAACCGACCAGATCCAGCGCACGATCCTGGGCGAGCGGATCCTCGGGTTGCCCCGGGAGCCTGCGGCTGACGCGGGCGTCCCGTTCCGGGATGTTCGCCGCAGCGGGTAGCGGAGCCGGGTCGGGCCGGTCGGTACGATAACGGCGGGAGATCGGAGTCGGCAGTGGAACCCACGGGGAGTTCGGTGCGCCAGGCGGCGCACGGCTGGATCGAGGAGAATTTCGACCCGCAGCTCAGCCTGCGAGCCTGGCTGGAGCGGCTGGCCGACTCCGGCTGGGCCCAGCCCGCCTGGCCCGCGGACTGGTACGGCCGTGGCCTGCCCCCGGACGACGCGGTGGCCGCCTACGAGGAGTTCAACCGCGTCGACGCGCCCGGGCCGCGGCCGGCCTGGGCGTCATGCTCGCCGCGCCGACGATCATCGCGAACGCCAGCGACGACCTGAAGCGGCAGTTCGTCCGGGCCGTGCTGGTCGGCGACCACGCCTGGTGCCAGCTGTTCAGCGAGCCGGGAGCCGGCTGGACCTGGCCGGCCTGCAGACCAGGGCGCAGCGTGACGGCGACGAGTTCGTCGTCAACGGGCAGAAGGTATGGACCTCGGGGGGACAGATCGCCGACTACGGCATGCTGCTCGCCCGGACCGACCCGGACGTGCCCAAGCACCGCGGCATCACCTATTTCGCGCTGCCGATGAACCAGCCCGGGGTCGAGGTGCGCCCGCTGATCCAGATGACCGGCGAGTCCGGCTTCAGCGAGGTGTTCTTCACGGACGCGCGAGTGCCGGCGTCCGCGATCATCGGAGAGCTCAACGCCGGGTGGGGCGTGGCGCTGTCCACGCTCGGCTTCGAGCGCACCTCGCTGGGCACCGCGACCGGGCTCGGGTTCCGGCTCACCGCGCCCGGGGGCAGCCGGTTCGCCAAGCAGCAGGAGGTCTCCGTCGGCGAGTTCGTCGCCGCCTCGAAAGCGAACGCCCGCAGCTTCGGCGTCGGCGGCACGGCGATGACCGCGGGCGGCATCATCCCGCTGGTCAGGCTGGCCGCCGACCTCGGACGCGACCAGGATCCCGAGGTCCGCCAGCAGATCGTGCGCCTGTACACCCTGGCCTCGGCCAACACGTGGAACGGCCTGCGCGCGGGAGCCAAGCTGCGGGCCGGGGGGCGGGCGGGTCCCGAGGCCTCGCTCGGGAAGCTGATGGCCTCGCGCATCGGCCGGCAGTGGCGCGACACCGCGTCGCTGATCGCGGGCCCGCAGGCAATGCTGGCCGGCGACGACGGCCCGCTCGGCGGGCGCCTGGCCATGCAGACGCTGGCCACGCCCGGGCCGTCCATCTACGGCGGCTCCGACCAGATCCAGCGGAACATCATCGGGGACCGGGTGCTCGGCCTGCCCCGGGAGCCGGATCCGTCCCGGACGATGCCGTTCCGCGAGCTCAAGGTCGGAACCCAGGCAGCGCAGCCCCAGACGGCCGGGGCGGGGGAGGCGTCATGATCTTCACCTTTACCGATGAGCAGACCGAGCTCGCCGCCACCCTCCGCCGCTTCCTGCAGGACAAGTCGCCGTCGTCCGAGGTGCGGCGGCTGATGGCCACCGAGCAGGGTTACGACCCGCAGACCTGGGCCCAGCTGGCCGGGCAGCTCGGCCTGCAGGGCCTGGTCATCCCCGAGAAGTACGGCGGCGCCGGGGCCGGCCCGGTCGAGCTCGCCGTCGCGTGCGAGGAAATGGGCCGGGCGCTGCTGTGCGCGCCCTACTTCGCCTCCGCGGTCCTGGCCGTGCACGCGATCCTGGCCAGCGGAGACCAGGCCGCGGCCGAGGACTACCTGCCTGCGATCGCCGACGGCGCCACGATCGCCACCGTGGCCGTTCCCGAGGCCGACGGCGCGTGGACCACCGACGGGCTGCAGACCCGGGCCCGCCGCTCCGGCGACGGGTACCTGCTCGACGGCCGCAAGTCCTTCGTGCTCGACGGCCACGTCGCCGACCTGATCCTGGTCGTCGCCCAGGCCGACGGCGGGCCGAGCCTGTTCGCGGTGCGGGGCGACGCGGACGGGCTGGCGCGCCGCCCGCTGGAGACGCTCGACATGACCCGCAAGCAGGCGGTGCTGGACCTGGACGGCACGGCGGGCGGCTGCATCGGCGCCGAGGGCGACGCCGCCGACGTGGTCGAGCGGACGCTGCGGCAGGCGGTCGTGGCGCTGGCCGCCGAGCAGGTCGGCGGGGCGCAGCGCTGCCTGGACATGAGCGTCGAGTACGCGAAGATCCGGATGCAGTTCGGCCGCCCCATCGGCAGCTTCCAGGCGATCAAGCACATGTGCGCCGACCTGCTGCTCGAGGTGGAGTCGGCGAGGTCGGCGGCTTACTACGCGGCCTGGGCCGCGCAGGACGGGTCGGACGAGCTGCCGCTGGTGTCGAGCCTGGCCAAGGCGTTCTGCTCCGAGGCGTACTTCCGGGCCGCCGCCGACAACATCCAGATCCACGGCGGGATCGGCTTCACCTGGGAGCACGACGCGCACCTGTACTACCGGCGGGCCAAGTCCACCGAGCTGATGCTCGGCACGCCCGAGCAGCACCGGGAGATCGCCGCCGGCTACCTCATCGACGAGGCCGCCGGGCCCGCGTAGGCCCGGCGGCGGCTCAGCGATGCCGTTGCGCCGACTCCGCCAGCTCGTCCAGGGCCTGCGCGGTCGGCAGCGCGGTGTCGACGGCGAGCAGTCGGGGCTCCTGCTCGCCGCGGAGCACGGCGTCGATGTGCCGGGTCAGCGGGGCGAACGACAGCTCGTCGGGCGCGGCCGGGACGCTGCCCTGCTCGTCGCCGGGGCGGATGACCTGGTAGCTGTCGGCGGGCCCGGGGTGGAACGGGTTGGTGGCGTGGATCTGCCCGCCGGTGCCCTCCAGCGTGGTGAACGCGTCGTAGCTGCGGCCGAATCCGCACGAGAACATCAGCCGCCGCCCGCCCGGGTAGCCGAGCACCCCCCAGGTGTCCACGTCGACGTCGTCGCCGCCCCAGGTCGCCCGCGCCCAGGCGGTCTCGTGGGCCGGGCCGAAGAGCTCCTGGGCCAGCCGGACCGGATAGCAGCCGACGTCGAGCAGGGCCCCGCCCTGCAGGTCGCGGGACAGCCGGATGTTGGCCGGGCTCCTGACCATGAAGTGGAAGTTGGACTTGATCTCCATCAGCTCGCCGATCGCGCCGTCGGCGACCAGGCGCCTGATCTCCGCCAGCTGCGCGTGGAACGGGAACGAGAACGCCTCCCAGAGCAGGGTGCCGGTCTGGCGGGCGATCGTGAGCACGCGCTCGGTGTCCGGCAGCGTGCCGCACAGCGGCTTCTCGCACAGCACCGGCTTGCCCGCCTCGAGGGCCCGGATGGTCCACTCGGCGTGCAGCGCGTTGGGCAGCGGGATGTAGAGCACGTCGATCTCCGGGTCGTCGATCAGGGTCTGGTAGCCCACGACGGCACGGCCGATCCCGTTATCGCTAGCGAATTTCGCGGTGCGGTCGGCGTCCCGGCCCGCCACGGCCGACGCCTCGCCCCCGGCCTGGCGCAGGCCGGGCAGGAACACCGCGCGGGCGATGTTCGCGGTACCGATGATGCCCCAGCGCACCTGGCTCGGCTCGGTCATCACGCCTGCCTTTCCGCCGCGCCGAGCGGGGCCTCGATGGGCAGGCTCACCCAGCGCCGTTCGTGGTGCGAGATCTCCACCGCGTTGATGACCTCCTGGACCCATAGTCCGTCGTCGAAGTTGCCCTCGTTGCCCTCGATCTCGCCCAGGACCTCGCTGGCGAAGTTCGCCGTGAGGTTGGCGTAGTACAGCGTCCGCCACGACTCGCGCCGGCTGCCGCCCGGCGGGTAGTAGCGGGCTGGGACCTCGACCTCCCGGAACTCCACATCATCCGGCCTGGCCAGCTTAAGTGTCTCGCAGATGCCGAACTCCTCGACCAGCCGGGCGATGCCGGCGCCCTCGCTGCCGTAGACGCGGACCTCGATCCCGGGGTAGTTCCCGACCGTGACGAAGCTGCTCTGCACCGAGCAGATCGCGCCGCTGGCGAACTCGCCCATGAAGATGTCCCCGTCGTCGATGTTCGTGCGCGCCATCTTCCCGGTCGCCGCGATCAGCCGTTCCGGGATGAAGTTGCGCAGCACTCCCACGACCGCGGTGAGGTCCGATGCCATGAACCAGTGGCCGATGTCGATGACCGGGGCCCCGTAGCCCTCCAGCGAGGCCACCCGGATCGGCCCGTCGTTGGCCCGCTCCTGGCTCCGCAGCGCCGACCTTGGGCTGAGCCACTGCGAGTTCTGCTCGTAGGCGTTGTAGATGAACGGCGTGCCGAGATCGCCCTGGGCGATCAGGTCCTTCAGGTACCGGACCGCGGGGCTGTACCGGAACGTGAAGCCGACCTTCGTCTTCAGCCCCTTGGCCCGGGCCAGCTCCGCGACCTGCCGGACGTCGCGGTAGTCGTGCGCGACCGGCTTCTCGCTGAGCACGTGCTTGCCGGCCTCGATGGCCGCGCGGTTGATCGGGAAGTGATCGCTGTCGCGGGTGACCACGTCGATGATGTCGATGTCGCCACGGTCGAGTAGCTCGCGGTAGTCGCCGGCGGCGACCTCGGCGCCGTAACGCTCGGCCGCGGCCGCCGCCCGCTCCAGGTCGAGATCGCAGACGCCGACGATCTTGCACCGCCCGTCCCGGGCCCAGCCGGGCAGGTGCGCCAGGCCTGCCCAGCGGCCCGCGCCGACCACGCCTATGCCGAGTCGCTGCCCTGCAGCCATACCGGTGCCCTCCCGATCTCATCGTGCCGCCAGCAGCGGGCCGCGTGCTCGTGCTCCCCGGTGTCCAGGAGCTCGGTGTTCCAGGACCGGCACTCGTCCGTGACGTACCGGCACCGCGGGGCGAACCGGCAGCCGTCCGGCACGTCGATCAGGCTCGGCGGCGACCCGCCGATGCTGCGCAGCTCCCCGCGCTGGCCCTCCTGCGGCAGCGCGTCCAGCAGCGCCTGGGTGTACGGGTGCTTGGGCTCGGTGATGATGTCCGCGGTCTTGCCCTCTTCCACCACCTGGCCGGCGTACATGACGACGATCCGGTCGCAGACCTCGGTGATCACCGCGAGGTCGTGGCTGACCAGGATCATGCTCATGCCGGTGTCCTGCTGCAGCTCCAGCAGCAGGCTGAGGATCTGGTCCTGGATGATGACGTCGAGCGAGGTGGTCGGCTCGTCGGCCAGCAGCAGCCGGGGCGAGGAGGCCAGCGCGATCGCGATGAGGGCCCGCTGCAGCATTCCGCCGCTGAACTGGAACGGGTAGTCCTTCATCCGCCGGGCCGGGGCGGGAATGCCGACGCGCTCCAGCAGGCCGATGGCCCGGGTGTGGGCCTCGGACCGGGATAGCTTGGCGTGCGCGTTGACGGCCTCGAGCAGCTGGTCGCCGATGGTGCGCACCGGGTTGAGCGCGGTCATCGGGTCCTGGAAGATCATCGCCAGGTGGGCGCCGCGCAGCGCCTGCCACTGGGCCTGGGAGGCGTCCAGGAGGTTCTGGTCACCGCGCGGGTGGTAGATCACCTCGCCGCTGGTGTGCAGGATGCCGGCCGGCATCAGGCCCATGATCGTACGGCAGGTGACGGTCTTGCCGCAGCCGCTCTCGCCGACGATGCCGAGGATCTCGGCACCGTGCACGGTCAGCGACACCCCGTCGACCGCGCGGACCACGCCCTGTCCGGTGGCCAGGTAGCTGTGCAGGTCACGGACGTCCAGGAGCGGCGCGCCGGCCCCGGAAGCCGGCTGCCCCGTGGTCACGGCTGGCCCGCCCGGAGCAGGTCGGCCAGCCCGTCCCCGATCAGGGCGAAGGAGATCCCGATGTAGAGCACGGCTAGCCCGGGCATGGCCACGAGCCACCAGGACGTCAGGATGTAGTTCTGGCCGTCGGCGATCATCGTGCCCCACTCCGGGGCCGGGGGCTGGGCACCGAGCCCGAGGAAGCCGAGCGACGCGGCCAGGATGATGTTCCCGACCGCGTCGACCATCGAGAAGATGATCACCGCGGAGGCCGTGTTCGGCAGGATGTGCCGGAACATGACGCGCAGCCTGCTGTACCCGAGGGCGCGCGCGGCCAGCACGTACTGCTGTTTCTTGGCCACCACGGCCTGCGCGCGCATGATGCGCGCGTAGGCCACCCAGCTGGTGATCCAGATCGCGATGAACATGTTGAAGATGCTGGGCCCGAGCATCGCCACGATGGCGATGATCAGGACCAGGAACGGGAACGCGAAGACCACGTCGACCACGCGCATCATCACGCTGTCCGCGCGCCCGCCGATATACCCGGCGATCAGGCCGTAGAGCGTGCCGAAGACCAGGGTGACGGCGGTCGCGCCAAACGCGATGGCCAGGTCGATGCGGCCGCCGTACAGGATGCGGGCGAGGATGTCCCGGCCGTACTGGTCGGTGCCGAGCAGGTGATCGGGGGTGAGCGGCGGCGCCAGCGGGTGCAGCGGGTCGATGGTCGTGGGGTTCTGGCTGACCAGGACCGGGGCCAGGAGTACGGCCAGGATCGCGATGCCGAGCATGACCAGCCCGACGATCAGCGTGAGCCGGCGCCGGGTGACGCTGCGGCGCCGGCCCGCGGCCTTGGTGGCCGCCCGCATCAGCAGGTCGGACGGGCTGGCCGCCCAAGCCGTGCTCATGTTCCGATTTCCTGCCCGACCCGCGGGTCCAGCGCGGCCTGGGCCAGGTCGGTCAGCAGGTTGATGCAGACGATGATCACCGCGAACAGCAGCGTTATCCCCTGCACCACCGGGTAGTCCCGGTCGTTGACCGAGCTGACCAGCAGCGTGCCCAGGCCGGGCAGCGAGAACACGTTCTCCACCAGGACCGTCCCGCTGACCAGGTAGGCGAGGTTGACGCCGTAGACGGCGACCACGGCCAGGATCGCGATCCGGAACACGTGCCGCCAGAGCACCCGGCGCCAGGGGATGCCCTTCATCCGGGCCGTGTCCACGAACTCCGCCTGCAGCGCGGAGATGGTGGCCGTGCGCAGGCTCCGGACCAGGACGGTCGAGAAGCCCAGCGCGATCGTCAGCGCCGGCAGGAACAGGTAGTACAGGTGACCGATGAACCCGGCGCCGAAGCCGCTGATCGGGAAGACGTGTGTGTGCACGCTGAACAGCAGGATGAAGATGATCCCCAGCCAGAACGCCGGCATCGCGAAGCTGAGCGTGAAGAAGATCCGGCCCGCCTGGTCGACCACGCCGCCGCGCCGCAGCCCGGAGATGAAGCCGATCGGGAACGAGATCAGCGCGGCCAGCACCCCGGCGTACACGATGAGGAACACCGTGGGCGCGACGTGCTGCAGGATGACGGTGGTGGCCGGCTCGTCGTAGAAGAACGAGAAGCCCATGTTGCCGTGGAATAGCCGGCCCATGTACAGGCCGTACTGCGTCCAGATGGGCCGGTTCAGGCCGAGGAAGTCGTCGATGGCCACGGCCCGCTGGTGGGTGTAGCTGCTGCCCAGGATGGCCAGGGCGGGGTCGCCCGGGATCAGCCGGAGCAGGAAGAACGTCACCAGCGTGATGCCGAAGAGCGCGATGACCGTGTGGAAGATGCGCCGCGGGAGCGTCCCGAAGCGGTTCACGGGGCCTGCCGCCCTACGGGGTGCTCACCGTCAGCGTTTCCAGGGACAGGTCGTAGTTGCCGAGCGGCGTCACGTGGAACCCGTGCACCCAGTCACCCACGCCGTACCGGTAGGGGCTGTAGTCGATGACGATGAACGGCGACTGCTGGTAGACGATCTGCTGGATCTGGTCGTACATCTGCTGCCGCGTGCTGTCGTTGAGCTCGCCGCGCGCCTGGGTGACCAGGGTGTTGGCCTGGTTGTTGCACCAGTAGCTGTTGAAGGCAAACGCGCCGCCCTGGCAGTCGGCCCCGAACGTCGCGACCTCGTCCGGGTCGATGATGTCGTTGGTCCAGTACCGCTCGCCCATCTCCGAATGGCCGCCGTCTTCCTTGTCGTAGGCGGTCAGCAGTTCGTAGGACTGGATGCTGACGTTGATCCCGACGGCGGCGAGCTCGGACTTGACCACGATGGCCTCGGCCTGGCCGGCCACGTCACCGCTGACCGTGATGAGGAACGTGTTGAAGCCGTGCGGATAGCCGGCCTTGGCCAGCAGCTGCTTGGCCTTGGCCGGGTCGTACGGGTACGGCTGGATGCTGGAGTCGAAGAACTTCATCTTGTAGGGCATGAACGAGGCGCCGGGGGTCGCGTGCCCCTGGTAGGCGAGCTGCACGATCGCCTTCCGGTTGATCGCGTAGTTCAGGGCCTCGCGCACGAGCTGGTTCTTGAACGGGGCGAAGTGCTCGTCCAGCTGGATGAAGTCCACCCGGGTAGACGGGAAGAGCTGCACGCTCAGGCCGGGGGTGCTGTTGATCTGGCTGACCAGGTTGCCCGGCGGGTTCTCGATGACGTCGACCTTCTTGCTCTCCAGCATCAGCACCCGGGTGTTGTCGTCGGGCACGATGAGGACCCTGACCTTACTGATCTTGGGCTTGGTCCCGTAGAAGTACGGGTTGCGGGCCAGGTCCACCTCGCTGTCGGGGTTGTAAGAGGTGACCATGAACGGGCCGCTGCCCACGGGGTGCTGGAAGAACGAGCTGCCCTGCGCCTTGACCAGGCTCTCCGGCACGATCGAGTAGGCGTACATGGCGAGGTCGGCGAGCAGCGGGGCGTGCGGCTGCGACAAGGTGATCACGACCGTGTGCTGGTCCGGCGCGGTGATGGTCTTCACCGCGGTCAGCAGGAACCCCCAGCCGCCGGCGAACGCGCGGGACCGGTCGATCGAGTAGACGACGTCGTTCGCGGTGACCGGCATGCCGTTGGAGAACTTCGCGTCCGGGCGCAGGTGGAAGGTGTAGGTCAGGCCGTTCGGGGAGATAGTCCAGGACGAGGCCAGGTCGGGCAGCAGGGCGGTGCCGGTGGAGTTGGGCTGGAGCAGCCGGCTGTACAGGTTCTGGTCCAGCCAGATGGACTCGTTCACCGAGTTGGCCTCGGGGTCCAGGGTGTCCACCTTGACGGCGTTGGCGATGACCAGCGTGTTGACGGTGGCCCCCGTGCTGGAGCCGCCGCTGCCGCTGGGGGTGGCCGAGCCGCCGCATCCCGCGGCGGCGATGGCGAGGGCGATGACGCCCGCGCTGAGGATCCGGGACCGGGTGGCTCGGAACATCGCGCGCCCCCTTCGTCGATTGTCGACAACCTGGCCTTACTGTAAAAACGTGCCCTCGGCCCGTCAATACTCAGCGCCCGTCCGTTATACCCTCTTTACAGGGCCAGGGCTCTGCCTTGCAGGCAGGTGCGGACCGGACGGGCACCGCGCGGCCCTGCCCGGCCCGGGCCGGCCGCTGCGTGCGTCGTACCGGTATTGACTTCGGGGCACCCGAATGGAGACAATCGTTGATTGTCGACAATCGGTCGATTTCAGGTGCGGCAAACGAGGGTGGATGACGTCCGACGGGATCACCGGGACCGCCGGGGGGATGAGCGGGGGGACCGGGGGGGGAGGTACCGCGGGTAGCACCACGGTGAGCGTCCTGGTGGCCACGCCGCTGGAGCCCGAACACGCCGCCCGAATCGAGGCCGCCGACCCGCGGGTGTCGGTGCTCTACGAGCCGGGCCTGCTGCCGGTTCCGCGCTATCCCGCCGATCACACCGGGGTGCCCCGGGCGCTGTCCGCGGCCCAGCTTGACCGCTGGTCGGCGCTGCGGCGGCAGGCCGACATCAGCTTCGACTTCGACTGGCAGGCGCCGGCCGACATGCCCCGCCATTGCCCGCGGCTGCGCTGGGTGCAGGGCACCAGCGCGGGCATCGGCGGGTTCCTGGAGCGGACCGGCCTGGCGCGCACGTCGCTGGTGTTCACCACGGCCAGCGGGGTCCACGGCACTCCGCTGGCCGAGTTCGCGCTCCTCGGGCTGCTGTACTTCGCGAAGGGCATGCCGCAGCTCGCCCGCTGGCAGGAGCAGCGGCACTGGCGGCCGCACGCCGCCGCCCAGGTCGCGGGCTCCCGCGTGCTGCTGATCGGGCTGGGCGGCGTCGGCCGCGCGGTGGCCCGGCTGCTGTCGGCGGCCGGGGTCGAGGTGGTCGGGGCCGTCCGCCTCCCGCCCGCGGAGCGGGCCGTCGACGTCCCCGGTGTGGCCTCCTGCATCGCGGTGAGCCAGATCGACCAGGCGCTGCCGGACGTGGACGCGCTGATCCTCGCCTGCCCGCTGACCGAGCAGACCAGGCACCTGATCTCCGAGCGCGAGCTGCGGCTGATGCGGCCCGGCGCGATCGTGGTGAACATCAGCCGGGGCCAGGTCATCGACGAGGACGCGCTGATCGGCGCGCTGCGCAGCCAGCACCTGGGCGGCGCGTTCCTGGACGTGTTCGCGGCCGAGCCGCTGCCGGCCTCCTCGCCGTTGTGGGAGATGCCGAACGTCGTCATCTCGCCGCACTCGGCCTCCACGGTCGCCGCCGAGAACGGCCTGCTCACCGAACTGTTCGCCGACAACCTGCAGCGCTGGCTGGCCGGCCGGCCGCTGCGCAACGTCTACGACCGGGCCGCCGGGTATTGAGCTGGCTCCGGAGGCGCCCCGGGGAACGGTCACGGCCAGCACTGAGCGAGAGGCAGGAACGCACCATGACGGCAGACACGATCCGGGTCGCGGTCGTCGGCACCGGGCGCTGGGCGCAGGTGGCGCACATCCCCGGCTGGCAGCGGGACCCGCGCGCGGAGGTCGTCGCCCTGGCCGACGTGGACGAGGCCGCGCTGGCCGCGGCCGCCGCCAAGTTCGCCGTGGACCGGACCACCACCGATTACCGCGAGCTGCTCGGCGACCCGGGCATCGACGTCGTCGACGTGGTGACCGGGAACCGGCCGCACTTCCAGATCTCCTGGGACGCGCTGTCGGCCGGCCAGCACGTGCTCTGTGAGAAGCCGGTGCACACGGACTACCGCAAGACGCGGCAGGCCGCCGAGCTCGCGGCCTCCCGCGGGCTGCGGACGAAACTCGGGTTCACGTTCCGTTACGCGCCGGCCGTCCGGTACGCCAAGGAGCTGATCGACTCCGGCTTCGTCGGGGAACCGTACATCTTCAACGGGTACGAGCAGAACAGCCAGTGGATCGACCCGGCCACCCCGCTGCGCCAGTTCGACCCGGACGCGGACCCGGCGCAGGTCGCGGTGTCCTCGATCGAGGGCTACGGCGCCCCGGTCATCGACATCATGCACTGGTGGCTGGACCGGCCGCTGACGGCGATGGTGGGCACCATGCGCAACTTCGTGCCCAAGCGCGTGATCCGCGATACCGGCAAGATGACCCGGGCCAACATCGACGACGGCGACATGTGGATCGTCGAGTTCGGCCCGGACGTGCTGGCCTCGATCCAGTCCTCCTACGTGACCGTGGGCAACTACCCGGGCATCGAGGCCCGCATCTACGGCTCCGAGGGCGCGCTGATCGTCCGGCTGGTCGACGAGTTCGGCATCTGCCAGACGATCAAGACCGCGACCAAGGACGCCGTCGAGTTCGTGGAGCACGAGATCCCGGCCCGGTTCTTCCCGCCGGGCGGCCACTCCGGCGAGCCCTGGGACTACCTGTTCTACTCCAACCTGGTCAGCGACTTCACCAGCGAGATCCTCGACCCCCGGCGGGTCAGCCAGGGCGACTTCGCCCAGGGCGCGCTCGTGCAGGAGACCATCAACGGGTTCGAGGCGTCGCACCGGGCCCGCGCCTGGGTGAGCTTCCCGCTCGACGCGGCCGGCGCGGCGGGCGCGGCGGGCGCGGCGTGAACGTCACGACCAACGCGGGCCGGCTGGTCCGCCAGGTCCTGGCCGGAGAGGTCTGGCCCGCCCTGGCCGACCGTCACGCCTACCGGGTGGGACCCGACGGCCAGCCGTTCGTGCTGCCGGGCATGGGCGGGGTCACGCTGGGCGTGCACTGCGGGGACCCGGCCACCGGCTACGCCTCCGACCACCTGGAGCCCGGCGCGTCGGTCCGGCATCGGGACCCCGGCGCGAACATGGCGCTGCAGTTCCTGACCTGCGTGGGCAACGAGGTCCGGGTGGTCTCAGGACCCGCCGAAGGGGCCGTAGGCCACGTCGTCGGCCAGCACGCGTACGTCCTGGCCGACTTCCCCGAGGCGGCGGCCGCGGACCTGACCGTCGGCGACGCGGTCATCGTCCTGGCCTGCGGACAGGGGCTCACGCTGCCCGAGCATCCGGCGATCACGGTCAAGAACTGCGACCCTGGCCTGATCGAGCGGATGCCGGGCGGCACCAGGCCCGATGGCCGCCTCGAGGTGCACGTGGCCGCCCGGGTCCCGGCCGAGGCGATCGGGGCGGGGGCCGGGATGGTGTCGGAGTACGCCAACACCGACCTGATGGGCGCGTACGCGGGGCTGGGCGAGGACCTGTCCCTCGGCCTAGAGGGGCTACGGGTCGGCGACATCGTGGCGCTGGCCGATGCGGACCACCGGTACGGCCGCGGCTACCGGGCCGGCTACCTAACCGTCGGGGTCATCTCCACCGGCCAGTGCCTGCTGTTCGGCCACGGGCCGGGCCCCAGCACGCTGCTGAGCGGGCCCGCCGAGGCCTTTCACCTGGTGGACGATCCCGACGCCAACCTGGCCAGCTGGCTCCATCCGCAGCCCGAGGCCCGGGCGAGCGTTCCAGCCCCCCCGGACGCCCGGTGACCGCGCTGCGGCCGGTGGCCGTCAACCTGCTCGGCGTGATCGAGCACCCGGCGCTAGACGGCGGTCCGTGGCGGATTGACCGTGATGGCCGCCCGTACGTACCCCTGGGGGACGGCGGGATCGTGCTGGACCTGCAACTCGGGGACTCGGTGTTCGGGCTGGCCGGCGACCACGCCGCGCCCGGTGCCTGCCTGGTACATCCGGACGCCGCGGCCCGGCACGCGCTGGCGGCCTACGCCTGCATCGGCAACACCGCGCGAGTGCGCACCGGCCGGGCCGCGGGTGCGCGCGGCGTGGTCCTGGGCAAGCGCGGGGAGGAAGGGCGAGTGATCGTCGGCTTCGGCCAGGCGGACCTGGCCCGGATGCGGCCCTCCGACCAGGTGGCCGTGCGCGCGTGCGGTCAGGGGCTGCGGCCGGAGGCCCTGCCCCCGGACGTCATGATCATGAATCTCGATCCCGACGCGCTGGCCCTGCTGCCGGTCGACCTGCCGCCCTCACCATCGCCGCCAGCCGGTGACGACGCGGCCCCGGTGACCGTCGGCGTGCGGATGACATTGCCGAGCAAGGTGGCCGGGAACGGCGTCGGCCTGCCCGCCGCCGCATGGGACCTGGACCTGCAGCTGCCGCCACCCGGGCCGAACGGCGCCGGGGACCTGCGGCTGGGGGACCTGGTCGCGGTCACCGACATCGACGCGCGATGGAACATGGGGTATCGCCGGGGCTGGGTGACGGTCGGCGTGGTGATGCACGGGGCCAGCCCGCTGCCCGGGCACGGGCCCGGCATCACGCCGATCCTGACCGGGCCGGCCGCGGCGCTGCGGCCGCGGCCGGATCCGGCCGGCCACGTCGGCTTGACCGGGGCGGTGCTAAAACTACAGTGACTGACGACGCCCCCCGATCCGGGTGAGGGAAAGTGGGAGCCATACTCGAGCACGTCTCGCTGCCGGAGGCGGTAGGCCGGGCCCTCCGGCGCCGCATCCTGAACAATGAGCTGCCGGCCGAGACCCGCCTCGTCGAAGCGAACCTGGCCGCCGAGTTCGGGGTCAGCCGGGGGACCATCCGGGATGCCATGAGGAGCCTGCAGGCCGAGGGCCTGATCGCGATCGTGCCCCGCCGGTACACCGTGGTGACCAGGATGTCACCCGATGACGCCGAGGACGTGTGCTTCGCCAGGTACGTGCTGGAGGACGCCAGCTTTGACCGCGGCTTCGGGCCGAACCGGAAGGAGCTGGTCAGGAACCTGCGGCTGGTGCTGGAGCACATGTCGGTCGCCGCGCGGACCGACGACATGGACGCGCTGGTCGACAGCGACACCCGGTTCCATGAGCTGCTCATCGACGTGTCCGGGCGACGCCGGCTCAAGGACCTCTGGTCCATGCTCAACAGCCAGATGGGCGCGGTGATGCGAGAGGAGATCGAGCGCCAGGGCATCAGCCTGCTCGAGGCGGTCGAGCGGCACCGCGCCCTTTTCGACGCGGTCAGCGAGGGCGACCTCAGCCGGCTGCGCCGGGAACTGCGGGTCCACTACCTGACGGGGTTTCCCGACCGGGACGGCCCTGCGCCATCACCTCCGGATCGTGCAGGTGACACGTGACGGAACGCCCGCCCGGCAGCTGAATCAGCGCGGGCTCGCGCACCTGGCAGACCGGCATGGCCATCGGGCAGCGCGGGTGGAAGTGGCAGCCCGCCGGCCGCTCGATGGCGTTGGGGATGTCACCGGTCAGCGCGGGCTTGATCGCCTTGCGGTGGGTGGTGAGCCGCGGCGCCGCGCGGACCAGCGCCTGGGTGTAGGGATGCAGCGGCTCGGCGAAGATCGCCTCCGTGGGTGCCTGCTCGACCACCCGGCCCAGGTAGAGCACGGCCGTGCGCTGGCTGATGTGCCGGGCGACATCCAGGTCATGCGTGACGAACAGGTAGGTCAGGCCGCGTTCTTCCTGCAGCCGGATCATCAGGTTGAGCACCTGGGCCTGGATCGAGACGTCGAGCGCGGACAGCGGCTCGTCGGCGATGACGACCTCAGGCTCGACGGCCAGCGCGCGGGCGATCCCCACCCGCTGCCGCTCCCCGCCGCTGAACGCGTGCGGGCGCCGGCCCGCCTGGGCGGTGGACAGCCCGACCGTGCGGAGCAGTTCGGCCACCCGGTCTGCGCGCTCCTTGCGCCCCACCACATGGTGCACCTTGAGCACCTCGGTCAGCGACTGGCCGATCGTCATCGTCGGATTCAGCGACGAGTACGGATCTTGGAACACGCCCTGGACCTGCCGCCGCACGGCACGGGCGGTCTCGCTTTTGCGGTCGAGGATGCTCACGCCCCGGTAGCGGATGTCACCGCTGGTCGGCCGGTACAGGCCGAGCAGCAGGCGGCCGAATGTGGTCTTGCCCGAGCCGGTCTCGCCGACGAGCGCGAGGGTCTCGCCGCGCCGGATCGTCACCGAGACCCCGTCCACGGCCTTGAGTGACGGCCTGGCCCGGCCCACCGCGTCGCGCCCGGCCGAGAAGTACTTAGCGACCTCCAGCGTCTCGATGATCGGCACGTCGCCGTCGCGGCCGGCCTCCTCGGCCGGGACCTGGCTAGCCGCGGTCACCGGGCTGCCCGTTCCCGGCGTGGGCGTGCAGGGCGAACCGGCCGGCGTTGGAGCCGCCGTCTACCTCCAGCACCGTGCCGGTGATGTGGCGCGCATCGCGGGAGGCCAGGAACAGCACTGCGCTGGCGATGTCCCGGGGATGGCCTGCCTGGCCGAGCGGGATCGACCGGACCAGCGCCGCGCGCAGGTCGCCGGCCGCGCGGTCCGGGTAGGCGTCGCTCCACCCGCGGACGTCGATGTAGCCGGGGGCGACCACGTTCACCCGGATCCCGTGTGGCCCGAGTTCCATAGCGAACACCTTGCTCATGGTCTCGACCGCCGCCTTCGACGCGCTGTAGGCGGCGCCGGCCGGGCGGGGGTTCCGGGCCGACCCGGTCGAGATGCTGACCACGGCGGCATGCCGGGCGCCGCGGCGCACGCAGTGCCGGGCGAACGCCTGGGTCATCATGAAGGTGCCGGTGACGTTCACGCTGAAGACCCGCTCCCAGGCGTCGGCGGGCATCTCGAGCAGCGTACCGTCGGGATAGGAGGCCGCGTCGTTGACCAGGATGTCCGCCTTGCCCCATTGGCCGACCGCGGCGGCGATGACCTGGTCGGCCAGCCCTCCGCGGCTGATGTCCCCGGTGACCGTGGCCACGCGCGGGTCGTCGGCGAAATACCCGGAGTCCACCAGGTCGCAGACCAGGACCTGGGCACCCTCGTCCGCGAAGCTCTGCGCGATGGCGCGGCCGATCCCGTTGGAGCCCCCGGTAACCACGGCGACCATGCCCTCGAAGCGTGCCTCCGGCACCGTACCTCCAGAGCGCGCCTCCGGCACCGTACCTCCAGAGCGCGCCTCCGGCACCGTACCTCCAGAGCGCGCCTCCGGCACGACACCCCCAACCTTCGGTCATCGCCGCACCGGCGGCCCGTCGCTGCTTCCTGCTTGCGGCCGTCGCTGCCTTCCACCACGGCCGCCGCAGTCATCGTATTGTCGATTGTCGACTAAAGTCACTATAAAGGCCAGCGCGCGGGTCTGGCCAGAGCTGGCCGGACGGAGTCGCTGATGGACTTGTTCACCGGAGTCGGGGTAGCCCTGGTCACTCTGCTAGACGACGGCGGCGGCGTCGACGCGGCAGCCACCGCCTCGCTCGCGGCCGATCTCGCCGACCGGGGCATGCAGGCGGTGCTGGCCTGCGGCACGACCGGCGAGGCCGGCACCCTGACCGACGCCGAGCGCGGCGGGATCATCCGCGCGGTGCGCGACGCCGTGCCGCCGGACGTCCCGGTGCTGGCCGGCACCGGGGCCGGCAGCTCGGGCCGCGCGGCCGAGCTGACGGCGGCCGCCGCCGCAGCCGGGGCGGACGCGGTGCTGGCCTGGCCGCCGCCAGGCAGCGAGGACTTGGTCGGCTACTACGCGGCGCTCGTCCGGGCCGCAGCGGGCCTCCCGGTGCTCGCCTACCACATCCCGTGGGTCTCGTCGCCCGGCGTCCCGGTCAGCGCGCTGGCAGGCCTGCCGGTGGCCGGGCTGAAGGACTCATCGGGCGATCCGGACCGGCTGCTCGCGGAGGTCGCGCACTATCCGGGCTGTACCTTCGTCGGCTCGTCGGCGCTGCTGGCCCTGGCCGGGCCGCTGGGCGGCACGGGCGCGATCCTGGCCGTCGCCAACGCCGAGCCCGAGCTGTGCTGCGCGGCGTTCGCCGGCGATGCCGCGGCCCAGCGCCGGTTGATCGATGTTCATCTTGCCGTCCGTGAGGGCGGCGTCCCAGCCCTCAAGCGAATTCTCGCCGAGCAGCGCGGCATCCCCGCGCTGAGCCGGCTCGGCTGACCGAACCTCACGGGCGCCCGGGGGTTACGCGCACGGCACACCGGTCGGCTTCACCGGCACTTATACCGGTAACGACACGGGCCCGTCCGGCGTCCGGTGCGGCTAACCGTCGGCCGGACGGTATAACGGTCTTCTGTATTGCCGTCGACGAGGAGTGCTGCCTGTGGCTGGACTCGCCCAATCGCCGTCCGCCGCCGACGGGGCGCCAGGCCCGGCGCTGATGACCGGGGCGCCTCCGTTCCCCCCGCAGTCGCGGGTGACGCTCGCGAACTGGCAGGACCCGCCGTTCAACCGGTGGGCCTTCCAGCACATCCGCGAGCTGATCCCGACGGCGAAGATCGCGCGCGCGGAAGGGCCGGCCTGGCCGCTGCCGCGCGCCGAGCGCGACGTCCTCGGCCTGAGGTTCGCCGACTCCGACCGTGAGCTGACCGTAGCCGAGCTGCTGGAGGAGACCTACACCGACGGCTTCCTGGTGCTGCACCAGGGCCAGGTGGTGGCCGAGCATTACTTCAACGGCCTGGCGCCCGACGTCCCGCACCTGCTGATGTCGGTGTCCAAGTCGGTGACGTCCGCGGTCGCCGGAGTGCTCGCCGGGCGAGGCGAGCTGGCGGTCTCGGCCAGGGTGGAAGAGATCGTCCCGGAACTGGGCGGCACCTCGTTCGAGGGCGCGACCGTGCAGGACCTGCTGGACATGCGGGCCGGAACCCGGTTCGACGAGAGCTATGACAATCCCGAAGCCGACGTGCGCACCTACGAGCGGGTGTACCTGTGGCGCCCGGACAACGGGCAGCCCCGGCCCCCGGACGCGCTGAGCTACTTCGCGACGCTGACGAACGACGGGCCGCACGGCGGCCCGTTCCGGTACCGCTCGATCCTCACCGACGTGCTGGCGTGGGTGATTGAGCGGGCCGCTGGCGCGCGGCTGCACCAGCTCATCGCCAGGGAGTTGTGGCAGGCGATGGGCGCCGAGTTCGACGCGGAGATCACCGTCGACGCGTACGGCAACCCGATGGCCGACGGAGGCATCTGCGCGACCCTGCGCGACCTGGCCCGGTTCGGCCAGCTCTACCTGCAGCACGGCCGGGTCGGCGAGCGCGTCATCGTGCCCGGCGCGTGGATCGACGACACGATCCGGGGGGCTCCCGACGGCGCGGAGGCGTTCGTGGGCGGGGACCACCCGCCCGGCTATCCGCCCGGGGCTCACTACCGCAACTGCTGGTGGGTCAGGGACCCGGCCGTGCCGTTCTTCCACGCTTCGGGCATCAACGGCCAGAACGTCTTCGTGCACGTGCCGTCCCAGACCGTGGTGGCCAAGCTTTCGACCTGGCCCACCGCGCTGAGCCCGGCCCTGGGGCCGACCGTCCAGGCTGCGCTCGCGATAGCCAGTGCCCTGCAGGCCGGCCATCTTCGCGGCTACGGCCGGCCGCAGGGCACTGGGGTCTGGGGCGCCGGTCGCCATGCGACGCCGGCGCGCTGGTTAAGCGGCCGGGCCGGCGCCGAGGGTCACGCTGGCGGACTGGGACTGGCCGCCAGCGTCGGTCCAGCCGATGGTGACGCTGTCGCCCGGGCGGTGCTGCTCCATCGCCGCCTGCAGCGCGGACGGCGAGGAGACCGACTGGCCGTCGACCGAGGTGATCACGTCGCCCGCGGTGATGCCGGCGCTCTCGGCGGCACCTCCCGGCAGGACCCCCGCGATCACGGCCCCGCCGCCAGACGGCACGCCCTCGGCCGCGGCGTTGCTCGCGGACGTGACCTCAACCCCCAGGAACCCGGTGGCGCCGATGTGCGCCGTGGCCGAGGCGTGGCCCGCCTCGATCTGGTTGGCGATCGAGAGCGCCTCGTTGATCGGGATCGCGAAGGCCTGGGTCGCGGTGGTCTGCGCGGTCTCCTGCGGCGAGCTGGAGGACGAGCCCGCGGTGTCGATGCCGATCACCTGGCCGGCGGTGTTGACCAGCGGCCCGCCCGAGTCACCCGGCTGGATCGGGGCGTTGTGCCTGATGAGACCGCTCAGCTGCTCGGAGGTGCCGGATCCCTCGTCCGAGGCGGTGATCGCGGCGTTGAGTCCGGTGATCTTGCCGGTGACGACCGACGGGGTGCCGCCCTTGCCCCCGGCGTTGCCGAGCGCGACCACCTTCTGGCCGACTGCGACGGTGGAGGAGCTGCCCAGGTTCACGGTCTGCAGCCCGGAGGCTCCCTGCAGCTGGAGCACCGCCACGTCCCTGGTCTGGTCATAGCCGACGACCTTGGCCTGGTAGCTGCGGCCGTTACCGATGTCGGTGACCGTGATCGAGGTGGCACCGTCGATGACGTGGTTGTTGGTCAGCACCTCGCCCGATGAGGTCAGCACCAGGCCGGTGCCGGCCGCCTGGGCCTGCTGGTAACCGAGCGTGGAGACGATGTCGACCAGGCCGGGGTCGGTCTGCGCGGCGACCTGGTGGGTGCTCAGCACCGGGGAGCTCTGGCCGAGGCTCGCGGCTTGCAGGCCGAAAAAGGCGCCCAGGCCAACCGCGAGCGCGACGCCGGCCATCAGCACCGGGCGGCCGAAACGCCGGACCGGGCTCTTCGGGGCCGAGTGGCGGCCTCCGCCGTACCCGGCCGGGAGGCCGTAGCTGCCGGGGTGACTGGTGTAGCAGCCGGAGTCCGCGCCGGGGGCGTGCGGACCGGGCGGCGTCTGCCCCGTCTCCACTGAGGCCGGCGGATCGTAGTTGCTGCTCATCGGGACAGTCCCCTCGGTGCTCGTCGGTCCTTCTTCGACGGTTCCATGATCGGCTGCATAGCTGGAAGAAAGCTGAAAGCTTTCTCATTACCTGCTCTGTCTTTACCGAATAACTGCCCATTACCCCGAAAACCGGGCGTTTACGGCGTCTGTCCGCCGTCGCGATGCGTAACTTCGGAGAGAGTTGGCCACGAATGTACCGTTAGGTGGCCTATAGCCCGCCCGACGGTACATTTGTGAGCATCACGCTCGCGGCGGCCCAGCCCGGATCGTTCCGGACAACGCAACAGCGGGCCGCTTCCCGATCGGCCGAGTGGCGGGCGCCGGGCGCGGCCGTGCGGCAGGCTGGACTGGTGAGCATTCCGTTCCCCGAGCCCACCACGCCGGAGCCGTCGCGGGCCGCCGTCTTCCTCACCTACCTCGACTACTTCCGCTCCCGGCTGACCGACAAGCTCGAAAGCCTGCCCGCCCGCGAGCTGCGCACCAGCCGGCTGCCGTCGGGCTGGGCTCCCATCGAGTTGCTGAAGCACCTGACCTACGTCGAGATGCGGTGGCTCGAGTGGGGCTTCGAGGGCCGCGACGTGGCCGATCCGTGGGCCGACAGCCGGGACGGCCGCTGGTACGTGGCTCCCGAGGAGACGCTCGATGACCTGGTGGCGGCGCTCCGCGCGCGGGCCGAGCGCACCCGGGCCATCGTCGAATCACACGACCTGGCTGAGATCGGCCAGCCGGGCGAGCGGTGGGACGGCGCCGATCCCGCGTCGCTCGAGCGGGTCCTGTTCCACCTGCTCCAGGAGTACGCGCGCCACACCGGCCATCTCGATATCGTCACCGAACTCGCCGACGGCCAGACGGGGGAGTGAGCGGCCGGGACCGGGGAGGCAAGAGTCAGGCGGCATCTCTAGACTGGCTGGCGCCATGAAGTACGTGCTGTTCTACGACCCGGCCGAGGATGTCGCCGCGAAGGCGCCCCTGCACTTCGACGCGCACCGCGCCCTCTGGGACCGGTACCACGAGGACGGCAGCCTCCTGCTGATCGGGCCGTTCACCGACGGAAGCGGGGCGATGGCGGTCTTCCGCACCCGCGAGGCCGCCGAGGGGTTCGCCCAGGCGGACCCGTTCGTCGTGCACGGCGTCGTCCGCGGCTGGCGGATCAGGGAGTGGAACGAGGCGCTGGCCCCCGAGGCCTAAGACGCCTGCCCGAGGGGGACCGCGGTACGGCTCACCCGGCGCCCGGCCTGCCGGGCGATCGAGGCCAGGGCGGCCGCGTCGTATATGGCGGCGCCGCCCGGATCGTTGTTGAAAAAGGTGAACACGTCCGCGCCGTCGGGCCAGGTTTCGGCTATCCGCTGCACCCAGCTGCGCAGGGCGCGCTCTCCGTACCGCGGCCACGGCTGTGCCGCGCCCTCGTGCAGGCGCAGGTAGCCCCAGTCCGCCGTGCGCCACAACGGGCTGACCGGGCGGCCGAGCCGGTCCGCCCAGCACAACGCGGCACGGTGCCGCGCCAGCAGTTCCCGGATCTCGTCGGTCCACCACGACTCGTGCCGGAATTCCACCGCGACCCGGACGCTGGCTTCCGGTCCGCCGCCCGGCCCGCGCTCTCGTGCAGGCGCCGACCCTGGCTCGCACGGCAGGCGGAACGCGGCGAACTCGCGCAGGCAGTCGTCCAGCGCGCCAGGGTCGGCGGGGAAGTTCGGCGGCAGCTGGAGCAGCACCGGGCCGAGCCGGTCGCCCAGCCCCGCGGCCGCGCTCAGCAGGCGGCTCACCGGCCCGGCCGAATCACGTAGCCGCCGGACGTGCGTCAGATAGCGGCTGGCCTTGACCGCCATCACGAAGTCCGGGGGCGTCCGCGCGCGCCAGTCGGCGAAGGTCTGCGGACTTGGCAGCCGGTAGAACGCGCCGTTGTTCTCGACCGTCGCGTACTGCCCGGCGTAGTACTCGAGCCACCTGCGCTGCGCCAGGCCGGGCGGATACAGCACCTCCCGCCAATCGCGATACTGCCATCCGGAGGTACCGACCAGAACAGGCATCGCCCCGTTGCCTTTCTCGGTCAGCCCGGGAGCACGGTGACGCCGGACCGCCCGACGATCTGCTGCAGCGCGGCGACGTGCTGCTGGAACGCCGCCAGGCCGGTCCCGGTCAGCCGGGCCGAGGTACGAGGCCGCTTGCCGACGAACGCCTTGCGGATCTGCACGTACTCGGCTTGTTCCAGCGTGGACAGCTGCTTGGACAACGCCGAGTCGGACAGGCCCAGCTGGTCGCGGATGACCTTGAAGTCCGCCCACTCCACGGCGGCCAGGAGCGAGACGATGGCCAGCCGGGTCGGCGGATGGATCAGCTGGTCGAACCGGGCAGCGGTCATCGGGCCCGCCCGGCCCGGTTACCCAGCATGATCCGGCGCAGCGCGCGCATGAGCAGCGGCCCTCCGGCCACCAGCGCGGCCCCGCCGATCACCGTCGCGATCGTGCCCGGCCAGTGCGCGCCCGCAGCCCGCAGCCCGAAGGCGAGGCCCAGCGTCAGGCCCACGATCAGCCAGGTGAAGCCGACGATGGCCAGCGCGCCGCGGTCGCCGAGCAGTTCGCGGTCACGCACCCGGGCGCGGCGGTAGGTACCGAAGATCATGGCCGCGGTAAGCCCCGCGATGACGAGCACCGCGACGGGGATGACCACGGCCAGTACGGTCGCCGAGTGGGTGTCCACGGCCGCGCCGATGGCCACCATCCCGGCCGCTACAACCCACCAGTACCACGCGGGGACCAGCACGGCCTCGATGGCCTTTTCCTGCTGCCTGCCGATCTCGGCCAGCGCGGCCGCGGCCTCGTCGGGCCGGAGCTGCTTGTTCATGATCGTCTCCTGGCGAACCCTCGCGGCAAGTGCTTTCCTAGTAGGAAAGTAGCAGACGCTTTCCAGGCAGGCAAGTACTTTCTATAACGGTCTGCCGAGGGGCCGGGCCGCCCGGCGCCCCGGGCGGGGGCGCGGCCTGCCCCGGGCGGGCGGCCGCCTGCCCGGGAGCCCTGCCCCGGCTCGGCCCGGGACCGGGCCGCCGCCGGGATAACCGTTGCCGCCGGCCGTCCGGCCTGGGTTAGGTGGAGGCATGGACCTGCAGCGGTTCGCCGCGGACACGGACCGCGAGTCGGTGCGCGCCTGCCACGAGATCTACCTCTCGGGACTCCCCGCCGACGATCCGCACGAGCCCCCTATGTCGCTGCGCAGCTTCGCCGGCTGGATGGCGGTGGGCTGGACCGAGGACCCGTCGGAAACCTGGCTGGCCCGCGACCACGCGGGCCAGCCAGGCGGCTGGTACGTGCTCACCCTGCCGCAGCGGGAGAACCGGCACCTCGCCATGGTGAGCCCGGTAGTGCACGTCCGCCGGCGGCGCGCCGGCCTGGGCACGGCGCTGGTCCGGCACGCGGCGGCCCGTGCGGATGGCCACGGCCGCGCGCTGGTGTCGGCCGAGGCCAGGGAAAGCTCGCCCGGCTCGGCGTTCGCCGCCGCCCTCGGTGCCCGCCGCGGAATCACCGAGGCCCACCAGGTCCTCGAGCTGCAAGCCGTTCCTGCCGGGCACCTGGCCGCGCTGCGGGCGTCGGCCGAGTCGGCGGCGCAGGGATACTCGCTGCTGTCCTGGGCGGGGCCGGCACCCGAGGGCCTGCTCCCGGCGGTCGCCGCGATCAACGGGGCCACGGCCGACATGCCGCGGGACGCCGGGCACGAGGCGCAGCTCTGGGACGCCGACCGGGTTCGGAAAGACGATCACCGCCGGGCTGTCCAGGGCTGGCGCAGTTATACGGTCGCAGCGCGGTCGCTGGCCACCGGCGAGCTGGCCGGGATGAGCCAGCTCTCGGTCGATCCGGCCGACCCCGCGTGGGGGTTGCAGGAACTGACGGCGGTCACCAGGCCGCACCGCGGGCACCGGCTCGGGCTGCTGGTCAAGGTGGCCATGCTGGAACTGCTGGCCGAGCGCGAGCCCCAGCTCACCCGGATCCTCACCGGGAATGCCGACGGCAACGAGCACATGATCGCCATCAACGCCGAACTCGGCTTCAGCGTCCTCGACCGGTGGGCGTCGTGGGAGACAGAGGTCGAGCAGGCACTGACGCTCCCCGGGACCGGCTGACCAGCCTGTCCGCAGGCGCACCCAGCCGCAGCGACGCAACGCGCCGGGCTGATCCCGGCGGCGGCTACTCGGGCTCGGCGCCGCCCAGCAGGTCGGTGCCGGACTCGTCCGGCTCCGGGCCGCCCAGCTCGTCGGTGGCCGGCTCCTGGCCGCCGAGCACGTCGGTGCCGGACTCGTCCGGCTCCGGGCCGCCCAGCTCGTCGGTGGCCGGCTCCTGGCCGCCGAGCACGTCGGAACGTGACTCGTCGGGATCCGGGCCGCCCAGCTCGTCTGAGTACCGCCCGGACGCTGGATTATCCGTCATGTCAGCCTCCTGTAACGTCCTTAGCCCTGTGCCCGACAATGTCAGTCTGGTGGCTCAGGTGTACCACTGCCGGGGCGCACTGTACTCGCCGGCCGCGTCACGGCGGTCCACCACCCGCACGGCCTTGCCCTCGCTGCGCGGAATGCTCCCGGGCGCCAGCAGCGCCACCGTGATCCGCAGGCCGGTGTGATCGCGCAGGAGCCGCTCGAGCCGCCCGCGCAGCAGGTCGGGATCCTGGTCGGCGCGCACGGGCTCGCACTCAACGGTCAGCTCGTCGAGCGGGCCTGACCGCTCCACGATCAGGCGGTAGTGCGGCGCGGCGCCTCCGGCGCCGAGCAGCGCGTGTTCCACCTGTGAGGGATGGACGTTGACGCCCCGCACGATCAGCATGTCGTCGTGACGGCCGCGCAGGCCGGTCAGCCGGACCGTGGTGCGGCCGCACTCGCAGGGGGCGTCGGCCAGGCGCCCGATGTCACCGGTCCGGTAGCGCAACAGCGGCAACGCTTCCTTGGTCAGCGTGGTGAAGACCAGTTCCCCTTCGGTCCCGGGCGGCACCGCGTGCCCGCCGCGGGGGTCGATCACCTCGACGGCGAAATGATCTTCCTGCACGTGCAGGCCGCTGCGGGCCGGGCACTCCGCGGCGACCCCGGGACCGCACATCTCTGACAGCCCGTAGAAGTTGACCGCGGTCAGGCCGAGCGATCGCTCGATCTGCTCGCGCATTCCCTCGGTCCACGGCTCGCCGCCGAACAGCCCGAGTTTGAGCCGTAGCCCGCCAGAGCCGTTCCGGACGGCCCCGCCGCCGCCTCCTCCTCCTCCTCCTCCACCACCACCACCACCGTCGGCGTCGGCGATGGCCTGCGCGATGGCGAGCGCGTAGGAGGGGGTCGAGACCAGGACGTCAGCACCGAGGTCGCGCAGCAGCAGCGCCTGCCGCGCGGTGAAGCCGCCCGAGACCGGGACCACCATGGCCCCGATCCGCTCGCCGCCCTGGTGGAAGCCGAGACCGCCGGTGAACAGCCCGTAGCCGTTGGCGTTATGGATCACCATCCCGGGCCGGACGCCGGCCATCGTCATGCACCGCGCCATCAGCTCGGTCCAGTTCTCGAGGTCGGCCCTGGTGTAGCCGACCACGGTGGGCTTGCCATGCGTGCCGCTGGAGGCGTGCACGCGCACCAGCTGCTCCCGCGGCACGGCCAGCAGGCCGAACGGATAGTGCGCGCGAAGGTCCGCCTTGCTGGTGAACGGGACGCGGGACAGGTCGGCGAGGGAGCGGATGTCCTCGGGCGCGCCGAGGCCGGCGCTGGCCAGCCGCCCGGCGCCGAACGGCTGGCCGCGCAGGATCCGCCCGGCGGTCAAGCGGAGCCGGTCCAGCGCCAGCGCGTCGAGCCGCTCGCGGGGCAGTGTCTCGGCGGGGTCCCAGATCAGCCCGGTGCTGGCCAAGCCCCCCCGCTCAGATGGCGCGCTCGCGGGCATTCCAGTGCACCTCCAGGTTGCGGACGAGCGCCGGGCTGAGGTGGCAGCGCGCCTGTTCCACCGCGAACGTGGCCATGTACTCGCGGAACAGGTCGAGCGGCTCCTGGCCGGCCCGCAGCGCGCTCCGGTTGGCAGCCGCGTTCACCAGCCCGGAATTGGTGAGCGCCTCGATCCGCGCCTCGAGCGCCCGGTCCATCTCGCCGGGCGGCACCACCTCGTCGCAGAGCAGCGCCGCATCGGGCTCGCCCGCCGTCCACTCCCGGCCGGACAGGATCGCCTGGCGCGCGGCGCGGTCACCGACGAAGCGGGGCAGGCGCAGGTTGGACGCCCCCGGGATGATCCCTTCCTTGCGGGCCGGCAGGAACAGGCGCGACCCGCGGGTGGCGATCACGTGGTCCACGACGTGCAGCAGCTGGCAGGCGCCGCCGACCGCGTAGCGCTCCACCGCGGCGACCCACAACTTCTCGATCCCCCGGTCCGGCGCTCCCGCGTCCGGCGCCGCGCGCATGATGCCGCGGTAGATCTTGTTCACGTAGCCGAGGTCGCGCACCAGGTAGAACAGGAAATCAATACGCCCGTGGTACAGGCGGGTGAGGTTGATGCCCGAACCGAAGACGCGCACGCCGGGGTAGCGAGGGTGCTCGACCACGCCGCCGCGGATCACGCCGACCTCGATGTCCGGGTCGAGCAGGATCAGGTCGACCGCGCATTCGGTCAGGCCGAGCGTCTGGTCGTCCTCGGCGTTGAGGTGCCGCGGATTGGTCAGCTCGAGGATCCCGGCCCGGCCCCGGCGAGTGACTCGCACCGGGCCCAGGTCGATCCCGCCCCTGGCCCGCAGCTCTCCTAGGCGCCCGAACGCCTCGGGGACCGGGTACAGCATCGCGCCGACCAGGTGCCGGCCGGGCCGCGGCAGCGCCAGCACGTACGCCACCAGCAGGCCCTGAGCGAACTCGATGCCTTCCTTCTCCGGCAGCATCCGGGCGCGCTCGGCGTCCATCTCGGCGCGGGCCGGGGTCAGGCCGGGGACCACGGCGGCGGCTTCGTAGACGAGTTCCTCCACCCGCAACCGCTTGGTGCAGCGGTCGGTGAGCGCGTCATAGAGCCCGGCCGCGTGCGATCGCAGGAACGTACCGCGGGCGTCGTTCATGATCCCGGTGATCGCCTGGCGGGCGGCCTGCTCGTCGGGCGTGCCACGAGCGCGGCCGGGCAGCCGCCGGGCCAGGGCCTGCCCGCGGATGAGGAAGCCGCTGACGGCATCGGCGGCGGCCCGGAACGAGCCACCGCGGGCCGGGGCCGACGCCGCCCAGCCGGCCACGTCGGAGGCGGACAGCCCGGCCCGTTCCAGCAGCCCTTCCGGAAGGTGTGCCGTGGTCATCCCTTTATCATCACCGGGCGCCCGGCCGGACCGGAAGGGCGCGGGTCCCGCGGACGCCCGGCCGGACCGGACGGGCACGGTTCCGCGGGCGCCCGGCCGGACCGGACGGCACCGGTATGGCGCGGCGGGAACAGCTGAGGCCCGGGTGGCGCTAGCCACCCGGGCCCCAGGCTGGCCGCCCGGATCGGTCAGGCCCCAGGCTGGCCGCTGTGGACCGCGGCCTTGGAGCTCGGCGGCTCGACGGCCGGGGCCGGCAGCTTGGCCGCACGCACGGCGAGCCCGACCGTGCGCACCAGGATCATGGCGATGGCCATGAAGATCAGCCCGTCGGTGAGCGCAGCGACGGTGACCTGGTGCGCGATGCCCCAGCTCACCAGCGGAGCGCTGAACCAGTGCACGGAGCCGTAGGAGAACGCCGCGCGGGCACCGATGACGGCGGTCCAGAAGATCGCGTACGGCAGCCCAGCCCGGCTGACCGGCTTGCCGGTCGTCGGGCTCCGGTAGACGCCCATCAGGGTGCTGGCGGCCAGCCCGCCCAGCAGGCCGACGGCGACGCCCGCGATCTCCACCGCCAGGGCCATCCCGTGGCTCGCCGGCCAGTCGACGAAGAACGGGATGATCACCGCGGCGGCGATCACGGGACGCAGCAGCCGCATCTTGGTGATCTTGCGCGCGGGGCCGAGGTCGGTGGCCAGCACGGTGGCGAGCACCACGCCGTTGACGATCATGGCTTCGGTCAGTTCGGAAAGCATCTCGTGCTCCTCCGCGAGTGGGTTCTTCTAGTGACTCCACTGTCGCCAAATTGCCTGGTTGGCGCGTCGGAGCACGGGCTGGTTCCGGGCATGAGAATGCCCGGTCGGCCGTGGTGCCAGGCGGTACCAGGACGAGCCCGGCGGGTCAGCCCGGGTTTCAGCCCGCAGGCTGACGTGCCGCTACCGCGCCCGGGCCGATACTGGAGGCATGCCGCGCACGGTCAACTGGGTCAACTGGCTGGCCCGCACCCTGGGCTACGTGTGGCTCGGCCTGCTGGCGTTCCTCGTCGCTCCGCCGACCGCGCCGTTCGCCCTGCCGGTCCAGGTCGCGGGCTACGTCCTGCTCGGCCTGGCCGTGCTGGCCTGGAGCGTGATGGAGGCATACCCTCCCACCGCGGCGCGATACGGCACCTGGGCGCTACCCGTGGTCCGCGGGGTGATAGCCGTCGCCGCGGGGTTCGCGTGCGCCGTCGGCGGCGGCGGCACGGCCATGGTGGCCTTCGTGTTCGTGGCCGCGATGGCCGCGGGCGTCAACAGCAGCTTCGCGGCGGCCCTGGCCGTGACCGCGGCGGGCATACTCGCGATCGAGGTCAGCGGGCTGGCCTTCGGCCAAGGTCTCGGCACGCTGCTCGGGCTCCCGGCGTTCGTGCTCGCCGGCCTGGTCATCGGGCACAACTGGGGCGCGTACCGGATCCAGGCGGAGCAGTCGGCGGCGCTGCTGGCCCAGCGCGAGGAACTGGAGGCCGAGCAGCGCCGGGCCGACCTGCTCGACGAGCGCGCCTGCATCGCCCGGGAGATCCATGACGTGCTCGCCCACTCGCTCGGCGCGCTCGGGATCCAGATCCAGGCGGCGCGGTCGGTGCTGCGCAAGGACGCCGACCAGGCGGACGAACTGCTGGCCGCGGCCCAGCAGATGGCGGCCGAGGGCCTGGTGGAGACCCGCCGCGCGGTGCAGGCCCTGCGCACCGACACCCTGCCGCTCAACGAGGAACTCGCGCTGGTCACCGACACCCACGCGCAGCGGTATCACGTCCCGGTCAGCTATGACACCGCCGGCATCCCCGCCGCGCTGCCGCCGGACGCCACGCTGGCGTTGCTGCGCATCGCCCAGGAGGCCCTGGTCAACGCGGCCAAGCACGCGGCGGGGCAGCCCGTCGCGGTCCGTGTCGACTACGGCGACGCCGATGTCCGGCTCACCGTCCGCAACGACCTGCCGCCCGGCGCGGCCGCGGGCGGCCCGGCCGACGTGAGCACGGTCAACGGCGGCTACGGGCTGACCGGGATGCACGAGCGGCTCCGGCTGCTGAACGGAACCCTCGAGGCGGGATGCCGCAACAACCAGTGGGTCGTGACCGCCGAACTGCCGCGCCGCGAGCCTGAGATCATGGCGTCATGACCTCCCCGGCGGCCGGGGCGCCGCTGCGCCTCGTCATCGCTGACGACCAGGCCAGCGTGCGCCAGGGCCTGGTCCTGCTGCTCGACGGCCTGCCGGACGTCGAGGTGGTCGGCGCCGCCGCAGACGGCGAGCAGGCCCTGGACCTCGTGGCCGAGCTCAAGCCCGACGCCATCCTGCTCGACCTGCACATGCCCGTCCTGGACGGCATCGGCGCCATCCGCCGGCTGACCGCCGAGCACCCCGAGGTCGCGATCGTCGTCCTCACCACCTACGCGGACGACACGTCCGTCCTCGACGCGCTCCGGGCCGGCGCGCGCAGCTACCTCACCAAGGACGCCGACCACGCCGACATCGCCCAGGCGCTGCACGCGGCGGTGGGCGGGCTGACGGTGTTTGACCCCCGCGTGCACGCGACGCTGCTCGCCGCGACAGCCGCGTCCGGGCCGCCCGAGCCCGCGCCGAGCGCGCCGCTGCCGGACGGCCTGACGCAGCGCGAGGCGGAGATCCTCGGCATGATCGCCCGCGGGATGACCAACCCGGAGATCGCCGCGCAGCTGTTCCTGAGCAACCACACGATCAAGACCCACATCAGCCGGATCTTCGCCAAGACCGGATCGCGGGACCGGGCCGCCGCGATCGGCTACGCGCACCGCCACCACATCGGCTGAGCGCCGTCGCGCCTGCCCACGCCGAGATAAAGACACAACGGGATGGCGCACGGTAGAACAAGGTGCAGCGCCGGAGAGCGGGCCGGGGCGCAGGAGCAGCAGCGGGCTACGCGGGTCGAAGGGACGAATCATGATCGAGCCTTATCAGGCGCTGGGCCTGGTGCCCACCATGCGCGGCATCCGCCGCCGCGCGGACATCGCGGTCAATCTCGAGCACCTCTCGCACCTGGTCAAGGCGGCGTCGTGGCTGTCCAGCCTGGACCTGCCGGTGCGGCTCATCGCGGTGCCCGAGGGCGCGCTGCAGGGGTTCAACGATGAGGTCCTCGATCTTGATCATGAGGAGTTCGCCCGGGAATGCGCGATCGATGTCCCCGGCCCGGAGACGGATTACCTCGGCGGGCTCGCCCGGCAGTGGAACGCGTTCGTGATGGCCCAGGCCAAGGCGCGGCACCCCGAGTTCCCGGGGCGCTTCTTCAACGTCGGCTTCATCCTGTCGCCCGACGGCGAGCTCATCCTGCGGCACCACAAGGTGGTCCCGCTGCTTCCGGTGGAGCACTCGGTGACCCCGCACAACGTCTGGGACAAGTGGATCGAGCTGTACGGCCGCAACCTGGACGCGTTCTACCCGGTGGCCGACACCGAGATCGGCCGGCTCGGGTTCCTGATGGCCAACGAGGGGTCCTACCCGGAGAACGCGCGCGGCCTGGCCATGAACGGCGCGGAGGTCGTCTACCGGGGCCCGTACCCGCACCCGCACGTCGGCAACGGCCTGTTCGAGATCCAGAACCGGGCGCGCGCCCTCGACAACAACCTGTACCTGATCGCGTGCAACGTAGGGACGTACTACCTGCACACCGACTCCGACGTTCCGATCGACACCTTCGGCGGCGGGTCGGCCGTGATCGACTACCGCGGGCAGATCGTCGGCCGGCACGACTACAGCGGCGGGTCGTCCTGGGTGGCCGGGACCATCGACATCGAGGCGCAACGCCGGTTCCGCGCGAACGCGCAGTGGGACAACTGGATGAAGGATCTCACCACCGAGCAGTACCAGCTCATCTACGAGCAACCGATCTACCCGAAGAACCTCTACCTCGACCAGGCCCCGTACGGGCACGAGCGGTACCGCCGCGAGGTCATCGACAAGCAGATCGAGCTCATGCACGAGCGGGACATCTGGGTCCGCCCGGACAACGGCTGAACCCCGCGGTCGCGGAATGATCGCCGCGGACCCGGGGTTGCCGCCTGCATGACCACCGTGGGATTCATCGGCAGCGGAAGGATCGGCGGCACGGTCGCCCGGCTCAGCGTCGCGGCCGGGCACCGGGTCGTGCTCAGCAACTCGCGCGGCCCCGAGACGCTGAAAGACCTGGCCGACGAGCTCGGGCCGCTGGCCCGGGCGGCGACCGGCGAACAGGCGGCCGCCGCCGGGGAGATCGTCGTGGTCGCGATCCCGCTGCGCGCCTACCGCAGCGTCCCCGCCGGGCCGCTGGCCGGCCAGACCGTCATCGACGCCGACAACTACTACCCGCAACGCGACGGGCACATCGCCGAGCTCGACAACGGATCGGTGACCAGCAGCGAGCTGTTGCAGCGGTACCTGGCCGCGTCGCACGTGGTGAAGGCGTTCAACAACATCTACTACCGGCACCTGCAGTCCCTGGCCCGCCCGGCCGGGGCTGCCGACCGCACCTTCCTGCCGATCGCCGGCGACGACCCGGCCGCCAAGCAGGCGGTCATCGCGTTTCTCGACTCGATCGGCTACGGCGCGGTCGACGCGGGCTCGCTCGCGGACAGCTGGCGCCAGCAGCCCGGCACGCCCGTCTACGGGGCCCCGTACGGGCCCTTCGAGCAGCCTGCGGGCACGCCCGCCAGCGCCGAGGCCATTCGCGCCGCGCTGGCCGCCGCCACCCGCTGACCGGCCCCCGCCCGGTCAGCCGCGGGGCCGGTCAGCCGGGCGGGAGCTGGAGGTCGATGACGCCGCACCGGCCGTCGGCCTCCAGGGCGAGGCAGTACTCGACCGCCCCCGGAAGCTCGCCGGGGCTGCGCACCACCCGGCCGTCGCCGCCGTAGGCGCGGGCGAGGTCGGTGTAGCTGGGCACGGGATCCAGGTCGGTCTCCGGGAAGCTGCCGTCGGTGTCGGCGGCGCCGCCGGGATACAGGCGCTGGACGGGCAGCCGGGACGCCCGGTAGGCATGGTTGTTCAGGATCACGGCCACGAACGGCGCGCCTGCCGTTGCGCGGACCACAAGGCTGCGGTAGGGACGCTGAAACCGAACGAGCCATCGCCGCAGATCGCGAAGACCGGCGCGCGCGGCCGGGCCAGCTTCACCCCCATGGCCCCGGCGACCGCCCAGCCGAGGGCCGGGGATCCGGTCGCGAAGTAGCCGCCCGGCTCACGGACGATCTGCCGGAGCACGGCGGGACGGTTGGTGACCGCCTCCTCCAGCACGATCGCGTCCGGCGGCAGCACCTGGTTGAGCGCGTGCAGCATCACGTCCGCCGCCGCGGCGGGCTCGGGCGAGCGGGCCAGGGCGGCCCAGGACCGGCGCAGGCCGGCGAGGCGGCCGGTCACCTGCTCGCGCCGCGCGGTCCAGCGTTCCGCCCGGGCCGGGGTGATCTGCCGTCGAAGTTCCTCGGCCAGCATGGGCAGCGCCACGGAGGTGTCGGCGGTGAGGGCGATATCGACCGGATAGGCCCACGTCGGCATGGTGGCCTTCACCGGGTCGATGTCGATCGCCAGCACGGTCGCGTCCGGCGGGGGCGCCGCGTGCACGGGTACCCACGGCACCTCCGTGTCCAGGATCAGCACCACGTCGGCGTCCGTGAGCACCTCGCCGGCCTCGCCCGCGCACAACGGGTGGCCGGGCGGGAAGCTGAGCCGGTCCCGGTGGTCGAGGACCGGGCAGCCGAGGATCTCGGCCACCTCGACCAGGGCGGCCACGGCGGCCTGGCCCCGGTCCGGCTGGTGACGATCACCGGGCGGTCGGCGCGGGCCAGGCATCGGGCCACCTCCGCGAGGCCGGCCGGGTCGGCAGCCGCGGGCCTGGGCGGCGGCAGCCGCCGGGCCAGCCCGCCGTCGGCGGGCTCCATGAGCGCTTCGCGCGGCAGCATGACGTAGGCCAGTCCCCGGGGGTCGGCCTGGGTCACCTGGTAGGCCCGGCGGACAATCAGCCCCAGGTCCCGCCCCCGGGGCACCTCGATGGTCCACTTGCCGAAGGCCCGGACCACGGCCTGCTGGTCAAGCTGTTCCTGCGGCCAGTGGATGTAGTTGTCCCGGTGGCCGGGGATGCCGGGCGCGGTGGCGTACGGCGAGCGGCCGGCGAAGATGACGGCGGGCACCCGGTTGCGCTGGGCGTTGTGCAGCGCCCCGCCGAGGTTCAGGGTGCCGATGTCGACGTGCACCATGACCGCCTGCGGCGCGCCGCTGGCGAGGTAGTGGCCCATGGCCGCGGACAGCGCCACGAACTCGTGGGTGCACAGCACCGCGCGGGGGCTCGGCGCCCCGTCCTTGCGGGCCGCGGCCAGCGCCTCCTGCACCGGGGCGGTGTCGGTGCCCGGGTTGATGAACAGGTGCTGCACTCCCTCGTCGGCCAGGGTCCTGATGAGCTCGGCCGCGGCATCCATCAGCGCACTCCTATCCTCATCGAGCCGATCCGGCTGATCCGGGTGTCCAGCACGTCGCCGGGGCGGATCGGGCCCACGCCCGGCGGCGCGCCGGTGAAGATCAGGTCGCCGGGCAGCAGCGTCATGATCCGGGATACGTAGCAGACGATCGCGGGTACCGGCGTGATCATGTCGCGGGTGCAGGAATGCTGGCGGTGATCATCACCGTTCCGGACCAGGTCGATCTCCAGGCTGGCCGGGTCGCCCGCCTCGTCCGCGGTGGTGATCCACGGCCCGAGCGGCGCGAACGTGTCGTAGCTCTTGCGCCGGGACCGGTCGGCCGCGCCGCGCACGGTGATGTCGAGCCCGGCCGTGAAGCCGAGGATGTCGCCGGCCGCCTCGGCCTCGGGGATGTCCTTGCCGCCCGTCCCGATCACGACGACCAGCTCGGACTCGTGGTGGATCTCCTGCCCCGCGTCGAGCACCTCGCGGGGCAGCACGATGTCGTCGGCCGGGCCGCTGATCGCCGACGGCGCCTTGAGGAAGACGTCGAAGTTCATCATCCAGTCCTCGACCCGGCCGAGGGTGCGCCGCTGCACCGCGTGCATCTCCGCGACGTGCTCGCGGTAGTTGCTGGCGCAGGCGATGACCTTCGAGGGGCCCAGGGCCGGGGCCCGCAGCCGCACCGCCGCCAGCGGCCGGGCCGGGCCCGCGTCCGCGGCCGCCTGCAGGCTGGCCCGCAGGGCCGGGAAGTCCCGGCACAGGGCCCGCCACCAGCCCGCGGTGACGGGATCGGCGTCGTGCGCGGGCAGCGCGCCGGTCGCGTCCACGATCTGGTCTCCGGTGACCACGCCCAGGCGGAAGTCGTCGAACAGCGCGAGCCTCACGTCCGGTCGCTCCCGGCCGGGCGCAGCGCGGGCATCACGCCGTCGGCGAACAGCCGGACGCTGCGCTCGAACTCCTCGTGGCCGAGGCTGCCGAACTGGCAGATGCCGCAGAAGATCCCGAACCCCAGCTCGCTGGCGCAGCGCTCGAGCTGCTGCCGGACCGTGGCCGGCGAGCCGACCAGCGCGTACCCGCGCTCGATCAGCTCAGCCAGGTCGTTGCGGCCCTCGCCGAGGCCCCGCTTGGCGCCCAGCACGCGCGGCGCGGACGCGATGGTCAGGTAGCCGGGCGGGAAGAACATGTCCCGGGGCATCCGCAGCAGCGTGTTGAACAGGTAGTCGAGGTGCGGGGCTGCCTCCCGGCGGGCCCGGGAGTCGGTGTCGGCCAGGTAGACCGGCGCGGCCCAGCCGAGCTGGCCCGGCGCGGCCGTGTAGCCGTGCCGCTCGGCCGCCTCACGGTACTCGTCGAACGCGCGCCGGAGCGTGGCGATATCACTGTAGGTCTGCAGGTAGGTGTACCGGTGGCGGGCGGCCCAGTCGACGGTCTCGGCGCTGCCCTGGGACGGGCTCCAGACCGGCGGGTGCGGCTGCTGCAGCGGGCGCGGCCACGGGTTGACGTACCGCAGCTTGAAGTGGCGGCCGTACCACTCGAACGGGCCGGGCCGGGTCCAGGCCTCGACGATCAGGTCATGCGCCTCGTGGAACCGGCTCCGCGACTGGGTGCGGATCCAGCTGGAACGTCTGGTACTCGGCTCCGATGCCACGCACGAAGCCGGAGATGATCCGGCCGCCGGAGATGACGTCCAGCATGGCGATCTCCTCGGCCACCCGGAGCGGGTGGTCGCGCAGCGAGATCGCGTTGCCGAGAACGGCGATCTTTCCCCTGGTCTGCGGGACCAGCACCGCGGCCACGACGTCGGGAGCGGGCATGAGGCCGTACGCGGTCTGGTGGTGCTCGTTGACGCAGACGCCGTCGAATCCGACCTGGTCGTAGAGGACCAGCTCGGCCAGGTAGCGCTGGTACAGCTCGTGGCCCCGCCGCGGGTCGAAGTTCTCGTTGCTCAGCGTGATCCAGGAGGAGTCGCCGCGGCGGCGGTGCTCGTCGGTGAGGTACGGGTAGGGCATCAGGTGGAAGCCGAAGAATTGCACGGGTCAGCTCTCCCCGCAGAAGGTCCGGATGGCCAGGAGCGACGCGCCGGGCTGCTCGGCGAGGGGCAGGTGTCCGGCCTCCTCGATGATCGAGACCTGGGCGCAGGGCAGCAGCTCGGCCCAGCGGCGGGCGTGGCGTGCCGGAAGCAGCCGGTCCTGCGCGCCCCACAGGATCAGCGCCGGCGCGGTGGCCCGGTGCAGCCGCCGGGGCAGCTTCGGGTCGTGCAGGTAGGGGTTCCAGCCGAGGTGCGCCGTGGCGCTGCGGTTGCGCAGGTACCGCTGGAACCGGTCGGGGTCGTCGGCCAGGTGCCCGGCCCGGCGCCGGGCGGCGGAGGAGGCCTTACCCGTGTAGTAGGTCAGCTCGGCCAGTTCCACCGGGCTGAGCAGGAAGATGTCCGGGATGCGCTCGTCGGTCCGGATCCCCCGCGGGGCCGCCAGGATCAGCTTGGCCGTGCGCTGCGGCTCGATCGTGGCGAGATCGGCCGCCACCCAGCCGCCCAGGCCAGCGCCGACAACGGTGACGCGCTCCAGGCCGAGCTGGTCCAGCAGGTCCAGGTAGAAGAAGGCGAGCTCGTGGACGCTGTCGATACCGTCGCCGTCCGCGCTGGCGTTGAAGCCCGGGTGGTCCGGCCGCCGGACCGCGAACTGCCCGGCCAGCCCGGACAGCAGCGGGCTCCACCGGCCCAGGTCGCCGGAGTCGTGCAGGTACAGGAGCGGCTCGCCGGCGCCTGCCGTGAGCACCCGGACGCGGGTCTCGTGCACGGTGAGGTCCGCCTCGGCGAACCTGGCGGCCGCCTGGCTGGCCTCGGTGCTCGTCATCGTGCTCCTCGTGGTCGCCATCGCCTGCCCGTCCCTCCCTGACGCTAACAACGTGCCTGGCCCGCGCCAATACGCCACATCTAGGATGAGTAGCACCGATCCGACCGAGGGAATCGCCATGACATCGCCAGGCGCAGCGGAAACCCGGTCGGCGACCGGGCTAGAGCAGGATCAGGACGCCCGGCAGGCGGACCTGTACGCGGCCATGGGCAAGGTCAACATCCAGGCGCTGTGGACCCAGGTCACCGACCTGATGCCGGGTCAGCCCGCTCCCCGGGCCGTGCCGTGGCTATGGCGGTGGGATACCGTGCTAGCCCTCGCGGCCGAGGCCGGGGAGGCCGTCGCCGTGGGCCGCGGCGGCGAGCGGCGGGTGCTGGCGCTGGCCAACCCGGGGCTGGGCGGGCTCCCGTTCGCCACCCCCACCCTGTGGGGAGGCATGCAGTACCTCAACGCGCGGGAGAGCGCGCCTGCCCACCGGCACACGTCTGCGGCCATCCGCTTCGTCCTGCAAGGGCGCGGCGTCTGGACCACCGTGAACGGCGAGCCGTGCCCGATGTCGCCCGGCGACCTCGTGCTGACGCCGAGCATGACCTGGCACGAGCATCACAGCGGCGCCGACGAGCCGATGGTCTGGTTCGACGGACTCGACCTGCCGCTGGTGAACAGCCTGGACGCGGGCTTTTTCGAGCCCGCGGGCGCCGAGTACCTGGATACCGCGGGCCCGCCGGTCGAGTCACGCAGCGCCGCCCTGTACGCCCACCCGGGGCTGCTGCCCAGCGTCCGGCCGGACACCGACCGGCACTCGCCGCTCATGGTCTACCGGTGGGAGCACAGCCACGCGCGCCCTGGCCGAGGTATCTGCGGCGACCGGGAGCGGGGACGCGGAGCTGCGCTTCGTCGACCCGGTCCACGGCGGCGACGCCCTGCCGACCATGCGCTGCGCGATGCGGCAGCTCCCGGCGGGCCTGCGGACGCCGACCACGCGGGCGGTGGGCAGCAGCATCATCGTGGTGTTCTCCGGCCGCGGCCGGACCGTCATCGACGGGATGGCCTTCAGCTGGGGGCCCGGCGACACCCTGGCCGTGCCCAGCTGGTGCGCGGTGGACCACGAGGCCGCCGAGACCGCGCAGCTCTTCGTGCTGAGCGACGAGCCGGTCATCGAGGCGCTGCGGCTTGACCGCGCCGAGGTCCTGGCCGACCACCAGCCGGTGGCCGGGCCCTGGGACGGGTAAGCCGCCGGTCGCATCACCGGCCCGGGAGACCGGCAGCTCAGCTCACCTCGGTGGTGTAGACCACGGTGTTGCTCAGGTAGTGGCCGGTCGCGAAGTCAAAGTCGCCGCCGCAGGTGATGAGGCGCAGCTGAGCGGAGGGGGCTGGGCCGAACACGGTTTCAGTGGGGAAATCGTCCTTCAAGTAGCTCTGTACCGCGGTGACTTCGAACCTCGCCGTGGTCCCGTCGGCGCGCAGGACGTAGACGAAGTCGCCCGGGCGCAGCTCGGACAGCCGGAAGAACACGCCGGGGCCGGTCAGCGAGTCGATGTGACCCGCGATGACGGCCGAGCCGATGGCCCCTGGCCGCGGGCTCCCCGTGTACCAGCCCGCCACGGTCGTCGACGACGGCACCTGCATCGCCCCGCCCGTGGTCAGGCCCAGCTTGGTCAGCCGGGTCCGTACTCCGATCAGCGGGATGGTCAGCAAGACCGGTTTGGCGACCGGGAGCGCCTCCGGCGCCTGAGGCGGCGGGGGCGGGGTGACGAACGGACCGTTGGGCGCGGGCAGAGCCGCTACCCCGATGGGGGGCGGCCGCACGCCCGCAGCCGAGTGCCGCGTCAGCAGCAGGCCGAGCCCGCTGGCCGCGACTACCATCAGGCCGGCCGCGAAGGTAATCGCGGCCGGCCTGCGGACGAGCACTGTTACATCCGGGTGGGCACTCGGGGGGCTTCGGCGCGGCGGAGCATGTCGTTGCGGCGCAGCCGGAGGCTGCCGGCCAGGGTCAGCAGCAATCCGGCGCCGATGGCCGCCACCCACAGCAGCGACGAGCCTGGACCGCGCGGCGCGGTGCCGCCGAGTCCGGTGGCCACGCCACCCGAGGGTGCTGCGCCGGCCCCGGCGGAGTTCACCACGTTCTCTATCTCAAGGCTGCCGTCGGGTCCGTCGATGACGATCTCCGTGTGAACGGAGCCCGCGGTGAGCGTGATCGGCATGCTCGCCTTCGCGCTGGTCCCGGTCGCGGTCATCGTCCAGGTGCCCTGCGGGATGGCCGCGTCGGTGCTCACGGAGCCGGGTGCCGCGTCGGTCGTGAGGTTCCCGGCGGAACCCGGCGCGCAGCTGCAGTGGAACGTCACCTTGTCCTGGTTGATGGAGGCCTGGATCACCCGCACCAAGGATTTACCCGTCGGCGTGGTCAGGCTGTCGTCGAGGACCTGGGCTTGCTTGCCCCGTCCCGCCAGGGTGAGCGCCGCCACCGTATAAGCCCGACCAGGCTTCACGGTGACGTTCGCGGACAAGACGGGGGTGCTCGTGGCCGGCGCCCCGGCCGTCAGCATCTTGACGGTATAGCTGCCAGGCGTAACGGACTCGTAGGGCAATACCGTCCCGTAGGCGACGCCGTGCTCGACGAACTCAGGGGTGGAATTGCCGGACTGATACAAGTACAAGTCCAAGGCGGAGGAGGTCGCGGAGAGGTTGGCGAGACTAACGTAACCGGTGCTCGCGGCCGCAGGAGACGCCAACGCGGCAGCAGGAATACCCAGCACCAAGGCCAAAAAGGCGAGCAACGTGGTCACTCGCCATGGTGTTACCCGAAATTTCACAGTAGATCCCTCCCTGAGCCCGCGGAATCTCTATCGCCCCCCGCCCTGCCCCGGGGCGAAGAGGCGTTGTGCTCACAGTAGAGATGAAATTGCACCGGGGCAACCCTGTCGATCCCGAATCCAGCCCCGCATTCGACGCCTCGGGGAAACGGTCATATCAGGATTTTAAGGAAACGGCCATATGTGTAGCCGTCTCTATGGGTAAGAGGATGCACGCTCAAGGACTTCCCCGCAGCAAGAATGCCCTCGTCCCCAGCGCCGTTTCAGCAGGTCATGAAGTGAATCGCTACTCGTGGAGCAGGTCTTCGGGTTGATCCCGGAATCTGGGCATGTGCCATAAATCATGGCGGAGCCTTCGTTGACGGCCGATGCGGACGGCAGATCCGTAGCGGACACAATACCGGCGAAATAGCTAAGCCTGGCCTCACGACGGTTCCGGTTCGAGCGTGGGGCAGCCTGGGCCGCCCGCAGCCACACCCGCTTGTGCCGTGGCCTCTCCGCGGCGGTCAGTACACGACGACGACGTAGCGGTGGCCCTTGAACCGGCTGATCCGCCCAGGCAAGGTGATCTACCAGAGGTAGACTCGCCCGTCCTCGTCGCCCGCAGCCAGCGTCTGACCGTTAGGGCTGAATGCCACCGAGTTGATGCCCCCGCCTCCGCTGTTGGGGTCGGTGACGGTAGCGATCCGATTCTGGGTGGCGACGTTCCACAGGTAGATGCTGTCATTGGCGTCGCCGACGGCTAGGGTCTTGCCGTCGGGGCTGAATGCCACCGAGCTAATGCCCTTGGTGCTGGGGTCGGTCAGGGTAGCGATCCGATTCTGGGCGCCGACGTCCCACAGGTAGGTGCTGCCATTGCGACCGCCGATGGCCAGGGTCTTGCCGTCGGGGCTGAATGCCACCGAGTTGATGCCCTGGCTGTTGGGGTCGGCGAAGGTAGCGGCCCGATGCTGGGTGGCGACGTTCCACAGGTAGGTGCTGCCATTGGTGTCGCCGACGGCCAGGGTCTTGCCGTCGGGGCTGAATGCCACCGAGTTGATGCCCTGGCTGTTGGGGTCGGCGAAGGTAGCGATCCGATGCTGGGTGGCGACGTTCCACAGGTAGGTGCTGCCATTGCGGTCGCCGACGGCCAGGGTCTTGCCATCGGGACTGAACGCGACTGAATATGCGCCCTGACCGTTGGGGTCGGTGAGGGTAGCGATCCGATTCTGGGTGGCGACGTTCCACAGGCGGACAATGCCGTCATTTGGGGCATCGCCGGTGGCCAGGGTCTTGCCGTCGGGGCTGAACGCGAGCGACCACGCGCTTCTGAAGCCCACGGTGCAGCCTTTAGTCGCGATATCCCATAGGCAGGTCCCTGCGCCATTGGCTATCGCCAACGTCGAGCTAGAGGGACTGAAGGCTAGGGACGATATGAGGCCGCCTTTGTAATCGGACGGCAGATTGAGCGCGACGGGGCTGTGAGTCCAAGGGCTTGTCGGACTCGCGGAGCTTGTCGGACTCGCGGAGCTTGTCGGACTCGCGGATCTCTTGTGGCCCAGCGAGTTCGTGGAGCTCGTCGAGCTCTTCAGCAGGAAAGGAGTAACTGCCGCCGCGACAAGGACTGCGCACGCCACGGCGAGCGCGGTGAGGCGATGGCGCCGCATCCAACTGGCGGTCGTGCCCGGGGGTTGGACGGCATCAGGTCGTGGTTGCGGGGCCGGGGCTACCTCTTCGCTGTCGCGGCGCGGCTCCGGTGGCGCATCTGGTGTCGTCGCGGGGGCTTCGGCCAGCGGGCTGGCTGGCTCGCCTGCCGAGACGGCTGTGGACAGGTCTTCGGCTGGCTGGCTCTCCACGACGGCCTTCACAGCCGGTGCAGCTGCGGTCTCAGCCAATGGCGGTGCGGGGGTGGCGGCTGCCGTCTCGGCTACGGCTGGTGCTGGGGCGGCTGCCGTCTCAGCCGGCGCCAGGGCGGAAGTGGCGGCTGCCGTTTCGCCCGCGGCCAGCGCCGGGCCGGCCGCGGCCGCCGCGGTCCCGGCGGCTGCTGCCGTCTCGATCGCGGCTGCCGCCCGCGAAGGCTTCTTGGATGGTGGCGACGGGCGACGGGCGATGTCGCGTCGCCGGCGCCGGGCCGGAGGCGCGCTGTCGCTGCCTGGGATCGGCTCCGGCAATTCGCGCTGGTCAGCTGGGGGAGTGTCCGGCAGCTCGTCTGCTGTCGTGGCCGTGGCTTCGGCCGGCGGGCTAGGTTCGTCGGCTGGCTCGCTTGGCTCGGTGGCTGTGGCCAGGTCGTCGGCTGGCTCGCTTGGCTCGGTGGCTGTGGCCAGGTCGTCGGCTGGCGGGCTCTCGGCCGCGGCCGCTATCCCTATGTCATCGCCGGCCACGGCCGTGGCCGGCGGCTGCGCGGGCCCGGCGTCGTCATCGCCCTCCTGGCCCAGGCCGCTGACGGGGGCTTCCGCAGGCGCCTCTGCGATGTCGGCCGCCTGCCGGCGACCAGATCGGCAGGCGGGGTGGCTGTCGTCTCGTCCGTGGCCGGTGCCGGGGCAGAGGCGGCGGTCGCGGTCTCAGCCGCAACTGGCGCCGGGTCGGCCGCGGCCACTGCCGTCTCAGCGGCGGCTGTCGTCTCGATCGCGGCTGCGGCCCGCGAGGGCTTCTTGGATGGTGGCGTTGGACGACGGGCGGTGCCACGTCGCCGGCGCCGGGCCGGGGCGCGCTGTCGCTGCCTGGGGCCGACTCCGGCGGTGCCTCTGCTGTCGTGGTCGGGGCTTCGGCCGGCGGCCCGGGTGCGTCAGCTGCTTCGCTTGGCTCGGTGGCTGTGGCCAGGTCGTCGGCTGGCTCGCTTGGCTCGGTGGCTGTGGGCAGATCTTCGGTTGGCTCGCTTGGCGCGGTGGCTGTGGCCAGGTCTTCGGCTGGCAGGCTCTCGGCCGCGGCCGTTCCAGGTGCTGCGGGTGGTACGGACAGGTCCTCGTCGACCACGGCCGTGGGCTTCGGCTGCGCGGACCCCGAGTCGTCGCCCTCTTGGCCGGGGCCGCCGATGGGGACTGCCGCAGGCACCTCAGCGATGTCGGCCTGCCCGCCGGGTACCAGATCGGCGGCCGGGGCGGCTGCCGTCTCAGCGGCGGGAAGTGCCGGGGCGGCGGGCGTGGCCGCTACGGTCCGCGCGGGGGCGGGTGCCGGGGTGGCTGTGGCGGCTGCAGTCTGCGCGGGGGCGGGTGCCGGGGCGGGTGTGGCGGCTGCAGTCTGCGCGGGGGCGGGTGCCGGGGCGGGTGTGGCGGCTGCAATCTCGGTCGCGGCGGGCGCCCGCGAGGGGATCTCCGACACCGCGGTGGCGGGATGGGCGCCGTCAGGTCCCGGGTGCCCGGCCGCAGACGCCTCGTCTCCGTCAGGGCCTGGCTCCGGCAACCCGTCTGCCGGCTCGTCCGGGACTTCGGCCTGGCCCGTTTCGTCGCCTGCCTCGGCGGCTGTAGCCAGGTCGTCGGCTGGCGGGCTCTCCGCCGCGGCCGTTGCGGGTCCTGCGGACACGACTTCTTCGGCTACGGCCGTGGCCGGCGGCGGCGCGGGCCCTGCATCGCCGTCACCCCCCTGGTCGGGGCGGTCGGCGGGGCCGGTGACGGGCACTGCCGCAGGTACCTCTGCGACGTCGGGCGGCGTGCCGCCGGACACCAGGCCGGCAGGCGCGGGCGGCACCGGGGTAGCCCGGGGGACTGCGGTCTGGGTCGCGGCTGGCGCCTGCACGGGGGGCTCGGATGGTTCGGGCGGGGTGGAGGGGGAGGGGGCCTTCGGCTGAACGGGCGCGGTTCCGGAGGTGCGGGCATGGTAAGGCAGGAGACCGAGCGCTTCCCGGAGCGCGTCGGCGAAGTCCCCGCACGACTCGTACCGATTCTCTGGGGCCTTGGCCATTCCCTTGGCCAGAACCTGATCGGCGGCATCCGGCAGATCCGGTCGCCGTGATACCAGCGACGGTGGCGGGGCGGACAGGTGCGCCAACAGCACCGCCATGCCATGGTCCCGCTCGAACGGCAGCACTCCGGTCAGCAGTTGATAGGTGACACAGGCCAGCGCGTACTGATCAGCACGCCCGTCCACGGCCAGGCCCTGGACCTGCTCTGGCGCCATGTAGTCCGGGGTCCCCAGGAAATATCCCGCTCCGGTGAGGCTTACCGAGGACGCCGCGCCCTTGCTCACTCCGAAGTCCGACAGGTACACGTGGTCGGGCCGGCCCGTGCATCCACCAGGACGTTCGCCGGCTTGACGTCACGGTGCACCAGTCCGACGGCGTGTGCGGCATCCAGCGCCGAGGCCACCGGGGAAATGAACTCGGCCGCCCGGCCCGGCGGCAGCGCGCCTTCCCGGTGCAGTACGAGGCCCAGGTCACCGCCGTGAACGAACCGCATCGCGATGAACAGGACCCCGCTGGCCTCGCCGGCCTCGTAGACCGGGATGATGTGCGGGTCATCCACCGACGCTGCCGCCCGCGACTCGGCGATGAACCGCTGCTGGTACGCCGAGTCCGACGCCAGCGTCGGCGTCATGATCTTCAGCGCCACCAGCCGGCGCAGCCGCTCATCGCGGGCCCGGAACACCACAGCCATGCCGCCGACCCCGACCTGCGCCTCCAGCCGGTACCCCGCCAGCAGCGAACCCGGCCGGAACCCGCCCAGGTGCGTTGGGAAATCCTCGCTCAACCCTCCCTCCCCCCAAGCTCGGCCGCCGCCCCGTCCCCAAAGCTTCGTGATGTTCACCGGCCATGCACGGTTGAGGCCGTTTAGATTATCGGATCTACCGTCTTTCGCTGCAACCCCAGGAAATTCCGGCGAATCACCCTAAATGGACCTGACTGGAGCTATTCTTTCCCGCTCATTTCCTGAAGCGGGTCAGGCCGGGCCGCCGTGTGATTATCCAGGCGAAGCCAGCCGCAACGCGGCCTAGTTTAAAGGCAGGGCAAGAACGGATGCCGGAATTCGACAACGGAATTAAGTATGGGGCATGGTGCCAGCCTGCGGCAGGCCGTGGCAGCGGCGCCCGCCTGCGTGGATGCCCTGCTGACCGGGCCCTGCTGGCCGGGCCAGCGCTGGCTCCACGTTAGCCTCGTCGGCCCAGATTCCGGCCGCAAAGGAATGAGTTTGCTGAATTGCCTGCTGGCGGGTGGCGACTCGGACGGAACGGTTATGCCCTTTACCGTACCCAGCCGGGCTGGGCCGACGATGGCCTGCCATTTGGCGAGCCTGGCGCCGGCGAGCATATTGCCGCTGACGAGCTTGCCGGCACCAGGCCCCTGTGTCGCGCAGGGCGCGCCCTTGAGGTCATGAAGGTGCGGGCGCGGCGGGGGAGGGCAGGCGGCGCTTGGCTTGCTCGTAGAGGTCGGCGGGCAGCGGGCCCTGCTCGGCGACGGCCAGGTTGGCCTGCAGGTGGCCGATCTGGGAGGTGCCCACGATGGTGCTCGACAGGTTCGGGTGGCTGAGCGTGAAGCGGAGCACGAACTCCATGCGGGTCATGCCATCGAGCAGGTCGTCCACGCCGGAGGACTCCCATCGGCGCTGGCCCTCGCCCTCCGTCAGGCCGAGCGGCCCCCGGCGCCAGTCCTTGTCCTCGGCCGGGGCGCCGCGGGCCGCGCCGCCCCGGATCAGCGTGCCCGCGCCCGTCGCGGCCGCAACGGTGATGAGTTCCTCGTGCTCGCGCTGGACCGCCGAGTAGGGGATCTGGAAAACGTCGAAGACGCCCATCGCGATCTGGTCGGGCAGATTGGGCAGGATGCCCGACATCCCGATGAAGCGGACCTTCCCCTCGTCGTGCAGCGACTGCAGCGTCTCGACGGTGTCGTCCGCTTCCATCTGGGCGCGGCTGGGCGACATGTGTACCTGCACAAGGTCGAGCCGGTCCGTGCCCAGCCTGCGCAGGCTCTGCTCGACCCCCGCCCGGACGTTGCCGGGACTGTAGTCATGCGGGAACGGCGGCGTGGCGCCGGCGGCGTCTGCAGGAGGCACCCGGACTTCGACGCCAGGAAGTACTCGTCGCGGCGATGGCCGAGGTACCGGCCGATGAGCTCCTCGCTCCTGCCGTAGTCGATCGACGTGTCGATGAGGTCGATCCCCCCGTCGAGCACCGCGTTCAGGAGCCGGCCCGCGTCCTCGTCGTCGATGGCCGGGCCGTGCGGCTGGCCCCGCAGTTCCATGGCCCCGTACCCGAGGATGGTCACGTCCGTTCCGGTCCGCCCCAGCGGGCGCGTCTCGATCGCCATAACGGCACGCTATCGGCCGTCCCTCGGGCCGTTGCCAGCAGCCGCAGGTGATTGGATCCGCCGAACCGTCACGGCCGGCCGGTGCCGGGGACCTCGACCGGGAGGGCGAGGATCTCCCCGGTGCGCGGCCCGGTGGCCAGGCGTTCGAGGTTGGCGGGGGCGCGGTCGGCCCCGGGCCATGCCCCGCCCGCAGGCGCCCGACCGTCCAGCACGGGCGGCGCCGGCCCGTTATGGTCAGGTCCTCAGGTGTTCCCGGGCGCCCAACCGGTAGGCCTCGGCCAGCCGCGCGACGAACTGCCGGTCCACCTCGGCCGGCGAGACCAGCCGGAACGAGTGGACGACGTTGCGCGGGGAGAACACCTGCACCGCCAGGAACCGCGGGCTGTCTACCTGCCGGGCCAGGACGAGGTGGCCGTTGAGCCAGTTCCGGCGCGGCATGAACGCCGCGAAGCTCATCCGCACGTGCAAGGCGATGCGGGTCTTCTCCGGGAGCACCTCGACCGGGCCCAGGCGGCTGACCGCCTCCAGCACGCGGTCGAAGGTGGCCCGGACGGCGGGCGAGGCATGCTCGAAATGCCGGTCCAGGCGGCCGAGCGGGGCGCAGGCGTGGGACTGGTTCCGGTTGGCGAACCGGCGCCCGCATTCCGGGCAGGCCCACATCTGCCGCACCGGGACAGCCTAGGCGCCGTCCCTGGGCGGCCTAGGCGCGCACGGTCCCGCGGCTCTCGAACGCCATGGCCCGCTGCAGCGCCGCCGCCCGCATGCCGGCCGGAATCTCGACCGGGCCGCCCAGCCCGCTGGCGTTGATTCCCGCCTGCGCGGCCTCCTCGACCACCGAGCCGATCAGGATGGCCAGGTCCGGGGTGCGGTGGAAGACCAGCACGCCGTGGTTGGCCAGCAGCACCGCGGGCCCCCCGGTGACCGCGGCCCGGATGTTGGCCACCGCCTGATCCGACCCGCGCGGCCCGTACTCCGCTACCGGGACCCCGGAAGGCAGGCCGAACATGGCCATGGCCTCCACCCAGCAGCCGATCGGGCGCTGGGCCACGGCGTAGGCCGTGGCGTACGGCGAGTGGGTGTGCAGGACGCATCCGACGTCGGGCTGATCCTGGTACATCGCGGTGTGCATGGCCACGACTGCGCCCTGGATGGGCGGCAGGTCGCCCTCCAGCAAGGTCCCATCCAGCCCGATGCGCACGACGGCCTCGGCCGGGTGGCCCCGCAGCGACGGGCCCGCGGTGAAGTACATCTCCTCGGCTCCCGGGACCCGGATGCTCACGTTGCCGTGCCCGTTGGCCGAGATCGCCCCGCTGGCGACCACGCGCTGAGCGGTGCCGATGACCTGATCGACCAGATCCGCGTCCATGATTCCCCCCTTGGCTGTGCGGCGCGGCGGCCGCTGACGCCGACTCTACGACGCCGGCCTCCGCCGGACGCATGACCCCGCGCTTGGCATACTGTCCCGGCACTCACGATGCTCCGGGAGGCAACGTGCCGGCTACCTTCATCACGTCGTTCCCCGCGGCCGGGCCCGGCCCGCGGGTAGCGGTGAAGGACCTCATCGACATGGCCGGCGTGCCGACCACGGCCGGGTCGCGGGTGCTCGCCGACGCCGCCGTCCCGGCCGCAGCCGACGCGCTCTGCCTGGCCGGGCTGCGGGCGGCGGAGGCGCAGATCGTCGGCCGCACGAACCTGCACGAGCTGGCGTTCGGGGTGACCGGGATCAACCCATGGTTCGGCACGCCTACGAACCCGCTGGACGCCTCGCTCGCGCCCGGGGGATCCTCCAGCGGGTCGGCGGTCGCGGTGGCCACCGGCGAGGCTGCGGTAGCCTACGGGACCGACACCGGGGGATCGATCCGGATTCCCGCGGCCTGCTGCGGGGTCTGCGGGCTGAAGACCACCCTGGGGCGGATCCCGGTCGCCGGAGTGCGGCCGGTGGCGCCGAGCCTGGACACGGTCGGGCCGATGGCGGCCGACGTGGCTAGCCTGATCGCGGGCATGCAGCTTCTCGAGCCTGGATTCGCCGTCGCGCCGGAGGCCGACCCTCCCCGGGTCGCCCGGCTACGGGTCCCCGCCGCGCCCGATGTCGACGACGCCGTGACCGAGGCGCTGCACGCGGCGTCCTGGGAGGTCAGCGACGCAGATCCGGGCGAATGGCATACCGCGACCAGGTGGGCGACGGAACTGCTCCTGGCCGAGGCGTACCGCTCCAACCAGGACCTACTGCAACGCCATGCCAACCGGATATCCCCGGACGTCGCCCGGCGCCTGGCCGCAGGGGGCCGGGTCGGTGCCGAGGTGGTCGCCGCGGCCATCGAAGGCCAGGCCCGGTGGAGCGGCCAGCTGGCGACGCTGTTCAACCGGTTCGACCTGCTGGTCACGCCGACGCTGCTGATCCTGCCGCCGCCGCTGGAACGCGCGCACGACCTGCTGGAGGGCCGCTGTACGCTGCCGGTCAATTTCGCCGGGGTGCCCGCCCTGGCCCTGCCCGTCCCGGCCCGCGGCCCGCTGCCCGCCAGCATCCAGCTCATCTCGGCGCCGGGTACCGAGGAGCGGCTCCTGGCCTTCGGGGCGGCCCTCGAGGCCGCGGTGGCCGCCTGAGGCCGTGGACGCCGCGTCGGAGGCCGCGTGAGCCGCCGTCTTGGGCGCGGGGGACCGCCGGTGGGGGAGGCGCTGCGCGCCGCGCTGGGGTCGCCGGGCAAGGCCCGCCGACTGCCCAGCAGCCCGCGATCCCGCGTGTGGCTGGTCGAGTTCGACGGCGCTCCGGCCATCGTCAAGCAGATCACCGACGGGCCCACCGCCGGGCAGCGGTACGCGAGGGAGGAGACGGCGCTGCGGCTGGCCTCCCGCGCTAGCCCGCCGGTCGTGCCCGCTGTGCTGGCCGCCGACCCGGGACAACGAGTGCTGGTCCTGGAGTACCTGGCCGGCCGGGGACGCGACGGCGAGTGGATGACCGACTACGCGACGGCGCTGGCCCGCCTGCACGCCGTCGGCTCGCCCGCCGACGCCGGGGCGCTGCCGGCCTGGAAGGCACCGGACTCGGCCGACGTCGAGGCGTTCCTCGGCCTGGCGGCCCGGCTGCAGGTCCACGTGCCGCCAGGGCTGCCGGAGGAGTTGCACGGCCTGCTCGGTCGGCTGGACCCGGCCGGAGCGTACGCGCTGCTGCACGGTGACCCGTGCCCCGACAACGCGGTGCAGGGCAGCGACGGGATCCGGTTCATCGACCTTGAGGTGGCCGAGCTGGGCCACGGCACCGCCGAGCTGGCTTACCTGCGGATCGGCTGGCCCACGTGCTGGTGCGCCACGGCCGTGCCCGAGCCCATGCTCAGCCAGGCCGAAGCCGCCTACCGGTCCACCTGGCGGTCGCTGACCGGTACCGACCTGGACGGGAACCTGGCCGACGCCTGCGCCGGCTGGCTCATCCGCGCCGACGCGCTGGTCGAGCAGGCCGACCGCGGCGGATCCTCCCACCTGATGCGGCTGCCGGACGAGAACTGGCGCTGGGGTATCGCAACCGCCCGCCAGCGCCTGCTGTACCGGCTCACGGTCGTCGCCGAGCTGGCCGCGGGCGAGCCCGCGCTGGTCGGCCTGGTCGAGGTCAGCCGGGCCATGCGCGACCAGATCCGGCGGCGCTGGCCCGGCACGCGCGCCCTGCCGGCCGCGCGCGGGAATCCTCTGGAGCGCTCCTGACGGCCTTGGCGACGGGGCTGCCGCGGCCGGGCTGCCGCGGGCCGCCGCGGGCGGCCTAGCCGGACAGGAGGTCGCGGTCGGCCAGCAGGTCCCGGGTGCGGCCGATGCGGATCTCCAGGTCGGCCAGGAAGCCATCCAGGGCGGCCCGCTTGGCCTGGACGGTTTCGCGCAGGCTCTCCAGCAGGACCAGGCCCTCGCGAGCCAGCCGGACGCGCTCGTCATCGCTGGTGCGCTCGTCTTCGTACGCCTGGCGGATCTGCGCCATGCGGTCCTGGTTGCGCAGCACGATCGCGATCTCGTCGAGGTTGAGGCCGAGCAGGGTCTGCAGCTCGCGGATGCGCGCCACCCGGGCCAGGTTCTCGGCCGAGTAGCGGCGCAGCCCGCCGGGCGTGGTGCAGGAGGGAACGATCAGGCCCAGCTGCTGGTAGTAGCGCAGCGCCCGCTCGGAGACACCCGCCGCGGCCGCGGCGGCGCCGATGCCGAGCAGTTCCTCGTGCTCCGCGGGCGGGCCGTGGGCGGCCGCCTCGCTGGTGGCCGGCCCCGTGGGGACAGAAACCGCCGCGGCCGTCGGGGGCGTCGCGTTCATCGGGTCAGGCGCCTCCACGCGATGGGTCAAGCTCCTCGCCGCCGGGGGTGTTCGACGCGGCCAGCCTACCGTTGGGTACCGTCCCCGGAGGAGCGGCGGAGTCGAGGTCAGCCACGGCCGCCGACTCATCGAGCCCGGCCAGCTCGGCCGACTCGGCCGCGCCCTTGGCCAGCTCGGCGCCGGCCGACTCGGCCGCGGTCGCGTGGGGAGTGTAGAAGTAGCGCTTGCCGCGCAGCGCGGAGGCCACGGCGGCGATGAACGTCACGAAAGCGGCGAACGTGAACGCCAGGTGCAGGCCGCCGGCGAACGGCTCCGAGATCAGGTTCGGGAAGAACGACCGGCTGGTGATGTACGCGACCTGGTGCGCGGGCAGCTGCTGCAGCGCCCCGGTCGGGCCGAGCAGTTCCTTGATCGGGTTGTAGCCGAGGAACGCGGAGAACAGGCTGCCGATCGGCGGCTCGCTGGCGACCAGGTGCGAGGCGCTGGGGTTGACGCCCGCGGCGACCAGCCCGCGGAACAGGTGCGACGGCAGCCGCGCGGCCAGCCCCAGGGTGACGATCGTAAAGAACAGGCCCATGGACAGGACGGTGGCCGAGTTCTGGAACGTGTTCAGCATCCCCGCGCCCGCGCCCCGCTGGTCGGGCGGCAGGCTGTTCATGACCGCGGCCTGGTTGGGCGCGAAGAACAGCCCCATGCCCACCGCGAACAGGAAGATCAGCACGGCGAACTCGATGTAGTCGAAGTTGATCGGCAGCAGGTCGAACAGCAGGAACGTGATCATGGAGATGATCAGGCCGAGGGTGGCGAGCACCCGGGCTCCCCAGCGGTCCGACAGCCATCCGGCCAGCGGCCCGACGAGCAGGAACCCGATCGTCAGCGGGATCATGGCGACACCCGCCCACAACGGGGTCTCGGCGAAGCTCTTGCCGTGCAGCGGCAGCCAGATGCCCTGCAGCCAGATGATCAGCATGAGCTGCAGGCCGCCGCGGCCCATCGCGCCGAGCATTCCGGCGACGTTGCCGGCCGTGAACGCCCGGACCTTGAACAGGCTCAGGCGGAACATCGGCTGCGGCACCTTGGTCTCCACCCAGCCGAACACCACCAGGAGCGCGATCCCGCCGAAGATGGCGGTCAGCACCCGGGGGTTGGTCCACCCGGTGGGGTGGCCGCCGTAGGGGAGCAGGGAGTAGACGATCCCGGTGAGCAGCGAGACCAGCCCGATCGCGAACAGCGTGTTGCCGAGCCAGTCGATCTTGGCCGGGACGCGGACCCCGTTGTCGCGGAGCATGAGGTAGGCCCAGATCGTGCCGAACAGGCCGAACGGGACCGACACCAGGAACACCAGCCGCCACTCGATCGGGGCGAGCACGCCGCCCAGGATCAGCCCCAGGAACGAGCCGCTCACCGCGGCGATGCCGTTGATGCCCAGCGCCTTGCCCCGCTCGTCCTCGGGGAAGGCGTCGGTCAGGATCGCGGTCGAGTTGGCGAATAGGAACGCCCCGCCGACGCCCTGGCCGATCCGCATGATGATGATCCACAACGCCCCGGCCGGGCCGGTGAGCCAGGTCACCGACAGCAAGATCGCGAAGAACGTGAAGACGGCGAAGCCCAGGTTGTACATGCGAACCCGGCCGTAGATGTCGCCGACCCGGCCCAGGCTGACCACCAGCACCGAGGTCACCAGCATGAACCCGAGGAAGATCCACAGGAAGTACGAGGTGTTGGACGGCACCAGCGGGTTGAGCTGGATGCCGCGGAACAGTGCCGGGAGCGAGATCAGCAGGATCGACTGGTTGATCGTGACCATCAAGATCCCGAGCGTCGTGTTCGACAGGGCGATCCACTTGTAGTGGACGCTCCTGGCGCCCCCGGCCGAGGCTGCCGCCTGCTCCTGTCCCGCCGCCCGCATGGCTCTCCTCACCATCTCGATCACCTGCCGCTCAGTCGATCGTAACGGACCTTAACGTCAACGTCAGAGTCGAGGGCGGGAGTGTTCACCTCGCGGCCGTGGTTAGTGCGAGTCGCGCGTCACCTGGTGGCCGCTCGCGCCGACCAGGAAGTCGAGGTCAGCGCCCTGGTCGGCCTGCAGCACGTGGTCGACGTAGAGCCGCTCCCAGCCCCGGGCCGGGGCCGCGTAGCCGGCCACCGCGGCCGCGGGCGGCTCCCGCCGCCGCAGCGCTTCCGGATCGACGGCCACGTCGAGGCGGCGGGCGGCGACGTCCAGCTCGATGACGTCGCCGGTCCGCACCAGGCCCAGCGGCCCCCCGGCCGCGGCCTCGGGCGCGACGTGCAGGACCACGGTGCCGTATGCGGTGCCGCTCATCCGGCCGTCGCAGATCCGCACCATGTCCCGCACGCCTCGTTCCAGCAGCTTGGCGGGCAGCGGCAGATTCGCCACCTCCGGCATCCCCGGGTAGCCCTTCGGCCCGCACCCCCGGAGCACGAGCACCGAGTCGGCGTCGACGTCGAGTGCGGGGTCGTCGATGCGCGCGTGGAAGTCCTCGATGCTGTCGAAGACGACCGCCCGGCCGCGGTGGCGCAGCAGCCCAGGGGAGGCGGCGGCCGGCTTGATCACCGCGCCGTCAGGGGCGAGGCTCCCGCGCAGCACGGCGATGCCCGCCTCGGCCTGCAGCGGATCGCTGCGCGGCCGGATGACCGTTTCATCCCAGATCCGCGCGTCGGCCAGGTGATCGACGAGAGGACGGCCGGTCACCGTGAGCGCGGCCGGGTCCAGCAGGTCGCGCACCTCGCGCAGCACGGCGAGCAGCCCGCCGGCCCGGTGGAAGTCTTCCATCAGGTACCGCCCGGCCGGCTGCAGGTCGACCAGCAGCGGCACCCCGGCCCCGGTGGCGTCGAAGTCGTCGAGCGACAGGTCGATGCCCAGCCGGCCGGCGATCGCCAGCAGGTGCACGACGGCGTTGGTAGAGCCGCCGATGGCCGCCAGCGCGACGATCGCGTTCAGGAAAGATCCCCGGCTCAGTTGCGCGGAAGGCCGAAGACCCCGCTCGACCATGGCCACGGCGAGCCGTCCGGTGTCGTGGGCGGTCTCGAGCAGGCGACTGTCCGGCGCGGGAGTTCCGGCGATGCCTGGGATCGTCGTGCCGAGCGCCTCGGCCATGCACGCCATGGTCGAGGCCGTGCCCATCGTGTTGCAGTGCCCGTGGCTGCGGATCATCGACGACTCGGACTGCAGGAAGTCCTGCTCGGTCAGCTTGCCCGCGCGGACCTCCTCGCTGAGTTTCCAGACGTCCGTGCCGCAGCCGAGCGGCACGCCCCGGAACGTGCCGGTCAGCATCGGCCCGCCGGGCAGCACCACCGCGGGCAGGTCGACCGAGGCCGCGGCCATCAGCAGCGACGGGATCGTCTTGTCACACCCGCCCAGCAGGACCACGCCGTCGATCGGGTTGGCCCGGAACATTTCCTCGGCCGCCATCGCGGCCATGTTCCGCCACAGCATCGCGGTGGGCCGTACCAGCGTCTCGCCCAGCGACACCACCGGGAGGTTCATCGGGACACCGCCCGCTTCCCACACCCCCTGCTTGACGCTTTCGGCCACCCGGTCCAGGTGCAGGTTGCACGGCGCCAGGTCCGAGGCGGTGTTCGCGATCGCGATGTGCGGCCGCCCGTCGAACGCACGGGCGGGCAGGCCCCGGCGCATCCACGCGCGGTGGATGTAGGCATTGCGGTGGTTTCCCACGTACCACTGGGAACTGCGTGGCTGGTTGTTGCGCTGCTCCGGCATCGGCGCTCTTCTGCCTCCCCGCGACCTCGATAGCATCGGGAAATGTCCCCACAACTTACTCGTGACCTGGCCGCCGCTGGCCGCGCCGGCCCCGGAGGCCCGCTGGCCCGGGCGTGAGGGCGTTCGTGGTCACCGGCCCGCGCCAGTGCGGGATCGCCGAGGTCGATAACCCACGGGCGGCGCCCGGGCAGGTGGTCGTCGACGTGGAGCGGGTCGGCGTGTGCGGCACCGACGTCGAGTTCTTCACCGGCGAGATGGCTTACCTGCGCCACGGCCACGCCGCGTACCCGATGCGGCTCGGGCACGAGTGGTGCGGGACTGTCCGCGCGGTGGGCGACGGCGTCGGCCCGGGCTGGCTGGGCCGCCGCGTCACCGGCGACACCATGCTGGGTTGCGGGACGTGCGACCGTTGCCGGGACGGCCGGCACCATGTGTGCCAGGATCGCTGCGAGGTCGGCATCCGTGGCGGCTTCCCCGGCGCGCTGGCCGAGCAGCTGGCCGTGCCGGCCACCTCCCTGCACGCGCTGCCCGGCAGCGTGGACGCGGTGGCCGGGGCCCTGGTCGAGCCGGGCGGAAGTGCCCTGCGCTCGGTCTGGGGCGCAGGGCTCCAGCCCGGGGAGCGGCTCCTCGTCCTCGGCCCTGGCACCATCGGCCTGCTGGTCACGATGTTCGCGCTGGCGCAGGGTGCCGAAGTGCACGTCCTGGGCCTGGACCAGCGGTCGGTCGATTTCGCCCGGGAACTCGGCGTGCACGGCGGGTGGACGGCCGCGGACCTCCCGCGGCTACCGTTTGACGCGGTCGTCGACGCCTCGAACTCGGCCGAGCTTCCGGCGCGGGCGCTCGACCTGGTCGAGCCCGGCAAGCGGGTGGTGTACATCGGCGTGGCCGGGCGCCCGAGCACCGTGGACACCCGGGCGATCGTGCTGAAGGACCTCACCGCCGTGGGCATCCTCGGCGCTTCCGCCGGCCTCGCCGGGGCCATCGGGGCGTACGCGGCTGGATCCGTCGACCCGCGCCCGCTGGTGGCGGCTACCGTCGGCCTCGGTGCGGTGGGCGACGTGCTCGCGGGCTGGCGCCCGGCCGGGGCACGGCCCGGGCCGAAGGTCCACGTGGACCCGCGGGCCTGACCCGGCGGCACCATGTTTTCCCTCTCCGGGAACGCCGTTTCCCTCTCCGGGAACGCCGTTTCCCTCTCCGGGAACGCCGTTTCCCTCTCCGGGAACGCCGCGGCCTGGTGCTCGGTTTGAGCCGGGGCAGCGCGGGCAGGGTCAACAACTTCCAGGCCATTGCCAGAGGATTGAGGTGCTGACGTGCTAACGCTAACCGACCGGGCCGCGGAGACCATCCGCCTCCTGACCTCCCAGCCGGGTGTTCCCGCCGACACGGGGTTGCGCATGTCGCTGCAGGACAACGAGGCGGGGACGCTGGCGCTGTCGCTGGCGGGCCCGCAGCCGGACGATGCCGTGATCGAGGAGGCGGGGGCGCGCGTGTTCGTGCAGCGTGATGCCGCCCCGATGGTCGCGGACCGCGAACTCGACGCGGAGCTTGACGAGCAGGGCCGGGCGTCGTTCCGGCTCGGCACCCAGGCCGCCGGGTAGACCGACCTGCGGAGCTGCGCCCCGCAGACCAGCCCCTCCGAGGGGCCCGCCGCGGGCAGGACTCCCCGACCCGCGGCGGGTCCGTTGGGGGCGGCAGCGGCGTACCCCGGATCGGTTCCCGGGCGCCAGTGACCGGGCCGGCGGCGGGTTGGCCTGGCGGTGGCAAGGACTTACGTCCCTATCGGGATGAGCGGTGATTGGGTTAACTAACCGCATGTTCGTCGGCGATGAAGTCCGGCTGGAGGTCAGCTTCGTAGCTGCCCAGGCCAGGCTGGCGAACCTGACTCGTGGCTCGCTGCTGACCGCTGCTGCCCGCCAGGCCTACGGCGAAGGCATCACCGGGCTGGCCCGGGTCGGCCCGCTGGGTTCCGCGCCCGGACTGTCCAGGCTGGTCGAGGTGCACGTCCGGGATCTGGCGGCCAGCGACGACTCGGCCGGGCTGGCGCTGCGCTGGGAGGCCACCGGGCCCGGCGGCCGGCTGTTCCCGGCCCTGGACGCCGACCTCACGCTCCGGCCGGTCGGCAAGCAGGCCACCTCGCTCACGCTGGTCGGGGCCTACCGGCCGCCGCTGGGCACCCTGGGCGCGGGGCTCGACCGGGCGATCTTGCACCGGGTGGCCGCCGCGACGATCCGGGCCTTCCTGAGTCAGGTAGCCGACGCCATCGTCCGCCCGGCCGGCGCGACCGCCCCGGCCAGCGGGACCGCGGCTCAGCAGCCGTCGGTCCGGCTATCCCCGTCCAGCGGGTGACGCCGGCCTAGCGCCTGCCGGCAGGCCGAGACGCCCCGGCGATGGCCCGGCCGGTCAGGATTGCTGGACGATCACGAGCCGGTTGGCGTCCTGGTCGCGGAACGAGAACATCGGCGGCACTCCCGGCCAGCGCAGCACCTCCGGGTCCGCGTCCACGCCGCTGGCCAGCAGGACCGCGTGGTCGCCATCGGCGTCCGGCGTGGTCAGCCGGATGCCGGTATCCACGCCGGCCGGGGCCTGTTCGCGCGCGGGGACGAGCGCGATCGTCGTGCCCGACCCGGCGGGCGCCACCTCGATCCAGCGGCCGCCGTCGCCGAGCGGAACGTCCATCAGCTTGGAGAAGCCGAGCTTGCCGACGTAGAACTCCAGCGCCCGGTCGGCGTCGGCGACCGGCACCGCCACCGTCCGCAGGCCCGTGATCTGGGTCTTGGCCTGGTCCGTCATGTCTTCCTCCGTGTGGTTGACCTGGGCCCGGGTCAGCTGTTGTACATCAGCGATCCGGGAGTGGTGAGCAGTTCGCCGGTCTCCAGCCAGGTCTTCAGGCCGGACAGGATCATCGGCCAGCCGCCATAGACCTCGGGGCTCGCGTCCTCACGCAGCTGATCGTGGGTGACGGTCAGCCGGCAGGACTCACCGACCGGCTCGATCTCCCAGGTGACCTGCGAGGTCCCCGCGCGCTTCGCGTCGTCGCTCCACAAGGCGGTCATGGTCTGGACCAGCCTGCGCGGCGGGTCGGCCTCGAGGATCTCGCCGTCTGCCAGCAGCCCCGGGGCCCCCGGGTGGCTCATCTCCACCCGCGAGCCGGGCGCCCAGTCCGAGGTGATCAGGCAGCCGAACTGGTACTTGCTCCTGATCTCCTGGTCGGTGATCGCCTCCCAGAGGCGCTCCGGCGTGGTGCGGATGTAGATCTCGAAAATCTTCTCCATGGGGCTCTCCAGCGTGTGCTTGAGGTCGCTGAGCGCAGCCGCCCAGGGCTCGGCGTACTTGCTGACCCACCGGTCGTGGATCAGCCGGATCGGGACCGGGTTCAGGAAGTGGAGCTTCTCGCGGCCGCGCCGCCGCGTCACCACCAGGCCTGCCTCCTCGAGCTGCTTCAGGTGCTTCATCACGCCGAAGCGCGTCATCGGGAAGCGCTCCTCGAGCGCGCTCAGCGTCTGCCCGTCCTCACGGAAGAGCACGTCGAGCAGGCTGCGCCTGGTCGGGTCGGCCAGCGCCTTGAACACCTCGTCCACCCTGGCAAAATACGTGACCAATTAGTCACATGTCAATTGGGGAGGAGCTGCGGACCGAGGCGAGGGCATCAAGATCACGCTAACGGGGAATCCTGACGGTCAATACGGCGGACAGGATTCCCGTAGACAGATCAACGCGGGCAGCGGAGGTCGGCTGATGAGGTACGGAGGCATCGAGGCGGGCGGCACCAAGTGGGTCTGCGCGGTCGCCGACCATCCGGCGGAGCCGCTCACGACCGAGACCTTCCCCACCACGACCCCGGAGGAAACGGTGCGGCGGGCCGTCCGGTTCTTTGCTGACAACGGCCCGGTCGGCGCCATCGGGGTGGGCTCGTTCGGCCCGGTGGACATCCGCCGCTCCTCACCCACCTGGGGGACGATCACCACCACGCCCAAGCCGGGGTGGGCCGACACCGACCTGGCGGGCGCGCTGCGGTCCGGGCTCGGGGTGCCGATCGCGCTGGACACCGACGTGAACGCGGCCGCGCTCGGCGAGTGGCGCTGGGGCGCGGCGACCGGGCTGGACACGTTCTGCTACCTCACGGTCGGCACCGGCATCGGCGGCGGCGCCGTCGTGAACGGCCGCATCCTGCACGGCCTGCTGCACCCCGAGTTCGGGCACATGCGCATCCCGCACGACCGGGTCCGGGACCCCTTCGACGGGATCTGCCCCTATCACGGCGACTGCCTGGAGGGCCTCGCCTCGGGTGAGGCGATCCGGCAGCGCTGGGCCGGCCCGGCCAGCGGATAGCCGACGCGGCGGCCTGGGAGCTCGAGGCCGACTACCTGGCCCTGGCCCTGGTCAACGTGATCTGCGTGCTCTCGCCGCAGCGGATCATCATCGGGGGAGGCGTGGCCAAGCAGCCGACGCTGCTGCCGCAGGGCTGCGCCGGCGCGTGCGCGAGCTCCTGGCCGGCTACCTCCGGGCGCCCGAGCTGACCGATCCGGACGCGACCGACCGTTACGTCACCATGCCCGGTCTCGGCGACTGCTCCGGCGTCATCGGCGCGACCGGACTGGCCCAGGACGCGGTCGCCGGCTAGCCGCTCCGCCGGGCGGCCGCCGCCGGGAGGTCGGCGCGAGACGACACGCCGAGCTTCCGGAAAACGCTGGTCAGGTGGGTGGCCACGGTCCGCCGGGAGATGAACATGCGCTCGGCGATCTGCGGGTTGGACAGGCCGTCCGCCACCGCCCGGGCCACGGTGAGCTCGGTCGGGGTGAGGCTCGCCCAGCCGCGGTCCGGGCGCCGCCGCCTGCCGCGCCCGCGGCGGGCGTACCCGGCCGCATCCTCCAGGGTCATGGCCTGTCGCTCGGCCCACGCCACGGACGACCGCGGAGTACGGCGAGCTGCTCGCCAGGGCCGGCCTGCGCCTGGGCCGGGTCGCGCCGGTGGCCGCGCCCTACGGCGTGATCGAGGGCCTCCCGGCATGACCGGTGCCGGGATCAGTGACCGGGCCGGGATCAGGCGGACGCCCCGTCGGCCCAGTCGGTCACGACCTGGTCGAGCACCCCGAGCGGGACGGCGCCGTTGCCGAGCACGGTCCCGTGGAAGCCGCGGATGTCGAACCGTGCGCCGAGCCGGCGCTCGGCCTGTTCGCGCAGCCGCCTGATCTCCCGCCGGCCCACCATGTAGGCCAGGGCCTGTCCGGGCCAGCCGATGTAGCGGTCGATCTCGTTCCGGACGTTCGCCTGGGTGGTGGCCGTGTTGCGCCACATGAAGTCCATGGCCTGGGAGCGGGACCAGCCGTAGTGGTGCATGCCGGTGTCGACCACGAGCCGGCACGCGCGGAGCGCATCGAACGAGAGCATGCCCAGCCGCTGCAGGTCCGAGGTGTACAGGCCCATCTCGTCGGCCAGTCGCTCGCAGTACAGCCCCCAGCCCTCCACGTAACCGCAGACCTCCGCGTCGAGGAAGCGCCGGAACGCGGGCAGGGGCAGCGTCTGCGACGACGCGATCTGCAGGTGGTGCCCGGGCGTGCTCTCGTGGAAGGAGAGCGCCTCATACTCGTAGACGTAGCGCTGCTGCGGCTCGGTGGTCAGCAGGCAGTGCGCGCCGGGCCGCTTTCCGCCCGCGGCGGGGGGGCGGTAGTACGCCAGCGGCGCGTTGCCGGCCTCGACCGGGTCGATTTCCTCGATGACGCAGTCGGGGATGTCGAACCGCGGGAACCAGTCGTTCCGGGCTTCCTCGGCGCGCTGCAGGGCCGCCGTGACCGTGCGCACGATCTGCGCGGAGTCGGTGAACCGGAGCGAGGAGTCCTCCCGCAGCCGGTCGTGGATCGCCGGGACGTCGCCGACCCGCAGCACCCGCGAGCCGAGCTCGGCCCACTCGTCCTGCAGCGCCGCGAGTACGTCGAGGCCGATCTGGTGGATCTCCTCCGGGGACAGCCCGGTGGTGGTGTGCTTGCGCACGGCCGCCCGGTACCCGTCGGAGCCGCCGGGCACGAAACGAATGCCGACCTGCTCGTCGGGGCGCGCGACCGGCAACAGCTCGGCCTGCAGGCAGGCCAGCAGCCGCCGCAGCCCGGGCCGGATCTGGCTGTCGACGATGCTGGCGGCCTCGCGGCGGACCTCGCCGGAGTCCACATTGTCCGGCAGGGGCACGGTCACCATCGCGTCCGCGCTCACGTCCCGGCCGACGTGGCCCTCGATCTGCTCGATGGCCTGGCGCGTCCCCACCTCGGTGGGGATCCGCGCATCCTGCTTGGCTTCCCGGTAACGCGTGGTGACGGCGTCGAAGTACCCGCCGAGCCCGCGCAGCCGCCGCAGGTAGCCGTCGACTGCTTCGGCGCTGTCGAGCAGCGCCGTCGGAACAGACATGAACACAACGGCCTGGGGCGAGACATAGCCGCCCGCCGACGCGTTGGCCTCCCAGAGGCCGTGTTCCAGGTCGGAACGCGCCGCCCAGGCCAGGTGGGCCAGGACGGCGTGGTTGACCCGGCCCGCCTGGTCCAGGAGGCCCGGGTCGATGTGGCTCAGTTGCTCCTCGATCCGGGCGATCCGCTGCGCATCGTGCGCGGCGCCCGCGCGGCTGGGATCGGGGACCAGGGCGTCGAAGCCCGGCGCGCCGACCTGCGTGGCGCCGAACGGGTCGGCCGTGTGCACGACGTCGAAGAACTCCTCGCCGAGCCGCGCTAGCTGCGCCGTTGCCTCCTGGGATTCCATGCGAGCAGTGTTCCAGACCGCCCGCGGGCGCAGCGGTCGGCCTGCGGCGGATCAGCCGGATGGCGATACTCTCGGTCTATGCCCCTGTCCGTGGTGCTGCACTTCCCGAGCCCGCCGATCAACGGTTTCTACGTGGGCCCGTTGTACGTCCACTTCTACGGCCTGATGTACGTCGTGGGCATCACGCTGGCCATCATCATCACCCGGCGGCGCTGGCGCGCCGTGGGCGGCAACGTCGCGCTGGTGACCGACGTGGCCATCTGGGCCGTCCCGGCGGGGATCATCGGCGGCCGGATCTACTTCGACATCACCACCCCGTTCGACATCACCCCGCACACCTGGTACGGGCCGCTCGCGGTGTGGGACGGCGGGCTGGGTATCTGGGGCGGCGTCCTGGCCGGGGCCGCGGTGGGGATCTGGCGGGTGCGCCGCGCCGGGGCCGACTGGCGGCTCATGGCCGACGCGGTCGCCCCGGCGCTGCTGGTCGCCCAGGCGATCGGGCGGATCGGCAACTATTTCAACCAGGAGTTGTTCGGCAAGCCGAGCTCGCTGCCCTGGGCGCTGGAGGTCTCGCCGGCCCACCGGCCGCCCGGGTACCTGGCGTACAGCACCTTCCAGCCGTCGTTCCTGTACGAGCTGATCTTCGACCTGGCGCTGGCCGCGGCGCTGGTGTGGCTCGGCCACCACCGCAACATCCGCCCGCCCGGACTGTTCGCCCTGTACGTGGCCGGGTACTCGGGGTACCGGATCTTCGAGGAGACCATCAGGATCGACTCGTCCGCGCACTTCCTCGGGCTGCGGCTGAACTTCTTCGTCGCGCTCGTGGGCACGGTGGTCGGGATCACCTGGTTTGTCGTCACCCAGCGTCGCAGGCCGGTACCGGAGCCCGCGGGGCAGCCACCGCCGGTGCCGAGCGGTGCGGAGGACAGCCAGCCGCGGGAGTCGGGCGTCACGAACCCCAGCTCGTAGGGGGTATCCGCCGGACCGTGGCCGAGGCTAGCCCGGTGCCTCGGAACGCGGCACGACCAGCCCTGACTCGTAGGCGATGACCACCGCCTGCGTCCGGCCGCGCAGTCCCAGCTTGCTCAGCACCCGGCTGACGTGCGTCTTCACGGTCTCCTCGGTGACCACCAGCCGGTCCGCGATCTCCGGGTTGGACAGGCCCTCCGCGACCAGCCGCAGGACCTGCGTCTCGCGCGGGGTGAGCGTGGCGAGCGCCGCCACGGGCGCGGCCGCGGGCCTGGGGCGCAGCCGGGTGAACTCGTCGATCAGCCGACGGGTGACGGTCGGCGCGAGCAGCGCTTCGCCGGCCGCGACCACGCGCACCGCGTCAAACAGCCGCTCCGCGGTGACGTCCTTGAGCAGGAAGCCGCTGGCCCCGGCGCACAACGCGTCATAGACATACTCGTCCAGGTCGAAGGTGGTCAGGATGAGTATCCGCGGGCCCGCCCCGGATTCGGTGAGCTGCTTCGTGGCCTCGATGCCGTCCATGGTGGGCATGCGCACGTCCATGAGGATGACGTCCGGCCGCAGCTCGCGGGCGATCTTGACCGCCTCTACCCCGTCGCAGGCCGTGCCGACGACCGTGAAGTCCGGCTGGGTGTCGAGCAGCGCGGCGAACCCGGTGCGCACCACCTGGTGGTCGTCGGCGACGACGATCCGGATCGTCGCGGCCGGCGCTCTGGGTGCGTCCGGCCCGCTCATGCCGCCGCCTGCGCCGCGGTCGGCAGCACGGCCTCAACCACGAATCCGCCGCCGCCGGCGGCGGCGGTGCGCAACGTGCCCCCCACAGCCGCCGCGCGCTCGCGCATGCCGAGCAGCCCGTGGCCACCGGGCGGCATCGATGGCGGAGGTCCGGGGCCGTTGTCCCGGATGCGCAGCCATAGGGCGTCCGCGGCGTAGTGCAGCTCCACGTCGACGGCGGCACCGTCCGCGTGCCGCCGGGCGTTGGTGAGCGCCTCCTGGACGATCCGGTAGGCGGCAAGCTCAACGCCGGGATCGAGGCTGGCCATCGAGCCGCGGACGATGAGGCGGACGCCCGACCCCGAGGCCTCCCTGGCCTCGTCGAGCAGCTCGCTGAGCTGCCGCAGGCCGGGCTGGGGCCGCCGGTCGCCACCGGCGTCGGCCCGGGTGTCCTCGCGCAGCACGCCCAGCAGCCGCCGCATCTCGGTCAGCGCGGCCCGCGCGGTGTCGCCGATCGCGGACAGCCGCTGCGCCCCGGCGGCGGGCATCCCGGGGGTAGTCAGCCGGGCCGTCTCCGCCTGTACCGCGATCATGGAAATGTGGTGGGCCACCACGTCGTGCAGCTCGCGGGAGACCCGGGCGCGTTCCCCCCGCGCGGTGTGCTCGAGCAGGGAGCCGGCGATGACCTCGCGGGCGGCGCTGTGCTCCACGGCCTCGCTGCGGGCTCGCCGGGCCGCCCCCGCCCACGCCGCGGCCGGCGTCAGCGCGGCCAGCGCCGTGGTGAGGATCCGGTCCGCGGTACCCGCGGGAGGGAGCAGTGCCAGCACCAGGTAGGGCAGCGCGAGGACGGCGGCCAGCAGCTGTCCGCCGCTGCGGGCGAGCCGGTACGCCGCGATCAGCTGGGCGATCAGGCCAGCCACCGTCAGCGTGTGAAACGCCGCGAGGGACAGCACGCACGCCGCGCCGACCGCTAGGGCGGCTCCCGCCGGATAGGACCAGAGGAGCCCGAGCGGCAGCGTGCTGAACAATGCGAGCAGTACGAGACCGACCCCCTGCGCGAAGTCGAGCCCGCCCTGGCCGGGGGGCAGCGCGAGCGACTGGGCCACGGCAAGCACGGCCAGCAGCGCTCCGGCCACGGCGGGCGCATGCGGGACCGCGGCGAGCCGCCGCAGCGTGCCGTGCCCATCCAGGGCGCCCGTAACCCGCTCGGTCCACGTGGCCATTGTCCTCCCTGGCCAGCAAGCGTGCGTCCCTCCGGGCGAGCATCCTGCGTCCCTCGTGCGGGGGATGTGCCGACGGCCGATGTCCCCCGCGGCAGCGGTGCCAAAGAAGGCTCGCAGGCGTGACGACGACGGCGCCTCTGGTTCCTACGGTTACGAGCATGGATACGCGGGAAGCAACCATCGAAGTCGCCGGCCTGCGCAAGCGCTTCGGGCCGGTGGTCGCGCTGGACGGGATGACCTTCACCGTCGCCCCGGGGCAGGTCACCGGGTTCGTCGGCCCCAACGGCGCGGGCAAGTCCACCACGATGCGGGTCATCGTGGGCCTGGACGCGCCGGACGAAGGCCACGCCCTGGTCGGCGGGCAGCGCTACCAGAGCCTGCGCCACCCGCTGAGCCACGTCGGGTCGCTGCTGGACGCGTCCGCGTTGCAGCCCGCCCGCAGTGCCCGCAACCATCTGCTGTGGCTGGCCCACTCCCAGGGCCTGGCCGCCCGGCGGGTGGACCTGGTCATCGAGCAGGCCGGGCTGCAGAAGGCCGCGCGGCGCAAGGCGGGCGGCTATTCGCTGGGCATGCGGCAGCGGCTGGGGATCGCCGCGGCGATGCTGGGCGACCCGCCGGTGCTGATGTTCGACGAGCCGTTCAACGGCATGGACCCGGAGGGCATCGTGTGGATGCGCGGGTTCCTGCGGTCGCTGGCGGCGCAGGGCCGGGCGGTGCTGGTGTCCAGCCACCTGATGAGCGAGCTGGAAGGCTCCGCCGACCACCTGGTAGTGGTCGGCCGCGGCAAGGTCATCGCGGACACAACGGTGGCCGAGCTGATCGCGGCCGCGTCCGGGGACCGGGTCTCGCTGCGGACCACCGCGCAATCGGACGCTATCGGCGCGCTGACCCATGCGGGCGCCACCGTGGCGGCCAGTGACCGGGACACGCTGACCGTCTCCGGGCTCGCTGCCGAGCGGGTCGTGGCCGCGCTGTCCGGCGCTGGCGTGCCGTTCTCGGAGATCTCCGCGCACCGCGCCACGCTCGAGGAGGCGTACATGGAACTCACCAGGGACGCGGTCGAGTACCGCGCCGCCGGTCCGGCCGCCGACACCAGGGAAGTGGCGCGATGAGCACTCCCGTGGTCACGCCCTACCGGTCCGAGCAGCGGCCCGGCCGCGACGACTTCCCGCATCTGCTGCGGTCGGAGTGGACCAAGTTCCGGAGCGTACGCGGCTGGGTGATCGCCATGATCGCCGCCGCGCTGCTGACCGCGCTGGCCGTGGTGGCCATCGCGAGCACCGCCAACGGGAAGCAGAACCCCGGGGCCCACCCGACCGTGGCCATCGGCCCGGACGGTGAGGCGGTCACCGACAGCTTCTACTTCGCCCGCCAGCCCCTGGACGGCAACGGCAGCATCACGGCCCGGATCACGTCGCTGGCCGACGGAGAACTACCGGGACAGGGAACGGGGACCAGCACGCACACCGCGCAGCCCTGGGCCAAGGCCGGGATCATGATCAAGGCGAGCACCACTCCGGGATCGGCCTACGCCGCGGTCATGGTCACTCCCGGTCACGGCGTCCGGATGCAGTACAACTTCACCCACGACCTGGCCGGCCTGCCCGGCACCCCGTCCGCGGCCTCCCCGCGCTGGCTGCGGCTGGCCCGGTCCGGCGACACGATCACCGGCTACGACTCCACCGACGGCACCCACTGGACCGAGATCGGCACCGCCAGCCTGGCCGGGCTGCCGTCCACGGTACAGGCCGGGCTGTTCGCGGCCTCGCCGCAATACGTTGTCGGGGCCCAGGGCTTCGCCAACAACAACAACCAGCCCACGTATGACACCCGGGTCACCGCCGACTTCGACCACGTCAGCCTGGTGGGCGCGGCAGTGAAGGGGGCTGGGGAGGTGGGTGAGGGGGCGTGGACCGTCGGCCACGTCGGCTTCGGGACGGGCCCGGCCCAGCCCGCCAACGTCAACGGCGTCCCGCCCGTCACGCAGCACTGCGCGCAGCGGGGTCCCTGCAAGGGAGTGCGAACGCCGCAGGGGTCCCGGTTCACCGAGGCCGGCGGCAGGGTCACGCTGTCCGGCAGCGGCGGCGACATCGCGCCTTACGTAGCCCCACTCGACCCGCTCGGCACGGTCTTCAAGGGCTCGGCGATCGGCCTGCTCGCGGTCATCGCGCTGGGCGCGCTGTTCATTACCGCCGAGTACCGGCGGGGGCTGATCCGCACCACGTTCGCGGCCAGCCCGCGCCGCGGCCGTGTACTGGCCGCCAAAGCCATCGTGATCGGGGCGGTCACGTTCGTGGCCGGGCTGGTCGGGGCCGCGGTCGCGCTGCTGATCGCCGAGCGCAAGCTGCACTCGGGCGGCTGGGTGTCGTCGGTCTACCCGGTCTGGGCGCTCACGAGCGGGCACGGGCTGCAGATCGTCGTGGGCACCGCGGGACTGCTGGCGATCGCCGCCATCCTGGCCCTGTCCGCAGGCGCCATGCTGCGCCGGAGCGCCGCCGCGATCACCGCCGTGGTCGGGCTAATGATCATCCCGGTGATTCTCGGCGTGATCCTGCCCCAGGACGCCGCCGTCTGGGTGCTGCGGCTGACCCCGGCGTCCGCGTTCGGCCTGCAGGAGGGCACGCCGCAGTACTCGCAGGTGATGCACGCCTGCTTGCCGTACAACGGCTGCTTCCCGCTGGGGCCGTGGAACGGGTTCGCCGTCGCGTGCGTCTGGGCGGTGGCCGCGCTCGGCCTCGCCGTCTACGTGCTGCGCCGGAGGGACGCGTGAGCACGCTGGCGCCGGCGCGGCACCGGGAAGCGCGCAAAGGACAACCGGTGATACGGGCGCTGGGCGCCGAAAGCGCGGCGCTGCGGGAGGCGGTGCACGCGGAGTGGACCAAGCTGCGCACGGTGCCCGGCCCCGGGCTGCTGCTGCTCACCATGATCGTCGTGACCGTGGGCTTCGGCGTCCTGGAGGTCGTGGTGCAGAAGTGCCCGACCTCGTGCAGCTACGACACCCCCAAGCTCAGCCTCACCGGGATCCTGGTCGGCCAGGCCGTCGTCGCCGTCCTCGCCGTGCTGATAGTGACCGGCGAGTACAGCAGCGGCATGATCCGGATCACGCTCACCGCGGTACCGCGGCGGATCACCGCCCTGGCCGCCAAGGCGATCGTCCTCACCGGCGTGGTGCTCGTAACGGGGGCCATCGCGGCGGCCTGGTCGCTGATAGCCGGACGGTACATCCTGCCCGGCAACGGCTTCACCGGCGCACACGGCTCCGAGGTGCTGTTGCTGGGCGCCGGCTCGACGCTGCGAGCGGCGGCCGGCTCGGTGCTGTATCTGGCCCTGATCGGGCTGTTCAGCCTGGGCCTGGCCACCGCGATCCGGGACTCCGGCGCGTCGATCGCGCTCCTGCTCGGCCTGATCTACATCGTGCCGCTGATTGTGCAATTCGGGATCCTGGACTCGCGCTGGGAGCGGCGCCTCGAGCAATGGAGCCCGATGAACGCCGGGATGGCCATCCAGGCCACCCGGGACCTGAAGAGCCTGCCGATCGGGCCATGGCCGGGGCTCGGCGTGCTCGCCCTGTGGGCCGGCGGGGCCCTCCTGCTCGGCGGCCTGCTGCTCCGCCTCCGCGACGCCTGACCTGCGCGGCGCACCCGCCGCACTGCTCGCGCGCTACGCCCGGGTGCCACCGCTCGCTCGTGATCATGTAGCGACCCGTCTCCTGATGACATTATTTAACTTGACAGCTAACTAACTTTGCGGTTAAGTAGCGGCCGTGAGCCTGGACGCGACCTTCACCGCTCTGGCGGACCCGACCCGGCGGGCCATCGTGGTCCGCCTCGCGCAGGGAGACGCCACGGTGAACGAGCTGGCCGTGCCGTTCGACATGTCCTTGCCGGCCGTCTCCAAGCATCTGAAGGTACTCGAGCGCTGCGGCCTCATCTCGCGCAGCCGGCACGCCCAGTTCCGGCCCTGCCACCTGGAGCGTGAGGGGCTCGACGCGGTCGCGGGCTGGATCGAGGAGAACCGCCGGACCTGGGCCGAGCGGTTCGACAAGCTCGACGAGCACCTGCGGGAGATCCAGCGCGGGCCCGCCGGCGAACAGGAGAGGAAGGCCCGATGAGTGATCACCGGCCGGAGACGGGCGAGCTGATCTTCACCCGGGTCTTCGACGCACCGAGAGACCTCGTCTTCCGGTGCATGACCGAGCCCGAGCACCTGACGCACTTCTGGGGGCCGGCCGGGGTCAGCGCACCTCGGCCAGCTATCCGGCCGTTAAGGAGAAAGACTTGAACATAGTCACGTCCACCGACGGAACGAAGATCGCGTACGACGTCCAGGGCGACGGACCGGCGGTCATCCTGGTCGACGGGGCCCTGTCCACCCGCCAGGGCAAGGCGGAGCTGGCCGAGCTGCTCGCGCCGCGGTTCACGGTCTACGGCTATGACCGGCGCGGCCGCGCCGACAGCGGGGATACCAGGCCCTACGCGGTCGCACGGGAGATCGAGGACCTGGAAACGCTGATCGACGAGGCCGGCGGATCGGCCTGCCTGTACGGGCACTCGTCGGGCGGCTGCCTGGCCCTCGAGGCGGCCGCGCAGCTCGGCGGCAAGGTCACCAAGCTCGCCCTGTACGAGGCCCCGTATAACGACGACCCCGGGGTCCGGAAGCCCTGGGCGACGTACATCGCGCGACTGACCGAGGCGCTGGCTGACGACCGGCGCGGTCACGCAGTGGCGCTGTTCATGAGCTTCATCGGGATGCCCGACGAGCAGATCGCCGGGATGCGCCAGGCGCCGTTCTGGGCCGGCCTCGAGGCCATCGCGCCCACGCTGGCCTACGATCACACCGGCATCCTGGGCCCTGATCTCGCGGTGCCGGCCGCGCGAGCCGCCCGCATCCCCACGCCTACCCTGCTCATGCACGGCGGCGCGGGCGCCCCGTTCATGCGCGTCACGGCCGAGACGCTGAGCAAGGTCATGCCCCAGGCGCAGTTCCGCACCCTTGACGGCCAGACCCACGAGGTGAGCGCGGCCGCCCTCGCCCCGGTCCTGGCCGAGTTCTTCGCGACCGCCGACCCCGGCCAGGCGCCGCGGGCGGGCGCGCCGGCCGCCCCGAAGGAGTAGCCCAGGCCGCCGCCTATCCGCCGCGTTGAGCCGGGGCTTGCTCATCCTCGGCGTCGCCGGGGCGGTGCCGCGCGATCCACGTGTTGATGCGCTGCCACCAGTCATAGAGCCAGCGCACCTGCGCCCCATGGTCCGCCGCCCGCGGCACCTCGCCGGCCGGCACCCGCCACCAGGCCGCGTGCACGGTGTGGTCCAGCGGCAGGCTGCGCCCGACATCGCCCACGCTGACGAGCTGGTCCAGGCCGGCGTGGGCCACGAAGATCACGACCGCGCGGCCCCACAGGTTCTCGCTGAACGCCTGCCCCAGGGCATCGCCTTCCCACAGGTCGCTGAGGCGGGCCGCCGCGCCCGCCGGATCGGCGGCCACGAATGCCCTGTTGATCGCGCCCACCGACGTGCCCACGACCAGGTCAGGCCGGACGCCCGCTTCCGCCAGCGCCCGGAGCATGCCGATCTCCTGGGCGCCGAGCAGCCCCCCGCCGCCGAGCGCGAACGCCGTCTGCACCTGTCGGCCTCCTCCCGGTCCAGCTAAGCAGACCGGGCGGGTACTACCCGTCTAGCGCGGCAGCACTCCACCCGGCCAGCGCGCGGCGGAAGTAGCCGATGGTCGCGGCCAGGCCGTCGTCCAGCGGCACGGTCGGCTCCCAGTCCAGCAGCTCGCGGGCGCGGGTGATGTCCGGGCGCCGGCGCGCCGGGTCGTCGGCGGGCAGCGGGTGGTGCTCGACCGGGCTGTCGCTGCCGGTCAGCGTCAGCACCTTCTTGGCCAGCTCGAGCATGGCGAACTCGCCGGGATTGCCGAGGTTCACCGGGCCGGTGACCTCGCGCGGGGAGTTCATCAGCGCGATCAGCCCGTCGACCATGTCGTCGACGTAGCAGAACGAACGGGTCTGTGACCCGTCGCCGAACACCGTCAGCGGCTGCCCGCGCAGCGCCGAGACGATGAAGCTCGACACCACCCGGCCGTCGTCGGGCAGCATGTTCGGGCCGTAGGTGTTGAAGATCCGCGCGACCTTCACCGGAAGCTGGTGCTGGCGCTGGTAGTCGAAGAACAGCGTCTCCGCGCACCGCTTGCCCTCGTCGTAGCAGGACCGGATTCCGGCCGGGTTCACGTTGCCCCAGTACGACTCGGGCTGCGGGTGCACCGCGGGATCGCCGTAAACCTCCGAGGTGGACGCCAGCAGCACCCGTACCCCCAGCCGCTTGGCCAGCCCCAGCATATTGATCGAGCCGTGCACGCAGGTCTTGGTGGTCTGCACCGGATCGCGCTGGTAGTACACCGGCGAGGCCGGGCAGGCCAGGTGGTAGATCTGGTCGACCTCCACGTACAGCGGGAACGTCACATCGTGACGCATCAGCTCGAACCGCGGCTCGCCCAGCAGGTCGGTCACGTTGCGCCGGGTACTGGAGTAGAAGTTGTCGACCACCAGCACCTCATGACCGGCCGCCAGCAGCCGCCGGCACAGGTGCGACCCGATGAACCCGGCTCCCCCGGTGACCAGGATCCGCTGCGCCCCGCCCGCCTTTTCCTCCGAACCCCGCACGTTCATTTAGGATTCCTTTAACTATTCTTGACGAAGACAGACCCGGATCATGAAGTGTCATCTCCGTGCCTGCTTCGCGTGGCATTGCCTTGGCAGGCTACCGTATGATTCCGACCGTGAAGCTATCGATTCTGATGCCGGTATACAACGAGCGCGCGACCCTGCTGTCCGCCATCAAAGATGTGCTTAACGTCAACTTTCCTTGTGAGTTCGAACTCGTCATCGTCGACGACGGGAGCACGGACGGCACCAGGGAGCTGTACTCGTCGTTCTCCGACGAACCGCGGGTGACCATCCTGCAGCACGAGCGCAACCGGGGCAAGGGCGCGGCGATCCGGACCGCGGCCGCCGCCGCCGCCGGCGATTACGTCATCATGTGCGACGCCGACCTGGAGTACTCACCCGCCGAGATACCGGCGCTGCTCGCGCCCGTGCTCGCCGGGCAGGCCGAGGTCGTGTACGGCACCAGGACGTTCGGCAGCCACAATGCGTATTCCTACGCGTACGTGCTGGGCAACAAAGGGGTTACGACCTTCGCGAACGTGCTATTCAACTGTTATATCAGCGACCTCGAGACGTGCTTCAAGCTGATGCCCACCGCGCTGTACCGCAGCCTGGATATCCGCCAGACCGGATTTGGCATGGAGGCCGAGGTCACGGGGAAGTTGCTGCGGCGCGGTTTCCGGCCCTACGAGGTCCCGATCAGCTACAAGGCACGCAGCCGCGAAGCCGGGAAGAAACTCACCTGGCGCGACGGCGCGGAAGCGCTGTGGATCCTGCTGCGGCAGCGGGTCGCGTCGCGCTCGCTTTCGTTATCGCGGTTCTCCGCGGCCGGCTGAATGCGTGGGCTAGAACCGCCAGCCCGTGCGCTCCGCCAGCCATGACGCGGCCAGGAATACCAGCGTGCTCAGCCCGATCAGCATCGCGCAGCCGGTAAACGCGCTCTGCACGAAATTGCCGGCCACAGGCGCCACGAGGTAGTAGTACAAGATGATGATGATCATGAGCACCAGGTAGCCGCCCACGGCCGTGCTCAGGTAATGGAGGATTAGCCGGGGCCACCCCGGACCCGGCCTGATGACCGCGCGCAGGCCCCGGCGCGCCGGGCTGGCCGTCGGGGCGGCTCCCGGATCGGTCAGCGCGGCTTCCTGGGGAGGTGCCGGGGCGGGAACTAGGGCGCGGGCCCGCGGTCCGCCGGGCCCCGGCCGGTGCGCAGGCTCCGGGTGGCGCGCTTCGGCGGCCCCGGACTCCGGCGCCGAGCGCCGGACGATGCGCAGGCCGATAGCGAGCGCCCCCATGACCAGCGCATAGCCGATGATGATCGGCACAAGATCCTGCCGGATCAGCGACGACGACATGTTATGCCGGTCCCGCGCTCGTCAGGCCCGGAGCAGGAAATGCCAACCGCGGACGAAGAGATGCCAGCCGAACCACAGCCACACTGCGAACAGCGCCCACCGTCCCAACGGGTAGCGCTGGATGGCCCGGAAGGTGGCGCTGAGTGTCGGCACGCTGCCGCTGAGATGGCTCAGGGCCAGACCCTCCCACGCGAACAGGGCACCGAACAGCAGCGCCCAGACGATATATCCGATCACCGGATGCTGTGCCACACCGACCTCCTCGGGTACCGCGATGCACTGGGTCTGGTCTATCACCGCGGGCGTGCCATCATCTCGCTTAGGGCGGCATTGTTTTGCGGACCGGCGGCCGGCGGGTTCGTTAGGGTTGGAAGGCCCGTGAAAGCCGAGTGAAGGGATGGCCATGTGGAACTCGTTCAGCACTGACGCCAGGCAGGGCATTACCGCCGAGGTGATCGCCTATTCCGGCGGCAACGGTGACGAGATCCACGCCTACCTCGCCCGGCCTGACGGGCCCGATCCGGTGCCCGGGGTCGTGGCCGTGCACCACATGCCCGGCTGGGACGAGTTCTACCGGGAGTTCTCCGAGCGCCTGGCGCGCAACGGGTACTGCGTGATCTGCCCCGACCTGTACTGCCGCTTCGGCCACGGAACCCCCGACGACGTCGCCGCCCGGGTCCGCTCCGAGGGAGGGGTGCGCGACGACAGCGTGGTCGCCGACTGCGAGGCCGCGGCCGTCTGGCTGAAGGCCCAGCCCGGGAGCAACGGCAAGGCGGGCATCATCGGCACGTGCTCGGGCGGCCGTCACGCGCTGCTGACCGCCTCCCGGGTGAGCGGCTTCGACGCCGTTGCCGACCTGTGGGGCGGCGGCGTGGTCATGGCCAAGGAGGAACTCTCCGAGGCCCGCCCGGTGGCGCCGATCGACTACACCGCCGGCCTGACGGCTCCGCTGCTCGGGCTGTTCGGCAACGACGACACGCATCCCTCGCCCGAGCAGGTGAACCTGCACGAGGAGGAGCTGAAGCTGCGCGGCAAGGAGTACGAGTTCTACCGCTACGACGGCGCCGGGCACGGCTTCTTCTACTACCACACCCCCATGTACCGGCCCGAGGCGGCGATGGACGGCTGGGCCAAGGTCTTCACGTTCTTCGGCGCGCAGCTGGCCGGGTAGCAGCCACCCGCTCACCGGCCTTCCGGGCAGACTTCCTGCTCACGGCGGTAAACGCTACGGTGTGGGCGTGCCGGGCATTCGTCAGCCGATCGTCATCGTCCTGCTCTTGATCGCGTTCTTCTCGGCGATCTCCGGAAAGCCGCTGGACGGCCTCCTGCTGCTGCTGGTGGCGACGTCCTCACCCGGATCATGCACACCCGCACCGGCCGCGTGGGCGTACTGATCGCCTGGGCCTGGCTCGGGCTGCACTTCTTCTCGCAGTAGCGGCTAGCGCGCCGACCCGGGCGCGATGCCGCGCAGCACCGTGTCCGCCACGCGCCCGGCCAGGCCGGGTTCGGTGGTCACCGGGCGGCCCGGCGGGGCGAGCAGGACCCGCGGCAGGATCTCGCCGTGGATCGTGCCGACGATCAGCGTGACCGCGGCGTCAACGTCGGCGGCTTGGTCGATGCGGGCGAGCCGCTGCTCGGCCAGCAGGTAGCTGCGGAGAGTATCGGGCAGCCCGCGCGGCCCGTCCGGATCCGGGCCCTCCGGAGCCTGCTCCGTCCGACGTTCGCCGCCGACAAAGGCCGCGTCGCCGCCGACCATGGCGTGGAACCGGTTCAGCACCCCGGGCTGTGACACCAGCCCGGCGAACGCGGGCGCGACCCGGGCCAGGGTCTGCAGGCCGCGGTCGATGAACAGCCGCAGGTTGCCGGCCACGGTGCCGGTTCCGGCGGCCGGCATCTGCGGCGCGGCCTGCATGACCGACCCGACGTAAGCCAGCAGCGCGTGCGCGAGCAGGTCTTCCTTGTCCTCGAAGTAGTTGTAGAGCACGCCGTCGGCGACCTGGGCCTCCCCGGCGATGTCGCGGACGGCCAGCCCGGCGCTGCCCCGCTCGCCGATCAGCCGAGCGGCGGTCGCGATCAGGTACTCGCGCAGGTCCCGGCCGTCGCCGTCGCGCAGCACGGCAGGTTTCCTAGGCGACATCGCGCCTGCCGGTTACCTGCCCGGCCGGTGCCGCGAACGACGCGTCCCGCACCGCGGTCATCCGCCCGAATACCTTGGTCAGCTCGCGCACCTCAAGCCTCACGCCCGCCTCCCGTCCTTGTGAACATCTATTCATGAACAATCTTTCATGAATAGGCATTCATGGCAAGCTCGGATAGCGCCAGCCGTGGATGATCCGTTCGGCGAGGCTTCTGTCAGTCGATGCGACTGACAAACGTGCGTGCTACATGATCATGGTGTCGGCGGGTGAGGGAGCGGGTCAGGGGCGTTTCCACGGACGGCCTCCACCAGGCTGGGGCGGGCACCAGACTGCGCTTGAGCACAGCCTGGACCCCGGGGCCGGGTTGGGGCAATGCTGGCCAGATGAGCGCTGAGCTGCGGCCGCACCGGTGCGTCGTGATCGGCGCCGGGGTACTCGGCGTGTGCGTGGCGGCCCGGCTGGCCGAGGCGGGCACCGAGGTGACGCTCCTGGAGCGGGACCGGCCCGGCAGCGGGGCTACTCGGTCGAGCTTCGCCTGGCTGAACGCCAACGACAAGGCACCCCGGGCCTACCACGACCTCAATCACGCCGGGATGCGGGCCTGGGCCGGGCTTTCGGCGGACCTGGGCGGCGCCGTGTGGTACCGGCCGTCCGGAAACCTCGAATGGGCGGCGAGCGCGACCGGGCGCGCGCTGCTCGCCGCGCGGGTGCGCCGGCTCGCCGGCTGGGGGTACCCGGCGCGGCTGATCGGCGCGCGGCAGGCGGCCGAGCTTGAGCCGTCGCTGCGGCTGCCCCGGCCCGCGCCCGATGTCGCGTGGTTCCCCGATGAGGGATATCTGCTCACCGAGAGCATGGTCAGCCAGCTCACGGAGGTGGCGACCCGGCACGGGGCCACGCTGCTGACCGGTGCGCCCGGGCACGTGGTCGGCCTGGACCCAGCGCGGGGGGTAGGGGAAGTGGGTGGGGGGCGGGCCGTACGGACCGCCGCCGGGCCGGTGATACCGGCGGACGCGGTCGTGTGCTGCGCCGGGCGCTGGGTGCCGGAGCTAGCCGCGCTGGCCGGCGCGGCGGGCCCGGTGCCGCTGGTCGGTTGGGCCGCCCCCGGCGCAACCGCGCCAGGACTGGTGGTGCAGGCCGGGCCGGTGACGCCGCCGGGCCCGTCGCGGATAGTGCACGCGCCCGACGTCTACCTGCGGCCGCATTCCGGCGGGCTGGTGCACCTGGAGGCGCCCGACGCCGCCGTGGACCTGCACACGCCCGAGGCGGAGCTACGGCAGTGGGCGGACGAGCTGCTGCGCCGCGCGCGCCGCGTGGTCGGAGGGCTGCAGGACGCCGCCGTGGTCGGCTACCAGGTGTGCGTGCGCCCGCTGCCGACGGACGGCCGGTCCATCGTGGGCTGGCTGCCCGGCGCCGACGGCGTGTACGTCGCGGTCACGCACAGCGGCGTGACCCTCGGCGCGCACCTGGCCCGGCTCGTCACCGCCGAGCTCGTCACCGGGGCGGTGCCCGCGGCGCTCGCACCGTTCCGGCCCGACCGCTTCACCGCTACCAGGTAAGTTTCCGGAAACCGGAATCGCCCGGTACAGTGCGCCGGATCTCAGCTGGCACGGCGGCACCAGCATCAGCGCGCCGATGGCCAACCCGCAGTTCTCCGGCCGCTGTGCGACCTAGCGCGGGCAGCCAGCTACCCCGCCCGTCGATAAGGCCTCGCGGAGTCCTAGTACACTTGCGTACTGGGACTGGCGAGAGAGGGCTCGGTGGCCTACCGACTGCGGATGTCTGGCGAGATCCGGGACTGGCTGGCTGACCTGAACGGCAGCGACCCTCCCGCGGCCCTGCTCGTTGGCGAGGCGCTGACGGCCCTGATCGGCGAGGGCGACCAGCTCGGGCCGCCGCTGGTCGTTTCCCTGGCGCGGTCGGCGCGGCCGGCCGACCTGGCCGAGGCCCTGGACCGCTCTTACCAGGACCGGCTGGGCCGGCTGCAGATCATGCGCCGCCTGGTCGGTGATGCGGTCACGCTGGCCCGGGACATCGAGATTCAGGTCACCGACCTGGAGCTGCTGCAGACGCGGCTCGGCGATCAGCGCCGGGAGGCGCTCGACGCGGGGGACTCCGCGGCGGCGGCGCGGACCGCGGACGAGCTGCTCGCGGCCGAGGACCAGCTCGCCGAGTTGCGCCGGCTGCTGCCCGGAGTGAGCGAGGCCGAACGACGGCTGGCCGGGCAGAACCAGCTGATGCAGGCGCAAGTGGCCGCGTTCCGGACTAGGAAGGAAGTCCTGAAGGCACGCTACACCGCGGCGTTGGCCGAGCAAACCGCCCACGAGGCCGCCGCCGCCGTCGGCCGCGCCCCCGACAGGCCGCGCGAGGGGCCGAACGTACCGGGCGCCGAGGCTGCGGACCGGCTCGGACAGGTCATCGACGAGATCGAGCGGGAGGTAGCCGACGAGCCGTCGGCGGAAGGCCTGCTGGAGCTGCGGCCCGGCGCGCCCGGCGACGGCGACGGCATCCAGATCATCTTCGCGGTCGAGCCGCCCGGGACCGCGCTGCTCATCGCCGTGCTCGAAGGGCGCCACGCGGTGCGGGACCGCCGCCGGGAAGCGATCGAGGCCTCGGCGGTGTTGTTGCGGCGCGCGCGGGCGGGACAGGCCCCGGAGGCGGCGGCGCACGCCTTCGACGACGTGCCGTCGTTTCTCGACGCGTTGTTCCCGGGCCGCGCCGACGAGATCGAGGCCGGCGCGGCGGCGCTCGTCGCCCGCAGCCGCGCCCGCACGCTGGCCGAGCAGCGCACCCGGCTCGGGCTCACCCAGGCGCAGGTGGCCCGGCGGATGGGGGTACGCCAGGAACGGGTCTCGGCTATCGAGCGCGCCGAGCCCGGTTCCACCGAGGTCCGCACCCTGGCCAGCTACGTCGAGGCGCTCGGCGGCCGGCTGGAAATCATCGCCGACCTCGGCGACGAGCGCATCCAGCTCCGCTGACCGCCGACCCGTTATGGATCCTGCACACCTGGACACCCGCCGCGGTCCGGGTGTAGATCGATCTCAGGCAACCTGAACCGGCGAGGAGGACGACAATGGCTGCCAAATCCAAGATCTCGCTGCTCGACCTCGGGCGGATGGACGTCGACGACGGCTGGTTCATCCGCGGCTCCACCTCCGCGCTGCAGTCCAACCCGAACCCGGGCTTCGAGCGCCGCCAGGTGGCCGTGGTCGCGGCGGTGGTCGAGCACCCGCAGGCCGGGCCGATCCTGTTCGACACCGGCTGCGCCCAGAACGCCGACACCGAATGGCCCGAACCCGCGTGGGAGGCGTTCCCGCGCAACGTCTACGGCGAAGAGCACCACCTCGACCGGGCGCTGGAGGCGGCCGGCTACGGGATCGGCGACATCCGCGCCGTGGTCATGGGCCACCTGCACCTCGACCACGCCGGCGGCCTGGAGCAGTTCGCGGGCTCCGACACCCCGGTCTACGCGCACGAGCTGGAGATCAAGGAACACTACTACGCGGTGGCGACCAAGGAGGACATCGGCGCCTACCTGCCCGGGGGACCTGAACTGGCAGCTGAACTGGCAGCCGCTGCACCGCGACGAGACCGAGCTGTTCGACGGGCTTGTGGTGCGGCACATGCCCGGCCACACGCCCGGGCTGCTGACCATGCAGGTGGAGACCCAGAACTCGGGGTGTTCATGCTCAACTCGGACCTGTACCACGTGCGGGACGTGTTCGAGCAGAACCTGACCCAGGGCTGGCTGGGCCGGAACTCGCACGCCTGGCACCGCTCGGACCGGTGGATGAGGCAGCTGCAGCGACGTTACAACGCCACGATGGTCTACGGTCACGACGCGTCGGTGCTGGAAGAGCTGAGGGGAAAGGCGAAGACCTTCGACTGACGCGCCCGGCCGGGCGGGTTACGGGCCGAGATCCCAGAGCAGCCGGTAGTACCGGGTCCGGTCCGGATCGGGGCGGGACGCCGTAGGCGTCCAGCAACGGGCGTTCCCACCCGGAGCCGTAGTTCCACTCGGTGCTCCAGGTGGCGACCGCGAGGTCGGCCCAGCGGTCCGCGACGCCGAGCTCGCCCAGGTCGACGTGCCCGGACCACCGGCCGTCGTCGATGATCAGGGTGTTGGGAGCGCAGGCGTCGCCGTGGCAGACGACCAGCCGGTCGGCCGGCGGGATGTCGGTGAGCAGGTCGAGCGCCCGGGCGATCCCGAGCGGCCGGTGATCCTCGTGCCAGTCGGCCGGGTCGATCCGGCCCAGCCGGGCCCGGCGGCGGGCGTCGGCGAGCCGGTCGGCGGCCCTCCAGGAGAACGGGCAGGCCGGCACCGGCAGGGCGTCGTGCATCGCGCGCAGGCCCTCGCCGATGGCGGTCACGGCCGTGGCCGGGTCGGACCGCCACCGCGGCGTGACCGCGCTCTGCCCCGGCAGAGCGGCCGTGACGATCCACGACCCGGCCTCGTCGGCGCCCTGGCCGATGACCCGGGGCACCGGGGTGAAGGCCACCGCCCAGGCCATCCGGGAGGCCTCACCGGCCAGGTCGATCCCGCTCGCGGCCGGGGTCCACTTGACGAAGCACCGGTCGGCGCCCGACCCCACCTCGAAGGTGCGCCCGCCCAGCGGGTTGTCCCACACCTGGCGGGCGGGCCGCCGGCGGCCACGGCCGCGACCGGCGCCGGCACCGGATCCCGGCTCGCGAAGGGCATAATCCATGATCCCGGTAACTGGGGTCTCACCTAGGGGTCTGGGTAACTACTACGCCATCCTCTGCTGACGGTCTCTGGCTCTTCCTGCTGTAGGGGGCTACGATCCGGTACTCCGGTAAGGGCAGCTACGATCCGGTTTGAGGGAGAAGATGGCCAACAGGCGACGTCGGCTCGACCCCGTGGGGCCGTTTGGCAATCCGGACGGGTCACGAGCCGACATCGAGGATGTGATCAGCGAGTTCGTCGACTTCGGCGGCGATCCGGCGTATGGCCACCTCGCGACCCGCGCCAACGACTCCATGGTGCGGGTCATCGTGGGGAGGCTCGGCGCTGGTAAGACGGTCTACCTACGGCGCCTTCAGGCTTTCCAGTCACATCAGGACTCCGTCTACGCCGATGTGCCGCAGCAGAGCCTGCCGAAGACCGAGGTTGTGGTGAAGGCGTGCCAGTGGTTCTCGGACCGTGTCCTGGTCGAGAAGTGGATGCAGATCTGGGAGCGCGCGATCATTCGGTCGCTGGTCTCCCACGTGCTGCGCCGGCCCGAGCTGCGCCAGCAGGTGCGCGACGAGCAGGCTGAGGAGATCGAGCAGTCGTACGCGCGGCTGCTCGACGACTTCCGGCGGCCCCGGTCGGTCTACAGCGAGGTCCGGGACATCATCAACCAGCGGCAGACCGCCTATCAGCTGTCCACGTATCTCGACGACCCACTCTGGGATGACCTTGAGGATCTGCTGGGTGAAATCATCGGCCAATGCAAGCCGATCTATTTCTACCTTGACGCGGTGGACGAGGAGTTCAGCCACGCGCCGATGTACTGGCTGAAGTGCCAGGAGGGGTTGTTCTATCAGGTCATGCGGCTGCTCCGGGACCACAGGCTGGGCGGCCGCCTGCATATCGTCGTCTGCATCCGCGACATCGTCATGTCCTCGGTATACCGGTCAGAACATGCACCGCGGTACTACAACGAACCGCACATACGCGTCCTGACCTGGGACCGAAACTCGCTGCTCTACCTGCTTCAGCAAAAGCTACGCCGGCTGCCGCCGTCATTGCTGATGCGGCGCCCGGCCGACGGCGTCCCCACGGTCCGCGACTGGCTGGGGGTCAACGGCCAATGGCCGGGACCTGACGGCGACGGACCAATCGAGGACTACCTGCTCAGCCACACCAGGCTGATCCCGCGCGACATCATCTCGCTCGGCAATGAGCTGAACGAAGAGGTCCTGCGGCAGAAGCAGGCGGGCCACGATGGCCTGCCGCCGGCGGCTCTCCGGACGATGGTTCAACGCTGCGCCAAGCGGTTCGGTGACTCCCAGCTGGCGCAGTGCGCCAACCAGGTCTCGTCGGACCTGATGCCGAAGAGCGCCGCCCTGCACGACTACTCCGAATTGTTCACCAGCACCCAGGCTTATATCAGCGGCGTGCAGGAGGACATTCGCTCCTTCGTCCGGATGATCGGCGTCGACCGGTTCCCGCGTGCGGATCTTGGGGCGCTGCAGGAAATGGCGGACCTGCACTTCGAGCAGGCGACGGACCTCGCCTCCGTCCTGTGGCAGAACGGCCTGCTCGGGTACATCGACGAGGCCGGGCGGCGCCGGTTTTACTCGATGGGCGACGTCGAGGAGTTTCACTTCCCCCCCGAGGTCGACACGTACGTGCTGCATCCGTGCCTGGTGTACGCCGTCGGGGGAATCCGGCGCGTACATGCGGGCCCGGCCGGACCCGGAGGTACGCGACGCATCAGCCGGCCCACTTCTGGTTCCGGTGACGTTGTCCTCGCTGGCGGGGCGTTGACGAGCGGCCCGCCGTCGGGAACGGTGATCTTGTTGTTCACCGACGTGGAGGGCTCGACGCGGCTGTGGGACGCCGAGCGGGAGGCGATGGCGGCGGCGTTGCGCCGTCATGACGAGATCGTGCGTGAGGCGATTGAGCAGGCGGGCGGGTATGTGTTCAAGACGGTGGGGGACGCGTTTTGCGCGGCGTTTCCGGCGGCGCGGGCCGGGCTGGACGCGGCGTTGACGGCGCAGCGGGATCTGGCGGCGCAGTCGTGGCCGACGAGCCGGCCGATCGTGGTGCGGATGGGGTTGCACGCGGGGGTGTGTGAGGAGCGGGGCGGGGATTATTTCGGGCCGGCGGTGAACCGGACGGCGCGGTTGCTGGCGGTGGCGAGCGGCGGGCAGGTGCTGGTGTCGGGGGTGGCGGCGGAGTTGTTGTCGGATGAGATGCCGGAGGGGGTGGGGTTGCGGGAGCTGGGCACGCGCCAGCTGAAGGACCTGACCCGCCCGGAGCGGATCTACCAGGTCGAGGCGGCATTCCTGGCCGGCCGGGCGGCCGGCCGGGGGCCGGCGGCCACACCAATCCCGAGGCCAGCCTGCCGAAGTAGGGCAGGACGGCGAGTATCTGCGCCCGCCCGGGATCCTGAGCGGGCGCAGAGTTTCCGACCGGTACGCGGGAGCGGGACCCGTCAGCCGTG
>CAWIDQ010000017.1:0-3502 GCA_963834695.1 uncultured Actinomycetota bacterium
CGGCCCGCGCCAGCTGCGCGGCGACCGCACGGGGACCGCCGCCGAACCCATTCCCCGTCCTCACAGCACCTCCTGCCCCAGACCCGGCACTGCCTTCTCCCTGCGATCGGGCATACGGACCCGCCAAGCAGCCGGATCTCGGACCCGCGCCCGCCCTGCCATCCTGACATGCCAGGCAAGATCAGGATGTTGCGCTGTTCGCGCTGGCACATCCGTGCTGGTGCGGTAAGTACCCGGTCATCCGATGCTGCGTGCCAGCCCCTCAGGCTGCGCGGGCCTGCCCGGTACGGCCCGAGAGTCCGGGATGTGGTTATTCCAGGCTGCCCCGCGTTAGGGTCATGCCGTCGCAGACAGCGATGACTGGCGCGTCACCATCTCGATCAGCTATGCGCAAGCCGGACAGGCGCAGCACTCCCTTTCCTTGCGTCAGGTCCAAGAAGACATCCGTCGCCAGGCCGGCTGTGGCATCGCCGCCGGCGCGGGGGAAGCGCAGATCTTGCAGTATGCAGGCACCGGGACCGCCGCCGGGGACGCCGAGCGGATCACCCGCGACGTGCTGGCCAAGCGCGGATACTCACCACGCAGGTGCCTGCGCCGACATTCCGGCAGGTCACCAGGCAGGTGGCACGACCGAATTTTCAGCCGGCGGGTCATGGCTGCGAGTTCGCCTGCCAGCGCCTCCAGTTAAGCCATGGCCGGGGCGCCCGGCGATTCCTGGATCGATGATGCTTGTCGTGTGTCAGCGATTCTCGCTCGCGCCCAGCGGCGGGATGTGCGTCCGGACATGTGAGCTAGCCGCCGTTCCGAAAGCGGATTGCCGGCCTGCACGCTGAGCCGGTACGCGGCCACCGCCGCGTCATTGACGGTGCTGGCTTCAGGTACCTCATCGTCACGCTGCTCGCTGGCGGGGATAGCCGGCAGCCTGGCGGCCTGACCTGCGGGCCGCCGCGCCGGGACTGACCCGTGGCGCTCGCTCCCGCCAGGGCGATCGCCGTCAACGGCCGAAATCGGGAGGGAACGAATCGCCGGACGGCATGCCGCACGACTGCAGAGGTGCTCTGCCGGCGGCCCGCGTTCTGCCGCTCCGGACGTGCGGATGAGCCAGACCAGGAGCTCATAGGAGCCCACGAGACTGACCGCCGGCGAGGCCGCGACCACCGCCCCGACCAGACCGTGGGACCAGCCCTGGGCCATGTTCGCCGTGAGGGTCGCCGCGATCCCCAGCCCGGGCAGCCACCGGGCCAAGCAGGGTACCGGCACCCGGTGCCGTGCCGCGTGCAGCACCACCATCGAGCTGGCGTAGACGAGGCCGTCGATCGTGGCCGGCTCGAGCCGGGCGGTGATCCCGGTCTCGCCGTGGGCCCGGACGACCGCGTAGGCGTGCCAGTAGGAGACATACGCCGCGATGCCCGCCACGGCGAGCACGGCCACCGCGGTGGACAGGCGGATGGCGCGGTCGGTGCCGCTCGCCAGGGGCGCGGGCGGGCCATCACCGCCCAGTGGGTGGCTGTCAGCGCTGAACCCGCCGCGGGCTGCTTCGGCAAGCTCTTCCTGCTCTTCGGCAGTTCGTATCGAACAGAGATCGGGCGGGGCGAAACCGGGGCCGGACATGGGCTTCTCCTCCGTGGCCGGCTGGGAGGAATTTGGGAGGTCGCATCGGGCGCGAACCGCCCTGAACCTGTCCCAACCGAACTGAAGCAGAGCCTCTGATCTGGCTTTTCACCGGAATGCCTGGCCGGGGCGCCGATCGGAACCCCATGGTAAGGAGAAGGTCTACGGTTCGATTCCGTAACAGGACTTCAGGTCAGGAAAATTAATTCGAATGCGTTGAACTGGCCTTGGGGCATTCCGGGGCCAAGTTAGCTTCAGGTCGTGCGAGTATTTGGCGGCTTCCGGTCCGCAGAGCTCTGTGGTTCGGGCGGCTCTGTGATGGACCTGCTCGACTGCGCGGAGGATCATCGGTGTGGCGCGCTGGATTGACCGGCTCACGAGGTGCCCGGGGCCGTAACGGTGATGGATCTCGGCGAGTCGCTGTTCTGCCGGGACGAGCTCGCCGGTCAACGCGGCCAGCGCGGCGGCGACCTCGGCGAGGCTGGCGCGGACGTAGGTCGACGTGGCACCGGCTTCGCTGCCGCTGTCGGTGTGACCGGCGTAGGCGCGGGCCACGGCGTGCCCGAAATTGCGCTCGACCCGGGTCAAGATGGTGGGCGGATCCAGTGGCGGCTGATGCCCTGGGTCGCCACCCAGGGCAGGTGGCGGCCGATCCGCACCCTACAGATGGTCATATCGCCGGGAGGTGATCGGCCGCCCGTTGGCGTACCGCAACAACTGCCCGTCCGGCTGGGCGTGGCGCTCCCGGCCGTGCTCGATTAGATGCAGGTAAGGCGGCCCATCGGGGTGGGCGAGACCGGCTGCCAGCGGACCGTCTCGTCCTTCTCCCGCAGCAGCACCAGGCACTGGTCAGGATCCAGATCCCGCGGCCGCAGGGCCAGCGCGCCGCCGCGCCGGCACGCGGTCTCGGTGTGCAGCCGCAAGATCAGCGTGTCCAGTTCCGGATCATCGCCCGTCGTCGCCGCGATTTCGTTGATCTCGGCCAGCCGGGTGTCCGGCAGGGCCCGGCGGGTGGTCGGCAGGCGGCGGGGCTTGGCGACCTTCTGCGCTGGGTTGCTGGCCTCGGCGATCAGCCCGTCGTCCACGGCGCGTCTGCTCGCCCACGAGGACACTCGGCGGCATAGTCACCCACCGTGACACCGGGCCGACCCGACACGCGCTAGATCGCCCAATTCGGCGTGGCTGCAGACCGTCGGACGCCGGGCATTCGGCGTGCGATTCTGTTCGCCCCCGCTCATCAACGGCGCCTCGGGGATGCGGCGCCAGCGGCGACCCGGAGCGCTATGGGCGAGTGATCTGGGACACGCGCTTGACCACTGACCGCGCTGCTAGTCGAGCAGTGCGGTGAGCTTCTTCGGCGCAAGTCTCCGGTAGCTCTCAGTCACGAGCTCACGGATCTCCTCCCAGTCGGTGTCGTCGGTGAGCCGCACCCCGATGCGATCACGGCCGGCTCTCGAGGCGAAGAACGGGTGCCCAATGGACAGCTGCGCGTCGCGCTCGTCTGGGTCGGAACGCAAGACGAGCTGCGGGACGGGCTTGCCGGCCGGGCCCTCCCATGCCACGAGCAAGCAGAACGACCTCCGCCGGATGTCGAACGAGTGCGCCGTCGATCTCGCTCTGATTAGTGACTCGTCGACCCGCACCGTCACCTCGGGCAGCGCCAGACATAGCGTGCTGACCCGCTCGAAGACGTCCTCCGGGACCTCGATGGGCGCCTTCCCGCGAGCACTCCGGCGAGCCGCTGACGAACCACCGTCGTTCCGTTGCCGCACCGACGACCTACCGGCGGAACGCGGCTCGGGTCGCGGCTGCGGTGGAGCTGAAGTACTCCCGTGGTCGGATGAAGCCCCACTCGTTGAATGTCTGGCCGTTGGTGACGGCCCGCCGATAC
>CAWIDQ010000018.1:0-63553 GCA_963834695.1 uncultured Actinomycetota bacterium
GCCCGTGGCGTGCCCTCCATCTCACCGGCGCTTAGGCGGAAATCGTCATCTCGGCCGGGTGGGCCAGCGTCTGGTAAACGACGCAGTAACGCTCGGTGAGGCGGAGCAGCGTCTGGACCTGCTCGGCGCTGGCGTCGGTGTCCAGGTCGAAGGCCAGCCGGATGGACCGGAACCCGACCGGCGCGTCCTTGCTGACCGCCAGCGTCCCGCGGAAGTCCAGGTCGCCCTCGGCCGTCAGGGTTCCCCCGGCCACGGTGATCTGCAGCGAGGTGGCCACGGCCCGCAGCGTGACCCCCGCGCACGCCACCAGCGCCTGCAACAGCATGTCACCCGAACACAGCAGCGAACCGTCTCCTCCGCTCGCCGGATGCAGCCCTGCGACGGCCATCGCCCGGCCGGTTTCCACCGAACACGAGATGGCGTCGTCGAGTTTCCCGTGCGCCCGCAACGTGACGACCGCCTTCTCGGGGTCCTCCCGGTAGGCGTCCTTGAGCGGCTGCTGCACGGCGCGCAGTTCTGCGCTGTCCATGTCGGCTCCCATCTGGTTAGCACCTACCACGGATGTGGTGCTTCGCGGCGCACCAGAGCCATCGCCGGTTATCGCAACTTGACCTCAGTGTAATCATCCGCGCGCAACCGCGGGCGGGCCGCACTCCGTCAGAGGTCGTGCGACACATATGTAGGGGGTCCCGCATTTGGGCAGGTTATCCTGGGAGTCTGGTTGTTATCGAAAACCAGATGAGGAGTGCCCGTGACCGAGCTCTCGCTCTCCCCAGCAGAAAGACACCCATGCCCGACATACCGATCCAGGTTCACCTGAAGAACTCCACGACTGTCATCAACGCCAAGTCCTTCGACGGCCAGGGCAACGAAACCACGATGGCCCTCATCGGGATAGACGGTGAGGTCATAGTCGTCTACAGGACCGAGATCGCGGCGCTCATCATGAAGCCCGAAGCCGCCGAGGAGTACCGCGGCCAGAGAGTCCCCGCTGCCCGGCCGCACCTGAATACATTCCAGAGTGGGGGACCGCGTCCCGGGTCGGTAAGGGGTCAATAAGGCTCGCCGACCACACTGAGCTCTGCCCACCGGTGATCACGAGCATGCCCCCCACCTCCTGAGCTTGTAGCTGAGCCGACGCGCGGGAACCAACCTCCTGTAGACAGCGCTAGAACCGGCGTTCGGCGAGCTCATGGAATGGCTCGACGGCCACCCGCTGAGCATGCGCCTGATCCTGACCCGCTTGGACACAACCGATCCTGAGATGCTGCTGGCCTGCACGGGTGACGCTCGCCGCATACGCTTTCCCTCATGCCGGAACTGAGCGACGAAGAACTGGACGCGCTGGTCGAAGAGGCCACGGTCGACGCGTACGGCGATGACGAGCAACTGGGCGGCTTCGCCGTGATGATCGAGGACAACCTGGAGGTCCCCTTCGAGACCACAGTTCTGGGCGTGACGGTGACGATCCAGAAAGTCACCCAGACGGAGGCCGGCATCGTCGCCAACTGCGTCCGCGACGGCCACCACCAGGCGATCTCCGTCCTCGACCTGCCGCTGCCCGAGCCGCCGCCGAAAGGCGCGCAGTGGATCGCCGCCTACCGGCACTGGACGGGTGGCCTGTGAGAGAGTACCAGGGTGTGAGGATGTCCTGGGTCGAACTGGACCGGATCGTCTCGGAGGAGATTGTCCGCGACGACGACATCCGGCACCGCGTAGCGGAAAGCGGCAGGCCGCTGCGGTCGCACGCCACGGGCATGAGCGATGACGACCTGCTCGCCAAGCTCCGTGGTCTCGGGGTGGACGCGGACCGCGAGAAGCTGGCGGAGCTATGCGACGGAGCGCTGTCCGCCGAGGAAGTCGTCAGCGAGCGGCTCCGGCTGCACGATTGGAACGCCGACTGGGCCTGGATCTGCCTGACCGAACTCTGGCAGCGCTGGTGGCCAGAGAAGGCATGCCTGGAACTCCTGGACGACAAGATCCAGGAAGGCTACGTTGCCGACCAGCGCAACGACTTCGTCGCCAGCGGCAGGATTTGGCTCGGTGCCTGGTCGGACGTGCTACGGATGTGCGATGCCACCGGCGCTAGGTCGATCAGGGAGTTCGACGACCGTTTCCCGATGACGCAGTCCCTGTTCAACTGGTGCCAGGACCTCGAAATGGCGCTGCAGAATGGCGGGGAACATGACCCGGAGCTGCGGACGGCACGGCTTGAAATGGGCGCGGAGTGGCTCCGGAGGTTCCCCGGTGAAGACGGGCTGATCACCGGGAACTTCCGCAGGGCGCTGGCCGACTCTTATTTCGAGACCGGGCATCAGCAGAAGGCGGACGAGTTGTACCAGTCGTGGCTGGACGACGATCCCGCATGGGGATGGGGATGGATCGGCTGGGCTGACTGTTACACGCCCTACGGTCCCGGCAAGACACAGGACTACGCGCGGGCGGAAGAGATCCTGCGCCGTGGCTACGCTGTCACCGGCGTACAGGAAGCCGAGCACATCGCGGGACGGCTGGCGGACATCTGCGGCAGGACCAGCCGTCCCGACGAGGCCAGGGAGTTCCGGCAGCAGGCGGAAAAGGACCGGCGGCGCGCCGGGCGGGCGACGGCCTGGGCGGCGCCGACCGTGCCGGCAGGCGAGCCGCGTGCCGCGAAGCAGGACCCGGCCGGGAAGACCGGACGGAACCAGCCGTGCCCCTGCGGAAGCGGGAAGAAGTTCAAGAAGTGCTGCGGTGCCCCTGCGTCGGCATGAGCGGACAGGTGCGACCTGCGCGACCTGATCAGCGGTATCCGCGGCATCGCGATAGAGAAATCCGATCTGTCCGTCGAGGTGACGCCGCGCGAGACGGTCGAATTCATACGGCAGCGGCATTCCGCCTGTTGCATAACCAGCCAGCCAGGCAAGCGCTGCGTCGCCAGGCCGTACGCCAGACGGCGGAGAGTGCTGCCCTAGGCGAGGGCTTCGGGGGAACCCAGGGGACGCCTCGGGCTTGTGTGGCGATGCGCCGTGTCCGAAGCATGATGGCGGCAGATGGCGTGCCCCTGCCTGGCCCTGCGGGAGCCGGCCGTCCAGCCCTACGATCGGGTGTCATGCCAGCGAACCGGATGAACCGTGACGAGTTTTACGCCGCGATAGCACCGCATGACGACACACGCCTCCGCAGGATCTTGTGGACCGTCTACTGGCGCGGGAACGCTCAGCTCCGCGAGCGCATTGAGGACGAGCTGCGCCCGCAGGATCAGCCGAAGGTAAAGCCGAAGAAGGAGCTGCCAGACCCGGTCGGCGTCCTGGACGAGGTGACGACCTTCGTCGAGCTGGCCAAGGACGGCGCCTACATGGCCGGGGACCGCCGAGTGCACCACACCGAACGGTCGAAGTGGCGGTATACGTTCCGCCGGCTGGTGGCCGATGCGCTGGCGGCGCTGACGGCCAGCGACCCCGTACCCGCACAGCAGGCCGTCGCGAAGATTGTCGACCTGGCCTGCGATATGAAGAGATACGACTATTTCCACTCCGACGATCCGGTGGAGGCCGCGAAGTTCGTGGTATCGGAGGCCGTGGCCGCGCTGTGGGAATCGGTACTCCGGCACGGCGGTTTCGCGGCGCTCGCTGGCCGCGCGCCGGAGCAGCTCATCCGCTGGGAGGCAGACTACGGCTGGACCCGCCGGGGCTTCGGTCAGGTGGCAGAAAAGGAGACGCCCCTGGCTGTTCCGCTTGCCCGGTTGCTTACGACGCCAGATATGTGGCGGACGTTCGCCGAGTCCTACCTGGAGGCGCTGGAGCTGGCCGGACGCGCGGATCCCAAGCGACCGCGCACTGTGTACGGAACCTTCGATGAGACCAGTTACCGGCGCAAGGAGCGGGCGGACGACCTCGCCGCGTGGCACGAAATGCTCCTCGACCGGTTCGCGGGCACTCCCGAGGACGAACTGCTGGACCAGCTCGTGGCCAGCCCGGCGCTCGCCGGACCGGAACTCATCTTCCTGCGCGCGAGGATCGCGGAGCGCCGTGGTGACGTTTCACAGGCCGCCACGCTCGTCGCCAAATGCCTGAAGGAGATGCCCGGCCGCCAGGCGTACCTGGACTTCGCCGTCGAGGTCGGCGCCGAACTGCCGTCCCGTGCCCGCGAGATAGCGGCCGAGCGCGTCCGGGCAGCCAAATACGTCGGGACGACCTGACCAGATCTCTGCCGGCCCGCCGCGCTGCCAGGTCTCACTCCGGCCGCATTCCCTCGCTGTCGTCGCACTGCGCAGCAGCTAATCCGCGCAGCGGAGCCGGGCGCGATTCAGATCGTCCAGTCCTCCCAGCTCAGGCCGGTAACCTGGCGACGCGACTCCCGCGCAACCTGGTCGCCGCCGGTCTCGCCGAACTAAGCTATACCCGGTCACACCGCCGTCGCGTCACTGCCGCAATGCGACCGGCAACTTGCCTGACCCGATTAGTTTCAGAAGCCGACCCGTAGATTCTCCCATCTCCTTACGACGGCGATAAGGTCACATACCCCGCGAACGCCACGGTTAGGCGCGAGCAAGCCGATCCGACACAAGCCGGTTGAGGCTCACATGCTGTTCGGCAGCTTCGCGGACCAGGCGACGGTGAACCTCTGCCGGGACACGCACCACGAACCTGCCTGAGTAGGTGCGTTCCGACAACGGCTCGGGGATCGGCTCACCGGATACAGCCAGATCGGCGAGCACGTCACGCACGACATTGGCGAGACCCGCGAGTGCTTCAACCGGGGTGGGCGCGAGCCAGGACAGTGACGGGAACTCCGCAACGGTGGCGACATGCTCGCCGTCCTCAACGGACCACGCGACTCGGTAGGTGTAGTGGGTTGCGTCAGGCATCGTTGTCACTCTCCTCGTTCTTCTCGGCTTCCAGTCTGGCGATTGCATCAAGTACCTGCCGTACTTGGTACGCCTTGGCATTGCCGTCCTTGCCGCGCTGGATGTTCACGCGGGGATCGCCTTGCCAGGGCGTCTTGTATACCTTGTGCGAGGTGCCGTCCTGTCGGGGTTCACCGAAGTGGTCGGCGCAGACCTTGGCTAGATCATCGAAGCGGACGTTCTGCGGTGAACGTTGCATCTGCTCGATGATCTTCTCTGCCTTGCTCACACCTAGATAGTATCAATAGTAGTACTATGAGCCAAGGGTCAACATGGCGCGGGTAAAGGCGCCAACCGGCGCAGAGGCGTACCAGGGTCCCGAGACTACGACGCGAATGGCAGTCTTTACGACTCCGAGCATGGCTGGCTCGCCGACGCCCTGGCATGTGCGTCGCTTCCCGGGCCGGCCAGGTTCCTTGCTGACGGCAAGAACAGAACGGCGTTGCTGCGCTCTGCACATCGGGCGGCTGACGCCGAAGAAGTGGTCGTAGTTCGCGGGCGAGCAGAGCGTGCGCCCAGCCGTCGGAGGGCCGGGTGCCAGACATCGACCCGAGGAAGCCCGCGCACCGCTCGACCGGGACGTGGTGCATCACCATCAGGAACACGCACCAGGCCTGGAAGTTCAGCCCGTATGTCACGGTGCCCGGCGCGCCCGCGGCCTCGGGCCGGGGGTCCACGACATGCACCCGGCCACACCCCGAGATCACGGGCTCCGGCCAGGTTCCTGCCGCACCCGCAGGCGCCCTCCGGGAAGTGCGGGATGGGTGTCGTCCGGGTGATCGTTCCATGGCAGATACGCCCCTGGCACCCCGGGCTGCTCGCCTCGCCTCCGCTTCTTCTCGCCTTGCCGCTGCCTCCGCTGCGGCGGTTTCCTCCCCGGCTGGTCGTCGCTACTCGCGACATCGAGAAGTTGCCGCTGTTGCGGGAGATCTACCGCTCCAGCCGGGCGATCTGCTCCGCAAGCTGCGCTCGCAGGCCCGCGATCACCGCGTCCTTGTCCTTGTTCAGCAGCCCGAGCCGCTCGACCGCCTCCCGCAGCAGCCGTGCGTTCTCCGCGCGCAGCTCAGCTGCTGAATGCTCATACGGCGAGAGCAGTCGGTTCCATATCTCTAGCACGATCATCCCGTTATCCTCCATCGCACTGGTCCCACGATCGTCTGGTCACCATCCCGACGGGCGTGGCGGTCTCCCGGGTCATGCTGGCCTGGCTGTTCCGTGACATAAGCTGCTTACTCTGAGTATCTGGACGGTTATCGCGGCTCTTGATGAAATAGAACCGCGCCGAGATGGACAGAACGCCGACTTCGGTCAGACCGGAGGCTCCGAGTGCAGGCTGGGACCGAGATCGCTGGGCGATACGTCCTGGAGAACCGTCTGGGTTCCGGGGGAATGGGCGAGGTGTGGCGAGGCACCGACCGGCGGCTCGACCGGCCTGTGGCGGTGAAGGTGATGCGCGACCGGCTCACTGATCCGCTGGTTGCCAGAAGGTTCCAGCGTGAAGCAAAAATCGCAGCCCGGCTGCAGCATCCCGGAATCACGGTGGTCCACGATGTCGGCGACCATGACGGTCAGCCGTTCATCGTGATGGAGCTGCTGGACGGCCGCGACCTGGCTTACATGCTGGAGCAGACGCCCGGCAGGCGGTTGCCCGCCGAGGAGGCGATCTCACTGGCCATCCAGGCCGCCGAAGCGCTCCAGGCCGCCCACGCCGGGCACGTCATTCACCGGGACCTCAAGCCCGCCAACCTGTTCCTCCAGAGCAACGGGCTGCTGAAGATCTGCGACTTCGGAATCGCACGGGCAGCCAACATGACTGACAGTCTCACCTCGGCCGGCCAGGCCATCGGCACGGCCTGGTACATGTCCCCCGAGCAGTGTGAAGGAAATCAGGTCGACGAGCGCAGCGACCTGTACTCCCTGGGCTGCGTGCTGCATGAGCTACTGACAGGCCAGCCACCATTCCCGGCGGGCGAGGCGCTGGCAATCATGTACCAGCACCGGAATACGCCGCCGGCCGGCCCGCGCACGCTGCGCCCGGACATTCCCGCGGAACTCGACACCCTAGTCTTGAACCTGCTCGCCAAGGCTCCAGCCGACCGGCCGCCGGACGCCAGCCACGTCGCCGCGGCCCTGAAGACAGTCCCGCGCGAAGCCCGGGAGCCGGCCAGGCAGCAAGCCGGGGAACCGGCCCGCCGGGACGCTCTCCGCGCTGGGGCAGGGACCCCCAGCCAGCTCGGCGGGGATCTCACCAGGACGCGCGCGTCAGAACCAGTTCCGGGCAAGGAAACACCACGGGCAGGCGGCCCTCGCCCCGCCGGCCGCGCCATCGCGCGCCGGTTGGCAGTCATCGTCATCGGCGCCGGAATCGCCGTCATCGGCCTGCTGGCCGCGATCCTTATCCCCGCCAGCACGGGCACGCCGCAGCTGATCGGCGGCGGTCTTGGGCTGTCAGCCTTCGTGCTCCCCGATGGTGAAGCCGGAATCGCCGTGGAGGGACCCAGCAACTCACTGCTCTACTATCACGCCGCCCCAGGCGGGCAGTGGACGGTCAGCCAGGTGGCCGCAGACAACACCGCCTTCTCGGCTCCGTCGTTTTTCGTGCGCCCCGATGGTGAAGCCGACATCGCCGTGGAGGGACCCAGCAACTCACTGCTCTACTATCACGCCGCCCCAGGCGGGCAGTGGACCGTCAGCCAGGTGGCCGCAGACAACACCACTTTCTCGGCTCCGTCGATCTATGTACGCGATGTCGTCCCGCTCGGTGAGGCCGACATTGTCGCCGAGGGCCCGGACCACAGCCTGTCTTACTACTGGGAACGGGTCGGCGGATCGTGGAACCCGGACGAAGTGGCAGGCCCCGGCTCCACCTACTCGGCGCCGTCGATCTTCGTCCGGTCCGTCGACCCGGCGAGCGAGGCCGACATCACCGCCGAGGGCCCGCACAATTCGCTGCGTTACTACATCGCCACCCCGGGAAGCCCATGGACGGCGTTCCAGGTCGCAGGCCCCGGCACGACCTACTCGGCTCCGTCGATCTACGTGCGCGATGTCGCCCCGCTCGGTGAGGCCGACATTGTCGCCGAGGGCCCGGGCCACAGCCTGTCTTACTACTGGGAACGGGTCGGCGGATCGTGGAACCCGTACGAGGTGGCAGGCCCCGGTTCCACTTACTCGGCTCCGTCGATCTTCGTCCGGTCCGCCAACCCGGCGAGCGAGGCCGACATCACCGCCGAGGGCCCGCACAATTCACTGCGCTACTACTACGCCAGCCCAGGCGGGTCCTTGAGCGTCAACCAGGTAGCCGCAGACAACACCACGTACTCGCCGCCATCGCTTTTTGTCCGCTCCGATGGTGAAGCCGACATCGCAGTGGAGGGACCCAGCAACTCACTGCTCTACTATCACGCCACCCCAGGCGCGCAGTGGACCGTCAGCCTGTAGGGGCAGGTCTGTTTCCGGGCCGTGATCCCGGCCGCATCCGCGCGGATCAGTCCGGGAGCTGGCCGCAGTCCTGCCTGGTAGCAGCTCCACCAAGTGTGCAACTCCTGACGCATCGCGCTCATGCATCCAGTGCTGGCCCGGCAGCCCCCAGTGACGGATGCGCGCAATGCCATGGCCCGGCTGCTCTCCCGTCAGTTTCTTCTCAGCCAGGCGGGCAGTAGCAACCCGCCTGTCGCCAACGGGCTGGCACTGTTGTCGATTTTCCCTGATCAGGTGACATACGGCGCGCAACGGCGCCGGCAAGCCCGTTACGGGATTGAGACATTCATTGTGACCGGGCCGCGGTCGCTGGACTGGCAGAGGATGAGGTCAGACGAGGGATCGCGTCGGCAGTGCCACACGCCGCGCGACGAAGACGCCTCGAACACACACGTCAAGAAGGTGGCCGACGTGCTTTCTGCCGCTGACCGACGATCAGCGCGACCTGCTCGCGCTGATCTTCCGCAACCGCCACAAGTGACTCTCGGCCTGGCGAGTCAGCAGGTCAGCGGCCTAGCCGGGCGTCCTGAGTATATCGAAGGTCCACGGCAGGTACATGAAATGCCGGCGCGAGGACCACGGAAGGTCTAGCTGCTGGTATGCGAACTCCTCGTGCAAGACGGAGTGGACTACCGAGTCCGCCACGCCCCGCGCGTGAGCACGGATGTCCGCGCGGTGTCCCGAGGTAGCGATGCGGTGGGGTACAGACGGAAAGTCAAGCACGGGACCACGGCGGGTACACCAGAGGTCCATCACAGGTCAGAGCTTGAGGTGGCGGTTAGGTGCCATCGCGGCATCCGCGAACTCGGGCATCTCGACCACCTCGGCCCCGGCCTGCTTGAGCAATTCGACGCCCTGACAGTCAGCGACGAACAACGACGGCTCACGCCACGCGGTGACGACTCGGTGTATGCGGGAATTGATGATGAGCTGAGTGCAGGCGACGGGCCGCGATTTGCGTTCCGAGCACGGTTCCAGCGTGGAGTAGATCGTTGCTCCGTTCAGCCGTGGGTCGTCGGGTGCGACTTTGCTCAGTGCCGACTCTTCGGCGTGAACATGCGGGTCATCCTCACGTGACCAGCCGCGAGCGACCTCGTTACCGTTCTTGTCCACGATCACCGCGCCGACCGAGTAGGCGTGATCGGACACCGGGCAATTGCGCGCGAGTTCGCATGCGAGAGTCATCCATGCGCTGTCGTCGGGCACAGTCGTCATTGATCCATCCTGGTCATATCGTCGGCAGAGCTTGAGCTAGGGCTTCACGGAAGCGCGTAGTGGTGTCGGACGCGCGGGCTCGCGAGACGTCCCGGTCTAGGGTCGCGAGTTCGGCGAGGATTCGCGCTGACCTGGTTTCCGCGCCGATGGTGAGCGCCTGTAGCCCGAGCGATGAAGCGTGGTCCATCTCGTTGCAGGAAGCGCGGCATCGGGCCTCACGCGCGATGTAGACGCCTTTGTCCCGGTAGTAGTCGGGCCGTATCTGGCTGATGGCGTAAGCGAATCCTTCCGCCGCTGCCTTGTTTTCCCCGAGAGCGGCCCGGCTCTGGGCGTGATAGACATCGATATACCCATGATCAAGGAATTTCGCCCACGGCGTGCCGTTGCTCGATTGCGCGGGCAACGACGAATGCGCGTCATCGTACAGCCGGCCGCTGGCCATCGCGTCACCGTCCAAGGCGTAGGCGTGCGCGCCGTAGGTGGCGGCTACCGAGCGCAGAAGGGCATTGTCGCCGGCGTGTCTCATCGCGGTCTCGGCTAGGGCGATTGCCTCGCCTGCCTCGCTATTGTCGGTCGCAAGCTGGGCCTTACGGGACAAGATGAACACCACCGATGTCGGGTCGCCCAGCAAGTGCGCCCATTCGAGGGAACGGTCGAGCCAGTGACGGGCTGAGGCGTAGTCGCATGAGTCCTGATACAGCCAGCCGAGCAGGTCAGCGAACTGGATCTGCGGGACGAGCAGGCGCTGCCGGTCCTCGCCGCGCAGCGCGTGCGCCAGCCGGTCCATGATCTGGAGCTGGCCGGCGACGAGCGGGATCACGTCGCGGGGACCGTACAAGTTGTCCGTGTCACGCAACGCGGCCCGTGCTCTGAGGAAGTGGTCAGCGGGGTGCGTCTCGCGCAGGTGGGTACCTGGTACAGCAGCAGCGAACGCGGCGAGTCCGGTGGAAGCGAGAAACACTCGGCGCGGGACAGTCACGTAGATGATCCTCCCCTGGGAATCCCGGTACGGCACGTCAACGGTATCGGTGTCCGCTGTGACCTCTGCCGGGAGTTTTCGGTAGCGGACACTCTCTACTGTCCGTTCGTTCCTGCTTGCCCGCTTAGCGTGCTGCGCGGGTGGCCTCTCCAGCGCGAGCGCGGCAAGCCTGCCCTTCGCTTCAAGCGCGTCATCGAGATCTTGCGCGACCACGGGCGACGGGTCGCGCTGGCTAAGCCGAAGCTGAGAAATGTACGTCTTGCTGTAACCGGAGTCTTTCGCCAGAGCGCGCACACCTATCGCGCGTTCTCGCATCAGGCGCGCTAGCTCGGTGCCGAAACCAGCCATGGCTTTGGGTGCCAATCGTGTCCGCTGTCCGCTGCTCTCCGTCCACTGTCCGCTACTGCGTGAAGCGGACGGTGGACGCCTACCAGGGTACTCCGTGAGCGTGTGTACTGGCCGGTACCTGGGACTACACCCACTCATCGGAAAGGCGAGGATGGCTGACCAGATGGACGCGGCCGTCACGGGGCAGATGGCGCGGGAAAATCGCGGTCCGGCGACCTGCCGACCCGGATCACATCGCTGGCCTGCTGCTTGCTCACCTGGCGGTCCTGGACGGCAGCGGTCACGCCGTGGCGGCAGAACGCGGTCGGCGGGTCACGGCAGGGACGGGGACGCCTGATGTATGACCAGGCGGCGGCTGACACGGCAGTGCGGCATCTGCGGGCGCTGGGCGCGGAGCTGGCCGGGCGCGGGATCGAGTCGGATGTTGTGACGTCCGGGTTCCGGCCGCGCCTGCGGTTGCACTTGGTGGTGGAGGACCTTTATCCGGACGCGGCCTTTGAGGACAACGTGGTGGCCGCGCCGGGCGCGGACGGGCGCTGGTCGTTGGGGTGGCCGTGGGCGGCGCAGATAGCTGACGCCGATGACCCCATGAAGGCTGCGGAGGTCATTGGCGGCCCGCTGCGCGATGATCCCGGCACCGATGACGCGCCTGGTGACGAGTGGCCGGCATGGGCGGGTGAACCCGACGATCCAGTTGGCGGCGGCGCTGGACCGGCCCGGAGTGACGGTCTCCCTCGATGGTGCGCGGGTGCTTATCCATCTCGGCACGTACCGCAAATACATCGTGGTCGAGCCGCGATCAGAACGCGGTCCCCGTCACCGAGTGGGGCCGTCACCGGTTCTGGCACTATGCCGGGCGCGCGGAATGCAGCCACCCGAGCGACGACTACGAGGGCGCGGCCGACGCGATCGAGAAATTCCTGCGCGACATCCCCGGACTCGGCGATACCCGCCTGCTGTACCGGATGAATCACATGGGATGGACCTTCCGGCAGGAAACCGAGGAAATACTCGAACGCGCGCGGGCCAGGCGCGAGTCCGGAGACGCCGAAACCCTGCGCTCGGACGGAAAATCCGGTGCGAGCGGGAACCAGCCGAAGGCAAGGGGACCCGCGCATGGCTGAGACGAGAATCTGCGCCTCGTGCAAGACGACCCGCCTATCGGCCTATAACAAAGGCCCGCTGTGCTCATCATGCGAGCGGGACATGCTGAGCGCAGGCTATCTGGCAAGCGCAGGTGACGGGCGCGCGGTCCCGGTCTGGGTATGGGGCACCGCGCCGGTGCGCCGGATGCTGGCCAGGCTCGAACTGGGCCGGGCACTGGAGGTATTCCGGGTGGCGGCCGGGTTCTCGCGGGCAGAGGCCGGGGCGGTGGCCGGCTGGTCGGGTGCCGCGATCGGGATGATCGAGAACGGGACGCGGGACACGATTTTCGATATCTGCAACCTGCTGCAGCTGGTGGACGCTTTCGAGATGCCGCGCGCGGTGCTGCTACCGGTGATTCTCGGCCATCCCGGTGTCTTCCCGGACAGACGGATTGCTCTTGCCGAAGCGGGACGGAGCAGGTATCCGGCGGACGGCTATAAGCCCGGCGAGATCATGCACATTATCGCGGGAAAGCTGAGAGCGCGGGGCCTGGAGATAGCCGAGCGCATTTCCGGCGATGACATAACGGAATTCACGGCGACAAACCCTGGCGATCCCGGAAAAGGCACGGTACACGTTAGCTACGACGGTTACGTGGCGTGGGAATTCCTCACGGATATGACCGGGGATATCACGGAAGTGGTGACCGGCCTGCTCGGCCGCTATACCCCGGCCGGTGATTCCGGGGACGGCAATTCCGGGGTCACGGAAAATCCGCGTCCGCTCGGGGGGAGCGGAACGCGGCTGGTACCGGACGACAGCACCGGACGGGGGCGGGCTGGGTGACCGCGACAATAAGGGGAGAGATTCCATGCACGGCAAGACGAGCACCGCCACGCCGGCCAGCACGGGCAGCGACGCTCGTCATGCACCGGCAGCCTGCCGGGCGGCGGCACCGGCCGTCCCCGATGATTCCCGCCTTCGCCAGCCGCGCCCAGCGGCGCAGGTTCCGCCGTTCCCCGACGCTCAGGGCAACAGCTTCGGTGACCGGTGGCCGCTTCAGAGTTTCCTGGAACTGGGAGCGCTTCCTGGCGCGGTGCCCTGCGCCCGGCTTCATGCCCGGCAGATACTGTGGGAATGGCGTCTCACCGGACTCAGTGACAGAGCGGAATTGCTGGTAACCGAGCTGGTGACCAACGCGGTAAAGATATCGCAGGAGCAGACGGTACGGCTGTGGCTGCTGGCTGACCGTACGCGGCTCATGATCCTGGTGTGGGATTCCAGCCCGCTGCCTCCGGTGCGCATCAGCAGCGGCGACGATGACGAGAATGGCCGTGGCTTGCTCCTGGTGGAAGCACTCAGCGCGCAGTGGAACTGGTATTTCCCGCCGCTGGGAAAGGGCGGGAAAGTGGTGTGGGCGCTGATTCCGCTGGAATTGGCGCACGGCCCGGAAAGGTAGCGGCCGTCGTGATCCGTGACGTGAGCACTCTGTCGGCAGGGTCATTTTCTCAAAAGACCCCCGCGCGGCCAGCCCGTTGCCCCGGTGTGGCTGCGCGGGTCTCGTGGCGGGGTGCCGCGCGAGCGGCGCGGCACCCCGCCACTCAGTCCGTGGACCGGCCGGGGAAACGCTGGCCGCTGTTCAGAGCGTGGTGCTGCACACCAGCCCGAGGCTGGTCAGCCCCTCGGAGCGGCACAGGCGGTCGGATGCGCCATCGACCTCGGTTTGCAGGAGCTGGTAGGCAGCCTGGTGCTGCTGCCCCCACTGCATAGCGGCCCGCCACAGGGACCGGCCGAGACCGAGCCCCCGGTACTCAGGCAGGACACCGAAATACTGCGGCAGCAGCCGGGCGGCTCCGCGGCTGTCCGGCATGATCTCCATCGGGCCGATCGCCCCGGCGATCCCGCTGTCCCGCCGACAGGTGAGCACCGGGCCGGTGCCGCCGTCCCGGACGCGGGCGTCAAGGAACGCGAAACCCTCGGCGGCGAGCTTCTCCGCGAACACGCTGAACGTCGCGCGCACGGATTCGGTGACTTCGTCGAGCGGGACCACGTCGTGTTCCGCTTCGGGGGCGGGGCCGGGGGCATGATCGCCGGGGCCGAAGGTCCGCATCTGGATACGAGTGCACGCCGCGACAGGATCAGCATCACTGCCGGGCGGCAGGAACCAGATAAGCCGCCCCTTGGCGGCGCCGTGCTCGCCGCACAGCCGCCTGCCGAGTTCGGCGGCCTGGCTCAGTGCGCCGCGCGAGTGCGGGCTGTAGACGTGGACCTTAACGCAGGGAGCGCGGCGGGTGCTCAGCGTCGACACGAGCACTAGGCCGGGTTCCTGGGTAATTGCCCCGGCGAGCACCTGCTCGTCCTTGCGGGCGGCCCAGCGGCGGTCCTTGTCGTGCGGCAGGAACCGGCTGGTCCCCGCGATCCCGATCACGTCAGCGAACAGTCCGGGGCTGACGGCGACGGGGTGAACGGGGCCGAGAGTCGGCACGTACGGGGCGGTCATGACCGGGCTGAGCCAGTCCCACCGGAGTCCCATGGCGGCACGATACTCGTGCCGCCCGCGCGAAAGCGGGTCCCTGGCGCACGACACGCCAGGGACCCGCTGAGATTGACCGCGCCGGCGCGGTCAGTCCTGACCGCGCCGGGCGGGTCAGTGGGGGTTATCGTCGCCCGCGTTGCACGAGCACGTCGTGGACTCGATGACCTGGTCTAGTCCGACCATCACCGGGACGGTGATCTCCGGTATGGCTTCCTCGGCGGGCCGGGTCGGGTAGAGGGCGACGGCTACTGCGGCCATGCTGACCTCCTGTTTCCTTCTGCGTGCTGGTTCTTGTCTCCGTGCTGGCAGTAGTAGGTGAGCGGGGCCTTCGCCTCCTGGAACTGCTTGGCCAGTGGCCAGGCACACCCGGCATGTGCCAGCGAGCTGGCAGCCGGAGCAGCCCCCGGTGCGAAGCATGAGCTGATCCGCGATAGCGCCCAGGCGGCGCAGGCCGTCCAGCCCCTCGCGCATCAGGTCAACCTGGTCATCACGGCCGACCTTGCAGATCGACACTTTGCCGTGCGGGTCGGCGTGGAAGAACGTATGACCGGCGTTGCAGCCGGTGAACGCCTTACGGGTGCGCAGGTGCTCAGCAGACTGCGCCAGCAGCGACTCCCCGCCCCCGTAGATCGTCGGCGTCATGTTCGTGTAGATGTTGTGCGGCACGCCCCACTGTTCGGCCAGCGCCGCCATCGCCTGCGTCTCATCGGCTGACACGTCGGTGACGACGATGTTAAGCCGCACGGGCAGCTCCGCTTCGATCGCGGCGGCGATGCCCCGCCGGAACGCCTTATAGGAACCCCGGCGCTGAGTCAGCCCGTCATAGGCTTCCTCCGTGGCCCCGTAAAGGCTGATCACTAGGCGGTACGGCGGCAGTGTGGTGAACAGCTCCAGCAGGTCGGGCCGCCACAGGCGAGAACCGTTGGTGGAGACCGTCAGCATCATGCCCAGCTCGGACGCGAGCCGGTAGGCGTCGGTGAAGTCCTTGTCGATGGTCGGCTCGCCCCCGGTGATCTGGAGCCAGATCACGCCCGCGTCCCGCATCATGTGCAGCAGCTGGGCCTTGTCCGTCCACAGCAGCCCGGCGAATTCTTTCAAGCCTAGGTAGCAGTGCGAGCAGGCATAGTTACAGCCAAGATTGATCTCCCAGCTCGCCCGCCCATACCCGTACGGCGACTCCTCGCGGACCAGCACCCGCCCGTCCATCGGGGCAGCGGCCGGAAGCTCCATCCCCCAGCGCTGCTGGGCCAGACCCGGCAGCCAGGGCGGGTACGAGCCGCCCGCAGCGGCGGCCTGGGTGAGCTGATCGAAGTAGCCGCGTGGGAGCTGCACCCCATCGGTGCTGCCGGGCCGCAGCAGAAGATACTGGCCAAGAAACAGCGCAGCGAGAAAATCGGGCATCCGGGGTCTCCACTACAAAGAGTAAAAATACCGTTTGCCCCGGTAGCCAACATGATGGGTACGAAAGCGCTCGAACGCAAGACCCTGGCCACCGTCTGGTTGGCAGCGGCCGACGCTGCCTCTGTCCTGCCCCGTCCCCGACCTGCCCGTCTGCCGTCCGGGCTAGATTTTTCTTACCCGAGGTACCACTGATACCGAGGCGACCACGATCGCCCGGCAGGCTGCCGCCACGGAAGGAATCACCGGCATGGCCGGCCCGGCCTGTGTCGCCCGGTACGCCTTCGAGGACACGACCGTGGCACTCCCCGCAACCGCCATCAAGGACGCCAGCGCTGCCGCTCACTCGTACCTGCGCGCCCTGGCAGGCTTCAACAGCGCTGTGACTGGACGGTACCGGGCGCTCGTGCGCCAGCTCGCTGACGATCCAGGCGAACTCCACCAGCACTTCGTCGCGGCGATGATCAGCGGTGACCTCACCGAGCTGGAGCACTGGCTGGACGCCCGGCACGGTCCAGGCTGTTTCGCCAGTACCTTCAGGGCACAAGCATGGAACCTGGCCCCAGGCCCGCGAGAGCTAGCGGCCCGGAAGAACGCCGTATCTCCCGCGCTGAGCTGTGTACCTTCGCGATGCTAGCGGGTGGGGCCGCGTGGCCGTGGTGGTGGCGGCCGGCGTGGCGGGGGCGACTCGCTGGGTGCGGGTCCGGGCTGGCCTGGTGCGGGCCGGCGGGGACGGGGCGGGGCGGGGAAGCTGAGCTGGGCGAGCCCGGCGGCGCTGGCCGGACGGGGCCGCGCGGGCTTGGGTGCGGGTGGCGTGGTGGCCGTGGCGGGCCTGCCTGATGGCCGGTTGCCGGCCGGGCCTGGCCTGGCGGCGGCGCGAAGGTGGCGGGCGGCGCGCAGAGCTGCCGCGGCCTGGGCGGCGCGCTGCTGGGACTCGCGGAGTTCCGCGACGGCTTCGGCCAGCGCGGCCAGCCTGACCAGCAGCACGACCGGGGTGAGCGTGCGGTCCCCGGTGAGGTAGGCGTAGGCGGAGATCAGCCGGGCGGCGTGGCGGAGCTGGTTCCCGGCCGGGGTCGGCGCGGGTATCCGCCCGTAGGGCTGGCGGGCGGTACGGTCGTAGTCGTCGGCGGCACAGCGTAGGGTATGGCTGCCGAGCGCGGCGGCGGCCACGTGCAGCGCATCGGAGGCGGCGTACGCGGCGTCGGCGGCAGCGGCCGGGTTGCCGGTCGCGGTGAAGAACCGTATCCGGGCGGTGGCATCGGCGGCGGTGCGAGCGGCGTATTCCCACATGGCGTCGGCTTCGGCGGCGGTCAGCGGCGTGTCCGGCCGGGCCGGTCGGGTCCATCGCTGCTGGAGCTTTGGCCAGCTCAGATCTGCGGCGAGCTTGCCTCCCCCGTACCAGACCGGTTCCCCGTTCCTGACGGTGTCGCCGGGGAGCGCGACGGCGTACCCGGTGACCTGGCCGGGGTTCTTCACGCTGTACCGCAGCCGGACCAGTACCCCGGCCTGGTCCAGGCGGCCAAAGAACTCCTCGGTGCTGGCTGCGGATGCGGCGGCGGTGGCGACGTGGCGGTGCAGGGTGGTCCGGGTTGCCTCGCCCCGGTGCTGGCGGGCGGCTTTGCCGGTCTCGGCGCGGGTGGGGCGGCTGGCCGCGGTGCGGTCGGCCGGGGCGGTGGACCGCAGCCCGTACCGCTGCTCGGCGGCAATGCAGGCATCCCGGACCCGGTACCGCTCGTTCACCACGCGGGGGCGGGTCCGGTCCTGGCGGGCCAGCATCGCCACCAGGTGGATGTGGTCCGGGCCGTGCCGGATCGCGATCCACCGCACCGCGTCGTCTTCCTCCCCGCGCGGGCACAGTCCGGTCCGGTGCATCACATCCCGCGCGATGTCCGCCCACTCCCGGTCGGAGAGCATCCGGTCCTCGGGGGCGGCGCGCATCGAGCAGTGCCAGACCGGCTTGGCATATCCCCACTTGCCGAGTACGTCGTGCGGGAGCCGGAGCAGCCCGGCCAGGCGGCGGAAGTCCCGGCTGCCGCTGGCGCGCAGCGGGGGTTCCAGGTCGGCCGGGGGGCGGTAGCCGGCGATGATATGCGGATCGGTGTGTTCCTCCCGGCGTCCGGGACCGTACAGGTAGCGGATCAGCCCGGCTACGTCCTGGCCGCGCGGGCAGACCTTCCCGATCACCGGCTTACCCGTCTCCGGTCACCTGAGCGGGCCGACGGAACGCCGTCCGCACCCGTTCCGGACCATGCGGAACGCCATCCGTTCCGGTCCTGGACGCGCGGAAGGCCGTCCGCGCGGTGGCGGGCCGGTGCGGGACGCCGTGGTGCCATTCCGGATCGGCGGAAGGGCCGGCGGAATCTGGTCCGGCCGTCCGTCCGCGTGGCCGGGATGGTCCGGGTGCGCGGATGGTGCGCAGGAATCGCTTCCGCAGGTCTTCTCCGGCCGCCTCCAGCCGGGCGGATCGGCGGATGCTCTCCTGGGCGTACCGGGGAAGGTCACCGGAGGGCTGCCCGGTCGCGTTCAGTTTCGCGACCGCCTGGTTGAGGTTCACCCCGATCCGGCGCACCCCCAGCGCGGCGCGGTCCAGGGCGTGCACCGCATCGGCCAGCGGCGCGTCCGGGGTCGCGGTCTCGCCTCGTGCGATGGCCAGGGTGGCTTCGGCGGCGTACGCGCCGCGTGCCAGCCCGGCCTGGCGGGCGGCGGCTGATACCTCGGCGTACTCGGCGTCGGTCAGCGCGAACCGCACCGTGCGGGGTCGCCGTCCCTGATGCCGGGTCCGGCGGCGCGGCCGGGCACTAGCCGGCAGGTCGTCATCGCGAGCCTTGTCGTCGCGCAGAACGTACGCCACGGGCCTTTCCTTTCTCGCTGCCAGCCCGGCGCGAATGCGCCGTGAATTTCTCGCTCTGACCCCGGCCGGGCTGGTTTCAGTATGCCTCCGGGACCGCGCTCGGTCCAAACGGAAGTGAACGCTATGCGCATCTTGCTTCGCGGCCCTGACGGCAACTTTCATCTGATGTAGAAGGCGCTGGCTAATGGCCGGGCATTCCTTCTCCTCGCCGCTGACCTGACGGTCACCCAAGCGCGCTGGAAGCGGAACCGGAGTCCTTGCTGGCGACAAGAGCTGCACATCGCTGCCGGTGCCGTCGGCCACGCTGAACCGCAGGCCAGCGGCCGGACCTGTGTGCTCGGTGAGGCGGGCGTGGCACACTGGGACCAGGCCGGCAGGACCAGCCCGTTATCACCGGGCTGGTGTCTCGGTGAATGCCTGCACACGCACAGCGGTGACGTATCCCGTGTTTACGTGGCCCGGCAAAAAAATTTTGCGACTCTTTTTAAGTGCTAGCCGGTTATAGCCGGTGTTGCTGAGTGCGGCTGAGTGATGCTCAGTGATGCTCAGTCCGGTTTAAAGAGGTCTGCGTTGGCGCACATTGATTTGCCAGCGCCACCGAATAGGCGGCACCTTGAAATCATGCATGACGGGCTCCGGGCAATTCATGACGCCGGCCCTGGCGAGGATGAGCTGGCGGCGGACGCCGCGTGCGGCCTGCCGGCAGCCGGGCGCGGCGGCGACGGCAAGTACGACCTGTCTGCCGATGACCGGGAGTGGGTCGAGCGCACCGCGGCCAGCCTCGGCCCGCTTACCGACAAACAGCGCGACGTCCTCGGCCTGCTCCTGCGCAAGCGCCGCTGCTGACAGGGCTCGCCTAGTTTACTGGTAACCTCGCGTATTCGTGCGCCCAGCAGAGTGGGAGGTGACACCGTGACGTAAGCCATGGTGGATCTTGCTGTTCGTAAGCTCGTCGTCGCCTGCCGGTGGGAGTCCGGTCCGGGTAGCTGCCAGGAGGCCCGGTAGCAGGCTGGCGGCTCGGCCGGGAAACGGGCCGGGTCGGAGCCCAGCGTCAAAAGCCCTGTAAGGGGGAGCGACGATGCGGTCCGTAGCATGACGCGAAGCCTGCGGCGTCGTTAGAGGTCCCGTCTTCGGGCGGGAACAGGGAGTGCCGAGCCCCCGAAATCAGGGTGAAGGCCATGGAAGCGGTGTAGAGCCTGGAAGCGCAGCCGTGAGGGACTCCCCGGCGTATGGGGCGCGGAACGTATCGAGGGTGGCGGCGGGAACTGGGGAGGCCCTCCCCGGCCCGGCAGCCTGCGGATTGGTGCTGCCGGAGCGTGGCGTCCTATAACCGGTGACCCCGGGAAGTGGATGGCTGGCCGGGTGGGCGTCGGAGGCGGCCGTAGTACCGGTTGAGCCGCGGGACAACACAACCTGCGGGGAGGGAAGGGCCGCTGCTTCGTCGGTGCGCAGTGTTGCCAAGGAGGGGCCCGGTGAGTGCCGTTAGTGCTAGTCCCGCCGCGTCGGGGTCGGGCCGGGGTGTCCCGGTCGATCCGGTCCGTGCCTTGCAGCATGCGCTGTACCGGGCGGCCAAGGCCGATCCCGGACGTCGGTTCCACGCGCTGTATGACAAGGTCAGCCGCAGTGACGTTCTGTGGCGCGCGTGGGTCGCGGTGCGCAGCAACAATGGCGCGCCGGGCATCGACAAGATCACCCTGGCCGCTGTCGAGGAGTACGGGGTGACCCGGCTGCTCGGCGAGCTGGCCAGCGAACTGAGGGAGGGCCGGTACCGGCCGCTGCCTGCCCGGCGGGTACTATATCCCTAAGCCGGGGACGACGGAGCAGCGTCCGCTGTCGATTCCCACGGTTCGCGACCGGATCGTGCAGGCCGCCGTGAAGATCGTGCTCGAGCCGGTCTTCGAGGCGGACTTCCTGTCGTCCAGCTTCGGGTTCCGCCCGAGGCGGTCGGCGCACGACGCCCTGCAGGTGCTCATCGATGAGTGCTGGCGGGGCCGCCGGTGGGTGGTGGAGACGGACATCGCCTCCTGCTTTTCGGCGATCCCGCACGAGAAGCTTATGCAGGCGGTGGAGGAACGCGTCTGCGATCAGCCCGTGCTGAAGCTGCTGCGCGTGATGCTGCGCGCGGGGGCGATGGAGGACGGGCAGGCCCGGCGGCCGGTCACCGGCACGCCGCAGGGCGGGATGCTCACGCCCCCAACGCAATGGATAACCCGGGCGATGGTCACCCTCCGTGTCGGTTTGGGTGGCTTCCTGGCGGGGGGCGGAGCCGTTTCCGCGTGCGGGGATGCGGTGCCGGATGGTGATCGTCTCCGGGGCGATGAGGACGTCCTTGACGAGCAGCCTCAGCACCCGCTGGCGCTCTTCGGTGCTGGCGGTATCAGCGCTGCCGCGCAGCCGGGATAGGAAGCCTTCGATGTCGTCGGCGAGCTTGAGGTAGGCGTCGCGGTCGGCGGCTTGGGCGTCGAGCGCGTCGATCTGGCCGCGCAGGCTGGCTTCCCGGGCGCGCAGGTGCGGCATCCGGGCGCGCAGCTCGTCGATGGTGATCAGCTGCTCGGCCAGCGCCTCGATCATGGCGCTGATCGAGGCGGTTGCCTTGGCCAGGGCGGCCTGCAGGCGGCTGCGCTGGCTGGTGACCGGATCGGAGGTGCGGGCGGCCTGGAGCCGCTTGCCGATCTCGGCGCGGATCAGCGCCGGGTCAGCGAGCAGGCCGGTGATGTGGTTCCAGACGACGGTGTCGAGGTAGTCGGCGCGGACCGGCTGGTTATGGCAGACCCGGCCGCCCTCGAAGCGGTAGTTGTCCGAGCCGACGCACCGGTAGTAGTAGATCTTCTTGTTCGTGGTCCGGGTGGAGGTCCGGTAGTAGCCATATCCGCAGGCGGTGCAGGCGGCCAGGCCCTGCAGCAGGGACGGGACCTTGGTGTTGCGGGCGGCGTAGCGCTTGTTGCTGGCCAGCCGCTGCTGGACGCGGGCGAAGGTGCCCTGGCCCACGATCGCGGGGACGGGGATCTCGGTCCATTCCTCGCGGGGCCGGTCCACCGTCCTGGCCGGCCGCGGGACGGAGCGACCCTGCAGCCGGGCGACGCGGTTCAGCCCCGCAGGCTGCTGCAGGACCATGGTCTTGCCGAAGACCGCGGTGCCCGCGTAGGCGGGGTTGCGCAGCATGCCCCAGACCACGGACCGGTCCCAGCGGCGCTTGCCGGTGCGGGTGGGCACGCCCTGGCCGGTCAGCCAGCGGGCCAGGTCGGCGATGGAGGCGCCGTCGTCGGCGTAGCGGCGGAACAGCTCCGCGACCAGGGCGGCCTCGGCCTCGTTGATCTGGTAGACGGCCCCGGCCAGGTCGGTCTTGCGCACGTACTGGTAGCCGAACGGGGCGCCGGACAGCACGTTCACCGACCCGGTGCGGGCCCGGTGCGTCTTGCCGCGCCGGTAGCGCTCCATCAGCTGGGCCTTCTCGTACTCGGCGAACATGCCCTGGAACTGGACCAGCAGCTGGTCTTCGGGGCTGTCGCCGCGCGCGCCGTTCTTGACGAATTCCACCCGGACCCCGGCGCGGGCGAATTCCTCCAGCAGCAAAGCCTGGTAGGCGAATTTGCGGGCCAGCCGGTCCGGGGAATAGCACAAGATGACGTCCACGCAGCCCTGCGCGGCCAGGTCCCGCAGCTGCTCCAGCGCCGGGCGGACCAGCGTGGCACCGGAGTGCCCCTCGTCCTCGAACACCCACTCCCCGGGGACGTCAAGCCGACTGGCCGCGGCGTGCTCGCGCAGCGCCGCGGTCTGCGAGCCGATCGTCTCGTCCTTCTTCTGCCGGGCGCTGGAGACCCGGGCGTAGATCGCGGCGCTGGTCATCGGGTATTCGTCCTTCCTCATCAATGGCAGGTATGCGGGCTTTGCGCTGCGGGACCAATATGGCGTAGGCCGCCGACAATTCCGCAGCCCAATGGCGGCCGAAGACGAATTCCGCCTCGACCCGCCGGATACTCACCCGCGGGGATCGTTCCTGCGGCCCCGGGTCAGGAATTCCTCCAGCGCCTGCGCCACCACGGCCGAAATGGTGCGCCCGGACGCCCGGGCATGCTCGCGGACGGCGGCCGCCAGCCGCCCCGGCAGCTTGACGGTGAACACCACCGTGGCCTCCGGCGCCCGCACCCGCCCCCCCGCGGCGGCAGCATCGACATAGCGGCGGGCCTGCCGCACCGAGCACCCGTACCGGCCGGCCAGCACCCGCGCCGCCTCCGCCGCTGGCACCCCCGATTCAGCCAGCTCAGCGGCCGCGTTGACACGCTCGGCGCGCTCGCCCCCGGCAGCACGGAAGCGAGCACGATCGCCAGTCATGCCATAAACATACTACCCGGGACGTCACGACTCAGCCGCGGCACGCCGGGGCCGTTCCAGCCGCCGGTAGCTCAGCGTGACATCGAAGCAAAAGTTATCCATTGCGTTGGGGGCGTGATCAGCCCCGTCATGTGCAACGTCTACCTGCACCGGCTGGACCGGGCGTGGGATGACCGCGACGGGGTCCTGGCCCGGTATGCCGACGACCTGGTCGTGATGTGCTGGTCCCGCAGCCAGGCCGAGCGGGCGCTGGAGCGCCTGACGGCCTTGCTGGCCGGGCTCGGCCTGGAGCCGAAGGCGGCCAAGACCCGCATCGTGCGCCTGGAGGAGGGAGGCGAGGGATTTGATTTCCTCGGCTTTCACCACCGGCTGGTGCGCTCGCGGGGGCTGACCGGGAAGAAACCGGTGACGTTCCTTGCCCGCTGGCCCGCGGACAAGGCCATGCAGCATGCCCGGGACCGGCTGCGGGAACTGACCCGCCGGTCGCGGCAGAGGCTGCCGGTGAAATGGATCGTGGAGGATATGAACCGGTTCCTGCGCGGCTGGGCCGCCTACTTCCGGTTCGGCAACTCCGCGAAACGCTTCGAGAAGATCAGGAACTACGCGCGGATGCGGCTGGCGCTGTTCATCAGCAAGCGCCACCGCCGCCACCGCGGGTTCGGCTGGTCGGTGGTCACCTACCGGTCCCCGGATCAACTCGGGCTGGTCACCTTGTCGGGAATCGTCGTCGACCCCAGGCCCTTCCGGGACTGGCGGGCAAGGCCGAATGCCGACGGTGAACGGCGTCGGTGAGCCGTGTGCGGGAGAACCGCATGCACGGTTCGAGGCGGCGGGGGCTGGAAACGGAGCGACCTGACCATGGTCACGGCAGTGAAGCGGCCTGCAGGCGAAAGCCGGGGAAAAGTGGCTGCCGGACCTAAACGCCGGGCAACGCCACCGCGCCAGCCCCCGACCCTACGTCTGGGATTAGCCCGGCGTCACCGTTCGAATTAAAAAGTGCCTCTGACCTGGAAGAATAGGACTTGTCTAGGGACCTATCAGCCACGAGTCGAAGGCACTTTTCCCGTGAAGAATAGCGCACGTACTGCTCGCGTCATGGTGTCTGCTGACGGCCGGGGCCTGGTGTCTCAGGCCGGGGCCGTGCCGCTGTGGGAAACGATGCGGGTGACCGGCCTGGGCCGGGGCCTGTCGACGGGCCTGGACCGGTGGCGGGCGCCGCGGGCGACGTCTCCCCCACGCGAGGAGCTGTCACGAAATTCCGTTCCTCTTGACGAGGCCGGTCCACGTCCAAGAGGCACGAGCAGTCAGGGTCGGCTGAATGAGCTCACGGAATGCCAGACCTGAGCAACCCACTGGGAGCGACGAGGTGTCCCGCATCACGAATGGCAGCGGGCCCGCAAGCGCATCGTGCGGATGCACGTGCGTCATCCAAGAGCCGTGAGCCGACTTCGGCGATGGCTGTGAACGAACCGGCTTGGGCTCATCTGCCGATGGCAAGGGCGAGGAGGGTATCGATCGCAGTTTCGAACGGACGCGGATCCCGAATTACCTGAGCGAGTAGAAGTCCTCCCTGGAGCGTGGCGAGCAGAGTAGTGGCGAGGTCGTCCGGGTCGATGCCGGACGGGAGTTTCCCGTCGGCATGAAGGGATCTGAGTCCATCGCCGATGGCGGCTGCCCACTGATCGAACCCTGCCGCGATGCGCGCTCGGGCCTCGGGGTCACTCTCGGCGAGCTGACCAACGAGCGAGCCAAGTGGGCAGCCCCCCTTTGCCTCGGTGCGCTTCGCTGCGGTGATCACCATGCTCCGCCAGTCCTCGACTCCGTTCGCGCTGCTGAGCGCGGGCCGCTGGTGATTGACGATGGTGTCGGCTTGGTAGTCGATGACCGCCTGCACGAGCTCGTTCTTGTCGGGGAAGTAGTGGTACATCTGAGAGCCGCTGACTTCCGCCGCCACCTTGACGTCTTCCAAGGTGGTGCCCGCCACCCCGCGCTCATGGATCAGGGCGGCGGCCTCCTCCACTATTCGTGCCCGGGTGCGTGCTCCCTTGGCGGTGAGCCTCGGCCGGTCACTCGTCTCGTCGGCCATGCACCCATGCTAGCAGGATTCTGAGTTTGACAACCCAGTGCCGAACTGTCAAAGTGAGTCGCACAACTCATTCTGGGGCGAGAGGGCGACGTCACATGACTGACCTGAGGGGCAAGACAGCTCTGGTAACGGGCTCGACGAGCGGGATCGGCAAGGCCACGGCCATCGCCTTGGCCGCCCGCGGCGCTCACGTACTAGTAGTGGGACGCAATGAGCAACGAGCCAAAGACGTGGTCGCCGAGATCGAGGGCAGCGGGGGCAGCCCAACGTTCCGGCTCACTACGTTGAGCGACCTCGAATCGGCCCGGGACCTGGTCGAGTGGGCCACTGAGGCAGGCGGCGGTCACGTCGACATCCTCATCAACAACGCCGGCGTCGCCTTGCTCGGACCAAGCAGCGCAGCCACCGAGGCAGAGTTCGACGAGACCTTCGCACTGAACGTCAAGGTTCCGTTCTTCCTCGTCGCGTCACTGGCGCCAGCGATGGCCGGACGCGGATGGGGTTCGATCGTCAACGTCAGCACGATGGTCGCGAGCTTCGGACAGCCCGGCATGGCTATGTACGGCGCCAGCCGAGCGGCTCTCGAACTGCTCACTAAGGCCTGGGCCGCCGAATACGGCGCTCGTGGCGTCCGGGTCAACGCCGTCGCCCCCGGCCCGACGCGCACCGCGATGATGGAAGCCATCCCCGACGAGATGGTGAACCAGCTCGCAGCACTAGCACCAGCAGGCCGCGTGGCTCAGCCCGAGGAACTTGCCGCGGCGATCGTCTTCCTCGCAAGTGATGATGCCAGCTTCGTCCACGGCGTCACTCTCGCGGTCGACGGGGGCCGGGTCGCGACATAACACCAGTCGCCGATCCCGGCCTCACCCCACCAGTGCAGGTCCGAGCCGCAGATGCCGATCCCGGTCACCCGGACCAGGCTCATCCCGGGTCCGGGCGCGGGCACTTGCTCGTCGCTGACCCGCAGGTCACCGACCGCGTGCAGCCGGGCTACCTTCATCCGCTCGCTCCTTTGCCTGGCCTGGCTCAGATGGTGTCCTGCGGGGCGGCGGCCAGCAGCTTGGCCGCCGTGGCCAGCAGGTCGCTGCCGGCGGGCAGCCCGACGCCGTCGATGCTGGCCACGGCGGCCAGGCCGTGGGAGTTGGTGACGAACGCGCCGTCGAAGGAGGCCACGTCGGCCAGGCGCACGGGCGCGTGCCGCCACGGCACGCCGGCCCGGCTGAGCTCGCGCTGCAGGACCTGCATCATGACCCCGCGCAGTGCCGGGGCGTCGGGCCAGACGACGGCGTCGCCGGCGATGAAGCCGACGTTGGTGATGCTGCCCTCGGCGATGGCCCCGTCCGGCCCGGTCAGCAGCGCCTCGTCGTAGCCGTTGGCCCCGGCCAGCCCGCCGAAGTAGTTCTGCCCGAAGCCGCCGGTGAACTTGAGGTGCGCCTGCGGCCGCAGGTAGCTGACCGACTGCAGGCGCTGCGGCCGGGCCGGAGGAGCGGCCGGCGGGCGGGCGCTGACCAGGACCGAGACCGGGCAGCCGGCTGGTACACGTTGACACGGACCGACGCGTCGCTGATGTCGTCGCCGAGCGCGTGCCTGATATAGCCGCGGACCAGGTCACCGTCCAGGCCGGCGCCGAACATCTCGCGGGTGGCCGCGTCCAGCCGGGCCAGGTGGAAGGCGAGGCCGAGCGTCGCGCCCCCGCGTACCTGCATGGCGGTGAAATGGCCGCGGGGGCTCAGGTCGATGGCCCAGACCTGGTCCAGCGTGGCCGGGCGGCCGTCGACCTCCAGCCGGGGCGTGAAATCCTCGCGCACGCCAGCCAGCGTAGTCGGCGGCCCGGCCGGGCCTAGAACGCCCCGATGCCGTCCGGGGTGACCTCGCGTGTACCTCCGATATACCTCGCGTGTACCTGAGGGCGCGGGCCTGGGCCCGCTAGCTGCGCAATCCGGTAGATATCACGCTGTGTAATGTCATCGGTAGGGCCGCTCTGGAGGGGCGCCGCGGCCGGGACGGCACACTAGGCCGGGCGGAACGGGCGGGTGCGAGGCCGACTAGGACGGCCCGATGGACTAGGTCCGGACTGACGAGCAAACGTGGAGCAAACATGGCCCCGAAACGGGCTTCACGAGGGGACCGGGATCGGGTATAAGCCCAGGTCAGAACGGGTGCGCCGCCAGGGACTTGAACCCCGAACCCGCGGATTAAGAGTCCGCTGCTCTGCCAATTGAGCTAGCGGCGCCAGGACCCAGTGATGGTAGCAGCCCTGCGCTGCCGGGGGCTAATTAGCCGGAACTTTGATCACCGCGCGGCGGGCAGGCGGAGGTGCCCGACCGTGGCCGAAAGCGGGGCCCCGGCCGCCCGGCAGCCTAGCGTCAGGATCCCAAAAACTTGCCCATCACCTCGGCCGCGCGGGACGGGCGCCCGGTCCTCGCCTCCTGCTGGTCGGCCAGGCTCATCACCTGCAGCCCGGCGTTCACGCCGAGCCAGCGCAACGGTTCGGGTTCCCAGAGGGGCGAGCGGTGGTCCACCCAGGGCAGCCGCATGATCTCGCTGTCTGTCCCGGTGATCAGGTCGGCCAGGGTACGGCCGGCCAGGTTGGTGGTGGCCACCCCGTCGCCGACGTAGCCGCCGGCCCAGCCGAGCCCGGTGGAGCGGTCCAGGCCGACCGACGCGCACCAGTCCCGGGGGACGCCGATCGGGCCGCCCCAGCCGTGCGTCACCTCGACGTCGCCGAGCACCGGGAACAGCTCGGCCAGGGTGCGCCGCAGTGCCGCGAACACCGCGGGAACGCGGTCGAACGACGGCCGTACGGCCGAGCCGAGGTGGTACGGGACGCCGCGGCCGCCGAACGCTAGCCGCCCGTCCGCGGTGCGCTGCCCGTAGATGATCAGGTGCCGCAGGTCGTTGAACGTCGGCCTGCCCGCGAGGCCGATCTCGGCCCAGACCGGCTCGGGCAACGGCGCCGTCGCGATCATCAGCGAGTACACCGGCGCCACCGTCCGGCGCAGGCCCGGCAGCTGCGCGGTGTAGCCCTCGGTCGCGCGGATCACGTATCGCGCCCGCACTGTCCCGGTTGCCGTGACTAGCTGCCCCGGGTCTATCCGCAGCACCGGCGTGCGCTCGAACAGCGAGACACCGCGCCGGCGTACCACCTCGGCCAGCCCCCGGGCGAGCCGCGCCGGGTGGATCGCGGCGCAGTGCGGGGTGTAGGTGCCGCCCAGCACGTTCGTGGCCCCGGCGAGCGTGCGGGCGTCCGCGGCCGGCAGCAGCCGCAGGTCTTCCTCGCCGAACCCGAACGACCGGGCCTCCGCCACCTCGTGAATGGCCCGCTCCATCTGGGTGGCCGAGCGGGCGAGCTGCACCGTTCCGCCTTTGGCCCAGTGGCAGTCGATGCCCTCGGCGGCCGCCACCCGTCCCACTTCGTCCACGGTCGCCTGCATGGCGCGGTACAGGCCGATCGCCGCGTCCCGGCCCGCCATCCGCTCCAGCTTGCCCAGCGACGCGGGGAACAGAGCCGAGCACCATCCGCCGTTGCGCCCCGAGGCGCCGAAGCCGGCGATTTCGCGCTCGCAGACCGCTATCTTCAGGCCCGGGTCCGCGCGGGACAGGTAGTACGCGGTCCACAGGCCGGTGTACCCGGCGCCGGCGATCGCCACGTCGGCGTCGAGGTCGCCGGGCAGCGGGTCGCCTGGGCGTAACGTGCCGGGCACGGTGTCGTGCCAGAACGACAGCTTCCGGTAAGGGTTCGCCGCAGGCATGCCCACCATCGTGGCAGGCGTCGTCGCAGTTGATCGCGTCGGGCATGCTTGTGCCATGTCCGCTCTTGATAACGCTTCGCTGCGAGTCCCGGCCCCGAGACGTCCGTTGGGGATGTACCGGATCGGTTTGGTGTGCCTCGGGAACATCTGCCGCTCGCCCATGGCCGAGGTGGTGCTGCGCGCGGAACTCGAGCGTGCGGGCCTGTCCGGGCGGGTCGAGGTCGACAGCGCCGGCACCGGGGACTGGCACGTGGGCGACCCGATGGATCCGCGGGCCAGGGCGGAGCTGGCCCGGCGCGGTTACGACGGAGCGGGACACCGGGCGCGGCAGTTCGAGCCGTCCTGGTTCGACCGCTACGACCTGGTGGTCGCGATGGACGAGAGCAACCTGGCGCAGCTGCGGAGGATGGCACCGGATGCTCAGGCCGCGGACCGGACAGTGCTGTTCCGGCGGTTCGACCCGGCCCTGGCCGGCCGCCCCGGCGCGCGTGACCTGGACGTCCCGGACCCGTACTACGGGGAGCCCGAGAAATACGCGCTGGTCTTTGACCTGGTGCAGCCGGCCGCCCGGGGGCTGGCGGAACAGCTCGGGGAACTACTGGCCGACCGGCCCGAGCCGTCCGGGTGACACCGGGTTGACGGACGCCGACGCCCCGCTCCGGCTGGAGCACCTGCTCGGCACCAGCGTGCGCGAGTGCCGGGACATCGGCGGGCAGCACGGCGTGCGCCACTGCCGGGCCACGCTGGCCGACGGCCGCGTCGTCTTTGCCAAGATCGCCGACGCCGGCGGGGCGGGCGGCTCGGCCGGGTTCGAGGCCGAGGCGCGCGGACTGCGCTGGCTCGGCGAGGCGAAAGCCGCGCCGGTTCCGGAAGTGGCCGGCTGGGACGAGGCTGCGCTGGTTATCTCGTGGCTGGCCGCGGAGGCGCCGAGCAGGCAGGCGGCCGAGCGGTTCGGGCGTGATCTCGCGCGGACGCACGCCGCGGGCGCGCCGGCGTACGGCGCGCCGTGGCCGGGCTTCATCGCCGGGCTGCCGCTCGGCAACGACGCCGGTGACTCGTGGCCCGAGTGGTACGCCAGCGAGCGGTTGCTGCCCTACGCCCGCCGGGCCCGGGACATTGGCTCGCTGACCTCGGCCGACCTCCGCCTGGTGGAAGCCGTGGCCGCCCGCGCTCCCGACCTGGCCGGGCCCGCCGAGCCGCCGAGCCGGATCCATGGTGACTGCTGGTCGGGGAACGTCTTGTGGTCCGGCGGGCGGGGGTGGCTGATCGACCCGGCCGCCCACGGCGGGCACCGGGAGACCGACCTGGCCATGCTGGCCCTGTTCGGCGCCCCGTTCCTGGACCGGATCATCGCCTGCTACGAGGAGGTCGCGCCGCTGGCGGCCGCCTGGCGGCAGCGGGTGCCGCTGCACCAGCTGCATCCGCTGCTCGTGCACGTGTGCCTGTTCGGCGGGGCGTACCGGGCCGCCGCGCTGGATGCGGCCCGGGCCGCCCTCGCCCAGGTTGCCTGACCACCGGCCGGCCTGCCGGTGGGCCAGGTCTGGCCGGCCCGGTCGGCTCTGCTACCCCGGGTCGGCGCCGGCCCGGTCCCGGCCGGCTCTGGCTGCTCCCGTCGACCTTGGCTGCTGACGGTCGGCCTGCTGATCCGGCCGGCTTTGGCGGCCCGGCTCTGGCCGGGTCTGGCACTCCGTGTCACTCTGTTTCAAGGACACCTATTTGTCTATAACTCCTATAGATGTAGTAGGATGCAAGTCCTGGCTAGCTCACAGCGGGGGGCGGCAGCTCATGACCACGGGAAATCTCGCACGGGTACGCTCCGGGAACCGGGCCGCAGCAACGGCCGACCCGGAGCGAGAGCGCCTGGTAGCGGCCCAGGCCGGGCTCGTCGTGCACCCGGGGGAGGCACTGAACTGCGAGACCCCCCCTGCCGATCTGGGCGCGGAGGTGACTCCGACCGCTCGGTTCTACCGACGCAACCACTTCCCGATCCCGGTGATCGACCCGGCAACGTGGCGGCTCAGTGTCGGCGGGATGGTGGGTCAGCCGCTGAGCCTGAGCCTGCACGAGCTCACCCAGCTGCCCGCGCAGACCATGACGGTCACGCTCGAGTGCGCTGGAAACGGGCGGACGCTGTTCCGGCCGCCGACCCAGGGGGTGCAGTGGGGTCCCGGGGCCGTGGGCACGGCGGAGTGGACCGGGCCGCGCATCGCCGATGTCCTCGCTCGTGCGGGCCTCAGGCCCGGCGCCTGCGAGGTAATCTTCGGCGGCGCCGACCGCGGCGCGGTCGACGACTTGCCGTACCCCATCCGTTTCGAGCGCAGCCTGCCGGTCCGCGACGCTCTGGAGTCGGGAGCGCTGCTCGCCTACGCGATGAACGGCGAGCCGCTGTCGGCCAGGCACGGCTACCCGCTCCGGCTGGTCGTGCCCGGCTGGTACGCGGTTGCCTCGGTCAAGTGGCTCACCGACATCCGCGTGGCCGGGGAGCCGTTCGATGGCTACTTCCAGTCCGTTCATTACGTCTACGACTGGGACCGCGGCGGGCGCGATGCGCCGGAAGCAGCGCGCGAGATGCAAGTCCGCGCCCTGATCACCCGGCCGGGCACCGGTCAGGAGCTCGCCGCTGGCGGCGTGATCGTCCGCGGGGTGGCCTGGTCCGGCGCGGCGCCCATCGTGCGGGTCGAGGTGAGCGTGGCGGGCGGCTCATGGCACAAGGCGCGGCTGGTCGGCGCGCCGGCGGCGTACGGATGGCAGCAGTGGGAATTTCTGGCCAGCGGGCTGGAGCCGGGGAAGGTCAGCGTCCGCGCCCGGGCCGCAGACTTGGCCGGCCGCGTCCAGCCAGATTGCCCCGAGTGGAACCGCCTAGGCTACGGAGCCAATTTCATCCACGAGGTCCAGGTCCTCCTCCGCTGAAACCCCCGCACATCGGCTCCGCCACCAGCACTCCTCACGTGTTCCGATCGTTTCCCGGGTGATATGCCCGTTATGTGGTCACCGAACGCGTGAAAAGCGGAGATGCCCAAGCGTCACGCCTGCCATCGCCCGGGGGGCGGCGGGCCAGCGGGGGGCGGGCCCGGGCTGGCGGAGGGCGGGGCGGGGCGCGGCACCGAGTGGCGTCCGACGCGGCTCTGCTCGGGGCGGACTTCCGGCCCGCGCTCCAAGGTGTGGAGCGAGTTCAGGATGTCCGGGTCCGTGCCGTCGTCAAGTCCCGGGGCACTGTATCGGGCCTCGGGGGCCAGCGGGATCGCGAAGCGGAAGACGGCGCCGCCGCCGGGCGGAGACTCCACCCACACGGTGCCACTGTGCGCGGCTACCAGCGCGGCCACGATGGCCAGCCCAAGGCCGCTGCCGCCTGATTTCCTCGTCCTGGCCTGGTCACCCCGGTAGAACCGCTCGAACACATGCTCGGCCTGCTGTGGCGTGAGACCCGGGCCCTGGTCGGCAACCTCCACGACCACGGCGGGGGACGGCTGGGACTCGGGGCCGGCCGGGGCGAGCGCGGACCGACCCGCCCTGGCCGCGGCGGCGCGCCACTCGTCCAGGCTGGCCAGCCGGACCCGGACCTCGATCGGGGTCCCTTCCGGCGTGTGGTGCAGCGCGTTGCTCATCAGGTTGCCGATCACCTGGCGGAGCCGGATCTCGTCGCCGATGACGAGGAACGCCGCGCCGACCCCCGCGGTGAGGTTGATGCTGCGGTCCGGGGCCACGACCCGCGCGTCGTGCACAGCGTCGCCCGCGAGCGTCAGCATGTCGACCGTCTGCCGCTCCAGCGGACGCTGCTGGTCCAGCCGGGCCAGCAGCAGCATGTCCTCCACCAGCACGCCCATCCGGGACGCCTCCTGCTCCACCCGCTGCATGATCCGGTCCATTTCGGCGCGGGCGAGCGGCCCCTCGCCCTCCGCCCTGGCGTACGCGTGGCGCGGCGAGGAGACCGTGTCGAGTGAGGCGGCGTCGCCACTGGTGCTCTGGCCCAGGGCGGGCCGGGCTGGCGCACCCGAGATCTCCTCTAGGCCGCCGCGCTGCCGGTAGTACTCGGCGTAGCCGCGGATCGCGGTCAGCGGGGTCCGCAGCTCGTGGCTCGCGTCGGCGACGAACTGCCGCATCCGCCACTCCGACCGGCGGGCAGCCTCCTCCGACTCGGTGCGCGCGCGGAACGCGGTCTCGATCTGGCTGAGCATGCTGTTGAGCGATCGCCCGAGCCGGCCCACCTCGGTCCGCGGGTCGCGGTCGGGAACCCGCTGGGACAGGTCGCCGTCGGCGATGGCGGCCGCGGTTTCCTCGATGTCGGTGAGCGGCCGCAGGCTGGCCCGGACCACGGCGACCCCGACGATGGCCAGGATGATGATGACGGCCGCGCTCACCAGCAGGTCAATGTAGGTCAGGTACCCGATCGCGTTGTTGATATTGCCCATGTCGGTGCCGACCACGAGAAGGGCCGGCTGGAGGCCGAACTGCCCGGGGATGGCGACGTTGACCGGCGCGGCGATCACGAGCCAGTTATCGCCGGACTGGCCGGGCAGGGTGACCACCTTGTTCTGGTTGGCGGTGAGCCACGCCTGGCTCGTCGGCACCTGCGGATGCGCCACGTTCGCCAGGTTGGGCGCCCCCGACTCGATGTCCTGCCCGCTTGGGGTCAGCAGCCAGACCTGGTTGACGCCATCGCCGACAAACGCGTATCCGTGGAGATGGATGCCGTTCTGATCGAGTTCGTTGAAATAGGTGATCAGGTGGTTCTCGGCCTGCTGCGTCAGATAGTGGCGGTATACGGCCTGGCCGGCGAAGCTGATCACGAGCAGCGCGATGATCACCAAGGCCAGGACCGCGGTGATCATCTTGACGCGCAGCGGGGTGCGGTCGGGCAGGCCCCGCAGGCGCTGCCAGGTCCGGCTCATGCCCCCTGCCGACGACATGGCATCCGCCACCTAGGTCGACGGGAGCCGCAGGACGTATCCGACTCCGCGCAGTGTGTGCAGCAGGTGCGGCTCGTTGCTGTCGATCTTGCGCCGTAGTACCGAGACGTAGGACTCCACGATGCCGGTATCCCCGCGGAAGTCGTAGTCCCAGACGTGGTCCAGGATCTGCATCTTCGACAGCACCCGGTTGGCGTTGCCCATGAAGTACCTGAGCAGCTTGAACTCGGTGGGCGACAGCGAGATCTGCTGGCCGGCGCGCCACACCTCGTGGCTGTCCTCGTCGAGTTCCAGGTCGGCGAACTTCAGCCGCGGCGGCGGCTCGCTGCCGTCGCCCCTGGTCCGGCGCAGCACGGCCCGGATCCTGGCGATCACCTCTTCCAGGCTGAACGGCTTGGTGACGTAGTCATCGCCGCCCAGGGTCAGGCCGCGGATCTTGTCCTCGGTGGAGTCCCTCGCCGTCAGGAACACGACGGGGATCCTGGCGCCCCCGCCCCGCAGCCGACGGATGACATCGAACCCGTCCATGTCCGGGAGCATCACGTCCAGCACGATCAGGTCCGGCCGGTGCCGCTGCGCGGATTGCACCGCTTCCGTACCGGCCGCGGCGGTGAGCACCTCGAATCCCGCGTACCGCAGGCTTGCCGATAGCAGCTCGAGGATGTTGGGCTCGTCTTCGACAACGAGCAGCCGGGCGTCTGGCTGTCGGCGCCCATCGCTCGACGTAGCGGTCATCCGTCTATTATGTCGCTTGTCCCTGAGCGTTAGCTGAAGGAGCCCTGAGGCTGTTCTTCACGGCATTGCTGTGTTGCGGGCGTCGGCGAGCGGCAACGAAACGGGAGCGCGGCCGGGCGGGGCGGGACGCGGCAGGATGGGGCGGGCCAGACAGAGCAGGCAGGCGGAGTGCGCAGGGCGAGGGCCGTCAGCTCGCTGGCCGCTTCCGCACCGTCGTGCGTGCGGGGGGTCCACCGCGAGATCGCCGCCGGGCGCGAGCCGACGCCCAGCTTCGCGTAGATCCGGTTTACATGGTTTTTGACGGTTTTCTCGGCCAGGACCAGCCGCTCGGCGATCTGGCTGTTGGAGTGGCCGGCTGCGATCAGCGTCATGATCTGGGCTTCGCGCGAGGACAAGCCCGCCTGGCGGGCTACCCCGGAGGTGCTGCCGGTTCTCATGACACCTTCCGCTGCCGTGGCCGAGTGCACGAATTAGGAAGGCATGTTACCGAGTACCAGGGTGATTACCGCAAGAACTAAAAGTTCAGGTAAATCTTTCCCAGGAGACGGTGATGGGCCGGGGGAGGCGGGCGACAGGGGGCGAGGGCCGGGGCCGTGGCTGCCCGTGGGGCGGCGGGACCGGTCAGACTTTCGGGCGGGGCCGGTCAGACTGTCGGGCGGCGGGGCCGGTCAGACCGTCGGCGCGGCCTTCGAGCCGGTGACCAGGCTCGGCGGGACCGGCGTGTCGTTCTTGAGCGCGCTGAACAGCCGCGTCGCCTGGGCCCGGTCCCAGAGCACCGCCACGCCGGCGTTCGGGGTCTGGTAGTCAGCGGTGGCGATGGGCACGGTCGTGGTCTCCGGGTTCCGCAACGCGAACGCCGCGTGCAGCAGGTCCGTGAGGTTGGTGCCGTCGCTGACGGTCAGCGCGCTCGCGGTCCCGGTCGCCGCCGGGATCGACGCGAACGGGTTGAGCAGCGTGCCGGTGCTGGTCATCTTGCACAGCAGCGCCTTCAGGAACAGCCGCTGGTCCTGCTCGCGCTGCAGGTCGCTGATGGCGAAGTTGCGGGTCCTGACGTAGCCGAGCGCCTGCGCCGCCGTCGAGGGTCTGGCAGCCTGCCTTCAGGTTCAGCCCGGCCTTGGGGTCGACCATCGGGCCGGGCAGGCACATCCGGACCCCGCCGATGTCGTCGACCACGTGGACGAAGCCGCCGAAGCCGATGCCCATGTAGTGGTTGATGTACAGGCCGGTGGCGTTCTGCACGGTCTCGGCGAGCAGCTTGGGACCGCCGAGGTCGTACGCGGCGTTGATCTTGTTCATCCCGTAGCCGGGGATGTTCACGTAGGAATCGCGCGGGATGCTGACCAGGACCGGCCGCCCGCCGTTCGACGGGATGTGCAGGATCATGATCGTGTCGGAGCGCTCGCCGCTGATCGCGCTCAGCTTGCCGGTGGCCAGCTGCCTCTCCTGTTTCCTGGTCAGGCCCTGGCGGCTGTCCGACCCGGTGATCAGCCAATTCGTCCCCGCCGTGGCGGCTGGCCGCCCCGGGTAGTCGACCAGGACGGCCGAGTGCATCAGCTTCGAGTTGACGTAGAAGTACGTGCCCACGCTGGCGACCAGGATCAGCGCGATCAGCGCCGCGACCAGGGCGAAGATCCGGCGCGGGCGCAGCCACTTCCGTCCCGTGCCGCCCGGCCTACCCGGCCCGCCCGGGCTGCTCCGGGGCGGCGGGGCGCCCGGGCCGGGCCGGCCGGGGCCGCGGGCCGGCGGCTGCTCCGGCCAGGCGCTGCCGGAACCGAGCCGGCCGCCCGGCCCGTACCCGCTCGCGCCGCCCGGTCCGTACCCGCTCGCGGATCCCTCGGCGGGCGCGCCCGGCCGCGGGGCCTGGACCGTCGGGTCGCCCGGCCCGCCGGGGCCCGGGCGGCCCGCGCCGCCGCCGTCCCGGAACCAGCCCTCCGGCCACTCGCTCACTGGGCACCATCCTCACCGGTGCGTCGATGTCACCCATCGTCATACCTGCAACGCGCCCCGACCGCCAAAACGTTTGGGGAGGGGTCCCCTAACCGGCGGTGCCGTCCCACCAGATCGTGACCACCTCGCGGCCGGACGAGCCGAGGTCCAGCGGGCGCTCCAGGTCGACGCCCGACTCCACGAGGGCGTCGGCCACCTCGGCCTCCCGCTCCGGTGGCAGGCACAACCGGCGCCGGGTCACGTCGACCATCTCGCCGAAGTCGGCGTAGTCCCGGCCGCCCGCCCGGCGCCACGTCTCGTGGCCCGGCCGCAGCCCCATGGCGGTCAGGATCTCTATAACGTCCGCGGCCGTAGGGGAGAGCGGCCGCCGCAGCCTGTGGAACCTCAGCCACAGCGGGTTCAGCGCCACCAGCGGATGCCGCGCGGTCATCTCGGCCACCGCCACGCGCCGCGCGTTCTGGGTGAGCGCGGTCACGAACGGCGCCACGTCCGGCACGTTGTAGAGCACGTGGTGGCAGGTCACGACGTCGGCCGGGCCGGCCAGCGCCGCGGTTTCCGGCCACCGTCCGAGCACCGTGCGCGCCGTGACCCCGCCCGCGGCGGCCCGTTGCGAAAGCTGTTCGAGCATGCCGGCGTCGGCGTCGACCGCCGTCAGCGACGTGATCCGGGGCAGCAGCGGCAGGCAGGCCGCCCCGGCGCCCGAGCCGACGTCCAGGACGCTGCCCGGCGGGTCCAGCGCGGCCCAGGCCGTCTCGAAAGACGGCCCGGACGGCGCGGCGCTCACCCGGTCGGCGCGGCGCGCGAAGACCTGCCGCGGCAGCACCCACGGGGACTCGGCGACCGCCGCAGTGATCTCCTCGGGTATCGCCCAGGCCGCCAGGTCGGCGCGCCACCGGTCGAGCAGGCCCGGCAGGTCAGCCGCGGGACCGGTCCTTAAGGTCGGCATAATCCGCAACGGTACGTCGCGGGATCATCGGGCCGCCAACGGCACTCCCGGCGCGGGCCGCAAAATCTAGAACAGGTTCTTGCCGAAAGCCCGGCCGGTCGGAAAGCTGGTGCCATGGACGCCACTGACCTTGTCGCCCTGGAAGAGATCCGCCAGGTGAAGTACCGCTACCTCCGCTGCGTCGACCTGAAGCTCTGGGATGACCTGGCGGACACGTTCACCCGCGACGCCACCGCCGACTACGGCACGCCCGCGCTCGGCAAGCCGCTCAAGCTGGCCGGCCGGAACGAGATCGTCGCGTTCCTGCGGTACAAGCTCGGGCCGGACATCATCACCGTGCACTTCGCCAGCCAGCCGGAGATCACCGTGAACGGCGACGCGGCCAGCGGCACCTGGAGCTTCGAGGACACCGTGATCGCGACCGAGTACCGGGTGGTGATCACCGGCGCGGCCTTCTACGAGGACCGCTACTCCCGGTGCGAGGACGGCCGGTGGCGGATCGCGCACACCGGGTACGTGCGCACCTACGAGGCCACGCTGTCCCTGGACGACCTGCCGAGCTTCCGGATCACGTCGAACCGCTGGGCCGCGCAGCCCGCGGTCGGCTAACTGTAGAACAGGTTCTAGTTCGGAGGTGGCCCTGTATACGCAGTCGTTCGCGGATGCGGTGCTGGAAGCCGAGAAGATCATCACCGGCGCGCCGCACGTGCAGACCGAGCAGGACCTGGCCGAGGGTTACGACTACCTGGCCGGGAGCATCCGGTCGTCGCTGCAGATGGCCTGGGCGTACCAGCGGGACTTCCCGTACTTCGTCCAGTCGACCGGCCCGTACACCAAGCTGGGCCTGGACAACCCGGACACCCTGTACTTCCACGCCTACCTGCGCGACGACGCGGAGTACGTGGTCACCGGCCGGCGCGGCACGACCGCCGACCTGAGCTTCCAGGTGCTGAACGGCGGCTACTCGCCGGTCGAGGTGCCGGACAGCCTGTCCGCGTTCGACGACCGGGAGGTCGAGATCGCCGGCGACGGGACGTTCGAGCTCCGGCTCGGCCCGCCCCGCACGGACCCGGATCGCAACTACGTCACCCTCGGCGCCGGGTCGGCGATGCTCCTGGTCCGCGAGGTGTACAGCGACTGGGGCACCGAGCGGTGCGGCACGATCAGCATCTGCCGCGCCGACCGCCGCGGGTCCGCCCCGCCCGTGGCGGACACCAGCGCGGCGGCCAAGCGTTACGGCGTGGCGGGCAAGATCCTGCTGTCCCGGCTCCGGACGTTCCTCGCCTTCCCCGAGTGGTTCTACCTGAAGCTGCCGGTGAACACGATGACGCCGCCGCGGCCGACGCCCGGCGGCCTGGCGACCCAGTTCTCGTCGGCGGGGCACTACGACCTCGGCGACGACCAGGCGATGATCGTGACGGTCCCCGCCGCCGGCCGGGCCGTCGCGCCCTACCAGGGCATCCAGCTCGGCAGCCTGTGGTACGTGTCGCTCGACTACATCAACCACCAGACCAGCCTCACCGCCGACCAGGCGCGGACCGACCCGGACGGCCAGATGCGGTTCGTGATCAGCGAGCGCGACCCCGGGGTGGTGAACTGGCTGGAGCGCACCGGGCACCGGCGCGGTTACGTGCAGATCCGCTGGCAGCGGCTGACCCGGGACCTCGGGCCCGAGGACGGGCCGCAGGTCGAGGTGGTGGCGTTCGACGACCTCGCCCGGGCGCTGCCGTACCACGAGCAGGCCCGGATCACTCCGCGTCAGCACGCGCAGCGGATCGCCGTGCGCCAGGCCGCCGTGGCCTCCAGGATGGTGGGCTGATGTTGCGGGACAAGGTGGTGGTGGTGTGCGGGGTCGGCCCGGGACTCGGCCGGGCCATCGCGGTGCAGTGCGCGCGGGCCGGCGCGGACGTCGTGCTGGCCGCCCGGACCGCGTCCCGTCTGGACGAGGTGGCCGCGGCGGTCAAGGCGCTGGGGCGCCAGGCCGTGACCGCGGTGACCGACATCACCGACGATGACCAGGCGCAGCGCCTGCCGCAGATCGCACTGGAGACGTTCGGCCAGGTCGACGCGCTGGTCAGCAACGCGTTCGCGATCCCGCCGATCACCAATCTCGCCGACGTCGACCTGGACGCGGTGCGGGCCGGCCTCGAGACCAACGTCCTGGGCACCCTGCGGGTGGCCCGGGCGTTCACCCCGGCCCTGGCGGCTTCGCGGGGGTCGATCGTGATGATCAACTCTATGGTCGTGCGGCATTCGCGGCTCACGTTCGGTCCGTACAAGATGGCCAAGGCCGCGTTGCTGGCGCTCGCCCAGAGCCTGGCCACCGAGCTCGGCCCGCAGGGCATCCGGGTCAACTCGGTGGCCCCCGGCTACATCTGGGCCGGCTCGGTGAAGTGGTACTTCGGCGAGCTGGCCAGGCAGCGCGGGGTGACCAGGCAGCAGATCTACGACGAGACCGCGGCCTCCATCGACCTGCGCCGGCTGCCGGAACCGGACGAGGTCGCCGACGCGGTGGTGTTCCTCGCGTCCGACATGGCCCGGGCGATCACCGGCCAGTGCCTCGACGTGAACTGCGGCGAGTACCACCACTAGGCGCAGCTCATGGCCAGCGAGCGGGAAAGCGTCGGCACGGTCGAGGACCTGCACGCCTCGGCCACGAAGATCACGGGGCTGGAGGATTTCGGCACCGACGACTACCGCGACGGCCTGGCCGTGCTGCTGGACTCCTACGCCCGCGAGGCGGCCCTGACCCCGCTGGGCCGGAGGGTGAAGCGGTCGTTCCTGCGGGGAGCGCTGGTGGCCCGGCTGCTCAGCGAGGCGGCGTGGCAGTCCTGGCCCGGGTACGCGGCGGTCCGCATCGAGCGCCCGATCTTCGTCACCGGGCTGCCGCGGACCGGCACCACCGCACTGCACCGCCTGCTCGCCGCCGACCCGGCGCATCAGGGACTGGAGATGTGGCTCACCCAGGCGCCCGGGCCCCGGCCGCCGCGGGAGACCTGGGCGGACAACCCGGTGTTCCAGCAGATCCAGGCGGGCTACGAGCGGCATCACGCCGAGCATCCCGAGTTCATGGGCGTGCACTACATAGCCGCCGACCAGGTGGAGGAATGCTGGCAGCTGCTGCGGCAGTCGATGCGTTCGGTCTCCTACGAGTGCCTGGCCCACCTGCCCACGTACTCGCAGTGGCTGCGCGGGCAGAACTGGACCGGCGCCTACCGCAGGCACCGGCGCAACCTGCAGCTCATCGGCCTGCCCGACCGCGGCCGCCGCTGGGTGCTGAAGAACCCCAGCCACCTGTTCGCGGCCGACGCGCTGCTCGCCGTCTACCCGGACGCGCTGGTGATCCAGACGCACCGCGCCCCGCGGACCGCGATCGCGTCGGTGTGCAGCCTCGCGGCGCAAGCCGCGGCCGGGTGGTCGGCTACCTTCACCGGGCCGGTCATCGGCCGGGATCAGCTGGAGCTATGGGCCCGGGGCCTGGAGCAGTTCCGGGACGTGCGCGCCAGGCACGACCCGGCCCGGTTCTGCGACGTGGCCTACGACGAGTTCGTGGCCGACCCGGTCGGCACCGTCGAGTCGGTCTACGCGCGCTTCGGGCTGGCCCTCGGCGGGCCGGCCGCGGACGCCATGCGGGCCCTGGTGCGCGCGCAGCAGCCCGGCGGCGACGCCCGGCCCGCGCACCGGTACGCACTGTCTGACTTCGGGCTCACTGGCGAGCAGGTCGACGAGCGCTTCACCGGCCACAACAGGCCGCTAACGCTCGGGTAACCATTAGGTCAGGGCCAGTAGGCCAGGCCAGCCTCCCGGTCGAAATTCCCGTAATCTGCCAGTCAGAGGCAGCAGGTCAGCCCGGTAGGCCGACCCGGGGAGGACCGAGATGATCCGCGGGTCGTTCCTGGCGCGCCGGGGACGGCATCGAGGTCCAGGCGCTGCAGGGTCTCGACCTGCTGGTCGCCGAGGGCGAGCTGACCGCTGTCATCGGGGCGTCGGGCAGTGGCAAGTCCACGCTCATGAACATCCTTGCCGGGCTCGACCGCCCGACCGCGGGCACGGTCCGGGTGGCCGGGCACGAGCTCGGCTCGCTGACCGGCCGGGAGCGGCTCGCCTACCGCCGCGGCGTGGTCGGGTTCATCTGGCAGCAGACCTCCCGCAACCTGCTGCCGTACCTGACCGGGCGGCAGAACGTGCTGGCGGGTGCAGCTGCCCAGCGAGATGACCGCCCGGCTCGGCATGCGCGACCGGGTCCGGCTCGAAGAGGGGCCCGACCACATCCGGCTGTGGGCGGACCGGCCATCCCCGCCGCCGGACGGCACGGACTCGTCCCTGGCCGGAGGGGAGGGCTGAGATGGCCGCCGCCGCGGCACCCGCGCCCGCCGACCCCGCCGCACCGCTGGTGGCGGTCCGCGACGTGGCCCGGACCTTCGGCCACGGTGCCGCGGCCGTGCACGCGCTGCAGGGGGTCTCGTTCGACGTCGCCGTGGGGCAGCTGGTCGCGGTGCGCGGGCGGTCCGGCTGCGGATCACCGGCACCGAGCGGCGGGCCCGTGAGGAACGGGTCCGGATGCTGCTCAGCGTCGTCGGCCTGGACGACCACGCCCAACAGCGCCCGAACGAGCTGTCCGGCGGTGAGCAGCAGCGGGTGGCCATCGCCCGGGCCCTGGCCGGAAGCCCGGAACTGCTGATCGCCGACGAGCCGACCGGCCAGCTGGACTCGGAGACCGGCCGGCAGGTCATGCGGCTGCTGCAGGCCGTGGTGCGGTCCGAGGGCATCACCACCCTGGTCGCGACGCACGACGCCGGGATCGTCGACCTGGCCGACAAGGTGCTCACGCTCGAGGACGGCAAGATGGGTACATGATCGAGGCGGTCGTGTTCGACCTGGACGGCGTGCTCATCGACTCCGAGCCGGTATGGGAGCAGGTGCGCCGACAGGTGGTGGCCGAGCATGGCGGTCACTGGGCGGCCGACGCCCAGCAGCGGCTGATGGGCATGAGCACGGGGGAGTGGGCCAGGTACCTGAGCGAGGACCTGGGCGTGGGCCTGCCACCCGACAGGATCGCGGCGCTGGTCATCGAGCGCATGGCGGCCCGCTACACCGAGCACCTGCCGCTCATGCCGGGCGCGGTCGGGGCCGTCCGGAAGCTGGCCGCGCGCTGGCCGCTGGGGCTGGCGAGTTCGTCGCCGCCGTCGCTGATCGACACCGTGCTGGACGCCGCGGGCCTGCGGGAGTGCTTCGTGGCCACGCTGTCCACCGAGCAGGTGGCCCACGGCAAGCCCGCCCCGGACATCTACCTCGCGGTCTGTGAGCGGCTGGGCCACCAGCCGCAAACGTGCGCCGCAGTCGAGGACTCGACCAACGGGCTGCGGTCGGCCGCCGCGGCGGGGCTGCACGTGATCGCGGTCCCGCACCCGCGGTACCCGCCGGATCCCGCCGCGCTGGCCGCGGCCGGACTGGTGCTCACCAGCCTGGATGAGCTCACCCCGGACCGTGTCGCGGCCCTGGGAAGCTAGCGTCGGCGGTTCAGGGCCGGTCTGGGCGACGGCGGCGGGCGTAGGCGATGTTGATGACCGCGATGACGACCCAGACCAGCACGACCAGCAGCACCTGGCTGGAACTCACCGAGCTGGTCGTGGTCATCACCGACCCGTGAAGTGACCCCAGGTCGACCGTGGCCTTGGGCGTGACGCTGGTGTTGCCGCCGGAATGCAGGACCACGGCCGTGGCGCCGATGGCCAGCCCCACGGAGCCCAGGCCCATGGCGACGTTCGCCCACTGGGTCCGGGCAGGCGGGATGCCCCGCTGGGCCAGCCTGGTGTCCACCTGCTTGTCGATCTCCGAGCTGATCCGCTCGACCAGCCCCTCGGCGACGGCGCCGTCGTACGCCTGGCCCAGCTCAGAATGCACGGCCGCCGCGGCGCTGACGTCCTGGTATGCCCGATGGTCCACGAAGCCACGGTATGTCGCGATCGGGCGGCCGACAATGGGGCCGGGCCGCTCACCTGGCCGGACATCCGGGACATGCGCCCCAGCTGACTCTCGCGGACCGGGCGCCGCCAGCGCAGCACTCACCCGGGACCCGCGCCCCACGCGTTACGGCCCCCGGGGGCCGCTTCCTCACTAGCCGCGCCGTGCCGGCGCCAGGATGGGCGGCTGAAGGGCCCGCGCCGCGCCGGGGGCAACGCGGCGCGGGCCGCATCCGCCTGGGAGCCTCGTGGGGGGACGCGAGCCCACAGGCAGACACCGGCCGGGATCAAGTGCGCCGGTCTGGGCGACTCGCGCCGGGTTGACGGAACGCGAGCCGAGCACGCAAAAGACCTCCGGCTGGTTAGTCAACCTCAGTCCGAACGATATCGTCCGGACGGTCCTGTCGTCCAGCCTCTGGAAGAGGTCTACCAGGACTAATGTGCCTGGATCCATCGATCCGGACGGCTACCTGATCCTCTTACGGGTGGTCTGCGGCCGGCCCGGCGCCGAGATAGCGCAGCACCGCGAGGACCCGGCGGTTGCCGGTGTCACCGGGGTACAGCCCGAGCTTGGTGAAGATCGAGTTGATGTGCTTGCTGACCGCACTGTCAGTGATCACGAGGGCAGCGGCGATCTCCGCGTTGGAGCGGCCCTCGGCCATGAGCGCCAGCACGCGGCGTTCCCGCTCGGTCAAGACGTCCAACGGGTCGGCGCCCCGGCGGACCAGGAGCTGGGCCACCACTTCCGGGTCCAGCGCCGTGCCTCCCGCCGCCACCCGGCGCAGCGCGTCCAGGAACTCGGCCACGTCCGCTACCCGGTCCTTGAGCAGGTAGCCGACGCTGCTGGTGTTCGCGGACAGCAGGTCGGCGGCGTACCGTTCCTCCACATACTGCGACAGCACCAGGATCGCGATGTCCGGCCACTGGCCGCGGATCACCAGCGCGGCCCGGATGCCCTCGTCGGTGTGGGTCGGCGGCATGCGGACGTCGGCGATCACCACGTCGGGCAGTTCCCGCTCAACCGCGGCCAGCAGCGCCTCGGCATCACCCGCGGTGGCCGCGACCTCAAAGCCGGCGCCTTCCAGCAGCTTCGTGAGGCCCGCCAGCAGCAGGACCGAGTCCTCGCCGATCACCACCCGGAGCCGGGCGGGCCCGGCCGGCTTCGCCTCGCCTGTCACGGGCTCCACGCTACGGGTACCGCGGCCGGGTCGGCCCGCCAAGACGGCAATGTCGTCCCGGCGCCGGGCTCACCCCGCACCGCTGTCACTCGGCGCGCAGCGCGGTGGCCGGGCGGGCACGGGCGGCCCAGCTAGCCGGCGCCAGGGCACCCACGACCGCGATAACCAGCGCGGCCAGGGACAGGACCGCCAGCCGCAACGGCGGGAAGACCTGCGTGAAGCTGGCCGGGACACCGGTGTGCGCAGTGCCGGCCATGGCGTGCACGGTGGCCGCGTTCAGCGCAACCGCGGTAGGCGCCGCGATCGCCGCGGCCACGATGGCGGGGCCGAGGATCCAGCAGGTCACCATCGTGAGCACCTGACCCGGCCGCATCCCGAGCGCCTTGAAGATCCCCAGGTCGTGTACCCGGTCCCGGGTGGTCATCAGCACGGTGTTGAACACGCCGAGCCCGGCGGCGACCGCGACCATGAGCGCCAGCAAGCTCACCAGGCCGCTGGCGATCGTGTAGAAGTTGCCTTCGTCGCGGTGAGTCGTGGCTTCCCACGGGCTGCTGCGGCCGAGCGCGGCGTTGACCGCCTGGGCATAGCCGACGGCGCTGGTGCCGGGACGCAGCCCGACGTAGTACGCGACGAAGAGGTTCTGGCCGGCGGCGACGCCGGGCAGGGTTTGCGTGCTCGCGTACAGCCTGGGTTCGCTGGACGGGTCGAACACCTCCCCGGCAATGTCCACCGGTACCTGCGCCGTTCCGGTGTTCACCGTGGCGGTATCGCCGACGGCCAGGCCGCTCTGGGTGAGGAACGCGGCGTTCACGTCCACCTGGCCCGGCGCGTCATACCAGTGCCCGGCGATGATGCCGTACCCGATCCAGGACGAGTCGCCGCCGAACGCCCAGGCATTGACGGTGCCGGACAGGCCGGGAACCGTGACCTGGTTGCCGTAGACCGCCACGTCGCGCAGCGTCCCGGGCTGGGCGCGCAGCACGGCGGCCAGCGCGGTGTCCTGCGCGGCGTCGGGCGGCTGTGCCGACGGCCCCCCTGGCCCCTTGCCGCCAACCTGCTGGACCTGCACCGGGACCGTGGCAGAGAGGGTTGCGCTGGCCGCGGCCCGGCTCAGCGAGGAGCTCAGCCCGAACGCGAAGATCACGGCGGTAGCCCCGAACGCGACCGCGGCCACCGTCACCGCGGTCCGGGCCGGCCTGGCGAACGGTGCGGCCAGCCCCATGCCCACCGGGCGCGGCAGGCCGAGCCGCGCGGACAGCCGGTGCGCGGCATAGCCGCGTCCGGACCGCGGGGCACGTCCGGAAGCGATCGCCTCCGCGGCCGATAGCCGTCCCGCGCGCAGCGCGGGGCCCAGCGCGGCCAGCACCGTCAGCACCAGCATCCCGGCCGGGGCGGCCGCCGACGCCCACCACGGCGCCTGCTGGCTGCCGACCCCGTAGGCGCCCGACGACTGGTTCAGCACCGGGGCGGCCAGCAGGTTGCCCACCACCACCCCGGCCACGCACCCGGCCAGCGCGGGCGGGCCGACCCGGCTCAGGTACGTCACCACCAGCTGCGCCGGGGACAGCCCGATGCTCTTCAGCACGCCGATCCGGTGATACTGCGCGACCACGGCGCCGCTGACCACGTTGCCGACGATCAGCACCGCCATGGCCAGGCCGATCAGCGCGAAGGCCACCACGAACGGCTCCATGATCGCGCCGTTGCCCTCCGCCTCCTGCTCCGCCACGAGCCAGTAGAGGGGGGCGGCTACCGCGCCGGCCGGCAGCGCCCGGGCGACCTGCCGCACGTCAGCGCGCAGTTGCGGGTAGCTGCCGGCGCTCGCGAAGGAGTACAGCATCTGCTCGCCGAGCGGCGAGCCGGGTCCCTGCAGCCTGGTGATCTCAGCGGGTGTCATCCAGCCCTGGGCGGTGCTGGTGACGGAGTTGGCGAAGCCCACGACCGTCAGCGCGGGGCTGCCCGGAACTCCGGTCACGGTGAGTCTGGCCCCGGTTTGCAGGCCCGGTCCCGGGGTTCCGTCCAGCACGACCTGGCCTGGCCCGTCGGGCCAGTGACCCGCGTTCAGCACCAGGTCGTCAATCGGGCCGCCAGGCGAGCGCCGCCCGGCCAGCGTCAGCTGCCCCCAAGGCTGGCCGTCCTGGTCAGCCTGCACCGTGACTTCACCAAAGGGCCCAGCGGCGGCCATCACCCCGGGCAGGGTGCGGGTCGCGGCCAGCTGCCGCGTGGTGGCGCGTGCCGGGTTGGCGGTCAGCGCTACGTCCGCGCCGTGCTGGGCGTCGAACGCATGCTGGAAAGGCCCGTTGCTGGCGGCCAGCAGGGCGAACCCGAGCGTGGCCGAGGCGGTGGCGATCAGCAGCACCAGGCCGATCACGACCGCCTGCACCTTGTGCCGCAGTACCCCGCCCATGGCGGTCCTGATGGCTCCGGCCCAGCTCATGCCGGCACCTCCGCGACGGCAACCCGCCCGTCCACGAGGTGCACGGTGCGGGCCGCGTAGCGCTCGGCCAGCGCCGGGTCGTGGGTGACCAGGACCAGGGTCTGCCCGCCGGCGTTGAGCTCCCGCAGCAGCCGCCCGATCTCCTGCCCGGTGGCGGTGTCCAGGGCACCGGTCGGCTCGTCGGCCAACAGCAGTTCCGGGGAGTTCACCAGGGCCCGGGCGATGGCCACCCGCTGCCGCTGCCCGCCGGACAGCCGCGCCGGGTAGTCGTCGCGGTGCTCCTCGGTGCCCATCCGCTTCAGCAGCTCGCGGGCCCGCGCCCGGGCCCGGCGCCAGGACGCCCCGGCCAGCTGGGCGGGCAACAGCACGTTGTCCTCGACGGTGAGATCATCCAGCAGGTTGAAGAACTGGAAGATGATCCCGACGTGCCGGGCCCGGAACCGGGCCAATGCCCCTCGCCCAGGGCGTCGATCCGCCGCCCGGCCACCGTAACCGTACCCGCCGTGGGCCGGTCCAGCCCGGCTAGCAGGTTGAGCAGCGTCGACTTACCGCTGCCCGACGGTCCCATCACGGCCACCACCTCGCCGGCCGCCACGGTCAGGCTCACGTCGGCCAGCGCGGGTACGGCGCCGGCCTGATAGGTCTTGGTCACGCCGTCGAGCCGGATCACTTCGCTGCCAGCGGCGCGCAGACTGTGCGGTGTCATCGATCCTCTCCGGGGGTCGCTACATTTCTCGGTCACCCGGGCGGTCCTGCTCATGACCCCGGGCGCTGCGGTCCGGGGACCGCAGCCCAGCATGGCGTCGCCGGGCAGCCGCGCGCACTGGCGCAGAGACCCGAATCAGGGTGCAGCTAGCACCACCCCGTCAGGTGAATCCCGCTGCATGGCCGGGGCCGTCCGGAGCGCCTACGGTGTAACCCGTGACCACGCTCGCCCAGACCAGCAACACCGCTGCTCGTTACCGCCGCGTCCCGTGGTCGCCACGCGCCTGGCGCCAGGCCCTTTACTTGTCCGGGGCCATCCCGGCGCAGCTTGTCGCGCTGATCGTTCCGGCTATCTTGCTGGCCTGGCTCACCGGCCTCCGCTTTGTCGTGGCGCAGGACGGATACGCCGCCCTGATCTGGGCGGCGTGGCGGTGGCGGTACCTGCCGGCGTGGCTCGCGGCCCTGGTGGTGCTGATCTTTACGCTGCCGGTGCTGACCGGGATCCATCGCCACCGGCTGCGGGCCACGGCAGAAGTGGAGATACCGCCGCAGCCTGCCCCGCTGAAGAACCTGAGCGTGCGCAGCGTGGTTGCCGCGGTCCGGTCCCGGGCCACCTGGCGTCAGCTCGGCTACCACCTCGTGGCCGGCCCGGCGCTGGCCGTGGCCGGGGTCGCCGTGCTCGGAGTCTGGCTGGCCGGCGTGCTGTACAGCCTGGTGTACATCTACGCCTGGGCGCTCCCGCACTCGGGCCTGCTCTGGCGCGGCCAGTTTGCCGGGGCGTCGGCCAACAGCCTCGCGCGCTGGCTGCTCGGCGTCCCGGCGGACGCGTACCTCACCGCCGTCGGGATCGTGCTGCTGATCGCCGCGCCGTGGCTCACCGGGGCGGTCACGGCGCTCGATGCCCGGGCCGCGCGCTCGCTGCTCGGCCCGAGCCGCACCGAAGAACTGGAGCACCAGGTGGAGCACCTCGCGCAGACGCGGGCCGGGGTGGTAGACGCAGCCGACGCCGAGCGCCGCCGCCTGGAACGGGACCTGCACGACGGCACCCAGCAGCGGCTGGTTGCCCTGGCCATGAACCTGGGTATGGCCAGGGCCCAGGCCACGACCGCCCAGCAGGCCCGCCACGCCATCGCGGAAGCTCACGAGGACGCCAAGGCCGCCCTCTTCGAGCTGCGGAACCTGATCCGCGGGCTGCACCCGGCGGTGCTCGAGGACCGCGGCCTGGACGCGGCGCTGTCCGGCGTGGCGGCCCGGATGCCGGTCCCGGTCCGGCTGACCGTGGACCTGCCCCGCAGACCCCCGCCCGTGATCGAGGCGGTCGCCTACTTCGTGGTGTCCGAGGCACTGACGAACGTCGCCAAGCACGCCCAGGCCAGCCAGGCGGAGGTGTTCGCACAGCGCTCAGGCGACCGGCTGCACATCATCATCAGCGACGACGGCGTCGGCGGCGCCGACCCGGGCCGCGGTACGGGCCTGGCCGGGCTGGCCAAGCGCGCCTCGTCGGTCGACGGGACCTTCGAGATCGCCAGCCCCGTCGGCGGCCCGACCCTGCTCACCGTGGACCTGCCGTGCGCCCGGTAGCCGCGCGTGGCCGGCGGATATGGGGCCTCGCCGGCCTGGCCGTCGCTGCGTCGATCGCCGTCCCTGGCGGCTGGCTCATCACCTCCGCCGGGGTTGACCGGGGCCCGGGACCACAGCGCACCGAAACCCGCGTGGTCACCGTGTCGCAGCCGGTCACCACCCTGGATGTGCAGAGCTACGGCGCGTCGGTACAGGTCACGGCCGGACCCGTACACCGCGTCCAGGTCACCGAGGCGATCACCTACGACCCTCGGGACGGTCGGCTGCCTGCCGTGCCGCAGTCCGTGTCCAATGGCATCCTCACGCTGATCGAGCCGGCGTGCGACTGCAGTGTCGGTTTCATCGTGACCGTGCCGCCCGACGTGGGCGTGGCCGCGGACACCGAAGGCGGCCCGCTCACCGTTTCCGGGGGCGCCGCCGCGAACCTGAACTCCGGCGGCGGACCGGTGAGCGCCACGGGAATCAGCGGGCCGCTGGTGGTCACCACTGACGGCGGCGCCTTGACGCTCAACGGCCTGGCCGGGCCGCTGCAAGCCGACACCGGCGGCGGACCGCTGCTGGCCCAGGGCATCCACTCCGCGACGGCGACCATTACTACCGGCGGCGGCGAGGCGCGGATCGGGTTCACCGAGGCCCCGGACGGCCTGTTCGTCAGCACCGACGGCGGTCCCGCGGCGCTGACGCTGCCTGCCGGCCCGTACGCGCTGACCGCCAGAAGCTACGGCGGACCCGAGGCCGTCGGGATCGCCACCGACCCTGCCGCCGGCCGTTCGATCACGGTCACCACCGGGGGCGGCCCGCTGCAGATCGAGTCGGCCAAGGACAGCGCGCCGTCGCCCGCCGCGCGAACAGCTCGCTGAGCATCAGCATCGGGGGTGGCGACCGCGCCGGCGGGCGCTCCAGTTCGGGATGCCGTAGCTCACGGCCCTCGCGGGCCGACGAGATGACCGAGTGCTGGCGGCCGCGGGTTCGCGAGTGCGGATCGCGCTCGTCGTCGGATCCCCGGACACGCCCGGCTGGAACCCGGCGTTCGGGCCGCGCTTGCCAGTCCGATAAAAAAGGGCTTATCATTGTGATATCAGATTTTAGAGACGGACCGGGGCGCCGCCACAGGAGCGGCAGGCTGGCAGAGGAGACGGTCGGACTGGTGACCGCGAGCTGACCAGCCTGCCGGCGGCGCTGCTGGACGTCCTATCAGCGGTAGCGGTTCGGTAACAACCCCATCAAAATGATAGAAGGTGGGGGGCCATGAGAGTGGCAGGCGACACGGAGATGCTCATGGAAACAAGCAACGCGGCCAGCGAGCTTCCTCGCTACCAGCCCGGAGCAGGCGCGTCGGCGGTCGTGGTACGCGGGCTGCGGAAGAGGTTCGGCGACAAGGAGGCGGTGGCCGGCATCGACCTGCAGATTGCCGCAGGCTCACTGGCCGGGCTGGTCGGGCCGAACGGCGCGGGCAAGACCACGTCGTTGTCGATGATGACCGGCCTGCTGCGGCCGGACGGCGGACAGGTACTGATCAACGGGCTGGACGTGTGGGAGAACCCGCCAGCGGCCAAGGCGATCATCGGGGTGGTGCCGGCCGAGGTCAGGCTGTTCGAGCGCCTGTCCGGCGAGGAACTGCTCGAGTACGCCGGGCGGCTGCGCGGCCTGCCGGCCGACGAGGCGCGGTCGCGGGCCGCCCAGCTGCTGGACGTGCTTGACCTGGCTGGCGACGCCCAGAGGCTGGTCGCCGACTACTCGACCGGTATGCGTAAAAAGGCCGCGCTCGGCTGCGCGCTGATCCACAACCCGTCGGTGCTGTTCCTGGACGAACCGCTGGAGGGGGTCGATCCAGTCTCCGCGGACGTGATCCGCCGCCTGCTGACACGCTTTGCCGGCTCAGGCTCGACTGTGCTGTTCTCCAGCCACGTCATGGAACTGGTCGAGCAGGTCTGTGACCACGTGTCCATCATCGACAAGGGCAAGATCGTGGCGACCGGCACCATTGACGAGGTGCGCGGCGGCAAGACACTGCAGCGCGCGTTCATCGACCTGGTGGGCCCGCGCGCGACCGACGAGGAAGTGCTGTCATGGCTCGGCTCCTCGTCCAGCTGAAGCTGTGCTTGCTGCTCAACGCGCTGCGCTCGTCCAGGACCGCGAAGATCTCCTTCATCATCAGCACGACCTTCGCCCTGCTGCTCGCGGTCGGCACGTTCGTGGTGCTGGCCAGCTTCCGCGGCAAGAGCACGTCGGTGGATCTGACCGCGGTCATTTTCACCGTGTTCGCGTTCGGCTGGCTGATAGCGCCAATCTTGGTCTTCACGGTGGACAGCACCCTGGACCCGTCCACGCTGGCGCTCTACCCCCTGCGTACCCGCGAGCTCGCCACCGGGCTGCTCGCGGCATCGTTCACCGGTGCCTGGCCGGTGGCCAACGTCATCGGCCTGCTCGGCGTGACGGTCGGGCTGGCCAGCGGCGCCCTCGGCGTGACCGTCGCGGTTATCGCGGTGGTCTTGCAGGTACTGTTCTGCATCGTGCTGTCGCGGTTCGTGACCACGTCCCTGGCCGGGCTGCTGCGCTCACGCCGTGGCAAGGACCTGGCGGCATTCCTGATCATCCCGCTGTTTGCGTTGTACGAGTTCTTCACCCAGGTGGTGCCCAAGGCGGCCGCCGAGGGCAAGATCACCGCGGCGAGCTTCACCGGCTTCGACTCGTGGATGCGCTGGCTGCCGCCTGGCCTCGCCGCGCACGCGATCCAGGACGCCTCGGACGGCAAGCCCGGCCTGGCCCTCGCCCGGCTGGGCGCGCTGGCCGCCGTCATCGCCGTGCTCGCCTGGCTTTGGGTCAGGTCGCTGGGTCGGGCGCTGGTGACAGCCGACACCACGACCCAGGCGGCGCGGGTTCGCGGCGCCAAGCTGCCGCTGGCCAGGTTCGGCCTGCGCGGTGCCATCGCCGCCCGGTTCTGGCTGTACCAGCGCCGCGATCCCACCTCCCTGGTCTACTGGGCAGCCGTCGCGGTTATCACGGCCGCCGTGTCAGCCAGCTCCATCATCGGCAAGAACCACCATCCCGCGGTCATCCTGGCGAGCGCGGTCTTCGGCGCCGCGTTCGTCGGGATCTTCCACGCCAACTCGGCCGGGCTGACGGGCCCGCCGTTCATCCTCGAAGCGACGGCGCTGAGCCGCACTCGCGACCTGCGTGCCTACTTCTCCGGACAGAACGCCGTGCTCTGCGTGATCGGCGCACCGCTCGTCGTCGCCGTCTGCTTCGGGCTGGCTGCCGCGGCCGGCCGCCCGGGAATCGGGGTCGAGGCGGCGCCGGTCGCCCTGGCCGGGCTGGGCGCGGCCCTCGGGCTCAGCAACCTGTTCACCGTCGGCCTGCCCTACCCGATGGCCAAGCGGACCGGCACCCCGATACTGGTGGCTGCGCCGGGCTACCAGGGCTACCGGATCGGCGGCATCTTCGGCACGCTGGCAGGCACCGCGGTGCTCGCCGCGCCGGTGATCGTAGCGGTCGTGCTGGCCCACACCGCCCCGCTGGCGATCCGGCTCGGGGTGCTGCTGCCGTGCGCAGCCCTCTACGGATTCGCGCTTGCGTTCGCCGGCGTCCGGCTAGCCGCCGCCGCCGCCGTCGGAAAGGTACCCGAACTCTGCCAGGTCGCCCTGAGCAGCGCCATGGCGTAAGCCGATCATGACTCGGGGTGTCCTCGATGTCTTGCGACATCTCAATGGGGTGAGCGATGGTCTCTGGCACCCGAGTCCGGCGCACGCCTGTTCGAGCCCGGCACCTTCACGGCCGGTCCTGCGCCGCCAGGTCCCCGTCCCAAGCCGCACCGGGCTGACCGGGCCGTGATCGCCGCCTTGGCGTGGCTGCTGCCCAGGCACCTTCGGCTGCACCGGATCGTGTCGATCTGCACCTGGTGGCTGGGCAGCGGCTTCTCATACCGTTCCAGCGCCGCTCGGCGTCTCAGCGCGTGCCGGGATGGCGCGAAACGCTGCCCGGTGACCGCTGGCTGCTCGCCGAACTAAATGACTAGGCGCAGCCGACCGGTTGCTAGAAAGTCTAATCGGACTTAGAAGGTCTAATCGGACTGTCTGCCACGTGCTATCGCGCAGTTCAGCCTGTTGTTCGGTTCGCCGTGAGTAGCCGGGGAGCGCCGCTATCAACCGCTCGTTCTGGCACGTAGGCGGCACGCCCGCGCAGGAGCCCGATCCGCCTTCACCAGGCCCGCGCGATGGCGGTTGGCGATTGGCTGCCGGTGTGATTTGCCTGGCGCAATTAGGCCGGTCATCGGCTGCCGGGCCGGACTGGCGCTGGTTAGCGTGGCCGCGTGCTCGGGGCTGGCTGGACCGAGGTTGTGGCCTTGGCCGCGGCCTTCGTCATCGCGGCGCTGGCGACCCCGGCGGGTATCTCCGGCGCGGTGTTGCTGCTGCCGTTCCAGGTCAGCGTCCTGGGCACGCCCAGCCCGTCGGTCACCCCGACCAATCTGCTGTACAACGTGGTCTCGACGCCGGGAGCGCTTTACCGGTACTGGCGGCAGGGGCAGGCCGGGGGGCGCCTGGCCCTGGTGCTGATCGCCGGGACCCTGCCCGGCGTCGTCGCCGGGTCGGTGATCCGGGTCAAGATACTACCGGGGCCGCGGGTGTTCGACCAGGTGGTGGCGGCTGTGCTGGTGCCGCTGGGGGCCTGGCTGGTGGCGACCCGGCCGCGCCCCGATGATGACCTGGGCCGGCAGGTGCGGCGGATCCGGGTGCCGGTCCTGATCGTGCTGTCGGCGGCGGTGGGCTGCGTGGGCGGGATCTACGGGATCGGCGGCGGCTCGATCCTGGCCCCGATCCTGATCGGGACCGGCCGCAAGGCCGTCGAGGTCGCCCCGGCCGCCCTGGCGTCCACGTTCGTGACCTCGGTCGGCGGCGTGATCACCTTCACCATTCTGTCGATCCACCAGCCCGGCTCGGTGGCCCCGAACTGGCCGACCGGTATCGCGTTGGGGGTCGGCGGCCTGGCGGGCGGCTATACCGGGGCCCGGCTCCAGTCCCGGCTGCCCGATCTCCTGATCCGCCGCCTGGTCGGCATCCTGGTCGTCGCGATCGGCGTCCGCTACCTGGTGCCCGGCCTGAGCTGACCATGCTGCCACGCGGTCGCGAGCCTGGGCGCGGCGCTGGCCGACCGCGTACACGACACCACCGGAACGGAGCACACGCTGGCGCTATGGCGGCACGAGATGATGTCCGCCACCATCGAGTTCCTCGACCACGCCACATGGCAGGAGGCTGCGCCGAGCCGGGCAGCTCCGGGAGCTCGGCCTCCGGCAGGCCGGCGGCCTCCGCCCACGCTGACCGCGCTTTCCCCCGCGCGGACGCGGGGCCGCCTTGACTGGCTCGGGGAAGGAGGAGGCGTGTGCGGGCGTCTCGGCCGGAGATCAGGGGGTCGGCCGGGTCGGGGGCCCGGTTGGTGATGAGCGCCAGCTCCACCGGTTCTGCGGTACCGGTGAGCTGCTGCCAGGCCGCGGCGATCTTCCGCTCCCAGAGTCAGCCCACTGGATGAGGTGCCAGGCGGCCGGTGCAAGCTTGCGGCTGGGCCGTCGGGGGCAGGTTTCGGCGAGCGCGGTTTACCTGGCGCGTTTACTCGCGCCTTCGGCGCTAGTGATGCGGTCGGCGCGGGGGGTGGGGAGGCGGGGGCGGGATGGTGGCGATGCCCGGGGCGGTCTCGGGCCAGACCAGCAGGACGGGGCAGGGGGCATGGTCGACGACGAAGCGGGTGGCAGGACTCAGGCTGCGGGGCCCCAGGTGGGTACGGTCGCCGTCGCGGGCGAGGATGAGCAGGTCGGCGCCTTCGGCGGCGGCGACGACCTCCCGCTCGATCCGCCCGGAGCGTTCCAGCCGGGTGCAGGGCCGCCCGAGGCGCTCGGCGGCGGCCCGGAGGAGTTGCCGGGCGGAGGCGGCGGCTAGCTCCTGCAGGCGGGTGCCCGGGTCGCGCTCGGCTCGGCCGCGGCCGAGCAGGCCTGCGTAGGCACCGTGGGCCGCGCCGGGGACGTCGTGGCCGGTGACGTGGAGCAGGACTATTTCGGCGCCGTCGGGCGCGTGGGTCGCGGCGGCGTCGACACAGGCAGGCCAGGTCCCGTCGACGATCCAGGCGATCACGATCATGGGGAATCAGCCTCCGATGGCGTGCAGCGAAGCCCACAGGGCCAGCACCGCCAGGATCAGCGCGGCGGGCACGGTGAGCAGTCCGAGCCGGGTGAACTCTGCGAGGTTGACCTCGGTGTCGTGCGCGCGGACGATGCGGCGCCACAGCAGGGTGGCCAGGGACCCGGTATAGGTGAGGTTGGGGCCGATATTCACCCCGAGCAGTACCGCGAGAACTGCGCCGGGGCCCGCGGCGGCGGCCAGCGGCAGCAGCACCAGCACCGCGGGCAGGTTGTTGATCATGTTGGCCAGGACGGCGGCCAGCGCCGCGGTGCCCAGCAGGGCGGGCAGCGTGGTGCCGCCGGGCAGCAGATGTCCCAGAGCCCCGCCGAGCCCGTTGCCGGTCACCGCGGCGACCACGATCCCCAGGGCCAGCACGAAGAACAGGAAGGGGACGTTCGCGGCCCGGGCGATGGCGGCGGGGGTGGTGCGGCGCTGGACCAGGGCGCGGGCGGCAAGCGCCGCGGCGCCCGCCGCGGCCGCCCAGGCCGGATTCACGCCGATAGCGGAGGTGAGCACGAACCCGCCCAGGGTGCAGGCCACCACCGCCAGGACGAACACCGGCACCTCGGGCGGCCCGGCCGCAGGCCCGGCCTGGGCACCGGCGTCCAGGTCGGTGGCGAAGAACCGCCGGAAGACGGCGTACTCGGCTGCGATGGCGGCCAGCCACGGCAGCGCCATCAGCGCGGCGAAGCGGGTGAAGCTCAGCCCGCTGGCCGCGAACGCCAGCAAGTTGGTCAGGTTGGAAACGGGCAGCAGCAGGGACGCGGTGTTCGACAGGTGGGTGCAGGCGTACACGTGCGGCCTGGGACGTGCCCCCAGCCGGGCGGCGGTGGCGAACACCACCGGGGTGAGCAGCACCACCGCGGCGTCCAGGCTCAGCACCGCCGTGATCACCGAGGCCAGGACGAACACCGCGACCAGCAGCCGCCGCGGCCGCCCCGCTGCCGTGCGGGCCATCCACGCCCCGCACGCGCGGAACAACCCCTCATCGTCACACAACTGGGCGAGCACCAGCACCGCCGCCAGGAATCCGATCACCGGACCCAGCCGCTCCGCCACGGCGCGGGCCTGGTCCAGCGAGATAGCCCCGGTACCGAGCACCACGGCTGCGGCCGGGACCGCCACGACAGCCTCCGGCCAGCCCCACGGCCGTATTACCGCCCAGGCCAGCGCCCCCAGGAGCAAAACGACGGACAGGGTTTCCGCGAGCGAGGTGTTCAGGACCAAGCCCTCCCAGAGAAGCGGCAGGCTCGACGCCCCCATCGAACCAGATCACCCAGACCGCCAACGAGCCACGCGCCGCAGGCGGCCAGGGTGAGAGCTGATCACGCCGCTCGCCGTCCAACCAGGCAAGCCGAGCAGGCCAAGGGTGGGGTGGTGATCCACGATCACACTGCCATTAGCCCGGCTGAAGAGCGGTCAGCGCTGGGCAGTCACGGCTAACCGGCCCGGCAGGTCAGCCCCCCACAGGCACAAAACCTCGAACTTACAAGCGAGCGATGGCCCCGAGTGGGAGGATCTCGCCGCCCGCGCCCTGGCGGTCCCGCCACCGTATCGCCCAGTTCCCGGCATCCCCGTCTACCAGGCCAGCCTGGATGACGGCACAGTGGTGCTGGTCGCCGAGGACGATCTCTGCGGCCCGTTGCTGGATCTGGTCACTGCCGTGCTGGCGATGGGCGAGGAACGGGACACCAGAGGCCAGGCTGGCTCCGGCCGGAACTGTCGTTCCCCTGGTCATGAACGGGTCAAGAGTCCTGCAAGCGGATAGCTCGGCCGGTCAGGTGCCGGGCGGGCGCCGCCTATCCTTGTCGGCATGCTGAACCGCCTCGCCTCCCTGGCGCGCCTCGACTTCGCGCCGCGGCATCGCCAGCCTCAGGCCAGCCGGGTCCTGCTCGCGACCGTGGCCTCGATCATCGGCTCGCTGGCGGCTGACGTACTCCTGGTAGTGATCGGCCAGGCGGTCTTCCCGTCCACCAAGGGCTATGTGCATTTCCAGTTCCATGACTATGCCAGGCTCACGGTCATCGGCGTCATCATCGCGTGCGTGGCCTGGCCCATGGTGACCCGGATCACGTCGGCGCCGCGGTGGATGTTCTTCCGGATGGCCATCCTGGTCACCCTGGTGTTGTGGCTGCCCGACCTCTACATCCTGCACCGCGGCGCTCCCGCCGAGGCAGTGGCCGTGCTGATGCTCATGCACCTGGCCATCGCGCTGGTGACCTACAACCTGCTGGTACGCGTCGCGCCGGTCAGGCCAGCGGTCCCGGCGGCCCGCGAGCCTCGGCACGCCCGCCGGTAGCGCATTCCGGCCCGGACCGGGTAGCGCCTCGCCGTACGTGCCGGGACCGTGCGGGCGGCCCTGGCCGCTGGTCGCCGCGGTTTTCACGAGTGATCGAGGGCTGGGTGGACCCGGACCTGCCCAGCCCGGGACGCAGACGCGATCGGCCGTCAGGGCGCCGCCGCCCTGGCCCGGCAAGTGCCCGAGGCAGGCGGCCTGACCTGGATAAGCCGTGCATGCCCAGCTGATTCAGTGATCTGCGAAGAAGATCTCCCGGACCTCGCGGGCGGCGTAGAACACCAGCACGTACCCGGCGGCCGGGTCGGCCCACCACCAGCCCAGCGCAGCGTTCAGTACCAAGCCCGCCAGCACCGCGGTCGCCAGGATCCCGTCGACGAGCGTGACCCGGCCCTCGGTCCGCAACACCGGATTATCCAGCGCCCGCCCAGTCCGGGCCTTACCGGCGGCCAGCGCGAACATCACCACGGCGGTCACCGCAGTCCAGATGATCCCGGGCACCGAGTGATGTGGGTGATACCCGGTGGCCAGCACCACGGTGGACTGCACGAGCAGGTAGACCGCAAGGGCAGCGAACGCATACCCGATCAGCCGCAGGCCCCGGCGCTGGCGTTCCACGCCCGTGCCTGACAGCTCCCAGATCACCACCGCCGACGCGCCGATCTCGATCAGCGAATCGAGGGCGAACCCGGCCAGCGCCACCGACCGCGCAGAGATCGCCGCGATGGCCAGCACCACGATCCCGGCCACATTCCACGCCAGCGTCGCGTACTCCAGGGCAAGGCCGCGGCGCAGCAGCGCCCGCTGGGCGTGGTCATCCACCGCCGTCACAGCAGGAACTCTGTCAGCGTGCACGTAACCTCCCTACCTCAGTCGCCAGCGCGGACAGACCGGCAGCCCGCCGACCTCGGTTGCGGCACATGGCGCCGGATCGCTGATTTAGCACGGATAAGGAAGCGGCCAGCTCGCCAACCGCCGGCTGCAGGCTGCGCCATCCGGCACGGTCAGCCCAGCAGGCGCGTCCCGTTGGGGCCGGTCACTTGCTGCAGCATGGTCCGGGCGAGTTGCCGGACTTGGGGTGGCAGGGGCACGTAGCCGTTCGCGGTCGCATAGGCCTGTCCGTCGTGGGTGAGCCAGTCGAGCATGGCGACCAGCGCCTGGGCGGTGGCCTGGCTGGGCTGGCGGGTGTCGACCAGGGCCCAGCTGTAGCCGCTGATGGGGTAGCTGGCGGCGCCGGGCTGGTTGACGATCGAGAAGTCGGCCGGGGTGATGGCTGGCTTCTGCGCGGCGTCGGCGGCGACGGTCTGGGTGGACGGGGTGACGTAGTTTCCGGCCTGGTTGCGGATGGCTGCGTAGGGCAGGAGCAGGCCCCGGGAGTAGGCCTGCTCGACGTATCCGATGGAGAACGGGGTGCGGTACACCGTGGCGGCTACCCCGGCGTTGCCCTCGGCGCCTTCCCCGGCCGGCCAGTTGAGCGTCTTGCCGGTGCCGACTCTGGCCTCCCAGGCCGGGTCGGCGGCGGACAGGTAGTTGCTGAAGATGTAGGTGGTGCCGCTGCCGTCGGAACGGTGCACGACGGTGATCGGGGCGTCTGGCAGGGCGATGTCGGGGTTGAGGGCGGTGATGGCCGGGTCGCTCCAGCTGGTGATCTGGCCGATGTAGATGCGGGCGAGCACCGGGCCGGTCAGGCGCAGCCGGGTGTCTGCGGGGAGGCTGAGGATGAGCCTGTGACCGCCGGGGGCGGCGCTGAACGTGACCGGCGCCGCCGCCGAGGTGGTCGCGGTCGTGGAGCAGGCGCCGAGGGCCAGGAGAAGGACCGCGGCGGCGGTGACCCAGATGGCCGGGTGGGTTCTGCGGCGGGGCTGAGGGCACGGCCGCGGGTGGTGCCCTGACATGGTCGCTCCTCTTCTCATGCGTTCACTCAAGGCGGGTTAGGCCCGCCGGGTGCCCCGGAGCCAGGCCTGGGCGCTCATCTGGGCCGGTTCCGCATGCGGGCCGGCCCTGCCCGGGCGCTGCCGGCCTTTGCCCGGGAGATAGTTCTGTGATAGAACGATAAATGGTTCTTCTGCAGAAGTAAAGAGGTGGCTTTGGAATCCCGGGCGGCGCTGGCGGGCAGGTGCGGGTGGTGATGCTGCTGCGTCCGCCAGGCCCGGCAGGCCGCAATCCGTGAGCACCGTATGGCGCCGTGGCTGGCGGTCGCCACGGTGTGTTTCGGCGCGTTCATGGGCCAGCTCGACGCCAGCATCGTGACCTTGGCGTTCCCGGCGCTGCAGCGCCAGTTCGGCGTGGGCCTGGCCGGGGTGCAGTGGGTGTCACTGGCGTACCTGCTGGCGCTGGTGGCGCTGCTGGTGCCGGTGGGCCGCTGGTCGGACCGGTACGGCCGCAAGCTGGTGTACCTGTACGGGTTCGTAGTGTTCAGCGCGGCGTCGGCGGGGTGCGGTCTGGCACCGTCGCTGACCGCGCTGATCGGGCTCCGGGTGGTGCAGGCGGCCGGGGCGGCGATGCTGCAGGCCAACAGCGTGGCGCTGGTGGCCACCAGCGCGCCGGGCGGGCGGCGGCGCACGGCGCTGGGGATCCAGGCCGCGGCGCAGGCGCTGGGCCTGGCGCTGGGGCCGGTGGCGGGCGGGCTGCTGGTCGCCTCGGCCGGCTGGCGCGCGATCTTCTTCGTCAACGTGCCGGTCGGGATGGCGGCGGTGACGGCGGGCTGGTTCTTGCTGCCGCGCACCCGCCAGCGCGCCGCCCGCCAGGCCGCGGACCCGCTGGGGCTCGTCCTGCTGGCCGTGGCAACGACCGGGACGCTTGTCGCGGTGTCCGCGGTGTCCGGGCTGGGCCTGCCGACGGCGGGGCTCGCCGGGTGCGCCGCTCTGGCGGTGCTGGCCGGCGCGGCCCTGGTGTGGTGGGAGCGGCGCACGGCCGCGCCGCTGATCGACCTGCCGGTGCTGGCCGCCAGCGGGATCGCCCCGCTGCTGGCCGGGGCGCTGTGCGCCTACCTGGTGCTGTTCGGGCCGCTGGTGCTCATCCCCCAGGTCCTGACCGCCCATGGCGGCAGCGTCGTGCGCGCGGGGCTGATACTGACCGCGCTGCCCGCCGGGTTCGGGCTGGCGGCCGTGGCCGCTGACCGGATCCTGCCCGCCAGCTGGCCTGATCAGCGCCGCTGCCTGGCCGGCGGAATCCTCGCCGCCGGCTGCGCCGCCGCGCTGGCCATCCCCGCCCCGGCTATCGTGGTGGTGGCCTTGCTCGGCCTGCTCGGCGCCGGGCTGGGCACGTATATCCCGGCGAACAATACAGCGATCATCAGCGGTGTCCCGCCGACCCAGGCGGCCGCCGCAGGCGGGATGGTGAACATGGCCCGCGGCCTGGGCACCGCCCTGGGCGTGGCGGTGGTGACCCTGGCGCTGCACGCCGCCGCGCACCTGGGTCATCCCGGCGCCGGGCCCGCAGCGGCCATGACGGCACTGGCCGCCGCGGCCCTGGCCGCTGCGCTGGCCGGGCACCGCGCCGGACCCCGCGGCCGCGCCATCGGTACGGGCCGGCTTATCAGCCGGGCTGGGCGCCGGTGAGCGGCCCCGCCGAAGCCTCGGGCCGCGCCGCCCGCGGCGAGGTCCGGGCCGACGGGCTGGCCGGCGGGATCGCGCGGCTGCGCCGGGCGCTGCGCCGGGGCGCGCGGGTCGCCGACCCGGCTAACCCGCTGGCCGTGGCCCAGCTCGAGCTGCTGTCGGCGCTGGCCGAGCATCCCGGCGCCCGGCCGGGCCAGCTCGCCCGGCTGCTGCACATGCGGGCCAACACCGTCACCACCATCGTCAACGCCCTCACCGCCCGGGGCATGATCAGCCGCGCCGCCGCCAACGGGGATCGGCGCGCCATCGAGCTGACCGTGACCGACGCCGGGCAGCAGGCGGTCCTCACCTGGCAGGCCACCAACGCCGCCGTGCTGCACCTGGCCCTGTCGACCCTGCCCGCACCCCAGCGCCGCGCCCTCGCCGCGGCGGTCCCGGCGCTGGACGCCCTCGCCAAGGCAGTCGACCGGCTGGCCGACGACACCAGGCCGCCGGCCGAGCAGAGCCCACCCTGAGCGACATGACTGAGCGAGTCGGCCGCGCCGATCTCCATCGCATCTGCCCTTGCCTGAATGTCCTTCATCAGCGGCGCGATGCGCTGGGCCGCGTCCGTGGCGGCCACCGCGGCGGGGTTATCTACGTACTCCTGCGCGATCCTGGCGGCGCCAAGAAGCCACTCAGGCGGCTGGTCAAACTCGTCGTCGGCCACGGGTCGCTCCCGCTTCGCTCCCAGAACCGGACATCCGACGGTCGGGGAGCCCTCACCATGATCACGGCGTAACTACCTGACCAGCACTTTCACATGGGGTGAGCGATGGGGTGAGCGATGGGGTGAGCGATGGTGTCCAGCCTCAAGACATTGAGGACAGGGTGTCTCAAGACATTGAGGACAGCAGGCCGGCGTGGCGCAGGGGCTAGGGGCCGGCCAGGCAGAACGCTCGCCGGATGTCGAGAGCGCGCCTGGTCATCACTGCCGTCACTGTCGAGAAGCGCCCGGTCAGCGAGGTTGCCCGCAGTTACGGGGTTGCCCGGTCCTGGGTCTGCACCCTGCTTGCCCGGTACCGGGCCGAAGGGGACGCCGCGTTCGAGCCGCGGTCCCGCCGCCCGAGGACCTCGCCGCGGGCCATCAGCGCGGACACGGCGGACCTGATCGTCCGGCTCCGCAAGGAACTCACCGATCAGGGCCTGGACGCCGGTCCCGTGACGATCGCCTGGCACCTGGAGCACCATCACCAGACCCGGGTATCACCGGCGACCATCAGCCGGCACCTGACCCGGCGCGGCCTGATCACGCCTGAGCCGAAGAAGCGCCCGAAGTCCTCCTACATCAGGTTCCAGGCCGACCAGCCCAATGAGTGCTGGCAGGCCGACTTCACCCATTACCCGCTAGCAAACGGAGCCGGCACCGAGATCCTGACCTGGCTCGATGACCACTCGCGGTACGCCCTGTCGGTCACCGCGCACCAGCGGATCACCGGCCCGATCGTGCTCACCGCCTTCCAGGCCGCCATCGCCGCCTACGGCGTCCCGGCCTCCACCTTGACGGACAACGGCATGGTGTTCACTACCCGGCTGTCCGGCGGCCGGGGCGGCCGCAACGGCCTCGAGCACGAGCTGCGCCGCCTGGGCATCCGGCAGAAGAACGGCAAGCCGAACCACCCGCAGACCCAGGGCAAAGTCGAACGATTCCAGCAGACCATGAAGAAATGGCTCGCCGCCCGGCCCTGCCAGCCCGCCACCATCACCGAGCTGCAAGCACTGCTCGGCCAGTTCACCACCATCTACAACCACCAGCGGCCGCACCGCTCCCTGCCCCGCCGCCAGACCCCCGCCGCCGCCTATGCAACCCGGCCCAAGGCCGCCCCCGGCAACCGCGACGCCGACACCCACGACCGTGTCCGCACCGACAGGATCTGGGCCGTCGGCACCGTCACCCTCCGCAACGCCGGCAAGCTCCACCACATCGGCGTCGGCCGCGCTCACGCCGGAACCGAGGTCCTCATCCTCACCCAAGACCTGCATATCCGGATCATCAGCAAGGCAACCGGCGAGCTCCTGCGCGAGCTGACCCTCGATCCATCTCGCGACTACCAGCCCACCGGACGGCCACCAGGCCCCACACGACGAACGCCGTGACCCCCAAGTGGGTTCAGGGTGTCCTCGATGACTTGAGACATCAC
>CAWIDQ010000019.1:0-33011 GCA_963834695.1 uncultured Actinomycetota bacterium
CTGGGGCTCCACGCCCGTTTCCGGGCAGCCCGGTTCGTCCGCGTGTCTGCCCGGATGCCCCCGTCTGGGCAACAAAAAGCCCGGCTGTCCGAACCTATTTCGCTGAGATCACCTCAGTGAGTGGAAACGCTCTGCCACCAGGCGCCAATCTCCAGATGGGAGTATCACGATGGAAACCGCGAAACCAACATGGCAGCCTTTCGAAAGGCACGGTGACCTCACCACGCAAAGCGACCTTCCGGACACGGTCTTTGCGTTCCCCAAGCAGCGGAAAGAACCACTGACCGATGCTGCGCACGTGCGAAATTCGGTCGCACGCTTCGATCAGGTCATCGACGTCTCCGATGAAGATCGCGCCCTCGCGTTCGCCAACATCGAGAAGGCCGCGGACTACTACGACGTCGACCTTTCCGAGACCAGCTGGAAACAACTCGGCTCTCATCCACAGCAGCACCGCGAAGAGACCGCGAGAAAGGGCGCGGAGACGCGCATGCGCACGGGAGAAGCCGAGGAAGCCGCACGCAAAGGCGCGGCAACGAAGGAACGGCTCGGCATTGCCGAGGAAGCAGCCCAGAAGGCCGCGGCGACCCGCCGCCGCGAGCGCGAGGAGGCACAAGGCGACTAGGAAGCCCAGGTTCGGCCCACCTCAACCCGTCGCGGGAGAAGCCATGCGCTGCCGGCCTCTCCCGCGGCGTCTTTGCTGCTGAGCGCCGCTGCTTTGGGCCGCGCGGCCATGAGCCAGTATGGCGGGAGGCGATTCCCAGCCGGAGGTGGGAGGATCACCGCATGACAGTTACCCGTCCTTCGTACTGGCGCATGGCGCCGGGCGCGGACGGGCTGGCCGTCGACGGAGCCGTAGGCGCGGGTGCGCGCCGATCAGTGAGTCGGCTCGCGCCATGAGCAGCGACGTGATCGTCGGGCCTGACGGGAAGCCGCGCTGCGCCTGGGTCGGCGCCGGCGATGCCGCCTCCGACCGCTACCACGACGAGGTCTGGGGTACCCGCACCCACGACGAGTCCGCGATGTTCGAGGCGCTCACCCTAGGTGTGTTCGAGGTCGGGCTGAGCTGGTCGGTCGTGTTCAGGAAGCGGGATGCCTTCCGGAAGGCCTTCCGGGGCTTCGACGTCGCCAAGGCGGCGGCGATGACCGAGCAGGACGTGGACCGGCTGGTCCAGGACGCTTCGATCATCCGCAACCGCGGCAAGATCCGGGCTACCGTCGACAACGCACGCGCGATGCTGTCCGCGTCGCCGAGCCTCGCGGCGCTCGCGAAGTCCTACGAGATCACCCGCGAACAGGCACCGCGATCCATGGCCGACTGGCCCAAGTCGACCCCGCAAGCGGAGGCGTTCGCGAAGCAGCTGAAGTCGCAGGGGTACCGCTTCGTGGGGCCCACCAGTGTGTACGCGTTCATGCAGAACGTCGGCGTGGTCAACGATCACGTCCATGGATGCTTCCGCGCGATCGACTACCCCACCACGGCCCGGGTCCGCTGAACGCCGCTTCCGGGCGGGGCCGCCTGCGTGCAACCGCCACCGCTCTCGTGATCCTCGCCCACGGGGGCGCCACCTTCGTCGACGCGTTGATCCACGACGGACTGATAGATGAGTACCGGCTGGTGATCCACCCGGTGGCGATCGGCCACGGCGCCGGCCCCTGCGCGGCACCGGCGTCTGCGGACGTTCCCATGCCGCCCATCATCACCGGCCGGCCCCTGCCCGCACCATCCGGTGCGATCCCGCTTCCGGTTCCCGCAGTTCCTGCCTGCCCGCCTCGCGGAGCGCGGTAGCGGGGCGGACAGGCAGGAACGGTCCACGGGACTACTTGGTGAAGTACCAGTACTCGGGAAGGAGGGTGAACATCGCGTTGTACGCGACGTTGTGCAGCTTGTTGGTGGCCGCGACGATCTCGTACGGGTTCGGGACCGGCACCCAAAGGTACGGCAGCTGCTGTGCCGCGTAGGTGGCGTACTGGTCGAACACCGACAGGCTGCTGCTCGTGTGCGTCGCGTTGATCAGCTTGTCCATGGTCGAGTCGGAGTAGTTACCGGAGTTCGACCCGGCGCCGGTGGCGAACAGCGGCTCGCCGGTCGGCTCGAAGCCGGGGCCGTCGAAGCTCCAGCCGCCGTAGGCGAACACCTGCACGTTGCACTTCGGGCCCATCGGCGAGCACGGCGCGGACTGGCCGATGATCGAGTTGAACGTCTCCCCTTGCAGGTTGATGTCGATGCCAACCTGGGAGGCGTCGGACTTGATGGCCTGCCACGTCGCCGTCGCGGCCGCTATTCCCGTCGAGTAGACGTACGTGAGCTTGAGCTGCTGGCCCTTGGTGATGCCGCTGCCGCACTTGGCCGGGTCCTGGCAGGTCATCACGCCGCCGACCTCGGACCAGCCGTGGCTGGTCAGCAGTGCCTTCGCCTTGGCCAGGTTGAACGGGTACGGGCCCTGACCGCCGTTCTCTTTCTCGATGGACGGAATGAACTGATTCGACGGCACGGTCGGTACCGCCCCCGCGTCAGGCACGGCGTACCCGCGCCAGATCGCCTTGCTGATGCCGGACTGGTCGACGGCGTACTGCAGGGCCTGCCGGATGTACAGCTGCCGCACCAGGTAGCCCACCTGGGGGTTATTGAAGTTGGGCTGGGCGTACTGGATGCCGTACGAGAAGAACGGCGTCAGGTAGTAGCCACTGCCCAGCGGGTTGGTGGCGGGCAGCGGCGAGTTCGCCGGCTTCTGCGGCAGGTCCTGCGTCGGGATGTTGCCCACGTCGACCTGTCCCGTCTTCAGCGCGGTGTACTCGGTCGTGTCGTCGGTGAACGGCACGAACTTGATCGCCGCCAGCGACGGCTTGGGGCTGCCGGAGTAGGCCTTGTTCGCCACCATGGTCACGTTGCCGTCGGTGTTGAAGCTGGACAGCTTCCACGGGCCGTCCACGACCGACCACAACGGACTGGTCGCGTAGGTCGCGGAGTCCTTCGACTGGGCGGTCAGGAAGGTGTAGACCGCCTTGCACCTGGCCCAGCCGTCCGCGGCGCTGTCGGTGCTGCACCCGCCGCTGCCCGGCTTCGCGCCGAGCGCCGTGACGTCCCAGGCCAGCGGCATCGGATTGAGCTCGCTGAGCTGGTTATAGGTGTACCAGAGGCTGGAGTAGGGCTTGTTGAGCTGGAGGGTCACCGTGTCCGGCCCGGTGGCCTTGTAGGACACGATGTTGTCCGGCAGCAGGCCCGGGGAGTAGGCGTACCAGTTAGCCTTCTCGGCCTCCGCCATGTTCAGGAAGAAGACCACGGACTGGGCATCGACGCTCTCGCCGTCGGACCACTTCCAGCCCTTCATGGTGATCGCAACGGTCTTGCCGCCGTTGCTGTACGTGGGCTGGTTGGCCGGCGACAGCGGGTAGTTGATGGACACGTTGGTGGGGGTGTTGTTGCCGAACATGTACAGCGGCCGGTACATCAGCCACTGGAACTGGTTGTCGTTGTAGACGCCGGCGTTGGTGATCGAGTAGAAGGGGAAGATCCAGCTATAGGTGATGCCGGCCGGCAGTGCCACCGTCGCTGTGCCGCCCGTGACCTTCGCGCCCGATGAGGCGCCCGTGGAACTAGACCCGCTGGAACTGCACCCGCCGGCTATCAGTGCGACTACTGCCACCACCCCAACCGCAGCGAGGCGTAGCTTGCGTCTCCATAGATTCATCTGCGCTCCTTCCGCAAGACACACGCCTGCCCCTGACCGGGCGATATCGGTAATGCCTGCCGGCCTTTCCCCGATGGGAGGTAATGCCTGCCGACCTTCCCCGATGGGAGCAGTCATTGGCTCTGATCTTCGGCCAGGGGCCTGCCGGTGTCACGATCACCTCGAAGAACTTCGAGGTGACGATCCGGTCGCGGCGCGGTCACGCCCCCGCATCGCTTCGCGAGCGCGCCGCCAACGGGCTGGTCAGCGCCGTCGGTCGGGGCGCATGGTGCTTATATGGTGAAAAGAGAATGACCACGCTGGCATCGGCTCCCAGGTCGGGTTACCAGCTTCGGGTGGGCGCGCCCGACGCGCTGCCGGTGTCGGTCAGGCTGACCCCGCAACAATCCGTGATCGGGCTGATGCATCAGGCAGCGTCAGGGCAGTCGCTCGGCGCGCCGGCCAGCCTTCTCGCCACGATCCGCACGGCGCTGCGCCCGCAGGCACGCTTCGCCGCGCAGTCGTTCGCGGCCCGCGGCCCCACACTGATACCTGAGTGTTCCGCCCCGATCTCGCCGCTATCGGCCGCGCCCGTGGCCGAGCAGGCCGACCGGCTGCGGGAGATGCCCGCCGAGAAGCTGACCGGCCTGTTGCAGGTCGGCTACGACGGCGGGGGATTTCCGCCGTGCTGGGAGGCCGCGGGTGACGAGCCTCGCCGCTGGCTCAACTCCATGGCCGACGCCTCACTGGACACCTGGACGGTGATCGAGCCGCGCTGGCGGGCGGCGGGGCGGCTGTTCGATCGCGAGCTCCGCCGGGTCGGCATCGCGGCGGTGCGCGGCGGCATGGCCGCGCTGCTGAACAGCCTGCATCCTCGCATCAGCTACGCCGATGGGATGCTCACCTTCGCCCATCCCGACCATCGGTGCGTCACGCTCGGTCGGCGTCGGCTGGTGCTGATGCCAATGATCGCCGGCCGTGACTCGGTGCTGGCCAGCTTCGAACGTCCGGGCGTGTGCTGCATCGGCTACCCGATCCGCCAGCCCCGCCCGGGCACGCAGGCCACGTCCAGCGGCGCGCTCGCCATGATCCTCGGCCAGCTGCGCGCCGCCATGCTCCAGGCCCTTCGCCAGCCGCTGACCGTAAGCGACCTGGCCGCAGACGTGCACTGCGCGCCCACCACCGCGACCTACCACCTCCATCAGCTGGCCGCGGCCGGGCTGATCATCCGCGAGCGGCGCGGAATAAGCGTCCGGGTCAGCCGCACCACCCGCGGCGACGAGCTGGTCGACCTGCTATCAGACTGACCTGCCTTCTGACGGGGTGCTCCAGCCCGGTATCACGCGGGGAGCGCCCAGCCGGGCGCTGATCTGCCAGGCGGCGCCGCGCACCGCCTGGGCCGTGGCCGGGATGCTCGCATCGTCGAGCCGTGAGTCCGGTCCGGACACGCTGATGCTCGCCACGACGGCTCCGGTCCGGTCGAAGACCGGGCCGGCCACGCAGCACAGGTGCGGCTCGAGTTCCTCGGTGTCCACCGCGTACCCGCGCTCGCGCACCTGAGCGAGATGCCGCTTGAGCTCGGCCCGGTCGGTGATCGTCCGGCCGGTCCTGACCTCTAGGCGGCGGCTGGGGTAGCGCGCGTCGACCTCGTCAGCGTCCAGGCCGGCCAGCAGCGCCTTGCCCATCGAGCTGCAGTGCGCGGGCGAACGCCTACCCACCCACGAGTGCATCCTGACCGTCTGCCAGCCGTCGACTACCCCGACGGTGACCGCCTCCGCGCCTTCCAGAACGGCCAGGTGCCCGGTCTCGCCCAGGCCCTGGACGAGGTCTCGCAGGTAGGGGAGGGCGGCCCGGCGCACGTCACCTTCGGAGGCGACGAGCTCGCCGAGCGTGACGAGCTTGCCGGACAGCCGGTACCGTCCCGGCTCTCCGGTCGGCTCGAGGTACCCGGCCACGGCCAAGGTGGCCGCGAGCCGGGAGGTCGTGGACCGGTGCAGGCCCAGGTGCTGCGCCATCTCCCCGATGCCGATCTCGGACCGGTCGCGCTCGAACATGTCCAGGATTTCCAGGCCGTGGAGGAGGGAGCCGATCAGTCCCTTCGCCCCGTCCGTCGTCATGCCCGTCAGCGTACGGTCCGCCCCGCGTGCCGTCCGGCCCGGTATCCCATGGTCATGCCCACGGCGAGCGTGGCCCCCGGGCCCGGGTACCCGTCGGCGGTCCAGAAGGCCGCGGCGTTGCCGGCGGCGTACAGCCGGCGACCGGGGAGCCGTCTTGGCCGAGCACGACGCCGTCGGTGTCGGTGACCGGGCCGCCCTTGGTCCCGATGGTGCCGGCCAGGACCTCTACCGCGTAGTACGGCGCCCGGTCGATCGGGCCAAGGCACGGGTTCGCGCCGGCGGCGGCGATGGCCGGGTCGCCGCAGAACCGCTCGTAGGCGCTCTCGCCGCGCCCGAGGTCCCGGTCCGTTCCTGCGGCGCAGGCGTCGTTCCATCGCCGGACGGTGCCCTCCAGGGCCGCGGGCCTGACGCCGATCCGCCCGGCGAGCTCGGCCAGCGTGTGGCCACGGGCGACCCAGGCGGGCGCCGCGCCGTCCCGGGGCAGGCCCGGCATCGGGTACCGCTCCCGGTAGCCCTCGTCGAAGATCAGGTGAACCGGGCCGGCCTGCCGGTGCAGGGCCTTGCCGATCTCGTTGTACGGCTGCGCCTCGTCCGCGAATCGCCTGCCCTCGCCGTTGACCATGATCTGCCGCGGCAGGCCGCGCTCGCGGACGAGCGACCGGTAGAACGGCTCGCCCAGCAAGGTCTCGCCGGGAATCGCGATCATCGGCATCCACCAGCCCTCACCCAGGTTGTCGCACCTGGCCCCGGCGCTCTCCGCGATGCGGAGCGCGTCACCGGTGTTGGTCGGCGGCGCCCCGCTGGCCCGTTGCGCCGGCGGCTGGAGCCGGGCCCGGAGCGGCGGGTCCCGGTCGAAGCCGCCGGTGGCCAGGATCACCGCTGCCGCGCCGACCGTAGCCGCCTGCCCGGCGTGCTCCACGCAGGCCAGCCTGGGCCGTACTCCGGTCAGCCGGACGCCGGTCAGCACCCGCCCTCCCGCCTGCACCACGCCGTCGAGCAGTCCGGCGACCAGCGCCACCCCGCCGGTGGCCACGCCGTCGCGCTCGCGTTCGCGCAGCAGGTCCCAGTCGAACCGGTCCGGGTGGCGCCAGCTCTCCCATTCGGCGAAGGACATCGGGAGGTAGCCAGGGGGGACCAGGATGTCCTCGGCCAGCGGGGTGAGGTCGCGCGTGTCGATGGGCTGCGCGTCCAGGGCCCGGCCACCGGTCGTCGCACCGGGCCGGGACGAGTGATAGTCCGGGTAGCGAGGGCACGCGGCGAACCGGTGCGCGCTGTGCCGCTCCACGAACCGGGCCATCTCGGGCGCGGTAGCGAGGAACGCCTCGGTCATGTGGCGGTAGCGGTCGCTGAACAGGCCGTCCAGGTAGGCGGCTGCGGCCTGCGGAGAGTCGGTGTCCTGGAGGTGGTTGCCCGGCACCCAGACCCGGCCGCCGGACAGTGCGGTCGTGCCGCCGAGCCGCTCGCCGTGCTCGATCACCAGCACATCGGCCCCCGCCACCGCGGCGGCCAGGGCGGCCGTGAGGCCGGCGGCGCCGCTGCCGGCCACCACCACGTCGGCCGCCGACGGCAACGGGGATGGCGTCATCGGGCCCATCCCGCCGCCGTGGGCTCTTCCGCCGGCGTCATGCGCTCTTCCGCAGGTTGAGGACGATGATGCGCGAGTCGGTCATGTCCTGGACCGCGTACCGCGGTCCCTCCAGCCCGTAGCCGCTGTTCTTGACCCCGCCGTAGGGCATGGCGTCGGCGTGGTAGCTGGACGTGTCGTTGATCATCACGCCACCGACCTGCAGGCGGCGGGCCAGGGAGAAGGCGGTGTCCAGGTCACAGGTGAACACCCCGGCCTGGAGCCCGTACTCGCCCGCGTTGACCAGGTCGACGGCCTCGCCAAGCCCGCCCACGGCCACCACCGCCACGGCCGGGGCGAAGATCTCGCCGGTCATGATCTTGCTGTCCGCGGGCGGGTCGCGCAGCAGCGCGGGGGTGAGCACCGGCCCGTCACGGTCGCCGCCGGCCAGCAGCGTGGCGCCCTGCTCGACGGCCTGCCGGATCCAGCCGTGCGCGCGCTCGGCTTCGGCCGGGGAGATCATCGGGCCGACGTGGACGCCCGGTCCGCGCGGGTCCCCGGCCCGCAGCGCGGCCACCCGCTTGGCCAGCAGCGCGGTGAGGTCGTCGGCGACCGAGGCCTCCGCGATCAGGCGCTGCACGCTGGTGCACACCTGCCCGGCCTTGCGATACCCGGCGCGGGTGACCAGGTCCGCCACCAGGTCGAGGTCGGCGTCGGCGGCCACGATCGAGGCGCTGTTGGAGCCGAGCTCGAGGTGGGTCTTGGCGATCCCGGAGTTCTGCTTGATGGCCAGGCCCACCGCGGCCGAGCCGGTGAAGGTGAAGAAGCGGACCCGCCGGTCGGCCACCAGCGCCGCGCGGTCGTCTCGCCGGGGCCGCAGACCAGTTGCAGGAATCCAGGAGGCAGGCCCGCGTCGAGCAGGACCTGGGCCAGCGCGACCGAGCACAGCGGGGTCTGCTCGGCGGGCTTGAGCACGACCGCGTTGCCCGCGGCGATGGCCGGGGCGATCTTGTGGACGACCGTGTTCAGCGGGGCGTTGAACGGTGTGATCGCCGCGACCACGCCCACCGGCACCCGGATGGTGAAGGCCAGGCGGCCCTCGCTGCCGGGCGCGGCCGCCACCGGGACCTCCTCGCCGGCGATCCGGACCGACTCCTCGGCCGACAGCCGCATCGTGGCTACGGCGCGGTCCATCTCGCCCGCCGCGTCCTCGGGCGTGAACCCAGTCTCGGCCACGTAGACGGCGCAGATCTCGTCCCGGCGCGCCGCCAGCAGCCGGGATGCCGCGCCGAGAATGTCCTGGCGCCGGCCGGCGGCATCGGGTGCCGCGCCGCCTCGGCCGCGGCGGCCACCGCCGCCGCGACGTCGCCGGGGCGGGCCTGCTGGACGGCGGCGAGCGGCCGCAGCGTGTACTTGTCGGTCACGACCAGCTCGGTCCCGCTGGCCAGCCAGCGGCCGTCGACGAGCAGGCCGGTGGCGCCATCCAGCGGGCCTGTCATGTGCCAGCTCCCTCTTGACGGAAGACATCAGGCTGCCATACGGTCGCGCATTATGCAATATGTTGATTAATACGCAAACAGGATGCCAGGGAAGGCGCAGGCCGATGAAGGGCGCGGAGATCATCACCGAGTACCTCATCCGTGAGCGTGTGCCGTACGTGGTGGGCCTGTGCGGGCACGGGAACCTGGGCCTGCTCGACGCGCTCTACGACCGCAGCGCACAGATCCGCACCCTGTCGGTGCACCACGAGTCGGCCGCGGGCTTCATCGCCGACGCCTACTACCGGGTCCGCCACGAGCCGCTCGCGACGTTCACCTCGGTCGGGCCCGGCTCGGCGAACCTCCCGGTCGCGCTCGGGTCGGCTCTCATGGACTCCTCGGCCTTCCTGGCCATCACCGGCAACGTGCCGACGACCCAGTTCAACCGCGCCCCGTTCCAGGAGACCGGCCGGCACTACCAGGCGGACACCCCGGGAGTGCTGCGGCCCTACGTCAAGCGCAGCTTCCAGGCGGCCCGTGCGGAGCAGCTGCCGCTCATGCTCCGCCAGGCCTTCGCCGTCATGCTCGGCGGGCGGCCCGGCCCCGTGCACCTGGACGTGCCGCTGGACGTGTTCGCCGAGACCTCCGCGCAGCACGTCCCCGACCCCGGCCAGTGGCGGCTAGGCATCTCGCGCCGGTCGGCCGCGGCTGCGGCCGACGTCGCCGCCCTCCTGGACCTGCTGCTGGCCGCCGAGCGGCCGGTGATCGTGGCCGGTTACGGCGTGCAGAACGCCGAGGCCGCGGGGGAGCTGGCCGCGTTCGCCGCGGCCGCGGGCATCCCGGTGGTCAGCTCTCCGCTCGGCAAGGGGCCGGCCATCTCCGCCGGCGCTGTACCTCGGCGCGACCGGCCGCAACGGCACCTACCAGGCCAACCGCGCCGCCCGGAGCGCCGACGTGATCCTCGCCCTGGGTACCAGGTTCGACGACCGCTCGACCAGCTCCTGGCTGCCGGGCTACACCTACTCGATCCCGCCGGCCCGGCTGATCCAGGTCGACATCGATCCCGCCGAGCTCGGGCGCAACTACCCGGTCACGCTCGGGGTGGCGGCGAACCCGAAGGACGTCCTCGGCCAGCTGCGGGACGCCCTGCGCCTCGTGCCGGGCACGGGCCGGCCGGACACGAGCCCATGGCTGGCCGACATCGCGACATGGACGCGGGAGTGGGAACGGCACACCGCCCCGAACCGGTCCTCGGACGCCCGGCCGCTGCGGCCCGAGCGGGTGCTCGCGGAACTCCGCCAGGTGCTCCCCGAGGACGGCATCCTGATCAGCGACGTCGGCGTGCACCACAACTGGATCGTGCAGGAATGGCCGCCGGGCGCCCCCGGCACCCTGCTGCAAAGCTGGGGCTTCGCGTCCATGTGCTTCGCGATGGCCGGGGTGCTCGGCGTCCGTCTGGCCGCCCCGGACACGCCCGCCGTGGCGGTGGTCGGCGACGGGGGCTTCCTCATGCTGCCGAGCGCCGTCGCCAGCGCCGTCGAGTACGCCCTGCCCGTGGTGTGGCTGGTCTGGAACAACGGGGGCTACATCTCCATCCGGGACCAGCAGCGCGGATACTTCGGCGCCGGACGGGAACTGGCCACGAGCTTCCGCCGCGCGATCACCGGTGAACCCTACTCCGCCGACTACGCGGCGATGGTGCGGTCCATGGGCGCGCAGGGACTGCGGACCGAGGCCCCGGGCGACCTCGGATTCGCGCTGAAGACCGCGCTCGCCTCGGGGCTGCCGACCGTGATCGACGTGCCCGTCGCGGCGGACCCGGGGCAGCCGTCGGCCGCCACCTGGGAGCTGCCCCCGCTACGCCATCCGGAACCCACCTTCGGCTGGCCGGACACCGAGGGCCGGTGACGGCCCTGAACCCGCAGCGCCCGAGTCCGGAGGGAGCCCCGGTGACCCCAAGCGCGGGGGCTCCCTCCTCTGGCGGCCGGCCGTGGGACGTCGTCGTCATCGGCGGCGGCAACGCGGGGCTCGTCGCCGCGATCACCGCCCGGCGGCACGCGCAGCGGGTGCTGCTGGTGGAGCGCGCCCAGGCCGCGATGCGCGGAGGAAACACCCGGCACACCCGCAACATCCGCTGCGTGCACCGCCAGGCGGACGGGTTCACCACCGGGCCCTACCCGGCCGACGAGCTCTGGCGGGACCTGTGCGGCGTCGGCACCGGGCCGAGCGACGAGAAGCTGGCCGGGCTGACGGTGCGCGAGTCCGAGAGCGTCCCGGCCTGGATGACCGGCCACGGTGTCCGGTGGCAGCGGCCACTGCGCCGGCACGCTGCAGCTCGGCCGGACCAACCACTTCTTCCTCGGCGGAGGGAAGGCGCTGGTCAATACTTACCACCGGACCGCCGCGCGGATGGGGATCGCGGTCTGCTACGGCACCACGGTCGAGGACCTCGTGGTGGACGGCGACCGGTGCCGCGGCCTGGTCACCGGGGGCGGCCCGATCGGCGCGCGGGCCGTCGTGTGCGCCAGCGGCGGCTTCGAGGCCGACCTGGCCTGGCTGCGCCGGTACTGGGGCGACGCGGCGGACAACTTCCTCATCCGCGGCTCGCCGGACAACGACGGCCGGGTGATCGCGGCGCTGTACGCGCACGGAGCGGCCAGCGCGGGCGAGGAGCGGGGCTTCCACGCGGTCGCCATCGACGCGCGCTCCCCGCGCTTCGACGGCGGCATCGCCACCCGGCTGGATTCGATCCCGTTCGGGATCGTGGTCGACGGCGACGGGCGGCGGTTCTACGACGAAGGCGAGGAAGCCTGGCCGAAGCGCTACGCGATCTGGGGGCGCAACATCGCCGAACAGCCCGGCCAGATCGCCTACTCGCTGTGGGACGCGAAGGTCCGGGGGCGGTTCCTGCCGCCCATGTACGACCCGGCCGAGGCCGGGTCCGTTGCGGAACTCGCCGATATGCTCGGCCTCGACGCCCGGACGGTCGCCGAGACCGTCGCGGACTTCAACGCCGCGGTCAAGCCCGGAGGTACGTTCGACCCCGCCGTCCTCGACGACTGCGCCACCGCGGGCATCAGCCCGCCCAAGAGTCACTGGGCTCAGCCGATCGACACCCCGCCCTTCTACGGCGTTCCCATGCGGCCGGGCATCACGTTCACCTACAAGGGGGTCGCGGTCACCGAGCAGGCTCGGGTCCGGCGCACGGACGGCACGACCTTCCGCAACGTGTTCGCCGCGGGCGAGATCATGTCCGGCAACATCTTGTCCACCGGGTACCTCGCGGGCTTCGGCCTTACCATCGGCAGTGTCTGGGGCCGGATCGCCGGAGGACAGGCGGCACGTCATGCCGATGATGGATGAGCTCATCGCGGAGGCCGGCCGGCAGCTGAAGATCTGCAACTCCTGCCGGTACTGCGAGGGCTACTGCGCGGTCTTCCCGGCCCTGGAGCGGCGCACCGTGCTCGAGGCCGGCGACATCACCAGCCTGGCGAACCTCTGCCACGACTGCCGCGCCTGCTTCTACGCCTGCATGTACGCGCCGCCGCATGAGTTTGCGGTCAACCCGCCGGAGATCCTGTCCCGGGTGCGGGCGGGCACGTACAAGTCCTACGTGCCCCCGCCCCCCCTGCCTGCCTGGCTCCGCGGCCGGGGCGCCGCGGTCGTCGCGGCGGCGGTCGTCGGGGTAGTGCTGGTGGCGCTCGTCGCCTTGACCGGGGGAATCGCCGCGCTGTTCCGCCACGGCGGCCCGTACCGGCTGATCTCGTATCCGGCGCTGCTGGTCACGGCGCTGCTGCTCACCGCCTGGAGCGTGGCCGTCATGCTCCGCGCCGCCGCCCGGTACTGGCGTGATACGCACGGGCCGCTCCGCGACCTCGCGGGCTGGCGCGCGTGGGCCAAGGCGCTGGCGTACGCCGGGCGGCTGGCGTACCTACGAGGCGGCGGCGCCGACTGCTACTACCCGGGCGCGGATCCGTCGCCCGCCCGCCGCCGGTTGCACGCGGCGGTGTTCTACGGCTTCGCGGCGTGCTTCGCCGCGACCGTGTCGGCCGCGTTCCTGCAGGACATCCTCCGCATCCCCCCGCCGTACCCCCTGCTGTCGGTGCCGGTAATCCTGGGCACGGCCGGGGGACTGGCCATGATCGCGGGCTGCGCGGGCCTCATCGCCCTGGGGCGGCGCAGCGACCCGGCCCCGGGGCCGGCAGACTACGGCCTGCTCGCCGGGCTCGGCCTGCTGGCCGCCACCGGCCTGCTCACGCTGGCGCTGCGCGCGACGCCGGCCTACGGCCTGGTGCTGATCGCTCACCTGGCCACGATCGTGGTGTGCTTCTGCCTCGCCCCGTACACCAGGTTCGCGCACTCGGTGTATCGCCTGCTCGCCATCGTGGCCGACAACGTCGAGGCCGCCAGCGCCCGCTGACCGGTTGGCCGGGGCGCAAGGCCGCCCTGAAGGACTCCGGTAGGAATCCGCATTCCGGCGCTATCCCACGGTGAGCTGGTGGTTGCGGCGGCGGGTTTGCTTTGGAAAGGCGCGAGATCCGTGCACTAGCCGGTGAAGCCGGCCGTTGTTAGGACCGGTGTCCCGCTCGGCGTGGCCCTGGGCGGCGTCAGAGGCTCCCCGCGCGATGGCACTGTCCTGCACAGGCCTGGTCCGGCTACGGCCCTGTCATCTACTTGCTATATGAGACCGATATCCTGCTGGACCTGACCCCGCTGGGCCGCCAGCACGAGCACGCCAAGCTGGTGCACCACGACAAGTACCCGGAGGGTGGCCATGACCAGCAACGGGAATCAGGACGCCGAGGACCAGGCTCTGCTGGCCTTCCTCGCCGCCCAGCGTGACGCGGTGCTCTCCATCGTGGCCGGGCTGGACGAGGAGGCGTGGCACCGCTCGGTCGTGCCGTCGGGCTGGACGCCGGCCGGGCTGGTCGAGCATCTGGGCGGCGCAGAGTGGCACTGGTTCCAGGGGGTGGTGGCCGGCGCAGAACCCCGAGCCGGCGCCTGGGGATGAGGACCTGGCTCCCTATGACCCGACGGCAGCATTCGTCTGTGACGTGCCCTCCGCGGAGATCATCGATTTCTACCGCGACCAGTGCGCGAGCTCGGATGCGGTGCTGGCGGTGACGCCGCTGTCGGCGCGGCCGCGCGGCAGGCACGGCGTCCCCGGACAAGACGAACCGCCGGATGTGCGCTGGGTCGTGCTGCACATGATCGAGGAGACCGCGCGACATGCCGGTCACCTGGACATCGCCCGGGAAGTCCTCGACGGCCAGACCGGACTCGGCCCGCGCTGACCGGCCTGACGCCATCCCTTTGGCCAGGATCACGAGCGATAGCTGTCTTTCCGGCACCCAGGCGCTGAAGGAGTTGAAGCCCGAATTGTGTCCCGAGTGATAGCACAGCTTCACCGGGCCGGGGCTGTGGAGGTACCAGCCGTACCCGCTGTTACGCTCCCCATCGTGGACTCCGAAGCCGCGACTCTGCTCTACTACCTCGAAGGTCAGCGGGCCTCGGTGTTCTCGGTCCTGGACGGCCTGCCGGACGCCGCGCTGCGTCACGCGGTGTTCCCCTCGGGGTGGACCTGCCTGGGGATGGTCCAGCATCTCGCCGTGGACGACGAGCGCTACTGGTTCCGTGGCATAGCGGCCGGGGAGCCGGTCGAGGTCCCCGAGGCGGGTGCCTCATGGCTGGTGGAGCCGGAGGTACCGGCCGAGGCGGTCTTCGATCTCTACCGTGACGAGATCAGGCGCTCGAACGTCATCATCGAGGCCACGCCGCTGGACGCGCTGGCCCGCGGCTATGACCCGCAGTGGTCCGAATGGGGCTGGCCGACCGCCGACGACGTGGTGAACCTGAGGTGGATCATCCTGCACATGATCGAGGAGACCGCGCAGCACGCCGGGCACCTCGACACCGCGCGGGAACTCCTCGACGGGCGTACCGGGGCTCCCGACACCGGGCCGGCCAGGCTGATCAGGTCTGCGGGCGCGGCTGAGTGAGCCCGGCCCGCGCGGGTCAGCGGAACCGGTCGACCGGCGGCGGGGTCCAGGTGCCGTCGAGGATCGGCGGCTGCGGCCAGTAGGCGCGCAGGTACAGCGAGAACGGCTCGTCCGGGGCGGGCAGCCAGTTGGTCAGCAGGTCCTCATCGCCAGGCGGCGTGGCCGAGGCGGTCAGGGTCAGCGACCCGTCGGCCGCGTGGTGCAAGTTCTTGGTCTTCGTGCCCAGCGAGTAGCGGTGCAGCTCGTTGGGGTGGAAGAAGTGATGCTCGTTGTACAGGGTCAGCGACCAGAACCCGCTCACCGGCGGCAGGTCGTTGGGCGGGAACGTCACCGAGTAGGAGCGCGACCCGTGCAGTCGCTCGCCGTCGGCGTCGAGGTCGGCGTAGAAGTAGGCGGTCTCCTCGGGCGTGTTCACGAGGATGTTGGCCTTGGCCATCGCGGTCCGCGACAGGTAGTCGGTGCCGAACCGGGCGCCGTTGCGCTGGGTGCTCCAGTTTCCCGGCAGCGGCAGGCCGATGTTGCGGAACTGGAACAGGTCGGCGACCAGGCCCGCGTTCGCGTCCGCCGCCGCCTCGTTCAGCTGGTCGGCCACCCGCGGGTCGTCGGCCGCGGCGTGGAGGACCGATTCCAGCCACGCGTACCAGGCTTCCTCCCCGGGCCGGGCCGGAACCTCGGCCATGACCTCGGGCAGTTCGGCGAAGAACCGCGCGGGATCGACCCACTGGGTCTCCTGCTCGCCGGAGGTGGCGCCCCCGGCCGGGAAGACCGGCGCGTCGGCCCAGTCGGTGGTGCGCATCGCGCCGGTGTACTCGGTCAGCGGGTACACCATGACCTGGTTGATGACCGGCTGGATCGCGGCCCGGTCTGCATCGGTGTCGTCCATGAACACCCGGGGGGCGCACACCGCGATCCGGGTGTCGAACCGGAACACCTCTGGGATGCCGTCGGGTACCTGGCCGTCCCACGCGGCCGGGGCGAGCAGGTACAGCCCCGGCTTGGTCTGGTACATCGCGCCCAGGCGCACGAACGAGTCCGTGCGCTGGTCCACCGCCTGGTACACCCAGAACCGTTCGCCGAAGTCGGGGACCTGCACCACCGACGGGCCCCGCCGCGCGTCGATGATCCCGAATCCGTACACCACGTCCTGGTTCGGGCAGGCAACCAGCCGCTCCTCCGGCGTGATGTAGTCGTGCAGCATCGCGGCGCTGCCCGGCGGGGCCGCCGGGACCACCCCGGCCAGCAGGCCCGGGGCCGGCACCTGCTCCATGATCGACAGCCGGTTGTGCATGTTCACCAACGGCCAGCCCCACAGGTAGGCCAGGCGCCCGACCGACCGGACATAGTCGCCGGTCATCCTCGTGCCCACGACCGGCCCGGCCATCTCACCCGGCATCGATGACCTCCTCGGCATCGGCTCCGGGGTCACGGCTCCCGGTCGCGGCGCAGCCGCTCGAGGACATCGTCCCCGTTCTCGGCCGTGACCCGGATCATCGCCCGCATGGCGTCGGCCAGCGCGATCCGCGGCACGTCGAGCGCGGCCGCGGCCGAGTCTGCCCACCGGGTGAGCTCCCGGTAGAGCTCGGGGCTCAGGTCGAGGGTGACCCGCACCGGCTTGGACCGGATCGCGGTCCTCCCGGCCGGGCGCGCGGCGGGCTCGCTGCGCCGCGCCGCGGCGGCCGCCATCTGCGTCCTCCGCTGCTCCCGCCGGGTGGTCACGGCCGGGCCGAGCACAGGGGCGTGCACCGCGCGATGAGGTCGGCGGCCACGTCGCGCCACACCTGGCGGCCGGTCCCCGGGATCGGCAGGCCGAAGCTCTGCGCGTAGACCTCGAGCCGCGGCACGGCCGTTTCCAGCACGTCGTAGCCCAGGCCCTGCAGCGCGTCCCGGGCGTCGGTCGTCGAGTGCGCCCGGGTGATGCAGCGATTCAGCAGCACGGCCGAGCGGGCCGGCCGGTCCCGGATCGCCCAGACCTCGCTGATCTCGTCCCGCATGGGCGAGGTGCGGTTGATCTCGATCGGGCTCGGCGCGCACGGGATCAGGATCTGGTCGGCGTACCGCAGCGCCGACCTGGCGATGCCGACGTGATCCTCCAGTTGCGGCGCGTCGATGATGACCACGTCGTCCGCCTGGGCGATCTCCGGCACCCGGCGGTGCAGCTCCCGGGATGGGAGGGCCACGATCCGGAACGGGAACGCCGCCTGCGGAGGCAGTCCCGGGTACATGGCCGCCAGGTCGGACCACTCCAGGGCGCTGCCCGAGGGGTCGGCGTCCACCAGCAGCACGCGGTTCCCCGCTTCCGCGAAAACGTGCGCCAGCCAGACCGCCGATGTGGTCTTGCCCGTCCCCGGCTTGAGGTTCGCAAGTGCTAGCCGGATCCCCGTCATCAAGGCAGTATTGCAGCGCCCGCCGCATTACGGTAGACGGTCCCTGGCCTGCATGCGTACCGTACACGCGCCGGGACGATGGGCTACCACTCCTGGCCTGGCCTGCAGGGCGATGATCAGTGCAGTATTGCAGTATCTACGGCATTACGGCAGTATCCGGGGAACCAGAGTTATCCACAGGGGAGTCGGTCCGGCCGCGCATCTCACGCGGTGTGTCGCGCAGATTACCCACAGCCTGTGGACGACGGCCTGGGGCAGGCTCTGACGCCCGCCACCGGATGGCGGCACGCCGGCCGGGCGACACGTAGCCGTGATCCGCAAACCAGCGCGCCGATTCCTCGATTGCCTCACGGGCCGGCCGCGAGGTGTAGCCGATCTCCGCGCGAGCGCGCTCGTCGCTGAACGCCATGTTGGTGGCGGACATGCGCGCCGCCTCGAGCGGCACGTGCGGCTCCCGGCGCAGCAGGCGCCCCTCGATCACGTTCGAGGCCACGCCCGCGGCGAGCACCAGCCCGGCCGGGACCTCGAGCCGTGGCATGGGCAGGCCCGAGCAGGCGGCCAGCTCCTGGAGGATCGCCCGCATGGACAGGTTCTCTCCGCCCAGGATGTAGCTGCGGCCGGTGCGGCCGTGCTCGAGGGCGGCCAGGTGGCCGAGCGCTAGGTCGTCGACGTGGCTGACGTTCAGGGCGGTACCCGTGAACCCCGGCAGCCTGCCGTTGAGGAAGTCGAGCACCACCTTCCCCGTCGGTGTCGGGCCCACGTCGCGGGGCCCCAGCGGGAAGGTGGGCAGCACCAGGCAAACGTCGAGTCCTTGCGCCGCGGCCCGGAGCACCTCGTGCTCGGCGATGAACTTGGATCTCTTGTAGTGGCCGAACAGGTGCGAGATGTCCGCGTAGCAGGTCTCGTCGGCCGGCTGGCCGCGCCGGGCTGCGCGCGGCCCGAGCACGCCGACCGTGGAGGTGAACACCAGCCGCTCGCACCCCGCGGCCGTCACGGCGTCGAGCACGTTGAGCGTCCCGCCCACGTTGACGTCGTAGAAGACCCGGGGATCACGTGCCCAGAACCGGTAGACCGCCGCCAGGTGGAACACGAACCGGGCGCCGCGGCAGGCGGCCCGGACGGCGGCGGCGTCCCGGATGTCCGCCACCACCCGCCGCACGCCGGTCCCCTCCAGGTTGCGATCGTCGACGCCCGGCGCGATCAGCGCGTCGACCCGCGCCCCCCGGGCGCGCAGCGCCCGGGTCACGGCCGACCCGATGAACCCCGTGGCGCCGGTGACGACCACCTGGTCTCCCGGCTCGAGGCGCACGACGTGAGTCACGGAGGGACAGTAGCGCGGTTTCTGCCAGGATGGCCGCATGACTGCACGCCTTGATGTGCTCAGCGCGGGGTACGCGACCGACCGCGTGGCCAGCACCGTCGTCCTGATCCGCGACGGGGACGCCGTTATCGTCGTGGACCCGGGCATGGTCGCCAGCCGGCAACGGATCCTCGGCCCGCTCGCCGAGCTCGGCGTCGACCCGGCCAGCGTCAGCGATGTGGTGTTCAGCCACCACCATCCCGACCACACGCTGAACGCCGCGCTGTTCGAACGGGCCCGGTTCCATGACTTCTGGGCGATCTATCAGGACGACACCTGGACCGACCGGCCTGCCGACGGGTTCGAGCTGTCGCCCTCGGTGACCCTGATGACCACGCCCGGCCACACCCTGCAGGACATCACCACGTTGGCCGCCACCGACGAGGGGCTGGCCGCCTGCACCCACCTGTGGTGGTCCAGCGAAGGCCCGGCCGTGGACCCGCTGGCCGAGGATCAGGAACTGCTGGAGCGCTCGCGCGCCCGGCTGCTGACCGTGAGCCCGGCTCTGATCGTGCCCGGCCACGGCGCGCCGTTCGATCCGGCCGACCTTTCGGAGCGGTAACGCGACGTCAGCGGCCTGGCGTGGCCGGGCCCCGGCCGGTCCTGGCCCGGGCCAGGGTGGCTGATCGATGCGGGAATGCGCGCTTTTCGTCGCGTTACGGGAAAATGCCTGTGACTGCCCCGCACACACACACACAGCCTGGAGAAGCAAGCTTGACTACTCCCCGCCCTAAGGGACGGGGATTCCAGCCCTCGCGGGCTGGGGTTCCTGTTTCACGGCCGACTGCACCGGAGGGGACTCCCGGTGTCTGACATCAGCTCCGCAGGCATCGCCCGGGAAGCCCCAGGCTACGGCAAGACCTGCCGCAAGGATGTTCTTGGCCGCATTGAGATCCCGGTCGTGCCGGGCGCGGCAGGACGGGCATCGCCACGCCCGGACCTTCAGAGGAAGCTCGGCGAGCACGAACCCACAGGCCGAACACGTCTTCGTGCTGGGGCACCAGCGGCCGATCACGACCGGGCGGCGGCAGGCGCGCTCGCACTTGTAGTGCAGCTGGCGGCGGAACTCGCCCCACCCGCAGTCGCTGATCGCCCGGGCCAGGCGCCGGCTGCGGACCATGCCCGAGACATTGAGGTCCTCGATAGCGATCAGGTCGTGGCCGCGGACCAGGCCGGTGGTGGTCTTGTGCAGGAAGTCGCGGCGGGCGTCGCGGGCCTTGCGGTGGGCCCGGGCTACCTTGGCCCTGGCCTTGGCCCGGTTGGCCGAGCCTTTCTGGCAGCGGGCCAGGCGACGCTGGTAGCGGGCCAGGTTGCGGGCCTTGCGCTGCAGGTGGCGGGGGTTGGCGATCCGCTCGCCGTGCGAGGTCACTGCGAAGTTGGTGATGCCCAGGTCGACACCGACGGCTTGCCCGGTTCCCGGCATGGGCGCCGGGGCGCTTGTGTCGATCGCGAAGGTCACGTACCAGCGGCCGTCGGGCTCGCGCGAGATGGTCACCATGGTCGGGCTGAGCGTGGCCGGGTCGACTGCGGGCCACGACCACACGAACGCCACCGGCCCGGGGGTCTTGGCCAGGCGCAGCTGCCCGCCGCGCAGGGTGAAGGCCGACCGGGTGAACTCGGCCGCCTGGCGGCCCTGGCGGGACTTAAACCGCGGATACCGGGCTTTCCTGGCGAAAAACGCGGCGAACGCCTGCTGCTGGTGGCGCAGCGCCTGCTGCAGCGGGACACAGGACACCTCGTTCAGCCAGGCCCGCTGCGGGTCTTTCTTCATCGCCGTCAGCTCAGCCGACGCCTGGCCATACGACGTGCCCGCGCGCTGCGCCGCGTACCGCTCCCGCCGCGCCGCGAGGATGGTGTTCCATACCACGCGCACGCAGCCGAAGGTGCGGTTCAGCACCGCCTGCTGCGCTGCGTCGGGATAGGCCCGGCACCGGTACGCCGTCCGCACGGTCAAAGCCTGCCAGGCTGTGCTGACAATCCCTGCCCTGCTCCGCAGGCCACCAGATTCCTCCCCGGCCCGAAAGCCGGGGTTCCCTCCGGAGGTTCAGATGAACGCCACGACCCCGGCCGAGCTCACCGACGACGTCCTGAAGTCCTTCGGCAGCACTCCCGACCCGCGGCTGCGAGAGCTGATCACCGCGCTGGTCCGGCACCTGCACGCGTTCGCGTACGAGACGAGGCTGACGCCGGAGGAGTGGATGACCGGCCTGCAGTTCCTCACCGCCACCGGGCAGAAATGCGACGATCGGCGGCAGGAGTTCGTGCTGCTGTCCGACGTCCTGGGCCTGTCGTCGCTGGTCGACGTGATCAATGCCGCGCCCGACGCGACCGAGTCCACCGTGCTCGGCCCGTTCTACGTCGCGGGCGCGCCGGTCCGGGCCATGGGCGAGCAGATCGGCCGCCCCGAGGACGGCAGCCCGACCCTGGTCCGCGGCCGGGTGACGGACGTCGCGGGCCGGCCGCTGGACCGCGCGACCGTGGACGTCTGGCAGAGCAACGACAGCGGGCTTTACGACACCCAGGACCCCGGCCAGCCGCCGTTCAACCTGCGCGGCGTCTTCGTCACCGGGCCGGACGGGCGGTTCGAGTTCCGGACCGCGCGGCCGTCCAGCTACCCGATCCCGATCGACGGCCCGGTCGGCGGGCTGTTGCGCGCCACCGAGCGCAGCCGATGGCGGGCCGCGCACATCCACGCGATCGTCTCCGCTCCTGGCCACCGGCCTGTCACCACGCACATCTTCGACGCGGACAACCCCTACCTGGACACCGATGCGGTGTTCGGGGTCCGGGACTCCCTCATCCGCCCGTTCCGGCCCGCCGGGCCCGACGACCCCGCCGACGTCAGCTACGTGGTCGACATGGACTTCGCCCTGTCTTCCCCTCCAGCCTCCGGCCCGGCTTCCCCGTGAACCTCCGGCCTGGCTTCCCCGTGAACCAGGTACCGGCCCCGCCGCGACCGTCTACTATCGGGTGGCGCATCCGGGGAGTGCACCAGGCGTGCCGTGCCCGGCGGGCGGAGAGCATCCCGCAGCCGTGACCCCGGGTGCGGTTGCCGCGCGTGTTCGCTGGTCAGGAAGCCCTCAGGGATCATCCAGCCCACGCCCAGACCGGCTTCCTAGGCTCGGGTGCGAGGCGCGAGCCGAGTAGGGAGGATTGGGGAACCGTGCGTGAGAAGGTGACGATCTCGTACCGGGGGGCCGGTTACGAAATCGGGCGAGGAGAGCACTTCTACGGGATCTGGGCGGTCTCGGCCCCGCAGTCGCAACCGCTGGAGTGGTGGCCCGAGACCCCGGAGGGCTGGACCGGCGCGTGGTCCCGGTTCGCAGCCATCGAGAAGCCGGGCACGATCGTCCAGGTCAGCCAGCGCACCGGGCCGTCTCCCACCGGATCACTCGCCGCCCAGCCGGTACCCGCCGGATCGCTGGCCGCTCAGCCGCTGGCCGCCGCCCAGCCACCGCCCGCCGGGCCGCTGGCCGCCCAGACCGCGGGCCCAGTGACCGCTAGCATCGCCGCGGCGGCCGCGCTGCTCATCGTCGGGATCGTCTGCGGGCTCGCCGGGCTGTTCCCGGCCTATCTCGACGGGGCCAGCCTGGCTCAGCAGCCCGCCCAGCTCGTGCCCCACGTGATCTACCTCGCCGCCTGGACCGCGAGCGCCGTCCTCATCCTGCTCGGCGGCGTCCGCCAGCGGGCCGGAACGCTCCTGGGCGTGGGGACGAGCGCGGTCACGTTCGGCTTGTTCTTCGCCGACGCTGGCGAGGCGATGGCCTCGGGAGCGCACGTGGCCGGGCCAGGCCTCTGGCTCGGGCTCGCCGGCTGGCTCGCCTGCGCCGCCGGCTCCGCCGTGGCCTTCCGGCTCCGGCGGCCGGGCGGGCTGGGCCGCCCGCACAGCGACGACATGGGCCCCGTGGTGATGCTGATGCTCGCCGCGCTCGGCACGGCGGCCGCGTTCGCGCCCGCCTGGGACAGCTTCACCCTGCGGATTGCCACCGGGGCGACGCAGACCGTGACCGAGGGCAACGCGTTCGCGAACCCGGCACCGGTGATCGTCGGCGACGTGGCCGTGATGGTCGCGCTGGTCGCGGTGGTGGCCGCGGCCGCCCTGTGGCGCCCCGTCCGGCTGGGTGCCGCGCTGCTCGGCGGGGCCATCATCCCGATGGCGGCGCAGGCGATCTCGGCGCTCATCCAGGTCAGCGAGCCGGTCTCGCCGACGCAGTTCGCCACCCCGGAGCAGGTCAGGCTCACCGGGCTGACGGTCAGCTCGGGTCTCACCTCGGCGTTCTGGATCTACTGCGCGTTCCTGGTCGCATTGATCGCGTCGTTCGCGTGGATGCTCATTCCGCCCCACCGGGTCATGCCGGAACCGCCGCAGGACTCACCGGCCGGGACCTGGGACGACCCCGCGCCGGGCGCCATCGAGGCCACCAGGATCCTGCCGCCGGCGCCGCAGGGCCGCGACAGCCAGGACGCCAGCGCCCTGGCCCACGACGATGCCAGCGCCCTGGCCCACGACGATGCCAGCGCCCTGACCCACGACGTCGCCGCGCTGGCCCGCCCGCCCGCGTCGTCGCCGGGGGCTGCCGCCACCTGACGGGACATCGCGTCCTGCGACACGAGCCCTTTGGCCTTTGAAAAGCCGCGGGACGACATCACCATGGAAGCGCCAGGACCGGCGGCGCGAAGGCCGCGGGCGCCGACGGACAAGGCGGTGACGCATGGCACGGCGGGATCAGAGCGAACCGCGGCGGGCCTACCGGAGAACAGGCCGTCTCGTCGCGGCGGCCGCCGCCGGCACGGTCCTGATCACGGCGGCCGTGGCCGTGCTGGCCGCGGCCCCGGCCTGGGCGCGGGACAAGCCCGCCGGCTTCTGGTACGGGACGGACAGCCGCACGGTCACCGTCGCCGGATCCGCGCCGTACAAGATGCCGGTGATCGGCGGCTCCTACGGCGGGTACATCGGCATGACCGGCAACTGGGCCAACCTGGCCGGGTGTCACAAGATCGTGGTCTGGTCCGCGACCAACGCCGCGCAGGCCAACACCAACTTCACCACTTACCACCTCGGCGTCGGCACCGGCGTGTACTGGTTCATGGGCGGCCCCGGGGTCGACCCGCACTACAACGGCACGACCACGGAGGCGTACACCTGGGGCGAGGCCCAGGCGGCACGGACCCTGTCCGACGCCGCGAAGCTGCACGTGACCTACCCGGTGATCTGGGCGGACATCGAGCTTCCGGGCGGGCCGTCCGACTACACCCCGGCGTTCGACAACGGCTGGAACAACGTGTACACGTCGCCGTGCAGCACGGTGGTCAAGACCAGCTACGTCGCGGCCAGCGTCGACCGGGCCGACTTCAACGGGTTCGCCGCCTACGTGACCGCGCACTCCTCGTACAAGGTCGGCGTGTACTCGGCCCCGGACATCTGGGCCTCGATCTTCGGCACCGGCTCGGCGGCGTCCATCCCGAACACCTACGAGTGGACCTACGAGCCGTTCACCAGCAGCCTGGCCCGCCCGGCGGTGGGATGGTGCCTGACCGGCACCACGACTTGCGCGAGGTTCTTCGGCGGGATCACCAGCGGCAGCAAGTACGCGCTGATGTGGCAGTGGTCCGGCGGCGGCGGAAGCAGCAACGGCGTCGGCGACTTCGACCAGATCGACGGCAGCCGGACGCCGTAGCGGGGGTCCGGTCCAAGATTCCATAACGGGCCGTCTCGCCCGCCCGCGCCCGTCCGGCCGGTCAGCCCCGGGCGGCGGCGCGCAAGCGCCCCGCGTCGGCCGGTTCGGCCGGTTCGGCTTGGTCCGTCGGCAGCTTGCGGATCACGTCCCCGGTCCGGACGGTACCGGAGACCACGATCCTGGCGTTCAGTCCGCGTAGCCGCAGCGCGCGGCCGGTCCGGGAGTTGACGAATCGCCAGGCGTCCTGGCCGAACCGGGCGGCGAACTTGGCGCAGCCCAGGTGCGGCTGGCCGGTGACCTCGATGACCGCCGAGCCCAGGCCGAGCCGGGTACCCGGCGGCAGGTTCGCGACGCCGATGTCCAGGTCCACGTAGAGCTGATCGCCGGCCAGCTTGCGCCGGTCCGGGTCCCGGGCCACCAGCAGCGCCGCGCGGGCGTTCATCACGGTCAGCTGCATATCCGGGTGCGCGGACCCGTCCGCCGTCCGCTTGCTGCCCCGCGCCCGCCAGGTGTCTGCGGCCAGGCCCGCGTCCACGACCAGCGTGCCCTCGTCCAGCACCACGCGCTCATTCACGGCCGGGCGGCACACGATCAGCTCGACCGTGCCGCCGTCCGACGGGGAATCCCGGACGTGATCCAGGCCGACTTCCAGCGCGGCGGTGCTGAGATGCTCCACGCTGCCATCATGGGCCGCCGCGGCCGGAACACGAAATCATTTCTGCCGCCCCCGCTGACCTACCATGGACGCGTGACCGCATGAAGCAACCTGCCGCCGCCCCCGCTGCCGCCACCCGGCTGCCTGCGACAAGCCCACATTGCCCCTCAGCGCATCGATGAGCTTTCTCTGATATCGAGGGATTGCTGTCAGACTAGGCTGATGGCGCAGGTATTGTGCCCGGTCGTCGTCGGCAGGGACGCCGCGCTGGAGGCGATCGACGCGGCGCTGACGGCCGCTATGGCCGGGCACGGCGGGTGCGTGGTGATCACCGGGGAGCCGGGGATCGGCAAATCCCGGCTGGCCCTGGAGACGGCCAGCCGTGCGGCCCGCCGTGGCCTGCGGGTCGTGACCAGCCGGTCGGTGCCGCAGTCAGCGACCGTTGCTTACCGGCCGCTCACGGACGCGCTTGTGCAGCTCCTGCGGGACCGGGCCGTTCCCGATGACGCGACGATGGAGCCCTGGCTGCCCGCGCTGAGCGCGCTGCTGCCGGGCATGGCCAGCCGCGCTCCGGGGAGCGGAGAGGTCTCACCCGGGATCCGCGGTGAGGCGCTGATCCAGCTTCTCCGGCGCCTCGCGCCGCGGGGCCTGGTCATCGTGCTAGAGGACCTGCATTGGGCGGACCCGGACACCGTGGCCCTGATGGAGTACCTTGCCGAGCACCTTGACGGCGAGTCGTTGCTGTGCGTGCTTACCCTGCGCACCAACCGGCCATCGGCCGCGCTGGACGTGGCCCGCCGGCAGCGAGGCCGGCCTGGCGTACTTCACCTCGGTCTTGACCGGCTCAGCGATGAGGACATGGCGCGCATGGTCCATGCCTGCATCCCGGGAGCAGACGCGGAACTCCTGCGCCGCGTGCAGGCCTCCGCCGACGGAGTGCCGCTGCTGGTGGAAGACCTGCTGGCGTCGCCCGGGCTGCCGGAGTCGTTCACCGAGACGGTCCGCGAGCGCCTGGCCGGGTTCAGCGAACTCCAGCGATCGGTGATCGAAGCCGCTGCCATCCTCGGCCGCCACTTCGACTGGGAACTGCTCCCGGCCGTGAGCGGCCAGACCGCGACCCTGGTCGCGGAGACGCTCGGGCTCGCTGTCGAGCAACTGCTGATGAGCGCCGACGGCACCGCTTTCCGCTTTCGGCACGCGCTGACCCGCGAAGCGGTGCTCGATACGATGCTGCCGCCCCGCCAGCGGGCCGCGGCCTCGGCGGCCCTCGCCGTTCTGGACGCCGCGCACCCGCGCCTGGAGGGCGGCCTGCGCGAGCTGGCCGTCGAGCTGGCGGACCGTGCCGGCGACCGCCGGCGGGCGGGAGCGCTGCTGAGCGAATCCGGCGCCCAGGCGCTGGCCTGGGGGGCGCTGGCCACCGCGACCGGCACCCTACGGCGTGCCGCTGACCTCCTCGAAGGCACTCCCGAGCGGGAACAGGCGGAACTTCTGCTGGTCGAAGCGCTGGCCCTGGCCGGGCGGGCTGAGGAGGCAGCGGCGGCCGGCGGCCAGCTGATCACCCGGCTCGGGACCGAGGCGCCGGAACTCCGGATGGAGGTCCACCTTCGCCTCAGCCAGGCGGCGGTGGGCGCCTCGCGGTGGGAGATGGCCCGTCACCACCTCGGCGCCGCCCGGCGCCTGGCCGGAACCGCTGCGCCGGCCGCGTGCGCGCCCGCATGGGCGTCATCGACGCCGAGGTGGCCTTCGCCGCCGATGACCTCGATAAGGCCCGGCTTTTCGCCGAGGGCGTCCTCGCCGCCGAGGGCAGTGCTCCGGATGTCCGCTGTCATGCGCTGGAACTCATCGGCCGCAGCCACCGGCTGCGTGATCTCAGCGCGGCCCGCGCGGCGTTCGAGAGCGCGCTGGTCACCGCGGAGGCAGCCGACCTGCCGTTGTGGCGGCTGCGCGCCCTGCACGAGCTGGGCACCATCGACCTACTTGATCACGCCGGCGTGGAACGGTTGTCCGAGGCACGGCGCGCTGCCGAGCAGATGGGCGCGCTGAGTACCGTGGCGATTCTGGATCTTCAGCTCGCCGCGGCCTTCACCTGCCGCTGGGAGCTGGACACGTGTGACGCCCACGCGCAGGCCGCCGTCGGCCTGGCCGAGCGGCTCGGCCTGGGCCAGGTCCGGGCCAAGGCGCTGGCGGTCCTGACCGGCAGCGCCAGCATGCGCGCGGACGCCGGGCAGACAGAGCACTACGCCGCCCGCGCCGTCGCGGCCGCCCCGGATGACCAGATGGTCGAGGGCATCTGCTGGGCCAGCCGGGGAGCAGCGGTTCTGTTCGGTGGCGAGGCCGCGGCGGCCGTGGAGCCCTACGGCCGCGGGATGGCGATCCTGGCCCGCCTCCCGCACGCCGAACCCGCGGGACTTCGGGCGGTATGGCCGCTGCTGCTGGCCGCGCTGGGTGATCACCGGACGGCGCGGGCGATCGAGGAGGCCCGCCGGCTGGGCGTCGGCGCCATCCGCAGCAACCGGAGCCTGATCGGCTATGCCGAGGCGGTTCTGGCCGGGCGAGCCGGGCAGCGGCAGCGGGCCAGCGAACTGGCGGCGGGCTGCGACGTTGGCTTCGTGAACTGCGAGGCCTGGGGTGAGCTGGCGAGGTTCTGCGCCGCCCCCGCTGCTCTCGCCGGCGGGTGGGGCGACCCGCTTCGCTGGCTGGCCGAGGCCGAGGCGGGTTTTGATCGCCGGGACCTGCCCCGCCTGGCCGAGCGCTGCCGCGAACTGCTCAAGGAGTCGCAGCCCAATCCCTGGGCGGCGGCGGGAATCACCGCCAGGGAGGCGGAGGTGCTGCGCCTCGTCGCCGACGGGCTGGCCAACAAGCAGATCGCGGCGCAGCTGCACCTGTCCCCTCGGACCGTGGAGAAGCACGTCGAGAGCCTGCTGCGGAAGACCGGCGCTCGCTCCCGAACCGGCCTGGTGGCGGCCGCATCACAGGCCGCCGCCCGCGACTCGTAGCGGGCGTTTCCTCCCCCGGCCACTACGTAGTCCCGGCTGGCACTACGTGTTGTTCCCGATGTGACGGCAGGCGGCCGGCTTGCATGCTGGCCTGACAAGCCAGGCCGAGGGAAGGCAACGCCGGATGCTCGAAGCTACGAGACTCATCGTGGCCGTCAAGAACATCGAGACGCCCGATGAGCGGCACGCGTTCGAACACGCCTCGCGCAACGTGGTCAACCTGCCCGGCGTCACGATCGTCCGCACCGTGTATCAGCCCGGTTGGAAGTGGTCGACCGACGTCAAGCCGGTGGTCGGCACGGAAGCCTGCCAGGCGGCCCACACCGGCTACATCATCTCCGGCCGGCTCCACGCCCGCATGGACGACGGGCGCGAATACCACCTCGGCCCGGGTGACGCGCACGTGGTGCCGGCCGGTCACGACGCCTGGGTGGAGGGGGACGAGCCGTGCGTCGCGCTCGACCTCGCTTTCACCGGACGTGCCCTGGCCGGGCACGTCGCCCGCTGCCCCTGCGGGGTTGAGTTCCGGGTCGCGAGCGACGATCAGCTCGGCCAGCTTGTCGCCGCCATTCGCGAGCACGCGCGCAGCTCCCACGGGCACGAGCTCAGCACCCAGCAGGTGTTCGCCGAGGTGATGGCATGATCGCCGCCGGCCTGGAGGTCACTGGAAGATCACGCTCTGCATGGACCAGCAGGTGTCGGAGCAGTCAGGAGGGGACTGCTCCGGCATCTCGCGAGCCCGCCACGCGGATCCGGGCACGTTCCGCATCCGCTCGCGATCGCCGAGCACGACGCGGCTCCGGCTACGCCGACCTCGACCTGCCCGTACAGGGGCCGGGCAGGTCGACAACATCGGCGTAGCCGGAGCTGTCCGCGGGCCTGCTCTCCGGGCGCCGGCGCTGCTGGCGGTCACGGCTCCCGCCCAACGCGCTGAGAGCAACGTAAGACTGGGCCGCGCCTAGTCGGTCGGGCTGGCTTCGCGGACGCCCAGCATGAGCCGGGCGTCCAGGCTCGATCATTCAGCGACAGCCTGGGGGGAGTAGAGCTCTTCAGGGTCGAAGCCGTAGATCACGAACAGGCTCATGAACATCGCGGCCAGGAACGAGCTCCCGTTGACGTGGAAGCCCGCGCTGTTGGTCACCACGTGGAAACCCTGGTGGTTGTGGAAGGCCATCAGCACCAGCGCGAACACGAACATGCCGAGGATCTCGAACACCACGCCGGTGTTGTTGATGATCGAGACCAGCTTGACGCCGTAGATGTTCAGCACGGTGATGACGACCAGCGTGATGAGCGCCACGACCAGCTGGGTGTGCAGGCTGGCCGCGTTCAGCGAGTGCCAGCCGAGCCCGTTCAAAGCCGGGATCAGCGCCAGCGGCAGCGTCGCCACCACCGCGGTGACGGTCAGGATGCCGGCGAACAGGTAGATCCAGCCGGTGAACCAGGAGTAGCTCCGGCTGGCCAGGTACTTCGTCCACTGGAAGACCGAACCGGCCACCGGGTAGTGGCTGGACACCTCGGCGAAGTTCAGCGCGACGATGAACTGGCCGAGGGCCACCACCGGCCAGGTCCAGATGAACACCCCGCCGAGGGTGGTCAGGCCCAGCGCGAACAGGGTGAAGATGCCGGTCGACGGCGATATGTAGCTGAACGCGACGGCGAACGAGCTGAACAGCCCGAGCGAGCGCTTGAGTTCCTGGGAGTAGCCGAAGCGGGCGAGATCGGCGGAATCCCGTTCCTGCCCGCCGGGAAGATCAGTGCTCAATTTCAGAGGCCTCCGCTTCCGGCCGATGGGACCCGTGAGGCGAAGCGTACGAGTCCCGCATGCAAACTGTCTAGACCCTTTCCGCACTGGTGCCCTACGGTGAGCCTTAGGGTCTAGACCTCAAGAGTGAGGAAGGGATGTCCGCGGAACTCGACGCCCTTTTCGACCGGACGAAAAGCCTGGCCGCCAAGCCACGCACGGTCAGCGAATTGTCCGGTGGCCTGACCAACCGCAACTACAAGGTGACCACGCCGGACGGGATATTCGTGGCGCGGGTCTCCTCCGGCGGCAGCGAGCTGCTGGCGATCGACCGGGACTGCGAGTACCAGAATTCGGTGACCGCGGCCGCCGCCGGGGCTGGGGCGCCGGTCATCGAGTACCGCCCTCAGGACCGCCTGCTGGTCATCGGCTACATCGAGGGCCGTACCCTCGGCCCCGCCGACGTGGCCGCGGCCGGCAACATCGCGCGGATCGCGCAGGCGTGCCGCCGCCTGCACTCGGGCGGGCGGTTCGGCAACGACTTCGACATGTTCGACGTCCAGCGGCGGTACCGGTCGGTGGCGCGGTCCCGCGGCTTCCGCATCCCGGCCGGATACGACGCCCTGCTGCCGCAGTTCAGCGCGGCCGCCCACGCGCTGGCGGCGCGCCCCGCCCGAACGGTCCCGTGCCACAACGACCTGCTGGCCGCGAACTTCATCGACGACGGGGACAGGATCTGGCTGGTCGACTACGAGTTGTCCGGCAACAACGACGCCTGCTTCGAGCTCGGCAACATCGCGGCCGAGTCGCACATGTCCGCCGAAGCCCTGGCCGAGCTCGTCACCGCCTACTACGCCAGGCCGCGTCGGAGCATGATCGCCCGGGCCCGGCTGCTGGGCCTGGTCGGCATGTACGGGTGGGCGCTGTGGGGCGCCATCCAGAACGCCGCGAGCCCCATCGAGTTCGACTTCTGGTCCTGGGCCATGGAACGGTTCGAGGGCGCGGCCCGCGGTTTCACCGCCACTGACTTCAACGACCTGCTCGAGGCCCTCCAGCGAGATGACTGAGCCAGCGAGATGACTGAAACCCCCAGCCTGCCCAGCCGCGCCCGGGTCGTGATCATCGGCGGGGGCGTGATCGGCGCCAGCGTGGCCTACCACCTGGCCCAGCTGGGCTGGACCGACGTGCTGCTGCTCGAGCAGGGCCAGCTGTCCTGCGGCACCACCTGGCACGCGGCCGGGCTGGTCGGCCAGCTGCGCGCCTCGGAGAGCGGCACCCGGCTGGTCCAGTACTCCACCGAGCTGTACGCCAGGCTCGAGGCGGAGACCGGCCTGGGCACCGGCGACGATGACGGGCATGGTGACGGCCCCGAGGCCGAACCCGCGGATGACCATCCAGACGGCGAGCAGCCACTCGCTGGTGTGCGGCCCGGCCAGGGCAAACGGAACGGTCGCGGCGGCGACGACGGCGAACCCGGCCAGGGCGATGACGCGCGAGCCGAACCGGTCGATGTTGCTCCCGAGGACGGTGCGGGACAAGAGGGTGCCGATGCCCTGCGGGACGAGCATGACCCCGGCGGCGAGCGCGGTGGCGCCGCGCACCTCCTGGTAGTACAGCGGCATCAGCAGCATCGCGCCGTACAGGGAAAAGCCGGAGAAGAACAGCACCACGCTGGAGGAGCCGACTGACCGCCTGGCGAGCAGCCGGACCTCGACGAGAGGGTGGCTCCTGCGCAGCGCGTAGCCGGTGAAGGCCGCGAGCAGCGCGACGCCGGCGACGAGCGGGATGATGACGTCCAGGTGGGCGAACCCGGCGGCGGTGCCCGCGTTGGCGAGACCCAGCAGGACGACCGAGATACCCGGCGCGATAAGGAAGAGCCCGGGCACGTCGAGCCTCGGCTTGCCGGCCGCGGGGCCCGGGCTGGCGGGCGCGTCGATGTTCAGGTAACGCCAGGCGAGCAGGATGCCGATGACGCAGAACGGCACGTTCACCCAGAACATGAACCGCCAGCTCAGGTGGGTCAGGATGGCGCCGCCGATCAGCGGGCCGAGGATCGGGCCGAGCAGCGCCGGCATCGCGACGTAGGTGACGAGCCGCCCGAGCGACTTGCCGCCCGCGGCCTGGAAGATGAGCGTGGTCATCAGCGGGAGCATGAGGCCACCGCCGATGCCCTGGACGACCCGCCAGCCGATGAGCGAGCCGACGTCCCACGCGAGGCTGGACCCGACCGAGCCGACGAGGAAGACGGCGAGGGAGAACATCCACAGCCGCTTGCCGCCGAACCGCTGCAGGCCCCAGGTGCTGAGCGGCACCGCGATGCCGAGCGCCAGCAGGTAGCCGGTGCTCACCCACTGGATCGTCGTGACCGGGGTGTCCAGCTTCACCGAGAGCGTGTGCAGGGCGACGCTGACGATCGTGGTATCGAAGATGACGGCCATCCCGCCGACGACGAGGATCAGGGCGGTCTTGACCACCGCGGGGTCCAGCTTCTCGGCCGCGGGCTTCGCTGGTGTCGCTGCCATGCCGACCCCTCCTTCATAAGAGATTAATCCTTCTCTTATGAAGAGTAGGACAGGCCGTTAAGGAATGCAAGTATCTCTTAATTCTCCCTGAGTCGCTATGCTGGCTGCCATGACCGAGCAGGCGCAACGGACCCGGCAACGGCGGCGCGGTGAGGAACTGGAGGCCGCGCTGCTGGAGGCCGCGTGGCAGGAGCTCGTGGAGGCCGGCTTCGCCAGGCTGACGATGGAGTCGGTCGCGGCCCGCGCGAAGACGGGCGTGGCGGTGCTGTACCGGCGCTGGCCCAATAAGGACGACCTGGTGATCGCCGCCATCCGCCACTACGGCACGACGCATCCCGTCGAGATCCCCGACACCGGGAGCCTGCGCGGCGACATGATCGCGCTGCTCAGCAGCTTCAGCAGCATGCGGGTCAGCTTCGCCGCCATCATCAGCGCCGTGTTCTCCGGCCTGCTGGCCAGCAGCGGCCTCACCCCGGCCCAGGTGCGCGAGAAGGTCCTGGCCGACCGCCCGCTGTGGTCAGACCAGATCTTCGCCTGGGCGCACGAGCGCGGCGAGATCGACCTCGTTCGCATCCCCCCGGCCGTCCTGACCATGCCGTTTGACCTGATGCGCCACGACATGCTGATGACCTACAAGCCGATCCCGCCCGAGCGGATCCTCGCGATCGTGGACGACCTGTTCATGCCCCTGGTCGCCATCAGCCGCCCCCCGCGGAACGGGTAAGCGCGCTGCCCCCTCCTCGGCGCGAGGGCGGACGCCCGGGAAAGATGTTGCCGGTGAGCTAGAAGATGACGTGAGCGCGTACTGACGCGGCACACCAGCATGGCTCACGTCCAGAGGCT
>CAWIDQ010000020.1:0-13247 GCA_963834695.1 uncultured Actinomycetota bacterium
ATTCGTTGGTCATCTCCGGGAGGCGAGCTGCCGCTTTTACCTGATAACACACTTGGCGTAATTCCGCAGCGCCGAGGGAGGGGTGCGTCTTTCTGAGAGGCGTATTATTTCGGGTTGTTTCGGTCATGCCGCTAGGTTGAGGTCTTCGATGGTGGCGGGGTCGTAGCGGGCGAGGTGGTGCTCGTCGCGGTAGCGGTTCTTGTAGTAGCGCATGTAGGCGTCGAGGTCGCCGTTGACGACGACAGCGCGGAGCTTGAGGATGGTCTCGGCTCCGTCGGGGGACCACCTGGCGCCTGTAATACCGAATCTGTCTTCGATGACGAATCTGCAGGCGCCCTCGATCATGCCGGTGGCGATGGGCCAGCCGTTGGCTAGTGCCTTGTCGTAGCGCATGTGCCGGTGGTTGTTCGTGAGGTAGGTGACGGCCTTGTCCATGCCGGTGAGGTCAAGGTGGCGGTTGCGGGGGCCGGAGCGGGTTCTCGCGGCGACGGAGGCGAGGGTGGCGGCGACGGCCTTCGCGCGGCCGTGCAGCACCCGCAGCAGCTGGCCGTCGGCCCACTGGCCCGCGGCCTGCGGGTCGCCGGGGTGCAGTGCGGCGGCGGCCTTGCCGAGGTAGCCGCTGACGTGGATGTAGTCGATGAGGACCGGGACCTTCAGGCTTCGCTCTCTCGCCTGGGCCTCGATGGCGGTGATCTGCTGCTTGTTCCCGTCGACGAGGAAGACCCGCTGCCGCACGCGCTGGGGATCGCGGCGGTCGGCCTCGTCATAGGCCGCGGCGATCATGTCCTCGATGGATTCGGTGATCGAGGCGGATACCCATTTGTCCCGGGCTTTCGGGCCGGGGTGCGCCTGGCGGCGGCCGGGCGGGGCGGCGATGTCCTCCGGTTCCCGGACGGCGGGGGTGAAGTCGGCGACGGCGACGATCTCGGCCATCTTCTTGATCCCCGGGTGCGTGCTTTCTGTCTCCTTGCCGGCGTTCTTGCGGTGCTCCGGGCGCATGGCGATGCCCTTGCCGTCGCCCTGCATCATGATCACGTCCGTGTCCGGGAGATCGTCGTCCGCGTCCCGGGCGCGCTGCTCGTAGAAGTCATCCGTCCAGGCGGCGAGGTCTTCCGCGAGGCCGGTGAGCTGGGCGCGGCCGACCGTGACGCCGGTGCGTTCCCTGATGACATCCTGGGCCTGCCCGAACCCCCCGCCGGCCAGGTGATACGCCGCCAGGGCCCGCATCCCCAGGGAATAGGGATCATCAGGGAGGACCTGCCGGGCGTCGGCGGGGTACAGGTTCGGCTCGCGGCGGTTGCGGTAGGCCATCCGGGAAACCCGGACCGGCCCGAACACGCTCGTCACGCCCCGGCCGTGCCCGGCCTCCACGCTGCCGTGACCGATCCCCGCGGCGCTCGTGACCCCCTCAGCCCGCTCCTCGCGCGCGGAATCGATGCCGGACGTGGCCTGCAGCAGCCGCCGCTGCAGCTCGCGGCCCTCTTCCCCGATCACTTCCTTCCGCTCCCCGTGATCGCAGAACCGGGCCTCGTCCGCTGCCCAGGCCGCGAGCCCGGCGAACTGCTCCGCCGGGCCGGCGAGCACCGCCGCCAGCTCCCCCTCTACAGGGGCCTCGGTCCCGTCCTCCCGGACCTGCCTCACCGTCACCGCGAACCTCACCGTCACCGCCGCGCCTCCAGATGCCTGCCGGGAATGATTTCCCGTCATCATCTCGGAAACGGCACAGGAACCCGCGGAACCGGTGACGGGCCGCCGTCCCGGCAGCGCTGTCACCAGGGCCAGCAGGCCGCCAGGGCGCCTGCAAAGTCGATGATCGCCTGAGCGCGTACAGAATTGCTGCTGGTCAGCAGCGGGTGCCGGGGTCGCCGTTGACGGCCGGGGTGGCCTGGTGTCGCGTTGGGGTCACGGCGTGAGCGCGCCTGGGTAACAGGGCGTGTTGTTCCGGGGATGCGGGGTTCCCCGGGGAAAACTGGTTCTTCTGCGACAAATCACCGTGCCCACGGAGGAACCCCGCGTGCCCAAGTCTGCCATGCCCGTGCCGTGCCGTGCCCTGGTCCCGGACGTGCTGCCGGCCGTGATGCCGGATCTCCCCGCGGTGCCGGACGTGCTGCCCGGCCCGCCGCCCGAGCTGGTGCTGCCGTCCCGGCTGCCGGTGGACCTGCCCGCGGAGGGGCGTGCCGCGCTGGCCGCGGCCCTGGAGGGCCCGCTGCCCGCCGGGCAGCGCCCGGAACGAGGGGAACTGGTACGCGAATCAGTGCTCTCCCGCTGGGATGATGAAGAGATCACGCGGCTGCGCGGGTTCCTGCGCACGGTGGACGACCACCGCGGACGGCAGGGCCGTTCCTATCCGCTGGAGTACCTGCTGGCGCTGCCGCTGATCGCGGGCATGGCCGGGGACGGCGAGCTGGACGCGGCCGCGGAATGGGCCGCGACGGCACCGGAGGAACTGCTGACCCGGCTGGGCGCGCCGCTGGGCAGGAACGGGAAGGCCCGCCGCCCGGATGCCACCACCCTCGGCCGGGCCCTGGCCGGCTGTGACCAGGGACAGTATGACGACGCGCTGTGCGCGTGGTCCGCTGCCCGGGCCCGTGCGCTGCGACCCGGCATGCGCCGCCATCTGCGGATCGACGGCAAGGCGGTACGCGGCGCCGCCCGCAGCGGGCGCGCCCCGATGCTGCTGTCCGGGATCTGGGACGACGGCACCACCGCCGCCCAGCTCCCGGTCGACGTCGCGAAGACAAACGAGATCCCGGTCTTCCGCCAGCTGCTGGGCAAGATCCCGGCCGGGGACCTCCACAGCGCGGTGATCACCGCAGACCAGATGCACACCCAGCGCAGGCACGCCCGGCAGATCGATGCCGCGGGCGCCTTCTTCATCTTCACCATCGGGGAGAACCAGCCGGGCCTGTTCGACGCGGCCGGCGCCCTGCCCTGGGAGTCAGTAGCAGGGGAAGCCTGGACCGTGGACCGCGGCCACGGCCGCGTCGATGCCCGCACGATCAAGACCCTGCCGCCCACCGAGCGGATCGCCGCCCTGTTCCCGCACGTCAGGCAGGTATTCCTCGTCGAGCGCTACAGCTACGGCACGGACGGGGAACTGCTCGGCGCGGTCGCCGTCCTCGGCATCACCAGCCTGCCGGCGGACCAGGCCGGCCCCGCTGACCTGCTCGCCTACCTGCGCGGCCACTGGGCCATCGAGATGCACCACTATGTCCGTGATGTCGTATTCGGCGAGGACGCCAGCCGCATCGGCCGTGCGCACCGGGCCATGGCCGCCGTCCGCAACACCGTCGCCGGCATCCTCCACCTGCACCGCGTCCCGAACATCGCCGCGCAACTCCGCGCCTGCCACCGCGACCCCTACCAGCTCCCGCTGCAGCTCCTTGGCCTCATGACACCGCTGGCACCGAACGGAAACCCCGCCGTGACCTGACACCCCCGCCCCCCAGGCCGGCAACAAGGCGCCCCGCCGCACCCGCTCAGGAAACCGCCACATGACCAGCGCAAACACGACCAATTATCAAACCGGGGAGCGAGTCACCCTCATAAATTACTGATCTTGCAGGTGCCCTGGGAGCACCGCCCCCACCCCGCCCGCCAGCACGGATAACCCTCCGCAATGCCCGAGATACCCCGAAAAGCCCAGACTCTCCAAATTTAGTCGGATTCAACCCGAAATTAGCAAATATTGATACCTATCAAAAAGATGCACCCGCGAGGGAGCGAGGGAGCGCAATGAAGAGCCCGTGAATCCGGTCATCGTCGGCTCTGGCTAGAGCGAACTTCCCCAGAAAGGATGTCAACGAGGGTGCTCGCACATTGGAGCTGTAGGCTTTGCATTCGCAAATTAGCTGTTCGTCGGTAACGGTGTGACAGGCCTTGACATCCAGCTCTATACCTTCGCTAGTGAAATTTAGATTTTCAGGGCGGGGATCACCGTATCCCTGCGTCGCAAGCAGCTTGGCGATAAACATCTCGAAGAGGTGGCCGCGCCTGTTAGATATTTCGCTCGTCGATGATCCCTCCGCGAGAATAACGACGGCGGCCGTGTCAACGGGGTGCGTCTTTTTAATAGGTATCAATATCTCCTAATTTCGGGTTGAACCGGCTTATATTGGGAGAGTCAGGGCGTTTCAGGGCATTCTGGCATTACTGGTGGTGGTCGATCCTGGTCAGCGGGGTGGCGGCGGTGCGCCCGGGACGCGGCCGGGATGGGGGCCCGTCACCGGTTCCGCGGGTTCCGGGGCCGTTTCCGGGATGATGGGCGGGAATCATTCCCGGCAGGCATCTGGAGGCGCGGCGGTGACGGTGAGGTTCTCGGTGACAATCAGGCAGGTCCGCGACGACGGGAGCGAGGCCCCGCTGGACGGGGAGCTGGCGGCGGCGCTCGCCGCCCCGGCGGAGCAGTTCGCCGGGCTGGCGGCCTGGGCCGCGGACGAATCGCGGTACCTCGATCACGGGGAGCGGGAGAAGGCGATCACCGAGGAGGGCCGGGAGCTGCAGCGGCGGCTGCTGCAGGCCACGTTCGACATCGATGCCGCCCGCGAGGAGCGGGCCGAGGGGGTCACGAGCGCGGCCGGGATCCGGCACGGCATCGTCGAGGCCGGGCACGGCCGGGGCGTGGCCAGCGTGTTCGGGCCGGTCCGGGTCACCCGGCTGGCCTACCGCAACCGGCGCGAGCCGAACCTGTACCCGGCTGACGCCTGGCAGGTCCTGCCCGGCGACCCGTACTCCCTGGGGATGCGGTCCCTGGCGGCCTTCCACCTGGCCGCGGGCGGGTTCGGGCAGGCCCAGGAGATCATCGAGGCCCGGACCGGGGTCACGGTCGGCCGCGCCCAGCTCACCGGGCTGGCCGAGGATCTCGCGGCCTGGACGGACGACTTCTACGAACAGCGCTCCCGGGACGCGGAAGAAGAAGAGCAGCCGGACAGCGACGTGATCATGATGCAGGGCGACGGCAAGGGCATCGCCATGCGCCCGGAGCACCGCAGGACCGCCGGCAAGCAGGACGGCACCCGCCCCGGGATCAAGAAGATGGCCGAGATCGTCGCCGTCGCTGACTTCACCCCCGCCGTCCGCGAGCCGCAGGACATCGCCGCCCCGCCCGCCCGCCGCCAGGCCCACCCCGGCCCGAAGGCCCGGGACAAGTGGGTATCGGCGTCCGTGACCGAGTCCATCGAGGACATGATCGGGTCCGCGTTCGACGAGGCCGACCGCCGCGACCCCCAGCGGGTGCGGCAGCGGGTCTTCCTCGCCGGCGGGAACAAGCAGCAGATCACCGCCATCGAGGACCACGCGAAGGCCCGGAAGCTGAAGGTCCCCGTCCTGATCGACTACATCCACGTCAGCGGCTACATCGGCAAGGCCGCCGCCGCCCTGCGCCCCGGCGACCCCGCAGCCGCCGGCCAGTGGGCCGACGGGCAGCTGCTCCGCGTCCTGCACGGCCGCGCGAAAGCCGTCGCCGCCACCCTCGCCTCCGTCGCCGCGAAGACCCGCGCCAACCCCCGCACCCGCCACCTCGACCTCACCGACATGGACAAGGCCGTCACCTACCTGACGAACAACCAGAAGCACATGCGCTACGACAAGGCACTCGAAAAGGGATGGCCCATCGCCACCGGCATGATCGAGGGAGCCTGCAGATTCGTCATCGAAGACAGGTTCGGAATTACAGGCGCCAGGTGGTCCCCCGACGGCGCCGAGGTCATCCTCAAGCTCCGCGCCGTCGTCGTCAACGGCGACCTCGACGACTACATGCGGTACTACAAGGAACGCTACCGCAGCGAGCACCACCTTGCCCGCTACGACGAGGACACCATCGACCGCCTCAACCTCGCCGCATGACCGGAACACCCCGAAATGAGGCACCTTTCAGAAAGACGCACCCGTGTCAACGGTGATCTGGTCCACGGATGCAGGGTACACGCGGTGCTGCCCGCCGGTAGTTCACTTGTTTGACCTGCACTCATCCAGCCAAATCCGGACGTGCGGTCGACTGTGGCGATGCGAGTAACCGCACCCAGATTGCCCGGTTCGGCGTGGCATCGCGTAGCCACCGCGGCACTCAGGTTGCCGACCATGGCGGGACCTGGGCGACCTTCGCCTCTGTACGCGGTCACGCTACGTGATAGTCACGGCCGTCTCCGGGCAGTTCCTGATGGCCGCCAGTGGGCAAATCTCATTGACCGTCAACAGCCGCAGCCGCCGCCGTGGCGTAATAACTGAGCCCCGGAATGAAAGTCAGCAGCTCTTCCTGTTCAAGTAGCCGCATGGCCTTGCTGCACGTCTGACGCGCGTGTCCGAGTTCCTGACTGAGCGTAGTAATCGACGGTACGGGCTGCCCGGGTGCAACCTCACCGTCCAGGATCTGCCTCCGCAGGCGCGCTGCCAGCCGGAAATACGACCGCGGGTCAGCCTCACCAAGATCAACAGGCTGCTTCATGATGCACCTGTGGGCAAGGCCTACGAGTGAGGTGAGCTGGACGCACAGATCAAGTAATTCTGGGCTATCGGAGTGGGCACTGCTGTACTGATCGTCGGTCCTGAGTTGTGCTCAAGGGCACGGTGGGAGATCGTAAAACCATAGGCGCGAAGCGTGGGTGTCGTGGGCGCTTCCGGTTATGCGCCGCTGGTCAGCTGGGCTTACCTGCGAGCCCGGCGCGAGTGAACATGCGGGAGCTACTTCACACCCATGCCAAGGTCACGCTCCGCCCTCTTGGTCCAGTGGTCGAGCTGGCGTCGGCCGGCCAGGGTGCGCGGGTGCTCCGCGCCGAGAACCCGCTCGTCTATGAGCACAAGCCCGGCGAACAGGTCCCGGGCGGCGGCCGGGTCCCCCGCCTCCCCAGTCATGCGGGCGAGCTGGTGCCGGGCGGCCAGGGTATCCGGGTGCTCCGGGCCGAGGACCCGCTCGAGCACGGGCAACAGCCCGGCCAGCAGGTCCCGGGCGGCGGCCGGGTCGCCTGCCTCCCCGGTCATCCGGGCGAGATCTTGCCGGGTGGTCAGAGTACCCGGGTGCTCCGGGCCGAGGACCCGCTCGCGCACGGGCAGCAGCCCCGCCAGCAGGTCCCGGGCGGCGGCCGCATCCCCCGCCCGCCCGGTCCAGGCGGCGAGGGCGCCGCGGGTGGTCAGGGTATGCGGGTGCTCCGGGCCGAGGACCCGCTCGCGCGCGGGCAACAGCCCGGCCAGCAGGTCCCGGGCGGCGGCCGCATCCCCCGCCCGCCCGGTCCATCGGGCAAGGTTGTGCCGAGTGACCAGGGTGCCCGGGTGCTCCGGGCCGAGGACCCGCTCCTGAACGGGCAGCAGCGCAGCGCACTGGTCGCGGGCTGCGGCTGGGTCCCCCGCCTCCCCGGTCATGCGGGCGAGGTCTTGCCGGGCGGCCAGGGTATCCGGGTGCTCCGGGCCGAGGACCCGCTTGAGCACGGGCAGCAGCCCGGCGAACAGGTCCCTGGCGGCGGCCGGGTCCCCCGCCAGCCCGGCCCAGTACGCGAGATTGTGCCTAGTGGCCAAGGTGTCCGGGTCCTCTGGGCCGAATATCCGCTCCTGTGCGGCAAGGACTCTCCTTTGGAAGTCTCGTGCTGTGACGTAATTGCCGCTCGATCCGAGATAGTTGGCAATCCGGGCCATCCCGGCGCTGTCATCAGCCAGAGCCATCTGGGCGTGCGGCAACAGCGCCGCGCACACCGCCCAGGTTCCGGGCAGGGCGGTATCGCCGGGAATGCTGTCCTCGATCAGGGCGGCGGCGGCCTGCTGCCATTCCCTGGCCAGCATCTCGGGCATCTGATCCGTAGTGACGGCCTGGACCAGCCGGTGCACCGACACCGACCCGTCGGCGGCCGGGGTGACCAGCGAATACCGGCGCAGGGCCACGATCGCGTCACCGGCCGCCAGCGGATCGTCCAGCAGCGGCGCGAGCACCGGTGCCACCTCGCCGCCGAGCCGTCCGGCCAGCCCGGGGCGAGGTAGCAGCAGCAGGCGCAGCGGGATCGCCTCGGGCGCGCAGAACGCCAGTAGCCGCAGCAGGCCGACCGCGCGCGGTGCGGCTTGCTGCAACTCCTCAAACGCCAGTCGCCACGTGGTGGCGACTGTGTGGCTGTACCCGATCGGCTCGCCGCGGGCCAGCATGTCCGCGCGCCGCTGCCGGAACGATGACAGGTACTCGGCCAGGCTGCCCCCGCTGGCCTGAATGTAGGCGGCCGCCTGCTCCAGCGCCAGCGGCAACCCGCCCAGCTCACCGGCCAGCTCACCGGCCGCCTGCCAGTTTGTGTCCCCGGTCCGGTTCGCGAGGAACCCAGCCGCCACCTGCTGGTCAAGGACTGGCACATCCAGGGCCTGGCCGGGCGGCCAGATCTGATCCCGGCTGGTGATTAGCACCCGCCCGCGGCCCGCTGGCGGCAAGAACGGCTGGACCGAGGCGCGGGATGGCGCGTTGTCGAACACCAGCAGCCACTCCGCGGGATAGGCGGCCAGCACGCCGTGCACTGAGGCCACCGGGTCGCGCGCATCCAGCAGCTCCCGGGCGCCCAGCTGGGCCGCCAGCTCACCGAACCCAGCCGCTAGCACGCTCGGGTCCTCGGCCGGGAACTGCCAGGCCAGCCCGACCTCAGCCAGGTGACGGTGGGCATATTCCAGGGCCACGCTGGTCTTGCCCGCACCTCCCAGCCCGCACAAGGCCACCACCCGCGGGCCCGAGTACCCGTCACCGGCCGCCAGCCGCGCATCCAACTCGGCCAGCAATCCTTCCCGCCCGGCCAGGAACACCGGCCGTGGCGCCAGCCGTACCGGCTGGCTCGCCACCTCCCGCCGCGGGTACTCCACGCGTCCCACAGCGATCCCGCCGCGGTCGGCACCTACCGACCCCGGCGCCAGCGCCCACGCTGCCCCGGGTGCGGCTACCGGTTCGCCGGACCCGGTGGAGTAGGGCCCGGCGGCGCCACGCTCCCGTGGATCACTCCCGCCGCGGTCCCACCCCCGGATGCGGTGATGTTCACATCCCGCCCGGCGCCAACCGAGTGATCGGCTGCGGACACCATCCCAGCAGGCAGTTGCGTCGCGATTTCCTCCACCACCGCGCGCAGGTCAGTCTCCAAGCCCGGGTTCTCATCCAGCAGATCCGCAAACCGGGCCTCCCAGCGCCGAGCGGCTGCTGCCTGGACCGGTTCGAGGTCCGCGCCCCGCACGGCTGTGAGCTGCTGGTGCGTCTCGTCCAGCCACCGCTCTGCCACTTCGGTCCTCTTCGAGTTGCCGCGTCCCAGCAGCCGCGCGACCTTATGCCGCGCCGCCTGCCACACGTCAGTGACCGCCGCAGCCGCCACCGTCTGCCCGGCCCACTGTGCCAGGGCCATCAAAACCTCACCCGGCATCTACAGCCCCCTTGATTCCGATAGCCCAGTCGTGACACGGCACAGCATGCCGCTATTAGATCGCCGTCGCAAATATGGTGTAGCTATACGCGAGCAGCGTGCGCCACGAGGCGCTGATTGTCCGAATGGGGGTGGAAGACCTCGATCTCCCGGCCGTCGCAGCGGCGGGGTGAAGCTGGAGGCAGCCTGAGCCGCGGGTCGGCGGGGAGGGCGGGAGCAGCCTCGACAAAGTCGCGTCGTTCCAGGACTGCCGGATGGGGCGGGCGCGGTGAGCGAGACGGGAAGGTACACGTGAGAAATCGGCTTCGTTACGCCTCTTGAGCGTATGCCAGCTCTAACCCGGCGGATTTGGGCTGGTTAGCGGTGCGCACCCGCCCCTCATGACGGGCGGGGAACTTCAGGCTGGGTCTGTTTCGCCTGGGTCTGGAGGCCGCGGTGAAGGTCTGCGGCGTAGCCGTGGTTATCTCAAGCCTCAGCTGACCTGTCCTTAACGTCCGTCACGGGCCTTCTCCCGTGCCCGGATGGCGGTTTGTCCGTGGTTATCTCCTGCTTTGTCCATGACGTGGATCAAGGAGGAGACGATGCTCGTGCATCCGGTGGCGGTCCCCGGTTCGGGGACCCGATCGTGGACGGTTCTCGCGGACGACGACGTGCCGGTCGTCCCGGTCGACCGGTTCCTGGCATATCTCACCGACATCGGCCGGTCGCCGAACACGGTGAAGGCGTACGCCCACGACCTCAAGAATTACTGGGAGTTCATCAGCTTCCGGGGCCTGGACTGGCGCGAGGCCCGGCTGGAGGATGTCGGCGAGTTCGTCGCCTGGCTGCAGTTGCCCCCGGCAGGGCGGTCGGGCGAAGTCGCGGTGCTGCCGACGGCGGCCGCTGAGGTCAGTGCCGCGACGGTGAACCGCAAGCTCGCCGCCGTCAGCGCGTTCTACGCGCATGAGGCACGTAACGGCGCCGGGGTCGGCGACCTGCTGGCCGCGTGGCGGACGGGCAGCAGGGGCGGGTGGAAGCCCTTTCTTCATCACGTGAGCAAGGGCAAGCCGTATCGCGGGCGGGCGATCTCGCTGAAGGTCCCGAAGAAGCTGCCGCGGATCCTGACGGTGGCGGAGATGCAGGCGATCCTTGATGCCTGCACCCGGCTGCGGGACCGCTTCTTCTTCGCCGTTCTTCACGAGAGCGGCTGCCGGGCAGGTGAAGCACTCGGGCTCCGTCATGAGGACATCGCCGCGGCCGAGTGCGAGATCACCATCGTGGCGCGGGAGAACGCGAACGGCGCACGGGCCAAGTCCGGCGGCCGGACGGTCCCCGTCGGGCCGGACCTGATCCGGCTGTATGCCGACTACCTGCACGCTGAATACGGGGGCACCGACAGCAGCTACGTATTCGTGAACCTGTTTGCCAGTCCCCGCGGGCACGCCTGGTCCTACCCTGCGGTCTATGACCTGGTGTTGCGGCTGCGGGCGAAAACCGGAATCGATTTCGATCCGCACTGGTTCCGGCACTCGGCGGCCACCAGGATGCTCCGGGACGGGGTGCCGGTCGAGGTCGTGTCCAAGGTCCTGGGACACTCATCGGTCGCCATTACGAGCGCGGTCTACGGGCACCTGACCGCCGAGGACGCCCGCAGGGCACTGGAGGCCGCCGGCTGGTTCAGCGCCACGGGGAGCGAGGTGTCCTGGTGAGCAGCTCGTGGATCGGCCAGGCCGAGAGGGCGGCGTGGCAGCGGCGGGCCGCGGCTGAGCTGGCCGCGATCCTGGAAGCGCACGGCGGCCTTCCGCTCATTTCGTGGACGGTCGGCCCGGCCGGGTCGGTGCTGGCCGGCCGAATCAGCGGCCTGGCGCCGGCTCCGCAGGTCCGGGAGGTGTTCGCCGCCTGGCGGACGGAACTGGCGCTAGGCGAAGAACGCGAGGACCAGATGAGCGGCGGGATGTCATGGCTCCACGCGGCGGCCCGCCGCCACGACGTGACAGTCCGGCTGGCCGCCGCTGTCTTCGAGGACGAGGACGGTGACCTGTGAGCCCCGCCGGCGATCACGTGCTCCCGGGCGGGCCCGGCCGGGAGCCGGGCAGGCCCGCGGGCCTGCTGGAAAAACTGCTGGCCGCAGTCCGGCCGGAGTTCCGGCCGGATGTCCTGGCGTTCGGGCCGGGTAACCCGGTCTTCGGTGGACCGCCCTGCAAGGTCGCCGGATGCGGGCGCTCCGGCCGTGTCGGGGGGCTGTGCTCCGGGCACGATCACCGTTGGCGGAACCAGGGAAAGCCGGATCGTGCCGGGTTCACCGCTACTACCGATCCCCGGCTGAAAGGGCACCAGAAGCTGGCGTCCTGCCGGGGCGCGGGCTGCCTCTACGGGCGCAAGGAACAAGGTCTGTGCACCAGGCACCTGTATGCGTGGCAGCGGGATGGGCGTCCTGAGCTGGACAGCTGGGTCGCGGCCCTGCCCGCGGAACCTCCCGAGGTCCCTCCGGCGGCATGCCGGATCTCCTACTGCGATCTGTGGGTCCACGCTGGCCTGCCGTTCTGCCTGTCCCACGGGAACCGCTGGAGGGAGCGGGGCCGTCCGGACCCCGGGGAGTACGCCCGCCGCTACGAGGACGACGCGGTCCCCGGCCACGAGCGCATCGACCTGGGCGGCCTGAAGGCGCACCTGCGGCTGGAGGTGCAGTACGCCCTGCAGGGCAGGCACGATGACGGGGCGATCAAGATCGCCCCGGGCGCCGTGCAGACAGTGGTTACGTTCCTGGCCGCCAGCGCGGCTGCCTCGCTGCTGGACCGGGACGAGGACGCCTGGCGGCAGGCGTGGTCCGAGAGGTTCCCCGGGCGGGCGAGTCCCGGCCACGGAGACTCCGGCCGGGCACTGCTAGTCTATGCCCCCGCAAGGTCGAAGAGCTCCACGCCGGCCGCGGCTGGGGTGTCGAGTACCCCCGTGACACCTGGCGGCTCCGCAACCTGGGCGTCAGCGAGGGACCCGCCATGGTGCGGTTCACCCCGATCTCCCAGCCATGGCTGAGGGAGCTGGCCAAACGGTGGATCCGGTGGCGGCTGAGCAGCGGCACCGGCGCAGGGTCGGTCACCAAGGGGGTGCTCGCGATAGCCCGCTTCAGCGCGTTCCTCGCCTCTCCCTCGGTGAACGTCACCCGCCTTGACCAGGTTGACCGTGAACTGCTGGAACGCTACCTGGCCGACCTGCACGCCGAGCTGGCCGGCCGCGTGGTCCACGCCGAGCGCATCGGGCAGCTCAACGGCTTCCTGCACGCGATCCTGCGGCTCGGCTGGGACGACTCCCTGCCCGCCAGCGCCATGTTTCACTACGACGACTACCCCAAGCGCGGGCAGCTGCTGCCCCGCGCTCTCGCAGAACATGTCATGACCCAGCTCGAGGACCCGGCCAACCTCGACCGGTGGAACGACCCGGCCAGGCGGCTGATCACCCTGATTCTCATTCGCTGCGGGCTCCGCCTCGGCGACGCGCTGCGCCTTCCGTTCGACTGCATCGTCCGCGATGCCGATCAGGCTCCGTACCTGCGCTACTTGAACCACAAGATGAGCAGGGAGGCGCTCGTCCCCATCGATGAGGAACTCCAGGCCGCGGTCACCGGACCAGCAGTGCCGCGTCCGCGAGCGCTGGCCTCAGGGGATGCCGGTCTTGTTTCCCCGGGACCGGGCCAACCCCGACGGCAGCAAGCGGGTCAGCCATTCCGGCTACCAGCACGCGCTCGGCGAGTGGCTGCGCCGCTGCGACATCCGCGACGAGCACGGCCAGCCGGTCCACCTAACCGCCCATCAGTACCGTCATACTCTGGGGACCCGCCTGATCAACATGGACGTCCCCCAGGGGTCGTCCGGCGGATCCTCGATCACGACTCTCACGCGATGACAGCGCATT
>CAWIDQ010000021.1:0-36612 GCA_963834695.1 uncultured Actinomycetota bacterium
CCCCGGCCAGCGGCGTTCAGCAGCTGGCAGCACCGGCTGCCGGATGGCTTCCGCCTATCGGTCAAGGCTCGCGGGGCCTTACCCACGGGCGTCGGCTCTACGCGCCGGAAACGTGGCTGCAGCGCATCGCGGCGGGCTGGCATGAGCTGGGTGATAAGCGCGCCGTGCTGCTGGTCCAGCTGGCGCCCTCGCATGCGCGCGACGACGCCCGGCTCGGCTATTTCCTCCGGCTCGTCCCTGGCTGGATGCGGGTCGCGGTGGAGTTCCGGCATCGCAGTTGGCACTGCGAGGAGATCTTTGCGCTGCTGGAAGCGCATGGTGCCGCTTATTGCGTGATGAGCGGCGCGGGCCTTCCGTGCATACTGCGAGCCACCTCAGACTTGCTTACGTGCGTATGCACGGCCCGACGATCATCACCTGTACGCAGGGTCCTGACCGGACGCCGACCTGATGTGGTGGGCTGACCGGATTCGGGAATGGACACGGCCAGGCACGATGTATTCGTCTACTTCGATGATGACGGTAACGCCAATGCCGTGCGGAATCCCGGACCCTCCGTCTCCTGCTAGACCAGTAGCCCCGACCGGCCTGGTGCGGTACGCGACCTACTTGCCGCCGCCGACCTCGCGGACGGCTAAAGGACGCCGCGTCGCCGCAGCACCAGGTAGCAGATCCAGCCGACCGGGATGGGCAGCCAGAACGTCGCTATCCGGAATATGAGCACCGCTGGTATCGCCTCGTGCGCCGGGATGCCGATGCGCCGTCAGCCCTGCGGCCAGGACAGCTTCGACTCCGCCGAGTCCGCCGGGCGTCGGCGCGGCTGATCCCACCGCGTTCCCGGCCAGGTAGACAACTGCGGCGCGCCAGTATGGCTGGATGAGCGCCCACCGACCGCAGCGCCGCGATGAACGCGACGAGGTAGGCGGCGGAAAGCAGCAGGTTCGCGCCGGCGCTGACGGCAACCCTGAGCGGATGGGACACGGCGTCAAGCAGCCGGGGCCAGACTTGGCGCAGGTGCGGCCACACGGTACCGGCCAGCTTGGCGCGGGTCTGCGGCACGGTCAGCAGGACGATGACGGCGGCGGCGATGACCGCGAGCCCGATGAGTACGTCGCCGCCCGGCGCGATCTTGAACCGGCTGAACCCCGACCCGGTGAGCAGGCCGAACACGATCAGCAGGAGCACCGTAGTGACCACGTTCACGATCTGCGACATCGTGACGGCGGCGGCGATGGTGCCCTCGTCCACACGCTCGCGGCGCAGATAGCGAGCGTTGACGGCCACATGGCCCACGGTCGGCGGCATGGCCACGCCCACGAACGCGGTGGACAGCTGGACGCAGAAGCCGCGCCAGATCGACAGATGCCTGGGTACGAACGCCGCAAGGTTCTGAGCGGCCGCCAGGTAGGTCACCGCCGATCCGAGCACCGCGACGGCGAACCAGCCCGGATCGGCCCGGCTCAGCGTGCCGAGGACGTTCACGCCGGAGATCTGGCCGATGAGCAGGTAGGCGGCGACGGTCAGCGCGACCGCGCTGAGTACGGTACGCCAGCGGAATCGTCCCAGCTGGGCCGTCGGCACCACGCCGCCGGCGCCGAGAAGCTCGTGCCTGATCTCGTTAAGCGAACCCTGGGCGGCGCGCATGGCCCGCCACCCCCACGGTGCCAGGGCCAGCGGCTGCAGAACGGCCGCGACGGCGGCCTGGTCAAACGGCCCGTAGCCGGCCCGCAGCGCCGTGACTGCATCGGCGGGCCCGACCGGACCGGCCAGCGTGGCCAGGGCCTGGACCAGGTCGAGGCGGCGGGCCAGTTCGCCCGCGCCAGGCTCGGCCGCGTCGAGCGAGCAGAACCCCGCGTCGTTCGGCGACATGAACAGGTTGTCCGGCCGCAGGTCGTGGTGCGCGATGCCCGCGTCGTGCAGGCGGCGCAGCGACGCGAACAATGACGTCGCGGCCGCCAGGCTCGCCACCCCGGGTCCCGGGCAGCCGTCCGGGATGGTCGTGACGAGGACCAGCGTCTCGCCGGGCATCTCGCCGAGCAGCAGCACCGCGGGGCTGTGCACCCTTGCCTGCTGCGCCAGGCTGCAGGCCAGGGCGAACTGCTCGAGCCGGTCACGGGAACCGAGCGCGACGTGGCCGGCGGCGGCCGGCCGCAGGCGGACCAGCGCCCACAGTTGCCGGGCCAGGCCCGATCCGCGGGTGTCGCGGCCGGAGAGGTGCACGCGGATCCGGGTGCCGTCGGCCAGCATCCCCTCCAGCCGCGCGCGGTTGCGGGGTTCGGCGGCCGACAGGTCCGCGACCGGCACGCGCTGGCTGGTGAGCCAGCTCATGAGCTCCGCGGCGCCCGGCAGGACCGAGGCCGCGCCGAGCAGCCAGCGCAGCACCCAGCCCGCGAGCAGCCCGCCGAACAGCACGATCACCACCGCGAAGGGTGTGAGCGCGCCGACGGCCAGCCCGCTGAGCAGCAGGGCCGCGCCCGAGCGCGGCCACCAGCGCGACCAGTGCGAACGCCGGGCCAGGTCGGTGCTCACCACGAACGCGACGAACGCGGTGTCCACCACGAAAATCGAGGGATTGCTGCCGTGCAGCACCGCGTGCTCAACCGGCCCGTGCTCGGCCCGCCAGACCGCCGACGCGATGATGGCCCCCGCGGCGCCGGCCAACCCGGCGGCGACCGCGTTCCGCGCGTCCCGCCACTGACTGCGCGCCAGCACGACAAGCGCCGCGATCACCAGGACGAAACAGGCGACCCCGGCGACCACCTCGGCCGCGAACGACAGCCAGCGGGGGATGTGCAGCAGCCAGCCCGAGACGTCGTCGGCCACCTCGGCGCTGCCGAGGGGCAGAGCCCGGATGGAGCCGAGCACCACTGCGACGATCAGGAGCGAGAAGACTGCGAGCAGCAGGTCGGCGGGGCGGCGCACCCGGTCCGTGCCATGTGGCGCCCGGGCCGGGAGGACCCAGCCCTGGGCAGCTTTCGTTGGGCTGATGGCCACACCAGGCTTACCGTGCGGCTCCTCACCTGCGCCTATCGCCATGCCCGCCGGACTACCCTGGACAGCGCGCGGCATTCCGGAACCGGCTCCGGCGAGCGGCTAGAAGTAGTGCCTGCGTCCGCCGACCGCGTGACCGGCCATGCCCAGGAGGGCCAGGATCGCGCCGATCACGACGACGATGATGCCGATCGTCCAGAGAATGGCGATCCCGGAGACGAAGCCGATAATGAGCAGAATGGCGCCGAGAATGATCGCAGGGGACTCGTAGCAGCTGGTATCCCCCGTCCGGGACGGGACGGGGGAATATCCGGATGCTCATGTTCCTGACGATGCTCACGGTTCGGCGGGGACATCCCTGGCGGGGACATCCCTGGCGGGGACATCGGGGGCCTGCCCGTTTACTGCTTGTACGGGCGGCCCGGCGGCCTGCTGGGGGGCGGACCGGGACCCGAACAGGTGCCACTTGCCGCGCTGGCCGTCGCCGGCATCTCCGCCGGAATCACGGCCGCTGCCGGCCGATCCGTTCCCCAGCGTGCTGGCGGTGTAGGCGCGGGCGGTCTCGCGCTGGCCGAGCAGGTCGTCGCGGTCCTTGCTGACGGCGGCGGTCTCGCGGCGGGACTGGGCCAGCCCGGACCTCGCCGCGCGGCCGCGCCGGGAGGTGCGGCGCGCGCCGGCCAGCAGCAGGCTCAGCCCCAGCAGGCCGAGCGCCCCGACCACGATGCCGGACAGGAACAGCGTGCCGTCCGAGCCGGTCACGTGGTAGCCGAACACCGCGAAGTGGTGCGTGAGCGGATGCCCGCTGCCGCTATTGGACAAGACGCCGGCCACGCCGGCGACCACCGCCGCGACCAGGATGACGAGCCCGATAATGATGATCATGACGCACTCCCAAGGTCTGAGTTACTGACGGACGCGGCCGGCCGTGGCGCCCGCCGCCGCGCCGGTTCCGGGCGGCCCGGATCCGGCGCGGCTAGGCGGGCCTGGCACGTGCGTGCCGTGTGCGGGAGCACCGTGCTGGCGGTGCTCAGCGGTGCGCGAACCGGCGGGACCCGCCGGATTGCCTGCTGACCAGGTGGAAGATGAGCAGCAGGACGGCTGCGCCGGCGATGGCGGTGAGCCAGGTGGACAGGTTGAAGAACCCGTGCAGGGTGTGGACGTGGAACAGGCGGGTGGCGGCCCAGCCGCCGCCCAGCGCCCCGAGGACGCCGATCACGCAGGTCAGGATGAGGCCCTGTGATCGTCTGCCGGGGATCAGCATATTGGCGAGCAGGCCTGCGCCCAGGCCGAGAACGATCCATGCGATGATGCCCATGACCGACTCCTTAAGTCAGCGACGAGGTGACGTACGCGGTGGTCGGTCATGCTGGGGAGATCGCGGTGGGGAGAGGGGATTCTCCCGGGGGGTTCTCACCGTCCCTTGGCTGTGGCGTCTTGCCGGCATCGTGCCGTGTACGAGCAAAAAAAAGTTCCGGTCCTGCGGCTGCTTCCGCCGATATCGCGGATGCAGCTGCCGGGGTCCGGAGCAATACTTTTATAGTACTCCTTATTTTCACTCATTTTCACGCCTGGGGGCATTCCGCAGCCAGCAGCAGGCCTTTTTCGGGCTTGCGGAGGCAGGACAGGGCTCACCCTCACGGCTGACGCCGCACCCCTTGGGACTTCTCAGCGGGGGCCGGGTTCAGGGCGGCCCGTGACGCAGCCGGATCCCGGCTTGTTCTTCGAGCAGCGCTACGGCCAGGAGTTCCCCGTCGGCTGGCCCGTAGCGGGTCAGGGCACGCTGGAAAATCTGCTCCACGAGCGCCGACAGCTGGAAGGGCACGTCATGGTCGCGGGCCAGCGCGGTTACCGCCGCGAGTTCCTCGCAGCAGCGGTCCAGCCCGAAGCTGGTCAGGTAGTCACCGGCGAGCAGCGCGCCGAGGTCGCGGCTGATGAAGGCGCTGGACGCGGCGCTGCTCGTCAGCACCTGGCGCAGCACGTCGAGGTCGATCCCGGCGCGACGGGCCAGGAGCAGCGCCTCGGCGGTGGCGACGGACTGACCGAACCACAGCAAGTTGACCAGCAGCTTGGCCAGGTACCCGGCGCCGTGACCGCCGACATGCGCGATGCGGTCCGGATCGGCCAGCACCTCCAGCAACGGGCGGTGACGCTCCAGCAGGTCGATGTCGCCCCCCACGAACAGCTGCAGCGTCCCGGCTCGGGCCTCCGGCACGCCGCCGCCGACCGGAGCCTCAAGCACGCCGATGCCGCGTGCACGCGCCGTCGCGACCAGTGCCCGCCCCGCCGCCGGGGAGCTGCTGGTCATATCGATCCACGTGGCCGTGGCCGGCAAGGCGGCCAGCGCGCCGCCGGACCCGGCCATCACGTCTTGTACCTCACCGGGGCCAGGCAGCACCGTGATCAGGACATCCGCTTCCGCGGCCACCTCGGCTGCCGTTCCCCGCCACCGCGCACCGCACCCGGCCACCGCGTTTTCACGCTCCGCGCGCGCGTCCCCCGCAGCAACCTCATAGCCAGCCCGGACGAGATTCGCGCACATGGGCAATCCCATCCGCCCCACGCCGATAAATCCAATACGCGCCACCCGAGCACCATAACCGCGCTCCATCCCGTGATCACCGACTTCCAGAAGCTGATCGACACCAATCTCGTCCGCTCCAAGCTCGCCATCGCCAGCCCGGCCGTCTTATGGCGGTACCGTAGAGCAGGTGCTAGGCCCGGCCGCGGCCTCGTTGCCTCAGAACCCGGCGATGTGAGCTCCGGGCGGTGCGCTCGCAGACGCTTGGGAGGAGACCGTGGACGCTGTCGTCGTGAAGGACCTGCGGAAGAGCTATGGCGCCACCCGCGCCGTAGCGGGGGTGAGCTTTACCGTCACGTACGGGGAGATATTCTCCTTGCTCGGGCCGAACGGCGCTGGTAAGACGACGGTGCTCGAGATCCTCGAGGGCTACCGGCAGGCAGACGAGGGTAAGGTCGTGGTCGCCGGCTTCGACCCGGGCGACAAGCGCACCGGGCGGCAGCTGCGCGAGCAGATCGGCCTGGTGCTCCAGGAGCTCGCGGTGGAGCCGTACCTGACCGTGCGCGAGTCGATCTCTCGCAACGCGGGCTACTACTCCAATCCGCGTGATGTCGGCGAGGTGATCGGGCTCGTTGGCCTCAGTGGCAAGGAGAAGAGCAAGGTCAAGTCGCTGTCCGGCGGGCAGAAGCGGCGACTGGATCTCGCCCTCGGCATCATCGGGAACCCCAGGGTCCTTTTCCTCGACGAGCCGACGACCGGCTTCGACCCGAGCGCGCGGCGCGGCGCCTGGGAGGTCATCAGGGGGCTCTCCGACCTGGGCACCACGATCCTGCTCACCACCCACTACATGGACGAGGCGCAGGATCTCGCCAACCGGGTCGCCGTCATCTCCCGCGGCAAGATCATCGAAGAGGGGACGCCCGCCACGCTCGGCGGTCGTGACGTGGCCCGCGCGCGGATCAGCTTCGCCCTCCCAGGTGGGTATTCCGCGGCGGACCTTCCGGTCCAGGCCGCTGCCGGCGAGAACGGCCGGGTGGTCGTCGAGGCCGACGAGCCGACCGAGCTGCTGCACCGGCTGACCGGATGGGCTCTGGATCATGGCACGACGCTGCCGGGGCTCACCGTGGACCGGCCGAGCCTGGAGGACATCTACCTGAGCCTGACCGCCGCGCAGGACGCCGCCGCGCCCGGGGACGCCCCGGCGCCGCGGCGCCGGATGGGACGGCGCGGATGACCAGCCAGGCAGTTGCCGCCGGAGCGCCGGCGCGCCGCAACACCGCGGCCCTGGTGTGGCACCAGGTCCGCTACGAGCAGCTGAGCTTCTGGCGCAATCCGCAGAGCGCCTTCTTCGTCTTCGCCTTCCCGCTGGTCTTCTTCGCCATCCTGGCCGGCGTGTTCGGGAACGCTAAGCTCGCCACGATCGGCGGCAGGCCCGTCACCGGGCTGCAGTACTACACCTCCACGATCGTGGCGGTGTCGGTGATGGGCGCCTGCTACTCGCAGCTGGCCGTCACGCTGTCGCTGCGCCGCCAGGATGGCATACTCAAGCGGCTGCGCGGCACTCCTCTGCCCGCCTGGGTGATGTTCGTCGGGCTGGTGGCGCACTGCATCATGGTCAGCCTCGTGGACGCGGTGCTGATCGTGGGGATGGGCCTGCTGTACGGGGTGCCGATGCCGACCCACTGGGCCGCCATCATCGTCACGCTGATCATCGGCGCGGCCGCGTTCTGCGCGCTGGGAGTCGCGGTCGCCAGCCTCATCAGCAACGCGGAGGCCGCGCCCGCGGTGGTGCAGTTCATCTTCTTCCCGCTCGTGTTCATCTCCGGCACCTATTTCCAGATCACCTCCCGGTTCCTCAATGACCTGGCGGGTGTCTTCCCGGTCCGGCCGTTCAACCAGGCGCTGCTGAACCCGTTCGCCCTGGACCGCGGGTTCGCGGGCCACCAGTTGCTGGTCCTCGCGATCTGGGGGGTAGCGGGCGGCTTTGTCGCGATCAGGCGATTCCGCTGGGACCCCAGGCCCGAGTAATGCCAGTGGTTGCCACGGTCGCGTGCGGCGGAGGTCGCTCGCACCCGTACCCGACCCTGGCCCGTCTCCCTGGTCGGACAACCGGGCCCGTCGGCCTGGTGACCTGCGGTCTGGCCGCCGTGTTATGCGATGATCATCGCCGGGTCGCTCGGGTGCCGACTGAGCGGCGTGGTCTCGACGGTCATCCACGGGTCCAGGGGCAGCGACTTCAAGATCACCCGCAGCTCGGCGAGGTTCTCTGCGTTCCACAGGCCCAGCGCGCGCGACGGGCCGGGCAGCCTCCACAGCCGCAGCAGGTGCCCCTGCCCGGCCAGTTCCTTCGCGCGCCGCGCCTCGCTCGCCTCGGTATCGTCCACGGCCTGGCCGGGCGTGCCCTCCGGGATGCTGATGGTGAAGGTGGTCAGGAACTCCGCGCCTGCGTTCCTGGCCGCCAGCGCCGGGTCGTTCGGGTGTGGCGCGAGCGGCGTCACCTCGTCGGTGCGCCACACCCGCAGCGGCATCGAGGCCAGGACCTCCTCAAGCTGGCCGCCGTCCGCGGCGGCGAACAGCCCGAGCGAGCGCCATTCACCCGGCCGCAGCGGCGGTCGCCACAGGCGCAGCAGGTGCCCCGCCGCCGCCAGTTCGCGCGAGTGTGCGGCCTCCCGCGCCCGGACGTCGTCGACGGCCTGGTCAGGCGTCCCGTCCGGGACGTGGGTAGTCATCGTGACGAGGTACTCCATAGGTCGGCTCCTGCTGGTCCCTGGAAGTGGAACCACCGTCCGTTCGGTGAAAAAAGAATTTCAATTTTTCCGAACGGATAGTGGTGTTACGGTCCGGTTCCGCTTACTCTCACGATCGCATTCTGGACGCCCGGTCGCACCCGTGAACACCCTGGCCGGTTGCCCTGGTTAGGGATGGACCGGGCCGCTGGGGCCACGGTCGAGGCGAATCGACTGCATGATCGCGAACGTCGTGGTCCTGGTGTAGATCTCGATGTCGGCACCGCCCAGCACGCCGGTGTATTTCGCGATGACGGGGGCGGCCGCCCTGCCCATGCCAGCATCATGGCACGCGAGCCCGGGTTGCCGCCGCGGGCGCGACGCTCGCGACGTTATCCAGCGGGCTTGCGGGCCAGCCAGACCGTACGGCTGGTGCGGACCGTCAGGTCGTCGCGGGCGGACAGGGCCGGCGCCAGGGCATCGAGCTCCGCGATGTCACCGGCACTGAGCTTGTCCTCCAGGCCGTGCCGGGCGCGGCAGAGGGTGACCATGGCGTAGCGGGTCACCGAGGCGGCCATCGGCGAGCCCGGCGGCGGCTGCAGCGCGATCACGAAGCGGCGTTCGGACTCGACCGCGAACCCGGCCTCGGCAAAACGGGCAGGCCAGTCCTCATGCATGTGCATGCCGGCCTCGTCACGACCCCGCGCCATGGCGGCGTGGATCCGCTCCTCGAGCGCCGCGCCCGCGGGGTCGGTGAGAAAACGCGGGAACGACTCCAGCTCCGTGACCGCGAGAAGTCCGCCTGGGCGCAGCATCCGGTAGATCTGCGCGACCGCCTGGGCGGGATCGCCCATGTGGTGCAGCGAGTTGGCGGCCCACACCAGGTCAGCGGTCTTCAGGCCATCAGGCCAGGCCTGATCGAGGTCGGCTCGGACGGTGCGGATCCGGTCGGCGAACCCGGACGCGCGGGCCTTGTCCTGGATGCGTTTCAGCATCTCCTCGTCGACGTCCAGCGCGATCACCTCGGCGTCCGGCAACTGCCTGGCCAGCGCCAGGGTGCCGGTGCCCGTGCCGGCACCCACGTCGATGACGCGGGCTCGTTCCGTGAGGTTTGCCGAGACCCATTCGGCTACCTCCCTGTGGTACTCGCTGAGGACCTCCGCGTCGAGGTCGAGCAGGTCAGCCATGTGCTCGTGTGCCATGTACTCGACGGTACCGCCGGCTTGCCGTTACGGCATAAGCTCTTGCGTATGAAGCAAGACGCCGATCTTGACGCTCTTGTCCGGCAGCGCATCCGGGGTCTGCGCACCTCGCTGGGCTGGTCGCTGGACGAGCTGGCGGCCCGGAGCTACCTGAGCCCGTCCACGCTGAGCCGGATCGAGACCGGTCACCGGCGGATTGCCCTGGATCAGCTCACGCCGATCGCGAGGGCACTCGGCACCACGCTTGACCAGCTGGTGGAGTCCGACGACGACGCCGACGTGGTGATCAGGCCGCTCCGGGACGAGGCACGAGGCATGACGACCTGGCTGCTGTCGCGGACCGGTGCTCCGCCGGGCATGACGATCGCGAAGCTGCGGGTGACCAGGAAGGTGCCCGCCAGGCTGCGCGTCCACCCGGGCCGGGACTGGTTCACCGTCCTGTCCGGCACCATCGTGCTGCGGCTGGGCGAGCGGACCATCCTCGTCCAGGCCGGCGAGGCGGCCGAGTTCTCCACGATGGAGCCGCATGCGTTCGGCGTGCTGGAGGAAGCCGCGGAGATCCTGTGCATCCTCGACCACGACGGCACCCGCACCCATCTGGGGCCGGGTGGCCCCTTCGCCGAGACCAGCTCCGAGGAGGCCTGACCGCCCCGGAGCGCCGCCGGGCTAGCCCCACTGGTTGGATGCCTGATGTCAATGACCCGCCCAGGGGATCGGGTCGCTACACGAACAGCTCGATCGGATCGGCACTTGCTTCATCCACTGTCCGACGAGCATGTAGGCACCGACTTGTTCCACCTGCCACCCGCCGGCTAGCCATCGCTCGCTGAGCGAAACCTGGATGCTGCCTCCATTCCGGTCCTACTCTTCCCGTGTGAGATCCACCTCTCAGCCGGGCACCGATGTCGCTAATCCGGAAGTGGCCGCCACCGTGCGGCTAATTCACCGCCGCCATGGCTGGGGCTGGACGACCGCCACCAGTTTCTTGGCGTTCTGCTTTGGCTACGGCGCCATCAGCAACGGGGACTCGCAGGGAGCGGCCGCTCCGTCGTGGTTCGTGGACATGACCACCGCGTTGCTCGTACTGACTGCCATCAGCATCATCGCGGTGGTGGTGTATTCCGTACGGCTGCGGCGCAGGCCATCCGCAGTCCGGGCGCAGGCCGCCCCGATTGCCGCACGCCACCCGAACGGCCCGCATACCCACCACTACCCGCCCCGGCACCCGGTCACGTGGGTGCTGCGTTGGGTCGGGATGCTGCTGATCCTGATCGTAGCGGTGGTCAGCGTGCCAGCCCTCGTGGATGCGACGGCGTACTTGGCCGGTGCCGAAAGAACGGTCACCTTCGACCCGACCTCGCACCAGACAAACTGCGACCGGTACAGCTGCCAGACGGTCACTGACGGCACCCTGGAGACCGGCGGCGCCGGCATCAGCGCCAGCTGGCAGAACGTAGTACCGCTTGGCAAGCCATTCCCGGTCCGCGAGCCGATATGGAGGTGGGGGCTCGGCCTGGCGCTGATCGACAGCGACAACACCGCCGTCATCGCAATTGTCGTCAGCCTGCTGATAGAAGGGGCCGCCATCCTGGTGGTGGTCAAGATGGTAAGGCTCGCGCGCAACTGGCGACGACGGCACCACCAGCAACAGACCGCAACGGCCACCGCCTCAACCGCCTGACTCCGCCCCAGCGACACCGGGCTGACAGCAGCCCGAATGAGCGGGTTACGTCGACGCAAGAGGTTTGACCAGACGGCCGGAGAGCTGAAAGCGTGACAGCGATGAATGAACTGTCGCGTTCCGACGCCGCGCCCTGGGCTGCGCGCGGCTCTATGTTCAGCCAGCCCGGCCTGGCCAGGCCGGTCGCCTGGGCCACGCCGCATGATCTGGATCGGCTGCGCGCCAGCCACAAACGCAAGAGGCCGGGCAAACCGCTCGTGCCGACCAGCGTCGCATCGCCACGGCTGGACGATGAGCTGTTCGCCCGGCTTCTGTCCTACGGCACGCCGCAGGAGACTCACCCAGGCGATGTGCTGTTCAGTCCGGGCGACGAAGACGTCGATCTGATGGTGGTCGCCCGGGGTTCGGCGGAGGTTGTCCGGACGGCGGCCGCTGACGTGCCCGCGGCGATTGTCGCGGTGGTGGATGCGGGCGGCTTTATCGGCGAACTGAACTTGCTGACCGGGCAGAATGTCTACCTGCTGTGCCGGGTGAAGGAGGGCGGCACGGTCTACCGGGTGTCGCCGGAGCGCCTGCGGCAGCTCATGGCCAACGACGTCGAACTGTCCGACATCGTCTTCAAGGCGCTGATCGCCCGCCGGGAGCTGCTGCAGCGCAGCACCGCCGCCCTGGCGGTGGAGATCGTCGGCGGCGCCAGGTCGGCGGCGGCGCTGGCGCTGCGGACCTACGCCGCCCGGCAGCGCCTGACCCACCTCTGGTTCGATGCCGACACCCCCGCGGGCCGGGCGATGATGGAGTCCTCCAGCCTGACCGAAGAAGACCTGCCCGCCGTTGTCCTGCCCGGCGCCACGCTGAAACAGGCCACGCCGGGCGGGCTATCCGAGAAGCTGGGCCTCAGTTACCGTCGTTCTTCCACCAAGCCGGTTGACGTCACGATCGTCGGCGCTGGCCCGGCCGGCCTGGCGGCCGCAGTCTACGGGGCGTCCGAGGGCCTGGACACCGTGCTGCTGGACGCCGTCAGCACCGGCGGGCAGGCCGCGGCCAGCTCGCGGATCGAGAACTACCTCGGCTTCCCGTTCGGCCTGTCCGGCGCCGATCTGACTGGCCTGGCCGTACTTCAGGCGCTGAAGTTCGGTGCCCAGCTGGCCAGCCCCTGCCAGGCGGTCAAGCTCGACACCGACCGGAACGGCAACCTTCTCCGCCTGCACCTGCAGGGCGGGGAAGTCATTGACAGCAAAGCCGTCGTCATCGCGGCGGGCGCCCGTTACCGGGCGCTGCCGCTGGAGCGCTGGCCCGACTTCGAGGGCGCCGGTATCTACTACGCGGCCACCGAACTGGAAGCCCGGGCGTGCACGGGCAGCCCGGTCACGGTGGTCGGCGGCGCGAACTCCGCGGGTCAGGCGGCGCTGTACCTGGCCGGGCGAGGCAGCGAGGTCTCACTGGTCGTCCGCGGCCCGGATATCGCGGCTGAGATGTCGGCCTATCTCGTCGATCGGCTGCACGCCCACCCGCGGGTGACGGTGCGATGCCGGAGCGAGGTTACCCGGCTGGACGGCGGCGACTTCCTTGAGGAAGTCAGCATCACCGACCGGACGGCGGACAGCACGCAAGCCCAGCCGTGCTCGGGATTGTTCTGCTTCATCGGCGCCGAACCCGCCACGAGCTGGCTGACCGGGATCGCTACAGGGGACGATGGGTTCATCCGGACCGACGTCCAGCTAAACGACGTCGACCTCGGCCCAATCTGGGCCGGCCTCGGGCGGCGGCCGCTTCCGTTCGAGACCAGCATCCCGGGCGTGTTCGCGGTCGGCGACGTTCACTCCGGCTCGATGAAGCGGGTCGCCGCGGCCACCGGCGAGGGCGCCAGCGCGATCGCCTCGGTGCACAAAGCCATCAGTACGCTCGTCTAGCGTCAGACGCGCCTCAGGCCTGTGACATAGCACCCCGTTTGGTACCCCGGCGACCTTTCCTGGAGGCCGGGGTCGTGTTTGACCTGGTGCTCATGGACCTAGCGGCCTGGATGCTCCAGGCCGGATTGGAAGCCAGGCGGCGAGGAGCCGGACCGGAGGGCGATCCAGGTAGGCGCGAGCCATCGCATATCGGCGTACGAGGGGAAGCTCAGGGGATCGAACCAGTGACCCCTCGTTTGTAAGGATTGCCACCACCACTCCCCCACCTGCCCCCACGCACGTCAGCGCAGGTCAGCGGCAGCAGAACCGAGCACAGCCGAGCAGCAGGAAGCTACCGCGGGCAGAACGGGCTCCCATTTTGCGCTCCCATCCGGGGATCAGCAGCGGCCGCCGTGACGCCTCGCCTTCCGTAGTCGCCGGCGCGGCGGCTGTGCGCGGATCTCGGACTCACGATGCCATCCGGCGCCGGCCAGCGATCTCTTCCCTCCCTGGCCGGGCCCTACCGGGACGAGCCTGGGCGGTAGCCGACCGGGCCGCCGTGCCCCGCGAAGTGGCCCTGGCCGGATGCGCGGCCGGCGGCGCGGAAGGGACGGGTGTGCCGGACGTAGCGATCTGCCGGACCACGTGATGGCCGGCCGCTACCTCGTCGCTGGCCGCGGCGACGCCCGCGGCGTCGTGCAGCCGCTGAAAGTCGCGGACCTGGCCGCGCTCTACCAGCGCGATGACCATGCCGGTGGCCCCGGCCCGGGCCGTACGGCCCGAGCGGTGCAGGTAGTCCTTATGGTCGTTCGGCGGGTCGAACTGCACGACCAGGTCGACGTCGTCCACGTGGATGCCACGGGCCGCGACGTCGGTGGCGACCAGGACACGGGGATGCCCGGCGGCGAACGCGTCCAGGGCACGCTGCCGCTGGTTCTGGTTGCGGTCGCCGTGGATGGCCGCGGCGTCGACTCCGGCCCGGGACAGCTGTTTCGCGAGCCGGTCCGCGCCGTGCTTGGTGCGGACGAAGAACAGCGTGCGTCCCGGCCGCCCGGCGATCTCGGCCGCGACCGGCACCTTGTCCTGAGCGGACAGGACCAGCACCCGGTGCTCGGCGGGCCCGGAATCGGTCGAGGAGGTGACCGCGTGCAGCGCGGGATCATGGATATAGGCCGTCACCAGCTGGCCGACGCCGCGGTCCAGGGTCGCGGAGAAGAACATCCGCTGGCCGGACGGGGGCGTCTGGTCAAGAATGCGGGTGACCGCGGGCATGAAGCCCAGGTCGGCCATGTGGTCCGCCTCGTCGAGCACAGTGACCTGGACACCGGACAGCGTGCACGCCCGCCGCTCGAGCAGGTCGATGAGCCGGCCTGGCGTCGCCACCACGATGTCGGCGTGGCGGACGCGGGCGATCTGCCTGCTGATCGACACGCCGCCGTAGACCGTGGTGATACTCACGCCCACGCTGCGGCCCAGCGGCGCGAGCGCGTCCGCGACCTGCTGGGCGAGCTCGCGGGTCGGGACCAGGACCAGGCCGCGGGGCGCCTTCTCACGCCGCTGGCCCGTGGTGGCGGCGAGGGTGGTCAGCAGCGGGAGGCCGAAGGCCAGCGTCTTGCCCGACCCGGTCTGGGCGCGGCCGAGCACGTCGCGGCCGGCCAGCGCGTCGGGAAGTGCCCGGGCCTGGATCGCGAACGGCTCGCGGATGTCACGCGCCGCGAGCGCGCGGACCAGCCGGGCGTCCAGGCCGAGCTCAGCGAACGTGGCCGCCGTGGATGGCGACGCCGCGGCGGCGGCGTCCAGGGCCAGGTCAAGCTCGGAATACGGTTCTGCCCGCCGCGGCCGTGGGACCTGCGGGCGCCTGGCCGCGGCCGGACCACGGTGCCTGGTGGTACGCTCATCACCCCGGCCGTAGCGATCCGAAGACGCGCGAGGACGCCTGGAACTGCGTGGCATGCGGAAACTCCATCAGTGGTTCGGGGATCGCATGCTCGGCAGACGTCAACGACAACGGCGACCGGCTCACTGAGCCGGACTGCTCACACTGCGACCGGCGGGCTGCTCGCCCGCGGAGCGGCGGCGAAGATCGCCGCCTATGGTGCAAGGCTATCAGCAGGCGCCCTATTCCCCGTGCGCTCCGGCCTCAACCCCAAGTGGCTGTCGCTGAACCGCCCGGTCACGGTATCTAGGCGCCATTCCAGGTGACTGCGGGCTTCGCCCACTGGACTCCGGTGATGCCGCTCATCGCGATAGCCGCGATGATGATCACGTCAGCGAGCCCGGCGAGGAGGTCGTTGAGGGAGCCACAGGTACCCCGTAGGCCGACCGACGCGGGCGGCCCGACAGCGCGGACGTGCCCGGCCACGTCGAGCCCTGTGTGGCAGCCAAGTAGGGAGCCATTATCGGCCGGCATCAGGATAGCTGGCGGCGCCTGTGGCGCTTCTCAAGTGCGCCAGAGCCTCATAAAACGCCGTCACGCTGATCGCATCCGGTGTCTTCATCGAGCTGGTGACCGTCGGCCACGATCGTGGTCTGCGGCAACTCGCCTGGCAGTCGGCGCCAACCTCTCCGCGTCGGCTGCCCTCGTCGGGGCCGGTGCCTGGCATTGGGCCACCGCGCGCCGTTAGCCCCTCGGCCTCATTGCGGCAGGCGGTAAATGAGCCAGTCGCTGGCTGCCCGCGCGTCTACGGTGGCGCAAGGCTGGCGGCCTGGCAGTAAGGGCCAGCGGCCAAGCAATACCCTTACTTCGCCGAGTCTCCTTCCACAGCCCGGGCGGCGATACCAAGACCGAGTAGTCACGGAGAACCCTGGCCGTTCGACGCAGGTCAGCGAACTGCTACAAAGGGCCAACCGCGGCCTGTGTGTCGAGCTGGAACTACGGTCGGCCGGTGTCCTCTACCGTAGCGGCGCGTGCCGTCGCGGAGACCGCGCCTGCGCCGGCGAGGCGGGCGGCAAGCAGGACTGGGATGATGGTTAGCAAGATGACGATGGTGACCACCGCGTTGACCTCGGGTAGCTGCTGGCCAAGCCGGAGCTGCCCGAAGATCCACAACGGCAGGGTGAAGTTGGCCCCTGCCGTGAACACCGTGACGATAACTTCGTCGAATGACAGGGCGAAGGCAAGCAGTGCCCCGGAAACCAACGCCGTCGCTACCTGCGGGAACATGATGTAGAGCTGGGTCTGCCAGCCCCGGGCGCCAAGGTCCGCCGAGGCCTCGCCGAGGGACCGGGGTGTCCGCCGGAGCCGGGCGATGAGGTTGTTGTAGACGATAACGATGCAGAACGTTGAGTGGCCGATCACGATCGTCAGCACGCCGAGCGTGATGTTGGTGAAGCCGAAGAAGTTATTCAGCGCGACACCGGTAATGACGCCCGGCAAGGCGATCGGCAGCACCAGCAGGAACGAGACCCCCTCCCGGCCGAAGAACCGGAAGTTGTGCAGCGCGATGGGGCTGAACAGCAGCAGCAGCACGACCACGACCCAGATGCGCAGGGCTGTTCGCAGGCCGGCGGATTCCACGTCAGATCTCCCTGAACGCGCCGAGAGCCCTGGCCGCCAGCAGGACACCGTGGCGCAGCTGATCGCTGCGATCCGCCGGGTCTGCCGGGAGGTTCCGGGCGCTGCGGCAGTGGTCGCCGCGCAGTGCCATGCGCATGATTACGGCGACCCGGGTAAGCCGGCGATCGCCTGGGATGACAAGGATCCCCCGCGGCACGCGTGATCATGGTCCACGTGGATGAGCTGCCCTTCCTCAAACGGCTCGTGGCACATCGCGCAGGCGTAGTTCTTCACCGCCAGAATGAGGTCGAACTGTTCCTGGGTGAATCCATAACTCGAAATTCGGTACTTCCGGTTGGATTTCTTGCGGGACTCCTTTGACTCGCGATGCGGGTGGGCGCGCGAGTACTCCCTCTGGCGCTCCATGACCTCGGCTGTTTTGCATGATCCGCCGTGGCCCGGCGTGCGCGCACACATCGCCCGCTTTCGCGGCATCCACTTACCGCACAGATCCTGCCCCACACGCCCAGGGCAGATTCCGGCTTTTCCGACTTCTGCCGCGACACGCCGAGGTCAAGTCACTCGCCTTCACTGACCCGGGTAGCCACCCGGTCTTGGAACCAGTGAGGAGCCAACGAAAGTTGGACGGATATTCGAAAAAGTGGGCGCACTTGGGATCGAACCAAGGACTTCTCGCTTGTAAGGCGAGTGCTCTACCACTGAGCTATGCACCCCCGCTGCCTGCCTGAGTCGACCCGGCCTACGCAGCGATGACCGGGCCAGCGTACCCGCTCCAGGGCCAGCCGGCGGAGCTAGCCGATCCTGGCGGGACGGCCGGCGCGGCCCAAAACCCGCTCCAGGGCGAGTTCCACCTCCTCGGCCAATCCGGGAGTCTGGCCGAAGTCGCGGTCCGGGCCGGGCGCGATGCCGGGCACCTCGCCGGGCGCGGGACCAGGCGACGTGGCGCCAGGGGGCACACCAGGTACCGGACCCATGCCTACCGGGCTTGCCGTGGGCTCCCGGACGTTCCCGCAGTCCCGGCACTCAACCTCACCGAGCCTGCGCACCAGGTGCACGCTCGAGCACACCGGGCACTGGTCGAGCTCCCCCATCCAGTCGACGGACGACTGGCAGGCTGGGCATATGAGCACCTGGCGGTCGGCCCGGACCCCTCGCTTCCAGGGGCTTTCCCCCCGGTCCGGGTCGACCTGCCGTCCACCACAGCGATAGCAGGGCATTCAGCGTTTCCGATTCTGCCGTTCCCCCAGAACGCGCCCCGGCAGCTAGTCCAGCTCGGCCAGCGCCTTCTGATACTCAGCGATGTCACGTGCCTGCGGTACGGGGTTCACGACCTTCCAACGTACGACGCCATTCTTATCGATGATGAAGGTACCGCGCGTGGCAATTCCCAGGTTCTCGTCGAACACGCCGTACGCCTTGGCCACCGCGCCGTGCGGCCAGAAGTCGGACAGCAGCTCGAACTGGAAGTGCTCCGCGTCGGCCCAGGCACGGTGCGTGAACGTCGAGTCCACCGACGCCGTGAGCAGCTCCACGTCATCGCGGGACACCTCGGGGAACTCGTCGCGCATCGCGCACAGCTCCCCCGTGCAGACCCCGCTGAACGCCAGCGGGTAGAACACCAGCACGACGTTCTTCTGGCCGGCGAAGTTCGACAGCTTCACGGTCGCGCCGTGCTGGTCCTTCAGCTCGAAGTCCGGGGCCTTGTCGCCAACCTCGACCGCCATCACGGGTCCTTTCGTCAACGTGGGGTGGTGGCGCGGGCCTCAGATAGGGCCCGCAAGCACGAGATGTCTTCAGTCTGCCACCAGCGCGGGACGCCCGCGCACCCACCCGCGCCAGGGCCGGCGGCAGCGTATCTGTCGGCTCGGTGTCAGCGGCGCGCCTTCGGCGCGACCAGCCGGGTGCCCGACCAGTCCCTCCCGGCGCTCACGGTAGATGTCTGCGACAGTCCGGCGGTAGGCGCGGCCTCGCCGATCTCGCTGGGCTCTACGTGGCCGTCCCGCCCCGACTTGGGCGTGAACAGCCAGATGTAGCCGCCGTCGGCGAGCGGTGTCAGCGCGTCCACCAGAGCGTCCACGAGATCGCCGTCCCCGTCCCGCCACCAGAGCAGGACCACGTCGACGACATCGTCGAAGTCCTCGTCGACAAGCTCTACTTCCTCTATCGCGGCGATCGAGTCCCGGATCTGTTCATCGCAGTCGTCGTCGTACCCGATCTCCTGCACCACCTGGCCCGGCTTGATGCCAAGCCGCCCGGCCAGGTCGCGCTGGTCTTGCGCCTGGCCCGCGGTCGCGCTCACTGACGTCCTCCTGAGTCCTTTCCCGCTGCCCGGTGCGGCGCGGCAGGTACGGCGCCCCGCCCGCGGACGGCGGTTGCAGTCAGGCGCGGCGCTGTTCGCACCGTCACCTCTTCACCTCTTCACCTCTTGATCGGACAGTCCACACTGGGCAGGCCCGACGCGCAAGTCACAATTCGTGCACAGAGCCAAAACGCCGGTCATGACCTGACCTCCCCCGTGGCCCGCAGGCCTACCCGATGAGCGACAGCCGTACCTGCCTGTCCGGATTATCCACATTAAGGTCGACAATTGCCACCGACTGCCAGGTCCCAAGCGCGAGCCGGCCGGCCACCACCGGCAGGAGCGTGAACGGCGCCACGAACGCCGGCAGCACGTGCGCGCGGCCGTGCCCGCGCGAGCCGTGCGCGTGCTGCCACCGGTCGTCGGCGGGCAGCAGGCCGGCGAGCACGGCCAGCAGGTCACGGTCACTGCCCGCGCCGAGCTCGATCACCGCCACGCCGGCCGTCGCGTGCGGCACGAACACGTGCAGCAGCCCGTCGCCGCCCTCGGACGCCTGGCGGGCGAAGTCGGCGCACTGCGCCGTGATGTCGAATACCGTGTCCCGGCCGCCCGTGTGCACCCGGAAGATCTCGGTTTTCATCCCCAACGGACCGTCAGCCGCGGGCCTGGTGGGGCCCGGCTAGGCCTTCGCCGTCTTCCTCTTGGGCGCCGCTTTCTTGGGCGCCGCCCTGGTCTTCTTCGGCGGATGCTCGACGATCGCGTCAGGGCCAGGGAAGATCAGGCAGGTATGGCCATCGTCGAACTGCACCAGGTAAGGCGGGGCCCCGCCTGAGTCGCGGATCTCCACGATCAGGCCGACCCGGTCAGGATGCCCGACGGCGTTCCCGCGCACGTGCAGCCGATCCCCGACCACAGCATGCATGCGTGCACCTCCATTCGGCAGGTAGCTGCTGCTGGTGTACCCAGCGTGGCATAGGGCACCAGCCCAAGTGAAGGGCTGCGGCGCCCCGCCCCGCTCGGTTACCAGGCGGTAGAGATGCGTCACGAGCAGTCCCGTACGAGGATGAGAATGGATACCTAGCGACGGAAGGCAAGGAACACTCGTGGCCTCAGGACGCCAGCGCTTCTCGATCATCAGCGACGGCCTGCCCACCCAGCTGCCGGACATCGACCCGGACGAGACCAGGGAGTGGATCGACTCGTTCGACAACGTGGTCCGGACCCGGGGGCGCGCCCGGGCCCGTTACGTCATGCTCCGGCTGCTCGAGCGCGCGCGCGAACAGCAGGTGGGCGTGCCCGGGCTGCGCAGCACCGACTACATCAACACGATCCCGCCCGAGCGCGAGCCGTGGTTCCCCGGTGACGAGTACGTCGAGCGGCGGATCCGCGCCTACATCCGGTGGAACGCCGCGGTGATGGTGTCCCGGGCCAACCGGCCCGGCCTGGGCGTCGGCGGCCACATCGCTACCTACGCCTCGGCGGCCAGCCTGTACGAGGTGGGGTTCAACCACTTCTTCCACGGCAAGGACCACGGCGAGTCCGGTGACCAGGTGTTCTTCCAGGGCCACGCGGCTCCCGGCATCTACGCGCGGGCCTTCCTGGAAGGCCGCCTGACCGAGGACCAGCTGAACGGCTTCCGCCAGGAGCAGTCCCACCGCGGCCACGGCGGCGGCCTGCCGTCCTACCCCCACCCGCGGCTGATGCCGGACTTCTGGGAGTTCCCGACCGTGTCCATGGGCCTGGGCGCGATCAACGCGATCTACCAGGCCCGGTTCAACCGGTACCTGCTGGCGCGGGAGATCAAGGACACCAGCCGGTCGCACGTGTGGGCGTTCCTCGGCGACGGCGAGACCGACGAGCCGGAGGTGCTCGGGGCGATCAGCCTGGCCGCCCGCGAGGAACTCGACAACCTGACCTTCGTGATCAACGCCAACCTGCAGCGCCTCGACGGGCCGGTCCGCGGCAACGGCAAGATCATCCAGGAGCTGGAGGCGTCGTTCCGCGGCGCGGGCTGGAACGTAATCAAGGTCATCTGGGGCCGCGACTGGGACCCGCTGCTGGCCAAGGACACCGACGGGGTCCTGGTCAACAAGATGAACACCACGCCCGACGGCCAGTTCCAGACGTACGCGGTCGAGTCGGGCGCCTACACCAGGGAGAACTTCTTCGGCGGCGACCCGCGGCTGCGCGCCATGGTCGAGCACCTGTCCGATGACGAGATCCGCAACCTGTCCCGCGGCGGTCACGACTACCGCAAGGTGTACGCGGCGTTCAAGGCGGCCCAGGAGCACGTCGGCCAGCCGACCGTGATCCTGGCCCACACGATCAAGGGCTGGACGCTCGGTCCCGACTTCGAGGCGCGCAACGCCACCCACCAGATGAAGAAGCTCACCGTGGCCGAGCTCAAGGAGTTCCGGGACCGGCTGTACCTGGACATCCCCGACTCGGCCCTGGAGGCGGACCTGCCGCCCTACTACCACCCGGGCGAGCAGTCCGAAGAGATCCAGTACATGAAGGAGCGCCGGGCGGCGCTCGGCGGCTACCTGCCCAAGCGCGTGGTCCGCGCCAAGCCGGTGGCGCAGCCGGACGACAAGCGCTACGACGAGCTGAAGAAGGGCTCGGGCTGGCAGTCGGTCGCCACCACGATGGCGTTCGTCCGGCTGCTCAAGGAGCTGATGAAGGACCGGGAGATCGGCTGGCGGTTCGTGCCGATCATCCCGGACGAGGCCCGCACGTTCGGCATGGACTCGCTGTTCCCGACGGCGAAGATCTACGACCCGCACGGGCAGACCTACGAGGCGGTGGACCGCACCCTGCTGCTGTCCTACAAGGAGTCGGCCAAGGGCCAGATCCTGCACGAGGGGATCAGCGAGTCCGGGGCGATGGGCTCGACGATCGCGGCGGGCACCGCCTACGCCACGCACGCCACCCACATGATCCCGGTCTACATCTTCTACTCGATGTTCGGGTTCCAGCGGACCGGGGACCAGATGTGGGCGTTCGGCGACCAGATGGGCCGCGGCTTCCTGCTGGGAGCGACGGCCGGGCGGACCACGCTCGCCGGGGAGGGCCTGCAGCACAACGACGGGCACTCGGTGCTGCTCGCGTCGGCCAACCCGGCGTGCGTGTCCTACGACGCGGCCTGGGCGTACGAGCTGGCGTACATCGTCAAGGACGCGCTGCGCCGGATGTACGGCTCCTCTCCCGAGCACCCCGAGGGCGAGAACATCTTCTACTACCTGACCGTGTACAACGAGCCCTATGTCCAGCCGGCCGAGCCGGCCGACTATCCGGGCGGGATCGAGGCGCTGGAACGGGACATCCTGCGCGGCCTGTACCGGTACGCCGACGCGCCGCCGGCCGCCGAGGCCGGCGCCGAGCGGCCGCGCGCGCAGATCCTCGCCTCGGGCGTGGCGCTGCGCTGGGCGCTGGACGCGCAACGGCTGCTGGCCGAGGACTGGGGCGTCGCCGCGGAGGCGTGGTCGGCTACGTCCTGGACCGAGCTGCGCCGGGAGGCGCTCGACTGCGACGAGTGGAACCTGCTGCACCCCGACGGCGAGCCGCGGGTGCCGCGCGTCACCACCGCGCTGGCCGATCACCCGGGGCCGGTCGTGGCGGTGAGCGACTGGATCCGCGCGGTACCCGACCAGATCGCCCGCTGGGTCAGCGCCGCGTTCAGCTCGCTCGGCACGGACGGCTGGGGCTTCTCCGACACCCGGCCGGCCGCCCGCCGGTTCTTCCACGTCGACGCCGAGTCGATCACGCTGGCCGTGCTGAGCCAGCTGGCCCGCACCGGCGAGGTCAAGCCGGAGGTGCTCAGCCAGGCGATCGCCAAGTACCGCCTCGACGTCGACGTCAGCGAGCTGTGGTGATCCTCGCCGCCCGCTCGCCGCGCAGGGTCGCGGGCTAGCGCGCCTGGCCGGCGCGGGCGTGCTCCAGCGCCTCGCGGGCCAGCGGCAGCCACGGCAGGCCCGACTCCGGCTCGAGGCTGAGCCACTCTTTCATCGGCGTGCCCTTGTTCGCGTCGAAGCGGATCCCGTCGCCGGACGCGACGAGAGCGTCGACCCGGGCGGCCGGGAGCTTCAGCACCAGGCGCCCGCGGACCAGCATCGCGAAGATCTTGTTCTGGAAGCGCAGGGCGCTCCGGCCGAAGCCGCCGCCGCCGCGCGGCGGGGTGACCTCAGGGATCCCCAGCAGCTCGCCGACCAGGTCCTCGTAGCGCTCTTCGGCCTCTTCGCCCACGTGGTCAGGCTAGACCCCGGCTCGGACACCGGCGCCGCCTCAGCCCGGCGAGTTCGGTGGTTCAGCTTTGTCCGGCTATCACCGGCGCAATCTGAACCGGAAACCTCTTCGTGCCCTGGGGCTGTGGTTACTGAGCCGCCGGGCTTGAGTTGGCGTCCGGGAGCCGGGGTGTCGGCGGCTTGTGGTAGGACCGGGCCATGACCGAACACATGCGCTGCGGGGTCGTGCTGCCCGGCGGGAGCGCCACCGAGCAGCTGGACCAGGCCACGGCGGCCGAGCGGGCCGGGTGGGACGGGGTGTTCGTGTGGGAGGCCGCCTACGGCGTGGACGCGTGGGACCTGCTCTCCGCGATGGCCGTGCGCACGGAGCGAGTGCGCCTCGGCACCATGCTGACCCCGCTGCCCTGGCGCCGTCCCTGGAAGGTCGCCAGCCAGGTGGCCACGGTGGACCAGCTGTCCGGCGGCCGCGCGATCCTCGCGGTCGGGCTCGGCGCCGTGGACACCGACCTCCCCGACACCGGCGAGGTCACCGACCTGCGGGGCCGGGCCGAGCGCCTGGACGAGGGCATCGACCTGATCCGCGCCTTGTGGGAAGGCCAGACCAGCTACCACGGGCAGCACTACCGGTACCAGACCGGCCGCCTCGACCTGACCAGGCCGGCCAGCCGGTCCAGGAACGGATACCGCTGTGGGTGGTGGGCGTGTGGCCACGGCCGAAGTCGCTGCGGCGGGCGCTGCGCTGCGACGGCATCATCCCGCAGTACGACCTGGACGGCCGGGAACCGGGCCCGGACGACGTCCGGGCCCTGCGGGAGTGGCTGTCCGGCCACGGAGCCGCGCCCGGCTTTGACATCGTGGCCGACGGGGAGACCCCCGCGGGAGATCCCGCCGCCGCGGCGGCGGAGGCCGGCCCGTGGGCCGACGCGGGCTGCACCTGGTGGCTGGAGACCCGCTGGGAGATGCCGCATGACTCGCCCGAGCGAATGGGCGACATCCGGGCGCGCATCGAAGCCGGGCCTCCGCGGGCCGCCACGGCCAGCTAGCGGCGGCTCCCCGGCCTGGCCGCCGCTTCGGCCCGGCCGCAGCTAGCCCGCGCTCGCGGGGCTGCCGGTCCCCGGCCGGACCAGGTACCCGCCCAGCGACGGCTCGAGCAGGCCGAACGCGCGCGCGGCCGCCTCGGCGAGCACCGCGCAGATCTCGTCGCGCGGCTGGCCGGCCAGGCTGCGCGTGGCGGCCTCGGCGTACAGCACACGGTGTACCGACGACAGTACGGCGGCCACCAGCCGCTGCTGTGGCTCGTCGACACCGGTCTCGGCGGCGATGGCGTCGCCGAGCGCGCGCTCGCGCTGGTCTTGCAGGTCCAGGCCCCGGCTGGCGAGCACCGGGCTGCTGGAGATCATCTGAACGAACGCGGGACTGGACAGCCCCAGCGTCACGTCGGCCCGGGCCACCCGCTCGGCGTAGTCGCGCCGGATCGCGCCGAGCAGGCTCTCCCCCGGAGCCCGGGCGGTGATGACGTCGGCCAGGCTGCGGATGATCGCCTCGGCCCGGTCGAAGACCAGGTCCTCCTTGCGCGGGAAGTAGTTCGTGACCGTCATCTTGGCCACGCCCGCCGCGTCCGCGACCTGCGAGATCGTCACGTCGTCAAAGCCGCGGACCGCGAACATCTCGGTCGCCACGTCCGAGATGGCCCGCCGGGTCTGCTGCTTCCGCCGCTCGCGCAGCCCGGTGCTCATGCCGTCACCTTAGCCGTTTATTAGGTTGAACACAAGATTATGTTTGACATATTTTTAGGTCAGACCTAGGTTAGTGGCGTGACCACGGCCGCCCACCCTGAGGAGGATCAATGTCCGGCACCACGGCCACCTCGCCGGTGAGTCACGCCGGCCAGGCCCGGGAATCCGGCCACGCCGGCCAGCGCCCGCAAGCCACCCCAGGCCCCCCGGCCAGCGCCCGCAGGCCACGTCGGCCCGCCCGCGCACGCGACGCGTTCTGGCGCCGGCGTTGGCACCGCGCTGCGCCCGCTGCTGATCGACGTCGGCGTCCCGGTGGGCAGCTATTACCTGCTGCACGGCGCGTTCGGGCTGAGCGTCTGGCTCTCGCTGGCCCTGAGCAGCGTCGGCCCCGCTGTCCGGGCGATCGCCGGCCTCGCCGCGGAGCGGAAGCTGAACGTGCTGGCGCTGCTGATGCTGGCGGTCAACCTGGCCGGGATCGCGGTCAGCTTCCTGACCGGCGACCCCCGCGCCATGATCGCCAAGGACTCGCTCGTCAGCAGCGTGATCGCGATCGCGATCCTGGCCTCGGTGGCGGCCCGCCGCCCGCTCATGTCGGCCGGCCTCAGGCCGTTCCTGACCAAGGGCACGCCGGAGCGCACCGCGGCGTGGGACCGCCTGTCCGCCTGCTCGGTGCGGTTCCGGCGGCTGGAGATGCTGTTCAGCGCGATCTGGGGACTGCTCCTGCTGGCCGACTGCGCCGCCCGGCTGATCGGCGCCTACATCCTGCCGGTGACGACGATGGTCTGGCTGAGCACGACGGCGACCGTAGGCGCGGTCGGCCTCGGCGTCATGGCCGGCGGGGTCGCCGCCCGGCCGATGGAGAAGATGGTGGAGGCCGAGTCCGCGCGCCTGCGCCGGCTGAGGCCCGGGCGGAGCGCCGCATCAGCAGGGCGGTGATGGCGAGCAGGATGACCGCCGCTATCTCGATGATCAGCACCGTGTTCGCCAGGCCTGAGGTGAACGTGAGCTTGAATCCGAAGATGCCGACCGAGCGCGCCAGCAGGAAGCCCACGATCGTGCCCGCCATCAGCAGCATGCAGGCGAGCACCACGATCAGGCGCCTGGTGACCAGGAGCGCGACCGCCAGCACCAGGGCCGCGACCACCTGGACCAGGAACAGCTGATCGAGCGTCTTCACGTGCCGGTAGGCGATGTCCCAGAGGTGCAGGTGGATGAGGCCTGATGCGATCAGCAGCCCCGCGTCGCACAGGTACAGGACCCACAGGCCCAGCGGGGAACGCTGCCGGCGGGTGGCGGATCGCCGTTGGTGGGTGGTGGTCACTGCTTCGACACCTCGCTCCTCAGTGAGTGAAGGGCTCAGCCCATTGAGTCAGGAACGTCCGGGCAAAACGCGGCCGGTCACCGGACTGCTCGACCGGAACCGGACGGCCGGACAGGCCCGTCGGGATGACGGCCTTTCCGGCGGCGGGAAACACCGCGCGGCGCGAAAGTGCGTCCCAGAACGTGAAGACCGTGCCGAGATTGATGTCGAGCCGGCCGGTCGCCGAGTGATGAAGCCTGTGGTAGGCCGGGCTGATCAGGACGGCGCCCAGCTTCCCGTAGGTCCACCGCACGTTGGCGTGCGGCAGGGCGCCCAGGCACGCGTAGGCGGTGAGCACCACCGCCGGGGTCACCGCGTTGCGCGTGATCGCGAGGATCGGGACGGCGGTGAGCAGGAAGCTCACCTGGACCAGCGGATGGGCGCGGAAGGTCGTGAGGATGCTGAGTTCCTCCTGGGAGTGGTGCACCGCGTGCAGCCGCCACAACGACGTGATCTGGTGATTGCCGAGGTGGATGAGCCAGTCCAGCGCGTCGATGGCCAGTACGGCCAGGACGACGAAGCACCAGCCAGGCACCGCGGCCAGGCGCGGCAGCACCAGCCAGGGGGCGAGGCGGGCCAGCTCCGTCGAGAAGCCCGCGCCGAGCAGCACGATCAGCGGCACCACCACCACGGCGTGGGCCAGCATGTAGACCATGTCGAGCAGATGGCCGCGGGCCAGCAACGGACGCCGCTGCGCCGGGCGGACCTGCTCGATCAAGAACACGGCGAGCACGAAGCCCGTGACCGCGGGCCCGGCCAGCTCGAACTGGCTTGCCCAGATGGAATGCACCACCGGCCCGTACTGGGCCAGTGCCCGCCAGCCGAGCCAGGAGAGCCACGCGGCCAGCCCGGCGATCACGACGGTCGGCAGGTAGAGCTGCCGGGCGCTGGTGGCGGCGGCCGCAGCCTCCTCGCGGTCCTGCGCGATCGGTGAGGCGAGTGCAGCGGCGGCCCCTGGGTCGGCAGTCATGCGCGGTCGGCCTCTCGTCTCGGCAGGGCACTGATGACGTTGGGTCCCCTCATCCGACCACGGCGGGCGGCGCAAAGTGGTTCAATCGCCGTGATAGGCCGGCCGGAGCGGATGGTGTGGCAGGTCCGCCACTTGAACCCGTCACGCACGAGTGCCGTGCCCCCAAGGAACACATGCCTGGCAGCTCCGTGCCTGACCCCGCGCAGCCGACGGGCCGAACCGGCGGAGGTACGTCGTGACCAGCTCGAGATTCAGGGACTTCGACGACATCGACGATGATCCTGGGCCCAGCGAGAGGGTCAGACGCGTTCGCCTGCTGGCGATCGGGGCGGTGGTTCTGGTGGTGCTGATCGCGGCCAGCTACTTCTTCGGCCGTAGCCTGCGCAGGCCCTCGCCAGCCGCAGACTCGCCACCAGCGCCCGCGACGGCGGCCAGCGCGCAACTGGCCGCCGCCGCCCGCAGCTACCTGGCCATCGCCACTCCCAGCGACAAGCAACTCGATGTCGAGGAGGACGCCTACGCCGACGACGAGCGCGACAACCTGGCCGCGGCCAAGGCGGAGCTGAGGGCGCAGGTGACCACGGAGCGCCTGTTCGACAAGGAGCTGGCCGCGATCAAGTTCCCGGCCACGGTCGAGGCCACCGCCCAGGCGCTGATCCGGGCCAACGAGGCCCGGTTCCGGGTGACCTTGCGGCAGGCGCGGTCGAAGACGCTGGCCCGGCTGCGGGCGCTGGACAGCGCGCGCAAGGCCGGCGACGCCGCCGTCGAGGTTCAGGCGGAGCTCATCCGCAAGGAACTGCACCTGGCGCCGGTGCCGTCGAGCTGAGCCGGCGTGACCGCCGACGGCCTGGGCCGGGCCGCGGCCTGGTCGTTAGAGTCGGCCCATGGGTAATGCGCACGATGTGGTGGCGGCCTACTGGGCAGCAGCGGAGGCCAGGGACTGGGCCGCGTTCGGTGACCTGATCGCCGAGGACGTCGTGTACGAGGCGCCGCAGACCCGGGAGCGGGTCCGCGGGCGGGCCGCGTACCTCCGGTTCAACGCCGAGGGCTTCCCCGGCGACTGGCATCTCACCGTGCAGCGGATCGTCGGGCAGGGCCCGCACGCGGCGAGCTGGATTCAGATGACCGAGGCCGACGACCGCTACCCCGGGCTGTGCTTCTTCGATCTCGGTTCCGACGGCCGGATCGCCCGGATCACCGATTTCTGGCCGGAACCGTACGAGCCGCAGGCCGGCCGCGCCCGCCTGACGGAACGCTACTGATGCGCAGCGGGCTGATCACGCACGCGGACAAGGTGCTGTTCGCCGAGCGGGGCGAGACCAAGGGTGACCTGGCCGAGTACTACCTGGGGGTGGCCGGGCCGCTGATGCGGACGATGGGCGGGCGCCCGGTGCTGTTGCAGCGGTTCCCGGAGGGCGCGGGCGGGCCGTCGTTCTTCCAGAAGCGGGTGCCGGCCAGCGCTCCGGACTGGCTGCAGACCACCACGGTGTCCACGCCCAACGGCACTACCGCGCGGGCGCTGATCGCCGCCGACCTCGACCACGTGCTGTGGGCGGTGAACTCGGGCTGCCTGGGCTTTCACGTCTGGCCCTACCTGGCCGGCGACCCCGGCTACACGGACGAGCTGCGGATCGACCTGGATCCGACCCCGGGCGTGGACTTCGCCGACATCCGCCGGGCGGCGCGGGAGCTGCAGCAGCTGCTGGCCGAGCTCGGCGTCGCCGGCTACCCCAAGACCACGGGCAACCGCGGTCTGCACGTGTACGTCCGGCTGCAGTCGCGCTGGGACTCCTACCAGGTCCGCGCGGCCGCGGTCGCCGCCGCGCGCGAGCTGGAGCGGCGCAGGCCGGACCTGATCACGGCCGCGTGGTGGAAGGAGGAGCGCGGGCAGCGGGTGTTCGTCGACTACAACCAGAACGCGCCGCACAAGACCGTGTTCGGCGCCTGGTCGGTCCGGGCCCGGCCGGGCGCGCAGGTATCCACCCCGGTCGCCTGGGACGAACTCGACGGCATCCACCCGGACCAGTTCACGATCGCATCGCTGGCGGCGCGGCTGGAGGCGGCCGGCGACCCGTGGCTGGGCATGAACGACGCCCCGCAGTCGCTGGAGCCGCTGCTGGCGATGAGCGAGCGGGACCGGGCCAGCGGGCTGCTGGACGCGCCGTGGCCACCGGTGTACCCGAAGCAGCCGGGCGAGCCGCCGCGGGTCGCCCCGAGCCGCGCGAAGAAGACCTGACCGGCCAGGAGTTGATACCCCACATGGACCCTGCCCCCGCTCCCCTGCTCAGCCTGCTCGACCGGTACCGCCCGCAGGGCGAGACCGAGGCCGCCGACGTGGAGCGGGTGCGCGCGCTCGCCGAGACCGCCGCCGACCCCTTCCTGCGCACGATGCCGCTGCACGTCACCGGGTCCGCGCTGATCGTGCACCCGGCGTCCGGCCGGGTGCTGCTGCGCTGGCACCAGCGCCAGCAGGCCTGGCTGCAGGTCGGCGGGCACGGTGACCCGGGCGAGAGCGACCCGCTGGCCATCGCGTTGCGTGAGGCCGCCGAGGAGACCGGGCTGACCGACCTGGAGCCGTGGCCGGACGCGCAGCTGCGGCACGTGGTGGTCGTCCCGGTCCCGGCGAGCAGCACCGAGCCCGCGCACCACCACGCCGACCTGCGGTTCGTGGTAGCCACCCACGCCCCGGAGGCAGCCCGGCCGGAAAACCCGGACGCGCCGCTGCGCTGGCTGTCACCGGCCGACGCGGAGGCGGTCACGTCCCAGGACAACCTCCGGGAGACCCTGTCCCGGGCGCAGCAGCTCATGGCCGGCTGACGCTCCGCCCCCGGGCGGGCTACGCCCGCGAAGCGGCGTCCGGCTCGGCGCGGGCCAGCTCGCGGGCCAGAGCCTCGGTGAGCAGGCGCGCGGTGTCCAGCCAGTCGCCCACGATCCCGATGTCCGCCCCGCCGAACACCGGGGCCTGCGGGTCATGGTTGACCGCCAGCACCGTGCCCGCCCGGCGGACGCCGACGAGGTGGTTGAACTTCCCCGACACGCCGAGGGTCAGGTACAGCCGCGGGCTCAGCGAGTGCCCGGTGAGGCCTACCTGGCGGTTCCGCGGCAGCCAGCCCTGGTCGGTCACCTTGCGGGTGCCGACCAGCTCCGCGCCGAGCACCTCCTGCAGGCGGCTCAGCTCACCGTAGCGCTCCGGGGGCACCCCGGCGCCGACCGCGAGCACGCAGTCCGCCCGCACCAGCGGCGCCGTGCCCGCGTCCCGCGTGCGGGTGATCTCCCGGACCGCCGCGGCCGGCTCGACCACGGCGGCGGATACCGCCGCCCCCGTCCGCCGGCCGCCGGCCAGCGGCGCGAAGGCGCCCGGCCGCAGCGTGGCCATTTGTACCGCGGAGCGCGCGGAGATGGCCGCCACCAGCCGCCCGGCAAAGGCGGGCTTCCACGCGATCATCCGGCCCCCGGCCACGGTCAGGTCGATGGCGTCGCCGGTCAGCCCGGCCCCGAGCCGGGCGGCGATCCTGGCCGCCACCTGACGGCCGAACGACGTGCCCGGGACGAGGATCGCCCACGCGGCGAGCTCGCCTGCCCGGGCGGCCACCAGCGCCGCGACGTCCTCCTCGGCCACCGGGGCCCCGGTGGCCGAGCTGAGCATGAGCGCGCGGTCGGCCCCGCGCGCTCCCAGCTCGGCGGGATCGGCCGGCTCGGCGCAGACCGCGACGACCACGGCACCGGCCTGCACCGCGAGCCGGGCCGCGGCGCCGAGCAGCTCGGCGGCCAGCGCCGGCCGTCCGGGCTCGAGCACCGCCACGACGGCCGGCCGCCCGCCGGGCGGGGGCCCGGCGGGCGGCGGCGCGGAGGACCCGGCCACCGTGACCGGCGCGGCGTCAGCCTGACGGGTCGGGCCGTCAGCCGTTCCCGGGCCGTCAGCCGTTCCCGGGCCGTCAGCCGTTCCCGGGCCGTCGGCCGGCCCGGTCAGCCAGGGCAGCGCCCGCCTCGCGGCGAGCAGCCCGACCGCCTCGAGGACCTGGGCGGCGAGCGGGCCGACCAGCACTCGGCCCTCGCGCCGGTGCTCGTGCGCGCGGACCTCGCCGACGGTCGTCGGGCTGCCTGCGGCGCCCCAGGGACCGGGCCCGAGGTCGGCGGCGCGTACCCGCCTGATCCGCTCCGCGGGGACCGCCGCCCGCTCCTGCGGCCCGCGCTTGGCCGACGCGCAGAGCCGCTCGGCCACGCTCAGCACCGCTGGCAGCGGCACCAGGAGCTCGGCGATGCCGTCGTCCCGCTCGCAGGTGACCCGGGCCGCGGAGCCCTCGATCTCCAGGTGCCGGACGCCGCTGGCGAACGGCAGCCCCAGCAGCTCCGCGAGCTCGGGCGCGACCTGGCCGGTGTCGGCGTCGACGGAGTTCAGCCCGGCGAGGATCAGGTCGAACGGCGGGGCCCCGCGGATCGCGGCGGCCAGCGCCCGCGCGGTGGCCAGCGTGTCGGACCCGGCGAAGGCCGGATCACACAAGTGGACGCCCTCCGTAGCCCCGGCCGCCACGGCCTCCCGCAGCGCGTCCTCGGCGGCCGGCGGCCCCAGCGTGAACGTCACGCAGCGGCCCCCGGCCGCGAGCTCGACGCCCTGGGCGATCGCGCGGCGGCAGTACGGGTTCACCTCCAGCGGCACGTGCTCGCGCACCAGCCGGCCGTCCGGGCCGAGCCGGAAGTCCTCGGCCAGCGGCACCTGCTTGATGATCACAGCCACCGAGAGCGGTCGGGTCATGGCGTCAGGATGACCTTGGTGGCACCGTGTGACCGGAAGATCCCGTAGGCCTCGGCCGCCTGCTCCAGCATCAGCCGGTGCGAGATGATCCGCCGAGGGTCGATGTCCCCGGCCAGGATCAGGTTCGCCGCCTGCTCCCGGTCGTCGGTGGGCGCGCCGATCGAGAAGCGCAAGGTGGTCTCGTTCGCGAACATCCGGCCCAGGTCGATCGGGGCCGCCGGGTTGAAGTGCGCACCGACCACGCTGACCGTGCCGCGGCTGGCCACGAGGTCCAGGGCCAGTCGCAGCGCCGCCTCGCTGCCGGAGGCCTCGACGACCGCGTCGGCGCCGCGCCCGCCGGTCAGGCTGCGGATGGCCTCGAGGGCGTCCTCGGGCGCGACCGTGGCGGCGCCCAGGCCGGCCGCGGCCGCGCGGCGGTCCTCGTCAGGGTCGATCATGATCACGTGCTCGGTCTGCAGGCCGGCCACCAGCAGGGTGAGCAGCCCGACCGGGCCGGCGCTGGTGACCACCAGGACCGGCCCGGCCGGCCCCGGGGCCGCGCCGAGGTCGGCCCGCGCCACCGCGCGCATCGCCGTGGGCAGGATGTCGGCGACGAACACCGCGGACTCGTCGTCGAGTTCGCCCGGCAGCGGCCACAGCAGCCGCCGGGCGTTCGGCACCCGCACTCGCTCGGCCTGGCCGCCATCCAGCCTCGGGTACACGCCCGAGAAGCCGAACAGCGCCATCGACGTGCACTGTGGCGAGGCGCCTGCCCGGCACGCCCGGCAGTGACCGCAGGAGTACGTCGACGAGCACACCACCCGGGTGCCGGGCCGGAACGGCACCTCCGGCCCGGCGTCCGCCACGGTGCCCACGAACTCGTGGCCGAGAATCGTGCCCCACTCGAACCCGGGGACGTGGCCCGCCACCGGGAGCAGGTCCGCGCCGCAGATGGCCGTGAAGGCCACGGTCACGATCGCGTCGCCGGGCTCCTTGACGGCGGGCTCGGGAACGTCGGCGACCTCGACGACGTCCGGGCCGACCGCCACCACCGCCCTCACGGGTCGCTGCCCGCGCTCATGACGTCACCGCCGGGCTCATGGTCATCAGGGCTCCGCCGGGCTCACGAGGTGACCTCCGCCGTGTCGGCCGGGACCGGCGTGGCGCTGCTGCTGACCACCCGGGAGGAGATGAGGTACCCGACCCCAGCGACGACGAAGCCGACGATCCAGGAGATGTCGGCCCCACCGAGTCGCGCGACCATCGGCCCGACGTACAGGGTCTGATCCAGGAACGGGACCTGCGCGGCGAGCGCGATCACGTAGGGAATGATCGCGGCCCACCGCCAGCCGCCGTAGATGCCCTTCGGCGTGAAGAACGACTTCACGTCGTAGCGGCCCTTCTTGACGATGTAGAAGTCGATCAGGTTGATGACGCTCCACGGCACGAAGAAGAACAGCAGCACGTCGATGAAGTTCTCGAACGAGGTCAGGAACGTCCGGTACCCGGTCAGCGCCAGGATGGTGGCGATCGCGAAGACCACGAGCAGCCCGATGATCCGCATCGTCCGCGAGGCCACCACCCGCATCCACGTGCTGCGCACGCTCTCGATGGCCAGCATGCCGGTGTAGGCGTTGAGCGCGTCGCTGCCCAGCAGGCTCAGCGCGAGGATGGGCAGGATCCACTTGCCCGCAATCGCGCCGATCGAGGCCACGCTGGAGGCGGCGGGCGAGATCGCGGTGATGTAGATGCCCAGGCCCGCGTACAAGATCGTGGCCAGGGAGTTGCCGGAGAACACCGACCAGAACACCTTCGGCGCGCTGACATCTTTCGGCAGGTACCGCGAGTAGTCCGACACGTACACCGCCCAGCTCAGCATGTTCATGAAGAACAGCCCCACCGCGGCGATGAAGATCGGGAAGCTGGACAGGTGGGTGCCGGTCATCCCCTTCGACAGGTGGTCGCCGCTGGTGGCGGTGAGGATCACGGCGGCGACCAGCGCGCCGGCGAACAGCACGGTCAGCACCGGCTGGATCCGGTGGATCCAGTGGTAGCCGAAGATCGCGAGCAGCACGGCCGGGATGGTCACGATGATGATCCACCACGGGATCGACACCGAGGTCACCAGGCCCTGCATCGACTGCGCCTGGACCACCTGCTGCGCCGCCAGGTAGCCGACGTCGAGCAGGATCGAGGCCAGGAAGATGAAGATCGCGCCGTAGAAGCCGAACTGGCCGCGGCTCTGGATCATCTGCGGGACGCCGAGGCGCGGTCCCTGGATGGCGTGCAGCGCGGTGAAGGCCATGCCCAGCAGCGTGCCGACGACCAGGGCGATGAGAGCCCAGAAGACGTTGAGCCCGAACAGGATCGCGAACCCGCCGAGCACGAAGTTGAACACGTTGGCGTTGGTCGCGAACCACAGCGTGAACTGCTGGTGGACGCTGCCGCGCCGCTCGCTGTCGGGGATGATGTCGATGGAGTGGGCCTCGATCTCGCCGGCGACCCCTTCCGGGTCCTGCGGGCCCGCCCGGTCAAGCTGTGCCATGCTGTTTCTCCCCTTCGGGATCGGTCTAGTGGCGGACGTGCCCCCCGTCGACGTTGACCGTGGAGCCGGTGACCCAGCCGGCCTCCTCGGAGGCGAGGAAGGCCACAGCGGGCGCGATGTCGTCGGGCACCGCGCGCCGCTTGAGCGACTGCAGAGTGCCGACGAAGTCGAAGGCCTCGGCGTGCGGGCCGGACAGGACGCCCTCCGACGCGGTGAGGCCGGGACTGACGGCGTTGACCGTGATGCCGTAGCCGCCGAGTTCTGTCGCCAGGGCCCGGGTGAAGCCGATCACGCCGCCCTTGGCGGCGACGTAGGCGGCCATGTTCGGGGTCCCCGCGAAGAACGTGTTCGAGGCGATGTTGACGATGCGGCCGTAGCCGCGCTGCCGCATCACGTCCGAGGACGCGCGGCACATCAGGTAGACGCCGTCGAGGTTGACCCGCATGATCCGGCGCCACTCGGCGAAGTCCACGTCGTCCCACGGGGTGAACGGGACGATCGCGGCGTTGTTGACCAGGATGTCGATCCGGCCGGTGCGCGCGGTGACATCCGCGTGCAACGCCGCCACGGAGTCGGGGTCCCCGACGTCCGCCGCGACCGCGAAGCTCGGCTCGCCGAGCTTGCCCGCCACCTCGGCCGCGCCGTCGGCGTTGACGTCCGCGATCACGACGGCCGCGCCGCCCGCCGCGAGCCGGGCCGCTATCGCGGCCCCGATGCCCTGCGCCGCCCCGGTGACGATGGCCGTCCGTCCGGCCAGACCGCTCATGCTTCCTCCTGTTCTGGGTTTCTCGGTAACCGCGATAACGGCGACCGCGGCCGGCCCGCGGGGCGGCAGTTCGCCACTGACCGCACGCCGTCAGCCACGGCCGGCGCTTTCTGGCACGTCCGCCGCGGCGAGCGCCGCCTCTACCGCTGCGCCGACGTCCGCCGTCACGCCGAGCCCGCGCAGAGCGCGGCCCAGCGCGGTCAGCGCGATCACCGGGCTGAGCGGGTAGGCCGCGGGGCCCATGTGGCCGATCAGCAGCACCCGGCCGGCCAGATCGCCCTGGCCGCCGGACAGCATGACCCCGGACTCGGCCCGGGCCCGCGCGCGGATCTCGGGCTCGTCCAGCGGGGGCGGCACCTTGACCGCGGTGATCGTGTCCGAGCAGATCGACCGGTCCGCCGCCCAGAGCGCCAGGCCGAGCGCCTCGGCGCCGGCCCGGACCGACCGGGCCGCGCTGGCGTGCCGTCGCTGCACCGCGGCCGGCCCTTCGGCCAGGTACTGCCCGAGGCAGGCGTGCAGCCCGTAGACGTCCGACACCGACGGCGTGAACGGGAACGGCCGGTCGACGAGGTGGGCGTCCTTCCAGTCCAGGATCGACAGCACCGATGCCCGCGGCGCGTCCGGGTTCGCCTCCATGTGCTCCCAGGCGGCGTCGCTCACGTGCAGCAGCGACAGGCCCGCGGGCCCGCCGAGGCACTTCTGCGGCCCGACCACGACGAGATCGGCGTCCCACGCGGCGAAATCGCAGGCCACGCCGCCGAACGAGGAGACCGCGTCCACGATCAGCAGCGCGCTGTGCTCGGCCACCACGGGCCCGATCGCGTCGAGGTCGTTCATGGTGCCCGACGGCGTCTCGCAGTGGACCACCGAGACCACGCTGACGTCGGGCCGGTGTTCGAGGGCCTTCCGGACGCTGTCGGCGGGCACGGCGCTGTCGTAGGGGACCTCGACCTCGACGACCTCCTTCGCGTACCGCCGGGCCCAGTAGCCGTACCCCTTGCCGTACACGCCCGAGACCAGGTTGAGCACGACGTCGTCGCGGCGGATCAGCGAGGCCGCGGCGGCCTCCAGCCCGAGCACCGCCTCGCCGTGCAGGATGACCGGGGCCTGCGGGGTCGCGAACGCGCCCCGCAGCAGCTCCACCGTGTCGGCGTACAGCTGGAGGAACGCGGGATCGGACTGGTGGAGGACCGGGCGCCCCAGCGCCGCCAGGGTGTCCGGCGTGGCCCCGGCCGGGCCAGAGGTCTGGCTGAAGACCGGCTCGAAATGGCTCGCGCGCCGATTTAATCCTGTCACTGCAAAACATCCTCCCCGCGGATCTCGCCCATAGCAAGACCGTTGCGATAGGGATGATCTCGTCGGGCGGGGCGCGTTAGGGACCGCGCTCCGAATGGGTCGTAGTGGCCCCGGACTGGCCGGTCGCCGGGTTCATCGGCGTT
>CAWIDQ010000022.1:0-162201 GCA_963834695.1 uncultured Actinomycetota bacterium
TCTGCGGGGTCCGCCCCGAGGGCAAGCTGCAGCGCATCCAGGAACTCCAGGGCACGGGGGTCGCCGTGGCCATGGTCGGCGACGGAGTCAACGACGCGGCGGCCCTGACCCAGGCCGACCTCGGCATCGCGATCGGCACCGGCACCGACGCCGCCATCGGCGCGGCCGACCTGACCCTGGTCGGCGGGGATCCGCGGCGGATCGCCGACGCCATCCTGCTGTCGCGGGCGGTGCTGCGGACGATCCGCGCCAACCTCGCCTGGGCGTTCGGGTACAACCTCGTCGCGCTCCCGCTGGCCGCGCTCGGCTACCTGAATCCCCTGTTCGCCGGCCTGGCCATGGCGTTCAGTTCGCTGATCGTGGTGTCCAACAGCCTGCGCCTGCGGCACCTGCGCGCCCGCCCCCGATCCGCCGGCACCGGGCCCGCTGCGGGCCGGGCGACGTCCCGTGCGACACCGGTGGCCGTGGCGAGCGGCCCGGATGGCCCGGCATGACCGGGTCTCGCGCGATGACCGCCCTGGTCCGCCCGGTGGCCGCACCGGTAGCCTGCGCCGCTGTGCTGACCGGGCTGCTGTCGGCGTGGGTCGCCACCGGCGGCGGGGGAACACTGCGCAGGATGCCGCTGAAGTTCGAGCTGGCCGCCATCTCCGCCCCCGGGACGCAGGGCGCGGGCACGGCCGCCGCCACTTACCTGGTCATCAAGAACCTGGGCGGCCCCGACGAGCTGCTGTCCGCGCGAGCGCAGGCCTCCGGCCGGATCGTCCTTGCCCGGCGTGGCACCCAGCCGCTCGGCGTCGGCGCCCTGCCCGAGCTCGCCATCCCGGGCCAGAGTACGACCAGCCTGAGCCCGCTCGGCGCCGACATCGTCCTGATCAGTCCCAGCCCGCTGCAGATCGGCGACACGGTGCCGGTGACCCTCACCTTCCGGCACGCCGGAAAGATCACCGTTCAGTTCACGGTGACCCGGCCGGCACTCCCTGAGCCCGGCTCAGCTGACCGTGACCCGGCTCAGCGCGGAGTGCCCCGGCCTACGAGCGGGGGGTGCCGCGGTCGACGGCGCCCGTGACCGACAGCACGTACCACAGGCCCATGTCGTCGGCCTGGCCGGTGGCCTCGCCGGGGCTGGTGTCGCCGATCCACAGGTAGAGCGGCCAGCCGCCGTAGGTCTCCTGCAGCTTCCCGCCGGCGCGTGGCACCGTCCCGAGCAGGGCCGCCCGGACCCCCGGACCCGCCCGGGGACGCGTGACACCGCGCGGCAGGACCAGCGGCGGCCACTGCTGCGCGCAGAACCCGAAACACTGCGATGGCCCACGGTGGTCGGGGGCGTACATGTACAGCGTGAAGCCCTGGCCGTCCGTGATGACCTCGCCCAGGCCCGGGATGGTCCGGGCGAGCACCTCATACTGCGGCACGCTGCTGGCCGGGCTGCCGCCCCCGCACGCTGCGGTCACAGCGCCCACGACGGCGGTGGCGGCCAGCCGCCCCGCCCAGCGAGCTGCCGATCGCCGTCGTCCCCCGGTGTCCCGGCCGGGGTTTCTGTCGCAGGCCAACGTTGCATCCCGTCAGTCTTGGGCCGCCGGGCAAATGTCCCTGCTGCCCGAATCCAGCAGGTTAACGGTAGCGCGATGGCGGCCGTGGCACCCGAGCCTGGCAGGCCGTGATGGCCGGCGGCCCGGCGGGTGGCCGTGTTGACGGCGGAAGCGGACAGCGAGGACCCTGGCGTTATGGCCGGGATGCCTGATCATGTCCACCGCAACCGGTCGGCCTGGGACCGCAGGGCCGCCGAGTACGCGGACCCCGGCCCGCCACCGAGCGGCTGCTGCGGCCCTACTTCGGCATGCACCGCTTTGAACGGCCGGACGAGTCGGTGGAGTTCCACCTCGGCCACGGCGACATGATCCGGCTGCTGCGCGACTGCGGCTTCGAGGTCGAGGACCTGATCGAGATCCGGCCCCCGGCCGGTTCCACGACCCGGCATCCGCTGGCCACGCTCGAATGGGCGCAGCAGTGGCCGTACGAGGAAGTCTGGAAGGCCCGCAAGCCCCGCTGACCAGGTCAGCGGCCGGCCCGGCTCGTCCAGCCGGTGCCGGTGGTCCCGCTGGTACCGATGCCGGGCTTGTCCCGGCCGAGCATCCGGTCCAGCGCCCCGCCCAGGCCGCCATCAGCCTCCATGATGCGGCGGACCACCACGATCAATGTGGGGATGGCCCAGAAGTCGCCGCAGACCCAGAGGATCCCGGCCCCGATCTGCTGGTCGGCGAACGGCGCGAGCGTGACCCCGGGGATGTGGTCGTAGACCGCGTACCAGGACACCTGGGTCATGATGCTCATCGACATCGCCAGGATCCACATGATGACGTTCGTCACCACGATGGCCGCTGCCTGCGCCTCGGGCGACATTCGCATCCGGAGCGGCGGGGAGGGGATGAACTGCAGCCAGAACAGCACCCCGGCGAGGAGGAAGCTGGAGTGCAACAGCCAGACGCGAACGACCTGGTTGCCTACTGACAGGTCCAGCAGCGCCGGGATGTGCCAGAACAGCATTACGAAGTTGAAAGCTGCCACCGAGACCCACGGCCGCAGCAGCCAGCCCGCGGCCGCGCGCAGCGGTCGTGCCCAGCCGCCCGCGACGAGGGCGGCGCGGGCGCGCCCCGGCAGGCCGTCGAGCAGCGGCTGCCACGGCGCCCCGGCCACGATCAGCGTCGGCGCCGCGAACATCAGCAGCAGGTGCTGGATCATGTGCATGAAGAAGTAGCGGTCGGCCTCGTACTCGACCGGGGAGGCGACAGCCAGCAGCGTCACGACGAGCCCGCCGTAGAACCAGAGCGAGCGGATCCTGCGTGGGCGGGTGTGCTCCGGGCTGGAGCGGGCCAGCCGGGCGAGGCCAATCTCGTACCAGACGGCCAGCACGACCGCGATGATCAGGAACGGGTCGAACGACCAGTGGTCGATGAGGTAGCTCATGGCGGCCTCAGCCCGACGACCCGTAGGGGATCGTGACGTGAATCGTCTGCGCCTGACTCCATCCGGTGGGCGCGAGCCGCCAGTCGGCGAACGTGCCGCCGTGGGCGGCGATCGCGTCCACCTGCCCGGCCGGTCCCAGCGCGAGCGTGGCCGCCCACTTTGGCAGCGTCGGAAGCGCGTGCCACGATGCGCCCGGCCCGGCCAGGGTCGCGGCGTGCGTGGCGTTCAGGATGATCCCGAGGGAGCCATCCGGGCCGATCGCCGTCGAGCGGACGGTCCCAGCGCGCAGCGGCGGCGAGAGGGTCCACCGGGTGCCGTCGTACCAGGCCGCGGTGACGCTCGCGCCCGGCCCGGTGCCGGCCTGCAGCAGCGCCACCAGGCCGGTGCCGGCCGGGGCCAGCCGCAGCACCTCGATGTTCTCCCGAGCCAGGGAGGCCTGGCACGGCCGGGCCCGCCGCGTGCCAGCCGCCGCTATCGGTGAAGATGCCCGCGACCCCGGGGTGGTCGCAGCTCGCGGCGAGCATCGGAGCGCCGGCGCTGCCGAACGCTACCGCGGTCAGGCCGGCCACCCCGCAGGCCTTGCCCGCCGGGGTCGCGGCCAGCGCCCGGGAGCTGGACAGGTGCGTCCACGTGGTGCCGCCGTGCTGACCGAGTTCGGCCCCGCCGCGGGTCAGCACGATGAGGTCGCCGCCGGGGCCGGCCGCGAGCGCGTCCGGCACGCCGGCGAGGCCGGGGTTAACCAGGCTGGCCGACGACCAGCTCGCGCCGCTGTCGCCGCTGGCGGCGAGCGGGGAGAACGTGAGACTCTGGCTGGGCACGAACCCGGTCAGCAGCGACTCGCCACCGGTCCCGGTGACCACGAGGCCGCCGTTGTCGGCCACGCCGAGCGGGGTCGCTAGCCGCCAGGACGCCGTGCCGGGCGGCCGCGTGAACAGTTCCCAGAAGTTGTCCTCCTGGGCGGCCGAGCCGCCCATCTCCACGACCGTCCAGCCCGGCCCGGTGCCGTCGGCGAACGAAGTCGTGAGCGACGGCGGCACGGCCGGAACGGCCGGCGGCGCCGTGCTGGCCGCGGGCGTGCTGCCGCAGCCCGTCACCATGGCGGCGGCGATGAGCGGGCCCGCTAGGGTCACGGCCGCCGGTCGGCGCTTCCGCCTCATGACGACTTCATGACGTTCTGGGCGGCGTCGGACAGCTCGACCGCGAACGACGAGACCGAGCTCGCCGTGCCCGGCCCCGGGTCGAAATCCAGCTCAGTCCGGGTATGACCGCGCGCGTCGATGACGTAGGCCACGTCGCTGTGGGCGATCATCCCGCCGCCGGGCAGGATCTGCGCCGCGACCGCGTAGTTCTTCCAGGCCTGCTGGAGCTGGGTCAGGCTGCCGGTCAGGTAGAGCCAGTTCGGCAGGCTGGTGAGCCGCTGCTCGGCATCGAAGGCCCGGGTGTAGGCGATCGAGTGATATAGCGGGTTGGCCACGATCGCGACCAGTTCCACGTCGCGCGACTTGGCCCCGAGCACCTGGTCGGCCTGGCGGAACTCCTGCGCGATCAGCGGGCAGTCGGTGGTGCAGACCGGGTCGAGGAAGGTGAGCAGCACCACCTTGCCGCGCAGGCTGGCCAGGCTGACCTGCCGGCCGTCCTGGTCGGTCAGGGTGAACGCGGGCGCCGTGAAGTTCAGCGGGGCGGAGTCGCCGTCGATGGCCTGGGCGATGATCGGCGAGGCGTTCGGGCTGGCCTGGGCGAGCGCCATGGGGGCCGCGCCGAGGATGATGATCGCCACCGCCCAGGTGGCCAGGACCGCCCGCGTGCTCGCCGCGCCGAACGTCCGCGCCAGCTGGGCGGGTCGCCAGTCCAGCCGTCGCGCGGCCGGTTCCGCCGCGGGCGCCGCGGCCCCCACGGCCGGTGGCTCCGCTGCCGCGGCGGCTGTTGCGGCCGCGGCAGGTTCCGCGGCTGTGGCGGGCTCCGTGGCCGGCGCAGGCACGGGAGCCAGCGCCAGGTAGCCGGCCGCCACCACGAGGATGATCGGGATCATGCTGTTGGGGTCGGTGCCCAGCCCGCCGAAGAAGCCGAAGTCCTCGATCAGCACCCAGTCCGCCAGACACAGCGCGATCGTGACGACGAGCGTGACGCGGGGCAGCCAGGCGGGTCCGCGGCTGGCCGCCGTGGTGACCAGACTCGTCCCGATGGCGGCCAGCGCGATCACGGCGAACAGGTTCACCGCGAAGCCGTGCGCCGCGGTAAAGGAGGCGAAGGCGCGGACCCAGTCGGCGAACAGCGCGGGCTGCGGGGTGCCGGACATGGAACTGACCATGCTCGTGAGCGTGCCCTGGCGGCCGTGCAGCGTGCCCTGCCAGAATCCGCGCCCCGGCCAGGCCTGCAGCACCGCCATGCCGATGAAGAACACGCCCATCACGGCCAGGATCGTCCGGCCGACCCGCGGCGTGTGCCACTCGCGCTCGGGCAGGGCGACGAGGATCCCGGCCGCGCAGTAGAACAGTGCCGCGCCGGGCGCGCCGAACAGCCAGGTCAGGCCGGGGGCGAAGATCCCGCCGAAGGATTCGCCGAAGACCCAGACCACCAGCCCCCAGGCCACGCTGGCCAGCCCGGCGAGCCGGGACCACGATCCCCGCCGCGCCGCGATCAGCCACACGCCAATCCCGATCTGGATCCAGACCGCCGACGCGGCTGCCTGGATCGGGTGGTATGACCATGTGGTCCCCGCCAGGTTCACGACGTGCTGCACCCAGCGGGGCGAGCTCGCCGCGATGGGCTCGATGACCTGGGAGGGAAGGCCTCCGGGCATGTCGGGCTGGGCCTGCAGTAGCCCGTCGAAGATCCAGATGACGCCGAACCCGACCCGCAGCAACTGCCGCCAGGCGGGCTCGGGGTCGGCGGCCCGGGCCGCCTTCCCGGGCCGCAGCCACTCCCGGGCGCTGACCCACGCGATGGCCAGCACCGCGAAGATCAGCAATATGATCAGGCCCTGGTGCAGCAGCGCCGCCCGGAACGCGGCGATCAGGGTCGGGTTGTTGCTGGTCAGTCCGGAATTCATCCCAGGCATCGGATCACCCCGGCAGGTTGGGCAGGGTCCCGTGGGCGGACAGGGACCTGTTGGCGGATTCCATGATCTTGTCCACGGCCGAGCGCTGGGCGTCCAGCGTGCGCAGCGCCTGGTGCAACGTTGCGGTATCGGCGGCCTTGGCCTGTGCATTGGGTGCGGTCAGGATGCGGGCGACGTCTGTCTGCACGTTGATCGCGTCGGGGGCGGCCCAGGCCACCAGGCCGCTGACCACGCGGCCCAGGCCGAAGCTGGCCAGTGACTCCGTGACCTGATAACCGTCCAGGTCGTCGAGCAGTTCGTTGTTCGCGGGCGAGCAGTTGCTCGCGCCGGTGTTGGCGATGTAGACCGCGGTCGCCGTGTCGCGGCTGGCGCCGGACTCGATCTGCCGCAGCGCGGTCAGCGACTGGGGGATCCCGGCCGCGCAGGACCCGATGTCGGCCTCCATGTCACCCAGGAACCCCCGGAAATCGGACACGCGCTCGGTTTGCGAGGGCCGGTGCACCAGCGCGACCAGGACCGTGCCCACCAGCACCACGGCGACCGCGGCCAGCACCCACCACGGGGTGCGCCGGGTGGCCCACCGGGTGTGGCGGATCGGGACGTACGGCGGATCTGTGCGGACCGGCGGGCTCATCGGGTCCCGTCCATCAGGGCCACCCCGGCGGTCAATTCCTTCATGGTCACGCCCCCGACGATGCGCTTGACGATGCGGTGCCGCCCGTCCAGGAAGAAGGTCTCCGGGATCCCGATTCCGCTGACGCCGTAGGCGTCGGCGACCGCGGGCGTGGTTTCGAACCCGACCGGGTAGCCGACCCCGTAAGCCGTCACGAAGCTGCGGGCCGCGGGCGCGCTGTCATCCGCGTCCACGCCGATGATCACGACCTTGCCACGCGAGGCGCGGTAGAACCCGGCCAGCAGCGGCGTTTCCTTCTTGCACGGGCTGCACCACGACGCGAAGAAGTTCACGATCACCGGCTGCCCGTGGTAGGCGCTGAGCGACACCTGCTGCCCCGGATCACGCAGGGACGGCAGCGTAAAGGCCGGCGCCGGCCGGGGCGGGGCCGTCTTTCCCCCCCCGTGCGAGGTCGCGTCGATCGCGATGATCGCCCCGACCAGGACCACGCTCACGACGATCGCCACGATCAGCACCGTGGGCGGCCGTTTGCCGCCGGGCAGCCGCAGCAGCCGCGGGCCGCTCAGCTTCCCGGCGCGCGGCTGGCCGGCCGGGCCGGGCTCAGCGCGGCCGGGCGTCCCGGTGACGGGCTCGCTGCTCATCACGTCCTCATGTTGCCGCACGGATCGTCGGCCGGTGCGGGAGTCGTGATCTCGGCCGGCACAACGCTGGGCGGGGCCGCGGCGGGAAGCACGAGCTCGAATGTACTGCCCGCGCCGGGCTCGCTGCGCACCAGCACCTCCCCGCCGTGCCCGTGCGCGATCGCGCGGGCCAGCGCCAGGCCCAGGCCGGTGCCCCTGGTCCCGTCGGGGGCTGATCCGCTCCGGAACCGGTCAAAGATGTAGGCCAGCTCGGCGCGCGCGATCCCCGACCCGGCGTCCTCCACGATCACGCGGGAGAACGTGCTGCGGCCGCCGCCCCGGACCGACAGCCTGATCACGTCGTCGGTGAGGGTGTGCTGGATGGCGTTCTCCAGCAGCGCGTCCACCGCCAGCTCGAGGCGTTCGAGGTCGGCGCTGACCGTGGCCGCGTCGAGCCGCCCCAGCTGCCAGCGCCGCTGCGCGGTGGGCCGCCAGCGCCGCAGCACCTCCATCATGAACAGGTCGAGCGCGACCGGCTCGGGGCGGAGGAAATCCGGGTTCTCCGACGTGGCGATCAGCAGCAGCCGCTCGGCGAGGCTCTTGAGCCGGGTCAGCTCGCCGACCACCAGGTTGATGTCCCGGCCGTGCTCGGCGCCCGCGAGGTCGCGCGCCAGCAGTTCGGCGTGCCCGAGCGCGATCGTGATCGGGGTCCTGAGCTGATGCGACGCGTCCTGAAGGAACCTGCGCTGGGCCGCGAGCAGCCGGGCGTTCTCCTCGCTGACGCGGGCGCGCTCGGTGTCCGCGGCCTGCCGGCGGTGAGCCTGCCGCATCAGTACCCCGAACGTAAGCAGGGCCAGGGTGATCCAGACGTAATGGAAGGGGACGGTGGCCCACCGGGCGTAGATCACGATGCAGACGAGCCCGAGCAGCCAGAGCAGCAGCCAGGTGAGGTCGAGCACGTCGGGCCGTCGGGCGCCCGCCTGGCTGAGGCGCCGGAGCACCGGGCCCGGGGGCCGGCCAGCTCCCGGGCGGATCCGTGAACCGGCTGGCCGACGGCGGTCTCGCTAGGAGGCAAGCTGATATCCGGCACCACGCACCGTCTTGATCAGGTCGAAACCGAGCTTCGACCGGAGCCGCCGGACGCAGACGTCGACGACGTTGGAGCCGGGGTCGAAGTCGTATCCCCAGATGGACGCGAGCAGCTGGTCCTTGCGTACTGACTGGCCCGCGTGCTCCATCAGCTCCCGGAGCAGCAGGAACTCCAGCCGGGTGAGGGCGACGGGCCGGCCCCGATGTCGGCCTGCAGCCGGCCGACGTCGAGGACCAGGTCGCCCACTCGCAGCACCTCGCCTCCCTGGTGGGGCTCGGCGCGCAACTGGACCCGCACCCGGGCTAGCAGCTCCTCCAGCGAGAACGGCTTGGTCAGGTAGTCGTGCGCGCCCAGGTCAAGGCAGTTGACCTTGGTCGTCACGTCGTCTAGGCAGGAGAGCACCAGCACCGGCTGCTCGGGGCGCTCGCGGATCAGCGTGGTCAGCACCGACCTCCCGTCCATGTCCGGCATGATCAGATCGAGGATGACCAGGCCGTACTCAGCGCGACCCGTCCGGCGGAGGGCCTCCTCGCCGCCCGACGCGCAATCGATCTCATACCCCGCGGCCGTGAGGGCGCGGGCGATGAACCCCCGGATCTTGGGCTCGTCGTCGACCAGCAATATGCGTGGTACTACCGGATTGTTAGTCAACCGGTCTGTGATCATTGGCGCACTTCAACTCCGCACAGGGCCACATCAGCGGGTGTGGCGACCGACCCGCCCCTCGGCACGTTGCTAGTGCTTACGACAGGATCTACTCCATTCGGGTGGTCCCGGTCAAGCGGTATGACCTGACCGCAAACCTTTGCACCGACTCCAGCCGGTCCGGGCAACATGAGGCCTGCGGATCGTGACAAGGCCGTGCTACGGCGGCGACCGATCTGTTACCTACGCGGTCCGGCCCGCGGCAAGCAGGAGCCTGACCATGACAATTTCGTCATTCAGGGCGATCGTCCTTGCCGGCCTCACCGCGGCAGCGCCAAGATCGGGAACTACAGACAGCTTCCGGTGGCCGGACGCGTTCAGGCGTCCGCCCGGTCGGCGATGCTCGCGTACAGAAGCGAGGTGGTGGCTGGTGTCCTTGCCGGCCCGGATTTCCCTGCTCGTCGTGGCGTTCCTCGGGGTCGTCGCGGTCGGGGCCTTCGTCGTGGTCCACTACTTCCTGTACAACCCGCCGGTGATCGACTACTCCAGCGGCGTGACCCCGGACACCGGCGCGGTGGTCCACGTGGTCATGCAGGAAGACCCGCAGAACACGGTCAGCACGCACCCGGACTGGGTCTCCTACTTCATCCAGAACCCGCAGACCAAGGCCTGGGTGCACACCACGCTGTTCTCGGTGCCCGCGGGCTCCAAGATCGACATGACCATCTACGGGTTCGACGGCTGCACGCCGCTGCGCAACAACTACTGGGGCAAGGTCACCGGCACCATCGGCAACACCGTGGACGTCAACGGCAAGCCGTACAGCTTCATCAACTCGTGGTCGGGCTGCAACGTCGGGCACACGTTCTCGATCCCGTCGATCAACCTGAACGTGCCGATGGCCTCGCCGGGGCTGATCCAGAGCGTCAAGCCGGGCCTGTGCCCCTCGTCGCCGTGCCTGCCGGGCGACCCTAAGCAAGTCCCGTACCGCACTATGACGTTCAGCTTCCTGACTCCGCGCGCCACTGGCGTGTACTTCTGGCAGTGCCGGGTTCCCTGCGGCGGTGGTTTCCTCACCGGATTTGGTGGTCCCATGCAAACGCTCGGGTTCATGACCGGAAACATGACGGTGGTGTCCTGATGGCCGCCGAGGCGCCGCCCACATCGACCCCGCAGCACGCCGCGGGACCGTCCGGGCCCAACCACGGCCTGCGGATCTTCCTGATCTGGCTGCCGGTGGCGATCGCCGCCGACCTGATCATCTGGCTGGTGTGGAAACCGCACCTGCCCCCGGGCGGCATGTCCGTGACCGCGGCCAACCAGCAGTTCGACATCGCCGTGCTGGCCGTGGTGGCGGCCCCGGTCATGGCGCTCGTGCTGGTCTACTTCGCCTACTCGATCGTCGTCTGGCGGGCACGGCCAGACGACGAGGAGGACGGGCCGCCACTGCATGGGAACACCCGGATCCAGGCCACCTGGATCACGGTCAGCTCGGTGATCGTGCTGGCGGCGTTCGTCTTCGGCACCGTGGAGCTGTACTCGAGCAACGGCGCGGGCTCCGGCGAGGGCGCCAGCCCGATCCAGGTACCCGGCGGGCCGAAGCTGCAGGTCCAGGTCATCGCGCAGCAGTGGAGGTTCACCTACCGGTACCCGCAGTTCGGCGGGTTCGAGACCACGGACCTGGTGCTGCCGACCAACGAGTGGGTGCAGTTCAACGTGACCTCGATCGACGTGATCCACAGCTTCTGGGCCTACCAGCTCGGGGTCAAGGCCGACGCCAACCCCGGCGTGAACAACGTGGCCTTCACCAAGATCAGCCACACCGGGACGATCACCGTGCGCTGCGCCGAGCTGTGCGGGCTCTGGCACGGCGCCATGTTCGACTACGGCCAGGCGATGTCCCCGGCCGGCTTCCAGACCTGGGCCAGGGCCACCTCGGTGCGGCTGGCCTCGGTGACCAGGCAGCTGCCGCCGTATTCCCTGACCTACGACCCGACCACGATCGCGCAGATGAGCAAGGCCATGGTCGCGGCCGGGCTCACCGGGGCGCCCGGCTTGTACTACCCGCCGCAGGACGTGTACCAGCCATGAGTGAGCGCCGACCAGAATCCCCCCGGGCCGACACAGCGATGAAGAGGTGACCGGATGGCCATCGAGACACAGCCGGAAAGGGCGCAGGGTGCGGGAGGCGGCGGGCGCGCCTCGCGGAGAGCGCGTCCCTGGTGGATGCGTCCGGCGATCCACACGGCGATCGTCGGCGCGGTAATCGGCTACCTGATCGGGCACCTGCTCGGTAACGTCCTGGAGAGCAGCAACGTCGCCACCGAGTACCCCAACCTCGCGCTGTCCGACTCCAGCGACTGGCCGATCGTGCTCGGCTACGCGTTTGCCATTGTCGGCTGGGTGGCCGGGCTCGGCGTATTCAACGACCTGCTGCGCCAGATGGTGGGCCGGCCGGTCCCGGTGGCGGCCGAGGAAGAAGAGGCGGCCGAAACCGGCGTGGCCAAGTACTTCCGGTTCACCCTGGACCACAAGGTGGTCGGGATCCAGTACCTGGTCGGCATCATCATCTACTTCTGCACGGCGGGCCTGTTCGCGATGGCGATCCGCGCGGAACTGCTGTCACCGACGTATCACCTGTTCAACTCCAGCGTGTACATCCAGATCGTCGGCGAGCACGGCACGATGATGATGATGCTGATGAGCTCGGTCATCCTCGGGCCGTTCGGCAACTACCTGGTGCCGATCATGATCGGGTCCAAGCGGGTGGCCTTCCCCCGGATCGAGGCGCTGTCGTTCTGGCTGACCCCGGTCGCGTTCCTGATCCTGCTGTCCGGCCTCATGCTGGGCGGGTTCCCGTTCGGCTGGACCGGATACGCCCCGCTGTCCATCCAGTCCACGCTCGGTGCGGACTCGTACGCGGTGGCGTTCGGGCTGATGGGGATCTCGCTGATCCTGCTCGGGTTCAACCTGATCGTCACCGTGATCTGCTACCGGGCCCCGGGCATGCGGTGGAGCCGGCTGCCGATCTTCGTCTGGGCGGTGATGTCCACCGGATTCCTCATGGTGCTGGCCGCGCCGGTGCTGGTCGGCGGCATGTACATGATGATCACCGACCGGACCGCGCAGACCGCGTTCTTCGTCGACACGCTCGGCGGCAGCAGCTACCTGTACCAGAACCTGTTCTGGTTCTTCGGCCACCCCGAGGTGTACATCCTGGCCCTGCCTGGGTTCGGCGTCGTCCTGGAGATCCTGCCGGTGTTCTGCCGCAAGCCGCTGTTCGGCTACAAGGTGGCGGCGGCCGGGATGATCGGGGTGACGCTGCTGAGCTTCTTCGTCTGGCAGCACCACCTGTTCGTGTCCGGCATCAACCCGGACATGCGCCCGGTGTTCATGCTCACCACCGAGCTGATCTCGATCCCGACCGGGTTCATCTTCCTGGTCGGGATGGGCACGCTGTGGAAGGCGAAGATCAGGTTCACGGTGCCGATGCTGTTCGCGCTCGCGTTCTTCTTCAACTTCCTGATCGGCGGGATCACCGGGGTGTTCCTGTCCGACGTGCCGGTCAACACCACCGCGCACGGGTGCTTCTTCGTGATGGCGCACTTCCACTACACGATCATGGGCGGGCTGATCTTCGCGTTCTTTGGCGGCTGCTACTACTGGCTCCCGAAGATGATGGGGATCAGGCTCAACCAGACGCTCGGCAAGTGGCACTTCTGGACGATGTTCATCTTCTTCAACTCGACGTTCCTGCCGCTGTTCGGGATCGGCATGGCCGGCCAGCCGAGGCGGGTGTTCGAGTACGCCCGGAACCTGGAGACCGCGAACGACTGGGTGTCGATTTCCGCCTTCTTCCTGGGCGGGTCGATCCTGATCTTCGTGATCAACTTCGTCTGGTCCACGGTGATCGCCCGGGTGCGCGAGGAGGGCAACCCGTGGCAGTCCCGCGGCCTGGAGTGGCAGGTATCCTCGCCGCCGCCGCCCGGCAACTTCGCCCACGTCCCGGTGGTGCTGTCCGGGCCGTATGAGTACGGCACACCCGGTGCCCCGCCGGTCGCCGACCTGAACCCGCCCACCGGGGTGATCAGCGCGGCCTTTGCCGGGGACGAGACCGCCAGAGCGGAGGCATAGCCATGGCCGAGACCGCACAGCAGCCCCCGGCCGGGCTGACCAGGGAAGCCGAGGAGGCCGGCTTCTACCACGAGGCGGCGCTGAACGCCGCGTGGACCGGCGCCCGGCTGGCCCTGGGCGGCCTGACGTTCGGGTTCGGGGCGTTCGTGTTCGCGTTCTTCTACCTGCGCTCGCTGAACTCGCACGACCAGTGGTACCCGGCGGGCTTCAAGGGGCCGCAGGCCTGGGTGGGCATCGTGGTGCTGCTGCTGATCGTGGTCAGCGCGGCGGTGCAGACCCTCGTGCTGCAGCGGATCAAGGCCGGCCACAAGGGCGCCTGGCAGGGCGGTGCCCTGGTCGTCCTGGTGCTCGGCCTCGCGGCCATCGCGATCCAGATCTGGCAGCTGACCGACCTGCCGTTCTGGCCGGGCTCGTCCGGGTTCGCCAGCTGCTTCGTGGGGTTCTGGCCGGTCTTCATGGTCGTCGTGTTCGGCGCGATGGTCTGGCTGGAGACTCTGATCATGCGGGTGCGGTCGATCCCGGAGCTGGCCTTCGTGGAGCAGCCGCCGACCTACGCGGAAGCCTTCGCCGTGCAGCGGTTCCAGGCGTCGCTGAGCGCGTTCACCGTGGTCTGGAACTACCTGGCGGTGGTCGCGATCATCGCTTGGGTGCTGTTCTACCTGGTCCACTAGGCCCGAGATCCTGATGATCTGGGTCCTGTCGCACTGGTCGGCCAGCTGGCCGGTTCTGGTCCTCTATGCGGCGGTGGCCAGCGCGCACCTGACCGGGCTGCGGCGGCTGCTGTCCGACGGTGACCCGGCCGGCCTGCGCGCGACGATCAGGGAGGCGGCCGTCTTCCAGGGCGGGCTGCTGCTCGCGCTGCTGGTCGTCGTCTCGCCGCTGGGCTACTGGTCCGGGATCTACATGTGGGTGCGGGCACTGGACGACCTCACGCTGGCCTTCGTGGCGCCGGGGCTGATCGTGGTCGGCGCGCCGTGGTCGGCCCTGGCCCGGTGCCTGGGCCGGTCGGCCCCGGGTTCAAGCGATGGGCCAGGTCGGCGGCCGTGGTGGCTGCGGTGGCCGGTGGCCACGGTGGTGGCGTTCAACGTGATCTGGCTGGGCGGGCACCTGACCGTCGCGTTCGACCGGGTGCCGGTCAGCCGCGCCGCGGCCGCCGCCGAATACGTCCTGTACCTCGGCGGGGGGATCCTGTTCTGGCTGCAGCTGATCGGCTCGCGGCCGTGGAGCCCGGCCGCCTCGCCGCTGCGCCGGGCGGCGCTGCTGGCCGGCACTGTGGCGGCGGACACCGTGCTCGGCATGGTGCTGACCTTCGGCTCGAGCGTGGTCTACCCGGCCTACGCCAACCAGTGGCATCACGTGATGACCGTGCTCGACGATCAGCAGCTGTCCGGCGCGATCCTGTGGATGGGCATCCTGCCCCCCGCGGTCGCCGCCGTGGTCGCCGCGCTCAACCGGTGGCTCAACGACGAGGATTCGGCCGCGCTCTCGGCCGGCATCGACCGCTTGCTGGCCCAGCCAGACCGGGGCGGGCGCCATCCGGCCTGGCCGTCCCGTCCTAGGTTCAGATGACAGTTACCTCAGATGACAGCGACTTCGCTCGCAGCCGCAGGAGGCGCACGTGGCTATAACTAATCTCGCGTACACGACGTCGGACAATTCCATGGGCGGTGCCGTACTGACGTTCGCGTTCCTGATCATCCTGTTCGCCATCGTGGCCACGGTGCTGTACATCGTGCTGTTCAGCCGGCCGCACCCGCATGTCCCGGCGCGGCGCCTGTCGTACGCGTCGGCGTCCGGCGGGACCCCGGCGCCGGGGGCGGCCCGCGCCGCCGCGACCGCGGCCGGGATGCCGACCGCGGCGGGCGGCGGGTCGGCGGAATCCGCCACCGAGCCGGCCGGCGCGGGGCGGGACGTCGCGCCCGGTGCCGCGGGTGACGCCGCGGGCGGGACCGGTAGGGTAACGGACGGGTCGGGTAACGGGACGAGCGACGGCACGGAGGGCAGCGAGTGACACAGGCCACGGGCGCGCTGCCCGGCCAGGGGACCGGGTCGGCGTACGCGCCGCCCGGCGGCCGGCGTTCGGCGCGCGTCATGGCCAAGTCGCTGCTGGCCCTGACCAAGCCGCGGATCATCGTCGAGCTGCTGATCACCACGGTGCCGGCGATGCTGCTCGCGCGGCGCGGGCTGCCCGCACCGGCACTGATCGCCGTCACCCTGCTCGGCGGCACGCTGGCCGCGGGCAGCGCCCAAACGATCAACTGCTACATCGACCGCGACATCGACGCGGTGATGCGGCGCACGTCGCGCCGGCCGCTGGTGGCCAAGGGAAAGCAGGCGGTCATCAGGCCGGCCGAGGCCCTGGTGTTCGGGATCCTGCTGGGGGCCGCGTCCACCGTGCTGCTGGGCACCCTGGTCAACTGGCTGGCCGCGGCGCTGGCCGACGCGGCGATCCTGTTCTACGTGTTCGTCTACACGCTCTGGCTGAAGCGGCGCACGGCGTCCAACATCGTCATCGGCGGGGCGGCGGGCTGCTTCCCGGTCCTGGTGGGCTGGGCCGCGGTCACCGGGCGGGTGAGCCTGCCCGCGATCGTCCTGTTCGCCGTCATCTTCTTCTGGACCCCGCCGCACTTCTGGGCGCTGGCCATGAAGTTCCGGGACGACTACGCGGCGGCGAACGTGCCCATGCTGCCGGTCGTCGCGCCCGCCACCGAGGTCACGGCGAAGATCCTCGGCTACTCCTACGTGATGGTCGCCGTCACGCTCGCCCTGGTCCCGTACGCCGGCTGGCTGTACGGGGCCTGCGCGCTGGGGCTCGGGGCCTGGTTCCTGGTGGAGGCCCACGCGCTGCGCGCGCGCGTGGTGGCGGGCGACGCCCCGGCCCCGATGCGGCTGTTCCACCGCTCGATCGCGTACCTGACCTTGCTGTTCACCGCGGTCGCGGTGACCGCGCTGCTGCCCTGGGGCCGGTGGTAACGGTACGCCGTATGCTCGGAGGGAGCGGTAACCCCCGGAGGTCCCAGTGAACATGCCATCGGCAGCGGACCTGGTGCGTCGGCGCCGGGCGAGGTGGGCGGTACCGGCCGGCGCAGTGGCCGCGGTCGGGATCGTCATCGCCGCCTCCGTGATCGGCGGCGCCCAGGCCAGCCCCAGGCTGCCCGCGCGCACCACCGCCCAGCTGGTCGCCGCCGTGGACAGCGCGGCGGCCTGGCCGTCCGCCCTGACCGCGACCGTCCAGGAGAGCGCGTCGCTCGGCCTGCCGGACCTGCCCGGCTCGGATGACCCGCTGTCCGCGCTGTCGCTGCTGTCCGGCACGCACACCTTCCAGGTCTGGTACGACGGCCCGACCCGGGTCAGGATCGCGGTCCCGGTGCAGCTGGGCGAGACCGACCTCCGCCGGGACGGAAACAGCGTCTGGCTGTGGAACAGCCAGACCAACCAGGCCACCCACTACCTGCTGCCCGCCCGGGCCAGCGCCGGCCTGCCCGCGACCGGCCGCACGCCGCCGACGGTGACCCCGCAGCAGCTGGCGCGGCAGATCCTGGCCGCGGTCGGCAAGACCACCACCGTCGGGCTGCAGCAGAACATAACGGTCGCCGGCCAGCCCGCCTACCAGCTCTCGCTGGCGCCCAAGGACAGCCGCTCGCTGATCGGGCGGGTCACGATCGCCATCGACGCGGAATACTCGCTGCCGCTGCAGGTGCAGGTCTTCGCCCGCGGCGCAACCAGCCCCGCGTTCAGCGTCGCCTACACCTCGCTGTCGTTCACCACGCCCGCCGCGTCCAACTTCGCGTTCGCGCCGCCGCCCGGGGCCACGGTCAAGACCGTCAGGATCCCCGCCGGGTCCGGCCCGGTCCCGATGCGCGTCCCGGCCGGCGCGCCCGATCCCTCCGAGATCATCGCCAGCAACGGGACCAAGGGCGTGGTCGTGCCCGCGGGCCGGCCGCTGCCCGCGGCGGTGGCCAAGCGGCTGGCCGAGGGCCTGGCGCAGCGGCTGCCCGCTTCGATCAGCAAGGCCCAGCGCGCGGCGCTGGTGCAGAAGCTGGAGAAGCGCCTGGAGGCCGGGCGAGGTCCGGGCGCCCCGCTCGGCTGGACCGGGTACGCCCCGGTGTCCGGCGGATCGGTCACGTTCTCCCAGGCGTCGGTGTCGCCGGGCGTGGCGCAGACCGTGATGGGCCAGGGCTGGCTGTCGGTAGCGGTGCTGCCCGCCGGGATGACGGTCCCGTCGCCCGGATCGGCCCAGCTGCCCGCGTCGGGCAGCCTGGCGCAGGCCATCCTCGCGCTGCAGAGCGCGGCCACCCCCGTGCACGGGTCCTGGGGCAGCGGCCGCCTGCTGCGCACCAGCCTGGTCTCGGTGCTGATGACCAACGGCCACATCCTGATCGGCGCCGTCCAGCCCTCGGTGCTCTACACGGACGCCGCTCACCTCGGCAGCTGATGAGGAGCCGCGCCGGGCAGGACGAGATCAGCTTCGGCGGCGCCGCGGCGGACACCGCGGCCGACCGGGCCGAGCGCCCGGGCCTGCTGCTGACCCCGGACGCCGACGCCACCGGGCTGGCCATCGCGACCAGCGGGCTGACCAAGCGGTTCGGCAGCCAGCTGGCGGTCGCCGGGCATCGATCTGGCGGTGCCGCGCGGCTCGGTGTACGGGTTCCTCGGGCCGAACGGCTCGGGCAAGACCACCACGATCCGGATGCTGCTCGGCCTGATCCAGCCGACCAGCGGCAGCCACGAGATGCTCGGCGTGCCGATGCCCGGCGGCGTCGAATGCCGTGCTGCCCCGGGTCGGGTCGCTGGTCGAGGGCCCCGCGTTCTACCCGCAGCTGTCCGGCCGGGCCAACCTGGCCAGGCTGGACGCGGCGGACCGCACCGCCAGCCCGCGGACCGCGGACGGCCCGGATCGATGACAGCGCTGGACCGGGTCGGCCTGCTGGCCGCGGCGGGCAAGCGCTACCGCGCCTACTCGCTCGGCATGAAGCAGCGGCTGGCCATCGCCGCCGGGCTGCTGCAGCCGCGCGAGCTGATGATCCTCGACGAGCCGACCAACGGCCTCGATCCGCAGGGCACCCGCGAGGTCCGCGCGCTGATCAGGGAGATCGCCGCCGAGGGCACCACCGTCTTCGTCTCGTCGCACCTGCTGGCCGAGGTCGAGCAGATCTGCTCGCACGTGGGCGTGATGCGGGCGGGCCAGCTGGTCTTCGAGGGCACGCTCGCGGACATGCGCAGCCGGGGCACGCCGCGGATCCTGGTGCGCACCGCGGAGCCGCAGAAGGCCGCGCAGGTCCTGGCCAAGCTCGGGCTCGCCGACGTCACGGTCGCCGGGCGGGAGGTCACCGCCGAGCTCGGCGAGCAGGCCCCGGAAACCGTCTGCGCAGAGCTGGTGCACGCCGAAGTTCCCGTGGCCGGGCTCGACGACCCCGCGGCCGAGCCTGGAGGACCTGTTCGTGGAGCTGACCGGCGAGGGCTTCGATGTCAACGGCTGAGGCGCTGCGGCCCAGCCGGGCCAGGCCACCCGGGCGGGCCGGGCACCTCGCCCCGGCGCGGATTCGTGGCTACGGCTGCTGCGGTCCGAGCTCGGCCTCGTCTTCGGCCGCCGGCGCAACCTCGCGCTGCTCGCCGTGCTCGCCGCGATCCCGGTCCTATGGGCATCGTGCTGAAGGTGTCCCCGCTGCAGCAGGGCAACGGCGGCGGGGGGGGGCCCGCGTTCTTCTCCCAGGTGACCGGCAACGGCGTCTTCCTGGCGCTGGCCGCGCTGACCGTGCAGCTCGGCCTGGTGCTGCCGCTGGCCGTCGCGGTGGTGTCCGGGGACCTGATCGCCGGCGAGGCCGGACCGCGGGACGCTGCGCTACCTGCTGGCCGTCCCGGTGGGCCGGACCAGGCTGCTCTGCATCAAGTACACCGCCGTGGTGGTGTTCGGCGTGGCCGCGTGCCTGCTGGTGTCGGTCGTGTCGGTAGCCTCGGCGCGGTGCTGTTCCCGGTCGGCCCGGTGACGCTGCTGTCGGGGACCGACGGTCCCGCTGGCCGTCGGGCTGCTACGGCTGCTGCTGGTGACCCTGTATGTGGCCGCGGCGATGGCCGCGCTCGGCTCGATCGGGCTGGCCGTCTCGACGTTCACCGAGCATGCGATCGCCGCGATGGCCGCGATCCTGGTCATCGTGGTCGGCAGTGAGGTCGCCGACAGCGTCTCGCAGTTCGGCGCGATCCACCCGTTCCTGCCGACTCACTCGTGGCTCTCGTTCGATGCGCTGCTGCGCACGCCGGTCGGCTGGACGAGCGCGGTTCACGGGCTGCTGTCGTTCGGCGTCTACGTGGTCATCTTCGGCTCGGTCGCCTGGGCCGGTTCACTACCGCGGACGTGACAAGCTGACCAGCGGCCTGCCCTGGGCGCCGCTTACCGATTCTGGGACGTTCAGCTCTTCAGGTCGGGGAAGTCCTCTTCCCAGAACTCGGTGGTGCCGCGGGCCGGCGCTCGCCGGCGCTTGCCGGCGCTGCTCCGCGCGCCCGCAGCTCGACCCGGCGGATCTTGCCGGAGATCGTCTTCGGCAGGTCGGCGAACTCCAGCCGGCGGATCCGCTTGTAGGGCGCCAGCCGCTCCCGGGCGTAGGCCGAGGATGGCCAGCGCCGTTTCGGCGGACGGCTCGTAGCCCGCGGCCAGCAGCACGTAGGCCTTGGGCACGGCCAGCCGGAGCGGGTCGGGAGAGGGCACCACGGCCGCCTCGGCCACGGCCTCGTGCTCGATCAGCACGCTCTCCAGCTCGAACGGGGAGATCCGGTAGTCGGACGCCTTGAACACGTCGTCGGTGCGGCCCGACGTAGGTGATGTAGCCGTCGGCGTCCCGGGTGGCGACGTCGCCGGTGTGGTAGTAGCCGTCCGCGCATCGCCTCGGCGGCCCGCTCCGGGTCGTCCTGGTAGCCGGTCATCAGGCCGAGCGGGCGGCTGGCCAGCGGCAGGCAGATCTCGCCCTCGTCGCCGGGCTCGCCGGTGACCGGGTCGATCAGCGCGACCTCGTACCCGGGCAGCGGCCGGCCCATCGAGCCCAGGCCGGACCTGCGGCCCGGGCGTGTTGCCGATCTGCGCGGTGGTCTCGGTCTGCCCGTAGCCGTCCCGGACGGTGATGTCCCAGGCCCGGCGGACCTGCTCGATGACCTCCGGGTTCAGCGGCTCGCCCGCGCCGACGCACTCGCGCAGGCTGCGCACGTCCGCGCTCGGCCAGGTTGGCCTGCACCAGCATCCGCCAGACCGTGGGCGGCGCGCACAGCGAGGTCACCCCGCAGGCCGGGATCGCGTCGAGGAGCACCGCGGCGGAGAACCGCTCGTGGCCGAGGATCAGGGAGCTGGCGCCGGCGATCCACGGCGCGAACACGTTGCTCCAGGCGTGCTTGGCCCAGCCGGGGGAGGAGATGTTCAGGTGCACGTCGCCGGGCTGCAGGCCGATCCAGTACATCGTGGACAGGTGCCCGGCCGGGTACGACACGTGCGTGTGCTCGACCAGCTTCGGCTGCGCGGTGGTGCCGGAGGTGAAGTACAGCAGCAGCGGGTCGGAGGCCATCGTCGGGCCGTCCGGCGGGAAGTCGCGCGGGGCGGCGTAGGCCTCGCGCTCGTAGCGGTGCCAGCCGCCGTGCCCTCGGGTCCGCGGCGTCCGTCGCAGCCCCAGCGTTTGCCGCGGCCGGGCCGCCGACCGCGATGCGGGTCCAGGACCCGGACAGGTTGCGGAACTTCGGGGTCTGCACGTCCTCGGTGATGACGTGCCGGACGTCGCCGCGGACGATCCGGTCCGCCAGGTCCTCCGGGCCGAGCAGCGTGGACGCCGGGATGATGACCGCGCCGAGCTTCATCGTGGCCAGGATGACCTCCCACAGCGGCGCGATGTTGCCGAGCATGACCAGCACCCGGTCGCCGCGGCGTACGCCGAGCCCGCGCAGCCAGTTGGCGACCTGGTTCGAGCGGGCGGCGAGTTCGGCGTAGCTGAGCCTGACATCGCTGTCGGCCGTGACCACGCGCAGCGCATCGCGCTCCGGGTGCTCGGCGGCGATCACGTCGAACCAGTCGAGCGCCCAGTTGAACTCGTCCAGGTCGGGCCAGCTGAACTGGGCCCTGGCGGCCTCGTAGTCCTCGCGGTGACGCAGCAGCAGGTCGCGCGCGGCGCGGTAGGCCTTGGTGCCGCTCTTCTCGTCGGTCATGTGGCTAATCGTGGCAGCTAGCCAGGTCGGCCTGCCAGCCGCCCGCCGCGGAAGCCGCCCGGTTACTCGCCGGCGAGCAGGACCGCGAGCCGGTGCCACTGCTCCGCGGTGACCTGCGCCGCGGGCGCCGCCGGGTCGATCGCCGCGCGGACCAGCAGCCGCCTGCGGCCATCTATCACAGCGTCCGCCCGGGCCGCGGGCCTGCGGTAGGCCGCGCGCAGCAGGGTCCGCAGCATCCGCTGACCGCGGGCAGACGCGACGATGGCCCGCGGCCGCACCGACAGCCGGGCGGCGTCCACCCGGGGCGGCGGCACGAAGCTCGCGGCGCTGATCGTCCTGGCCAGCCGGACCTGGTAGCGCGCGGTCCACCACGCGGTTTCGGCGTCCCTCGGCCGCGGGCTCGCGAGCCACCGGGCGGCGCCCCACTGCAGGACCAGTTCCGCTCCGGCGAGCCGCAGCGCCGGGTCGCCGAGCAGCCGCCGGCACAGCGCGGTCGTGAGCGAGAACGGCGGATTGGCCACGACCAGGAACTCCCGGCGCGGCAACGGCACCCGGCGCAGGTCGGCCTCGACCACGCGAACTCCGGGGTCACCGCCGAAACGCCGCCGAAGTCCCGCGGCCAGGCGCGGGTCCTGCTCGACGGCGATCACGCGGGCGCCGGCTGCGGCCAGCGCGGCCGTGATCGCGCCGCGTCCCGCGCCGAGATCGAGGACAAGCCGTCCCTCGCCAGCGCCGCAGGCGCGGATCAGCTGAGCGATCAGCGCGCGGTCACGAAGGAAGTGAGCACCGGGAGGGTTCGGCGCCAGCGGCCGCCCTGCCACGGAAAACCATGACCATAGACAAGGTCGTTCTCCTCAGTTCGTTGCTGCCGCACACGCTACGTCGCGGCGGCGCTGGCAGCCACCGAATAACCGCGCCCGGCCCGTCGGCCCCGCCCGCCCCGCACCTAGCAGGCCCGCCCCGCACCCGGCAGGCCCGCCCCGCACCCGGCAGGCCCGCCCCGCACCTGGCAGGCCCGCTCCGCACTCGGCAGGTCGGCCCGCACCCGGCAGGCCCGGCCCGGCGTGCGGCATTCCATGATCGTGGAGAGTTTCATGCGCTATATGCCGAAAAGTCTCCACGATCATGGGCTGATGCCGGTCTTCAGGCGGGCTCTGGGGCGCCGGCCAGGGCGCGTGCCGCGGCTGCGGCGCTCTCGTCCAGGCCACGGCTGGGGAGTCCGGGTTGCGGCCGCGGCCCGGTGCCGGGGGATCGGCGGACCTGTTGTTTCGGATCCGTTCCTGTGGGAACCGGAAGATTTCTGGAACAATGACAACACCATCACCCGCGGGCGGCGCGGCCTGCGGGACAGGGCGGACTATTTGCTTAGTGCAAACTAAGTCATATGATGAACCTGTTCCTACGAGCGGGAGCTTGAACCGCAGGGATCAAAGTCATGGAGCAGCCAGGGTCCGAACCGCGCCCGGAACAGCCTGACCGCGCGGATGGTCCAGCAAGGCCCCGGCTGCCGTGGCGCGACGCGCGAGACCGGCCTGATCCGGTCCCGCAACCCTCACGCGAGGACCACCCGTCGTACGCCGGTGTGCGCGACCAGGGACACCCGGTCGTGATCGGCTACGACGGGTCGCCGTCGAGCCGCAACGCCCTGTGCTACGCGGCCGGGCTGGCCCGGCGACTCGCCCGGCCGCTGCTCGTGGTCTATGTGGTCCCGTTCGCCGTCTACTGCGAGCCGATGACCGGCCAGGTCATCTGCGCCACGCGAGACCGCGGGGAACTCGACTCGTGGCTGCTGGCCGAGCTCGACCAGGTTTGTGACGCCGAAGGGCTCGAGGTCAGCGTGGTGGCCCGGCGCGGGAACGCGGCCAAGGAACTGGCCGCCGCCGCGGACTCCAGCAGCGCCGACGCGCTGGTGGTCGGGGCGCCGGGGCGCCGGCTGCACCACGTGGCCGGCTCGATCCCCGGCTGGCTCGCGCGGCACGCCCGCTGCCCGGTCATCGTGGTGCCATAACGCGCTGCCGTGTCCTAGCGCGTTTGGCTCCCGGCAATCGTCGGACCACGGCGGTACCTTTCTGACGTGCCTGGCATATCCCCTCCCTGACGTCGCGACCCTGCTGGCCGCGGCGGTCGCGGGGATCGGCGGAGCCGAGCGGCCCGGGCAGGTCACGATGGCCGAGGCGGTCGCCCGGGCCATCGACTCGGGTGAGCACCTCGCGGTCCAGGCGGGCACGGGCACCGGCAAGTCGCTGGCCTACCTGGTTCCCGCGGCACGGCACGCGGCCGCGCTGGACGCGACGGTCGTGGTGTCCACCGCCACGATCGCGCTGCAGCGCCAGCTCATCGACCGTGACCTGCCGCGTCTCGCCGAGGCGCTACGACCGCTGCTGGGCCGGGCGCCCACGTTCGCGATCCTCAAGGGGCGCCGCAACTACGTGTGCCTGAACCGGCTGCAGAGTGGCGCCGCGGACGAGCCGCAGGACGCGCTGTTCGACGCCCGCTCCGTCACCGACGCTCGGGCGGCAGGTGCCAGCGGCTGCGAGAGTGGGCGGAGACGACCGAGAGCGGCGACCGCGACGAGCTGGTGCCGGGGGTGGACGAGCGGGCGTGGCGGCAGGTCGCGGTCACCGCGCGGGAGTGCATCGGGGCCCAGCGCTGCCCGTTCGGCAGCCGGTGCTTCGCCGAGCGGGCCCGCGAGATCGCCGGCCGGGCCGACATCGTGGTCACCAACCACGCGCTGCTGGCCATCGACGCGCTGGAGAACTGCATCGTGCTTGCCCGAGCACGACGTGGTGATCATCGACGAGGCGCACGACCTGGTCGACCGGGTGACCTCGATCGCGACCGCGGAGCTGTCGGCCCCCGCGGTGGAGACGGCGGCGCGGCGGTGCGGCCGCCAGGTGACCGAGGACGCCACGGGCAGGCTGCGGGAAGCCGGCGAGGGCCTCGCGCAGGTGCTGGCCGAGGCTCCCGCCGGGCGCATCGACGTGCTGCCGGAGCACCTGGGCGACCGCGCTGGCCGCGGTCCGTGACGCGGCCGGAGCCTGCGCCGCCGAGATACGGACCAGCGCCCGCGCGGACGACGACGAGCCGGAGCAGCTGGCCGCGCGGCGAGCGGCCCTGGCCGCGCTCGACGAGCTGCACGATGCGGCGGACCGGATGCTCGGCGCGTTCGGCCCGGACGTCGCGGCGCGGCCGGACGTGGTGTGGCTGGACGTCCCGGCGGATCCGGAGGCGCGACGGCCCGCCGACGCTGCGGGTGGCGCCGCTCGAGGTGGGCGGGCTGCTGGCGGAGCGGCTGTTCGGCCGGCGGACGGTGGTGCTGACCTCGGCCACGCTGTCGCTCGGCGGCTCGTTCGCGCCGCTGGCCCGGCAGTGGGGCCTGCCCGTGGCGGGCGAACCCGCGCCGGGAACCGCGGCGGCGTCCCGGCCGGGTCCGGTCCTGGCGCCCGCGGCGTCCGAGACCGTGCCCGACGACGCGGTGCCCGACGCCGCCCCGCCCGGGACGCGGTGCCCGGCAGCACCATGTCCAACGGCGCGGCGCCCGACGAGGAGCCAGCCAGGGACGCTGACCCGGGCCCGGCCGAGCCGCACCCGCTGAGCTGGTCCGGCCTTGATGTCGGCTCGCCGTTCGACCATCCGCGCAGCGGGATCCTGTACGTGGCGCGGCACCTGCCGCCGCCGGGCCGCGACGGGCTGCCCGCGCCCTACCTCGACGAGCTCTGCGAGCTGATCACCGCGGCCGGCGGCCGCACGCTCGGGCTGTTCTCCTCGATGCGGGCGGCCCGGCAGGCCGCGGCCGAGCTGCGCGAGCGGATCAGCTACCCGCTGCTGTGCCAGGGCGAGGACCCGACCTCGCAGCTGATCACCCGGTTCGCCGAGGACGAGGCCAGCTGCCTGTTCGGCACCCTGTCGCTGTGGCAGGGCGTCGACGTGCCCGGCCGGTCGCTGCAGCTGGTGGTCATTGACCGGATCCCGTTTCCCCGGCCCGACGATCCGCTGGCCTCGGCCCGGCAGCGGGCGGTCGCGGCCCGCGGCGGCAACGGGTTCATGACCGTGGCCGCGGCCCAGGCCGCCCTGCTGCTCGCGCAGGGGACCGGCCGGCTGCTGCGCACGATGAGCGACCGGGGAGTGGTCGCGATCCTGGATCCGCGGCTGGTGACCAAGCGGTACGGCAGCTTCCTGCGCGCGTCGCTGCCGCCGTTCTGGGCCACCACCGACCCCGAGGTCGTCCGCGGCGCGCTGCGCCGCCTGGCCGCCTCGCCCGGGTAACGGCGGGAAGGCGGTCACTCCCGCGCGACGTCAGCCCGGGAGCCGCCCCTCCCGGCCCAGGTCCGGTTACTCGGCGCTGGAGGCGGCCCAGATGTTGATGCCCGCGTCCACGGCGTCCTGGTTGATCGCGGTCAGCTCCTCCTCGGTGAAGGAGGTATGGCCCGTCGCGGCGACGTTCTCCTCCAGCTGGGCCACGCTGCTCGCGCCGATGAGCACCGACGTGACCCGCTCGTCCCGCAGGTCCCAGGACAAGGCGAGCTGAGCCAGCGACTGGCCGCGCGCCCGGGCGATCTCGCCCAGCGCGCGCACGTGCGCCAGCGTGGCCTCGCTGAGCTGGTCGGCGTCCAGCGACGTGCCCTCGCTCGCCCGCGAGCCAGCCGGGATCCCGTTCAGGTACTTGCCGGTGAGCACGCCCTGGGCCAGCGGGGAGAACGCGATGCAGCCGATGCCCTCCTGGCCGAGCACGTCGAGCAGGCCGTCCTCGACCCAGCGGTTCAGCATCGAGTACGAGGGCTGGCTGATCAGGATCGGCGTGCCCAGCCGGCGCATGATCCCGGCCGCCTCCGCGGTCCGCTCTGCCGAGTAGGACGAGATCCCGGCGTAGAGCGCCTTGCCGGACTTGACGGCCGTGTCCAGGGCGCCCAGGGTCTCCTGGAGCGGCGTGTTCGGGTCGAACCGGTGGCTGTAGAAAATGTCGACGTACTCGAGGCCCATCCGGTGCAGCGACTGGTCCAGGCTGGCCAGCAGGTACTTTCGCGAGCCCCACTCGCCATAGGGGCCGGGCCACATGTCGTAGCCGGCCTTCGTCGAGATGATCAGCTCGTCCCGGTACGGGCGCAGGTCCTCGCGCAGGATGCGCCCGAAGTTGATCTCGGCACTCCCGTACGGCGGGCCGTAGTTATTGGCCAGGTCGAAGTGCGTGATGCCGAGGTCAAACGCGCGCCGGATGATCGCCCGCTGGGTGTCGATCGGCCGGTCGTCGCCGAAGTTGTGCCAGAGCCCGAGCGACACCTCGGGGAGCAGGATTCCGCTGCGGCCGCAGCGGCGGTACGGGATGCGCTCATAACGGTCGGGGGCCGCGATGTATGTCATTCCGCGAGTCTTTCAGGCCCCTGGGGTCCCCCACACCCAGGGGCCATAACGGGCCGTCTCCGGCCGGCGGTGGCCGGCTAGAGGACGTCGTGGCCGGGGTGTGGCTCCGCCGGGATCGAGCCGAGCCGGCCCGCCTGGTAGTCCTCGAACGCCTGGACCAGCTCGTCCCTGGTGTTCATCACGAACGGGCCGTAGGCGGCCACGGGCTCCCGGATCGGCTCGCCGCCGAGCACCAGGATGTCCAGCCCGTGGCTGTGTCCATCAGTACGGGGCCCGTCGGCGCGGCCGCCCGCCGCGACGGTGATCACCTCGCCGGGCCCGAACACCGCCAGCTGCCCGGTCCGCACCGGCCGCCGGTCCGGGCCCACCGTGCCGGAACCGGCGAGCACGTAGCCGAGCGCGTTGAAGTCGGCCCGCCACGGCAGCCGCAGCTGGGCCCCGGGCTCGAGCGTGGCGTGTAGCAGCGTGATCGGGGTGTGGGTCACGCCCGGACCGCTATGGCCGCCGACCTCGCCCGCGATGACGCGGACGAGAGCGCCGCCGTCCGGCGAGCTGAGCAGCGCGACCTGGCGAGCCCTGATGTCCTGGTAGCGGGGGCCCGTCATCTTGAGCCGGGCCGGCAGGTTCACCCAGAGCTGGAAGCCGTGGAACAGCCCGCCGCTCATGACCAGGTCCTCGGGAGGCTCCTCGATGTGCAGGATGCCGCCGCCCGCGGTCATCCACTGGGTATCGCCGTTGGTGATCAGGCCGCCGCCGCCGTTGGAGTCCTGGTGCCGGAACGTGCCGTCGATGATGTAGGTCACGGTCTCGAAACCGCGGTGCGGGTGCCAGGCCGTGCCCTTCGGCTCGCCGGGCGCGTAGTTCACCTCACCCATCTGGTCCATGTGGATGAACGGGTCCAGGGCCCGCAGGTCGACCCCGGCGAACGCGCGGCGGACCGGGAACCCCTCGCCCTCGTAGCCCGAGGGCGCGCTCGTCACCGAGACGACCGGCCGGTCCTGCGCGACCGTGGGGTCGGGCTCGGAGATCCTCGGCAGCAGCAGGATGTCATCGACGGTAACCGCTGGCATGGCTCAATCCTCCTCCTGGCGGGCGGCCTGTCACGTGCCGCACTTCCCGGCGCAACGGTGATTGAGCGCTCAACATTCCCGGTGAGGAACTCGCGGTGCTGCCGCGGCCCGCCTAGAGCGGCCCGCCTAGAGCGGCAGGCCTAGAGCGGCAGGCCGGCCTCCAGGTGCACCAGGGCCGCGTCGATCCGCTCGAACATGTCCTGGTTCGGCGCCTCGGCCCACGGCATGGTCGCCGCCATGATGACGCCGATCACCGCTCCGGCCACGTTGCGCACCGCGAAGTCATCCGGCGCGCGCCCGGTCCGGCGCGCGACCGCCGCGGCGATCTCGTCGATCGTCCGGGCGAACTCGTCCAGGGCCCGGGCCCGCACCTCCGGGACGGTAAGGGTCAGCTCGGTGGTCTCCCGGAACCGGGCCAGTTCCTCCGGGGTCAGCGTGGTGAACATCTGCGCCGCCGCGGCGCGGAACGCGGCCACCGGGCTCAGCTCCGCGGGCTGCGCCTCGAACGCCTCGGTGCCGAGCACGTCGAAGTCGTCCTGCAGGACGACATCCTCCTTGGTCGGGAAGTAGCGGAAGAACGTGCTCGGCGAGACCTCGGCGGCCTCGGCGATCTGCTCGACGGTCGTGGCGTGATAGCCCTGCTCCCGGAACAGCCGGAGCGCGTGCTCCCGGATGGCAGCACGCGTCCTGGCCTTCTTGCGCTCGCGGAGGCCGACGGGTCTATCAGCGGCGGGCGCCTCACTCATGCTGGACATTCTGCCCTCGTGGGGCCGCGGGGTGTAGCGGGCGCACCGGCCGCGCGCTTTCCGGCTCCAGCTGCGCGGGCGGGAGCGACTCGGCAACGCCGGCCAGCCCGGTGGCCGGGACCTCTTCGCCGGGCGCGCCGCCGGCCGGGGCCTCCCCGCCCGGCGCGCCCGCCTGGCGCGGCAGGAAGGCCAGCGCCAGCAGGGCGGCGGCCAGGGCTATCGCCGCGCAGCACCACAGCATCACGTCCAGGCCGTGCACGAACGCGGTCTCGACGTCCAGCAGCAGCGAGGTCGAGCCCAGGTCGCGGGCCACGGCCACGCCCCCGGAGACGCCGGACTTCACCGCGCTGGCGGCCGCCGCGGGCAGCCCGCTCACGTCCAGCCGGCTCTGATAGGCGGAGCTGAGCACGGTGCCCAGGATCGCGGCTCCCAGGGCCGCCCCGACCTGCCGGAAGGCCGTGATCAGGGCCGAGCCCGCGCCGCTGCGCTCGGCCGACAGCGCGCCGAGGGCCGCGTTCATCGCCGAGGGCATCGCGAGGCCGAGCCCGGCCCCGGCCACGGCGAACCACGTGGCGCCGAAGCCGGTGCCGCTGTGGATGCTGGTCAGCGCGCCGCTGGCCAGGGCGGCAGCCATCACCCCGAACCCGGTCGCTACGAGCGCCTTGGCCCCCACCCGCGGAGCGGACGTGCCGTCCGGCGCCTTGACCGGGCTCTGCAGCTTGGTCCCGATGACCATGCCGACGACCATCCCGCCGATCATCGGCAGCAGCCGCAGCCCCGCGCCGAGCGAGTCGAACCCGCGGACGTCACGGAAGTAGAGCGGCATCGCGAACAAGATCCCGAACAGTGCGAACGACACCAGCGTGGACAGGATCGTGCCCCAGGTAAAGCCCGCCGACTGGAACAGCGACAGCTGGACGAGCGGCTGCCCGCCCGGTCGCCGGGACACGTGCCGCTCCCAGAGCACGAACGCGACCAGGACCGCCACGCCGCCCAGGATCGTGGCCAGCGCGACCGCGTCGCCCCAGCCGTCCTCGCCCGCCTTGATAAAGCCGTAGACCAGGCTGACCAGGCCAACGCTCGATATGACCACGCCGGCCACGTCGATCCGGGGGCGCCGCTCGCTGCGCGACTCCGGCATCAGCAGGACCACGGCGACCAGCGCGAGCACTATCACCGGGACGTTGATCAGGAACACCGAGCCCCACCAGAACGTGTCGAGCAGCCAGCCGCCGAGAATCGGGCCCAGCGGGTAGCCGATGAACACCGCGCCCATCACGACCGCGATCGCCTTCTGCCGTTCCTGCGAGGTGAACAGCACCGGGATCACCGCGATCGACAGCGGCAGGATCACCGCGGCGCCGAGCCCGAGCACCGCCCGCGCGGCCACGAGCTCACCGGAGGAGTGTGAGTACGCGCAGGCCAGCGAGGCCAGCCCGAACAGGATCAGCGCCGCGATCAGGAGCTTCTTGCGACCGTACCGGTCACCGAGCAGGCCCGCGGGCAGCAGCGCCGCGGCCAGCACGAGGCTGTAGGAGTCGATAAACCACTGCAGGTCGCTGGTGGAGGCGTGCAAGTCGGTGCCGAGGGTGGGCAGGGCCAGGTTGAGCACGGTCAGGTCCAGGCCGACGACCAGGACACTGAGCGCCAGGGCGCCCAGCGCCCACCAGCGGCGCCGCTCCGCGTTGTTCATGACGTTCACCGTCTTCCGGTAGTCCATATGAAAAGGATGCTACAGGATTTTAAGAGTGACTGTCAATATAGAGCTGATCCCATGCCTTGGCCACTCCGGGCGGCGCCGCGCAGGCCGTCGCGGCCGGCCGTTTGGAAGTCGTCAGGCGTCCGTTTGGCAGTCATCAGGGCGCGCCCCCGCGGACGGCCTCAGGGTTTACCTTGGAGTAGACAACCCCTGGCGAAGGGAGCAGTACCGTGTCCGGCGTACGACGGATCATCGTCGGCGTGAGCGGATCACCGGGCAGCCTCCAGGCGCTGCGTCACGCAGCAGGCCTCGCCCGCATGCACCAAGCACCCCTGGTCACGGTGCTCGCGTGGGTACCCCCCGGTGGGGACCTCGCCGACCGCAGTCACCCATCGCCGTACCTGCGCGGGCTCTGGCGGGATGCGGCCTGGCAGCGCCTCTGGCACGCCATCGAGCTCGCCCTGGGCGGCATCCCCGAGGACGTGGCCTTCGAATCGGATGTGCAGCGCGGCGATCCCGGCCACGTCCTGGTCGGCATCGCGTGCCACCCGGATGACCTGCTGGTCATCGGCGCGGGGCGGCGCGGAGCGCTCGCTCACGCCCTGTCCTGCCGGGTGAGCCGTTACTGCCTGGCGCATGCCCTGTGTCCGGTCGTCGCGGTGCCGCCGCCCGCGCTGGCCCAGGTGAGCCACGGGCTGCGGGGCTGGGCGTTCCGGCACCGCGGGCTGAGCCCTGATCATGCCGGGCTGCCCGCCGCATACTGATGGATGAGAGACGACCGATCTAGGGAGGCGGGTCATGCCAGAGCCGACGGGTGCCGAGCTTGAGCGAATCCGGGCGCGCAGGCAGGAACTGCGCAAGCGCTACCTGCGCCCGCTCGGCGACCGGCCGGGGACCACCGTGCAGGGCGTCCACCACCTCGCCCTGATCTGCCGGGACACCGAGGAGACCATCCAGTTCTACCAGGAGTTCCTCGGCTTCCCGCTGGTCGAGCTCGTAGAGAATCGCGACTACGCGGGGTCGAACCACTTCTTCTTCGACATCGGGGACCACAACCTGCTCGGGTTCTTCGACTTCCCCGGCTATGACCTGCCGCCGTTCACCGAGACCATCGGCGCGGTGCAGCATCTGGCGATCTCGATCTCCTCGGAGCAGTTCGAGGCGGCGAAGCAGAAGCTGGACGAGGCCGGGGTGGACTACCTGGGCCCGGACCGGGGGGCGGACGACAGCATGTACTTCCGCGACCCGAACGGCGTCGGGCTCGAGCTCTACCGGGAGAAGCTCGGCGTCTTCGAGGGCGAGCGCCTGCTGAACTACTGAGCTAGCGGTTCTCCCGCCGGATCACCAGGCGGAGCGCGGACCAGGTCTCGTCGATCGCGCAGACCTTGTTGTCGACCAGCCCGGTGGGGAGCGCGACCTCGCGCACCACGTTGTCGCTCATGTCGGTGGGCACCTTCGCCGCCTTCTTCGGCCAGGCGACCCACAGCCCGCAGGCCGGCGCCATCCGCTCGCGCAGCCTGCCCAGTTCCGCCTCGAGTTCCGCGCGCCAGGACACGAACACCACGATGACGTCGAACAGCGCGGCGCCGTCCAGGTCGGTGTGCATCTGGGCCACCTCGGGCACCGTGGCGAGGGTATCTTCCAGCCACCCCGGCGCCCCGATGAGGGCGACGGCGTCGTCCTCCCCGATGCCGAGCTTCTCCGGGAGCGGGGTGCCCGAATATCCCGCAGGCTGGCTCACCGCCGTCCCCTAGAACCGTGATCGCAATCCGGCCGCCCGGTCACCGCGTCCCCTTCCCGTCGAGGGCCTGACCGACAGCTTGTCATTGAACCTTTTTCATCCGTTGATCTCGGGCTTAGAGTACGTGGGCAGTCGTGGGGCGGAGGAAAAAGGTTCACTCATCGGCCGTCCCGGCACTAGCCGGCCGGCCAGCAGCGTCAGGGCCACGCCGCAGCCGTAGCCGGCGACGGTGCCGACCGGGACGCTGCCGCCGGGGGCGAATCCGGAGACGGCGATCCTGGCCAGCGCCGCCCCGGCCGCGGCCAGGCCGAGCGCGAGCACGGCGGGAGCGAGCCAGGACGGGGCCGGCGCGGCGGGGGAGCGGGCCGGCGGCGCGGGCCGGCGGCGCAGCGGCCGCTCGAACCTGGCCAGGAAGATCGCGGCCGGGGCCAGCACCACGGCCAGCGCCGCGATCCAGGCCAGCCGCAGCGTCCACCATCCGGCCGAGTTCACCGGCGGCTGGCCGAGCACGCCGGTCGGGTACAGCGCCAGCGCCACCACGACCACGGGAACCATGTGCCACAGGTAGACGGTCAGCACCCGGTCGTTGAGCCAGGAGATGGCGTGCCAGAGCCGGCCGCGGGCCAGCACCCGCGACACGGCCGGCTCGGCCGCGAGGAGCAGCCCGGCCTGGACGGCGGCGAAGGCGAGCAGCGCCACCGACGGCGGGATGGTGTTGTTGACCCGCCCGCCGGTCGTGCCGACCATGTTGACCTCGAACGGCCCCCAGGCCAGGAGGCAGCCGAGGGCGAGGGCGCCGGCCGCGGCGAGCGCCCAGGGACGCCAGCGCCAGCCGGCCGGGCCGGGGCGGGTCAGGGTGCCGTCCTGCCAGGCGAACCCCCACTGGTGCATCGTGCCCCAGACCAGCAGGTAGTTGACGTAACCGAGGCCGGTCAGCCCGGCGCCGAGCAGGCCGGCGTCGACGCCGCCGGCGGCCAGCGCTGCCACCGCAGGAACCGCGAGGCCCCAGCGGCGGTGCGCCGCGTGCAGCGCGGGCGTGAGCGCGACCAGCAGCAGGTAGACGGGCAGGAACCAGAGCTGGAGGGCCACCCCCCAGCCGGCCAGCGCCAGCTCGGCCGGGTTGGCGCCGGCCAGCCGCCCGGCGGCCACGACGATCACGACCGCGGCCACGAACACGGTGGTCGGCCGCAGCAGCCGGATGGCCCGGTGCCGCACCCACGACGCCCAGGTCGCGCCGCCGGCCCGGTGCCGCGTCCAGGACAGCGCGTTGGCGTAGCCGCCGACGAGGAAGAAGACCGGCATGACCTGGAACAGCAGGGTGCCCCAGCCGGACCAGCCGATGTCGGCCATGGCCGAGCCCCCGGACAGCCGCCCGCCCGCGTAGCTGATGCTGGTCAGCAACCAGTGGCCGAACACCACCATCCCGATAGCCAGGACCCGCAGCAGGTCGGCGTAGCGGTTACGCGGCGCCGGGGTGGCGGGGCCCGCGGGGCCGGGGGCGGGCGCGCCGGAACTGGGGCCGAGGCCGGGCGGGGCCGCCGCCATCGCCGCCGGCCGGGTGCTAGTGGACGGGCCCGCCGGGGCGGCCGTTGCGGTCGGCGATCAGGCCGGCCAGCGTCGCGATCGCGATCTCGGCGGGGGTGCGGGAACCGATGTTGAGGCCGATCGGCCGGTGCACCCGCGTGATCTCGTCCGGCGGCACGCCCAGCTCGGTCAGGGCCGGAATGTGCGGGGCCGGAACCCGCGGGTTGCCCATGACGCCGACCCAGCGCGCGTCGCTGGCCAGCGCGTCGCGGAGCACCAGGCCGAGTTCGGGCCGGTGGTGGTCGGTCACCACCACGTCGGCCGGCCCGTCCGGCTGGCTGCGGACGCTGTCCGCCACGTCCACGTCCAGGCCGGCGTCGAGCGCGGCCTTGGCGCGCTCCCGGTCGGGCTCGACCAGCACCGGGCGGTACCCGGCGTCACGGCCGTAGCGCAGCAGGAAGCCGGCCACGGGCGAGGCGAAGACGGCCACGAGCACCCGCCCAGCCGCAGCCGGGGCCTCGGCGGTGCCGTGCGCGATGGCGTCGGCGGTGCCGTGCGCGACCTCGCAGGCCGGGTCGTCGTGCGAGCTGGTCATGCACCGAGCCTGCCATGCCCAGCGCGATTTGGCGACCTGGGACGGCCTCGCCCGCCGGCCCTGCCACAATGGCCTCCATGCAACTGAGCGCGCGCAACAAGATCAGCGCCCGGGTGACCGGGATCACCCAGGGGGAGGCCACGGCCAACGTGGAACTGGACGCGGGCGGCACCCGCCTGGTGGCCTCGATAACGGTCGAGGCCGCGCGGGAACTCGGCCTGGCCGAGGGCAGCGAGGTCATCGCCGTGATCAAGGCGTCGGACGTGATCATCGCGGTGCCCTGACCCCGGGTCAGCTGGACAGCAGGGCCGCCGCGGCCTGGCGCAGCGGCTCCAGCCGCGCGGCGGCGGCCAAGCGAGCCTGGCCCAGGCGCCCGAGCAGGACCGGCTCCACGACCTCGAGATAGGCCTTGATCTTAGGCTCGGTACCGCTGGGGCGGATGACGACCCGGGCGCCGGCCAGCCGGTAGCTGAGCACGTCGGCGGAGGGCAGGTCCCGGGTGCCGCCGGTCAGGTCGGTGGTCGCGATGACCGCCGCGTCCCCGAGCTTCGCCGGGGCGGAAGCCCGCAGCCGCGCCATGACGTCCACCGGCGCCGCGGTGTCGACGGTGACCTGCGCGGTCAGGTGCACGCCGTGGGCGGCCTCGAGCGCGTCGTAGGCGTCCAGCAGCGACTCGCCGCCGGACCTGGCCCGGGCCGCGAGGCCGAGCAGCGCCAGCGCGGCGCCGATGCCGTCCTTGTCCCGGACGGTGTCGCCGACCGAGTACCCGAGCGCCTCCTCGTAGCCGAACACGAACCGGCGGCCGGGGCGTCCGGCCCGGACGATCCACTTGAACCCGGTGAGCGTCTCCGCGTACTGCGCGCCGGCCGCCGCGGCGATCCGGGACAGCAGCGTGGACGACACGATCGTGGTGACCACGAGCCGGTCATCCGGGCCCGGCCCGGGCGGGATGCGCTCCAGCAGGTAAGCCCCGAGCAGCGCGCCGACCTGGTCCCCGGTGAGCGTGCGCCACCCGCCCGGCGTGCCCGGATCGGGCACGGCCACGGCCAGCCGGTCGCCGTCGGGGTCGTTGGCGAGTACCAGGTCGGCGCCGGACCGGCGGGCCTGGGCCAGGGCCAGGTCGAGCGCCCCGGGTTCCTCCGGGTTGGGGAACGCGACCGTGGGGAAGTCCGGGTCGGGCTCGGCCTGCGCGGCCACCACGTCCGGCGCCGTGAACCCGGCCTGCTCGAACGCCCGCAGCGCCAGCGCGCCCGCCACCCCGTGCAGCGGCGTGTAGACGAAACGCAGCCACGCGGCGTCCGGCGGCGCGGGGGAGGTCACGCAGATCCGGTCGAGGTACGCGCCGGCCACCTCGTCGCCCAGCCGGCCGATCAGCGGGCTGTCCGGCGCGGCCAGCTTGACCTGGGACAGCGGGCCGAGGCTGCGGATCGCCGCCTCGATCTCCGCGTCGGCGGGCGGCACGATCTGCGCCCCGTCGGCGAGGTAGAGCTTGTAGCCGTTGTACGCCGGGGGGTTGTGGCTCGCGGTGATCATGATCCCGGCCGCCGCGCGCAGGTGCCGGACCGCGAACGCCAGCAGCGGGGTCGGCTGCTGGCCGGGGCAGCAGGTGCACCCGGATCCCGGCCCCGGCGAGTACCCGGGCCGCCTCGTCGGCGAACTCGTCGCTGCGGTGCCGGGCGTCGCAGCCGATCACCACTCCGGCCTCGGCGGCCGCGGCCCGCGCCGTGGCGCGGCCGGAGCCGCGCAGCCATCCGGCCAGCGCGGCCGTGGCGCCGCGGACCACGGCGCGGTTCATCCGGTTCGGCCCGGCGGCGACCGTGCCGCGCAGCCCGGCGGTGCCGAACTCCAGCCGGCCGGCGAACCGGTCGGCCAGCTCGGCGGCGGCCTGCTCGCTGTCGTCGCCGGCGAGCGCCTCCAGCTCGGCCCGGTCCCGCTCGTCCGGGTCGTCCGCCAGCCACGCGGCCAGCCGCGCGCGAAGATCGTCCGGTATCACGTCAGCCCGGCCAGGACGCCGGGCAGGATGGCGGCCAGCAGCGCGCCCATCCGGGCGGCGGCGGCCTGCCCGGCGGCGGTGACCTCGGCGTGGTCGAGTTCGGCCGACGCCAGGCCCGCGGCCAGGTTGGTGACCAGCGAGATCGCCAGCACCTCGGCGCCGAGATGCCGCGCGGCGATCGCCTCCAGCGCGGTGGACATGCCGACCAGGTCGGCGCCGAGCGCCCGGAGCATCCGGATCTCGGCCGGAGTCTCGTAGTGCGGGCCGGGCAGCGCCGCGTAGACGCCCTCGGCCAGGCGCCGGGTCGGCCTCCCGGGCCAGGGCGCGCAGCCGCCGCGAGTAGAGGTCGGTGAGGTCGGTGAACCGGGACGGGTACGGCTCGGGGGGCGGCGGCCCGGTCAGCGGCGAGCGGCCGGTCAGGTTGAGGTGATCGCTGATCAGCACCGGCTGCCCGACCCGCAAGCCGTCGCGGATCCCGCCCGCCGCGTTGGTGAGCACGATCACCCGGCAGCCCGCGGCGACCGCGGTCCGCACGCCGTGCACCACGGTCGCCACCGGGTGACCCTCGTAGAGGTGGGTACGGCCGAGGAACACCAGCACCCGCAGTCCCGTCAATGCGTACTGAGCGGACCACGCCCGCGTGGCCGGGCACGGTCGGCCGCGGGAAGCCGCCGAGGTCGGCGGCTGGCACTTCGGTTCCGGTGCCGAGCACGTCCGCGGCCTCGGCCCAGCCGGAGCCGAGGACCACCGCGGCGTCGTGGGCGGCCTGGCCGGTCCGCTCGGCCAGCCGCGCCGCGCTCGCCGCGGCCGCGGCATACGGATCTGATGTGCTGGTATTGGCGGCACCGGTGACCGCGGCACAGGGGTTCGCGGCACCGTCGTGTGCATCGCCACGCTGTGCGGCCCCGCCCGCCTCCCCTTCCCCCTTCTTTGCCTCGGTCATGCCGCGTCCTCCGCTCGCTTGCGGGCCACCCGCCCACCTCTCCCTTCTCCCTTAATCGCACCGCTATGTAGGGAGTCATCAGCAGGATGGTAGAGGGGATCGGCACGTTGATGGATGCCAGGACGCTCTGCGGCTCCAGCGAGAGGCCGCATGCGGGGCTGGCCCGCAGGCCGGCTGGTTACAGCGGGCTCTTCGTGGCCGGCTTGATCTGGCCGCTGATGATCTCTGCCTTGATCGTGTTCAGCTCGGACCGCAGCGACGTCGGCACCTGGCTGGCGAAGCCGCGGAAGGGGGAGAGCGCGACCCCGCCGTTGGCCAGGTCGCCGACGTAGTTGCCGCCTTTGAAGGTGCCGTTGGCCGCGCTGAGCACGGCGTTCTTCACGGCGGCCTGGATGTCCTGGGTCACGCTGCTGATGAAGTACTTGCAGTATTGCGGAGCGCTGAAGCATCCGTCGGTGTCCGCCCACTCCATCGTGACCTTGGTGCTGCCCGCCGCCGCGTCGGCGTCCTGGACCGCCTTGGCCGCGCCGAGGCCGACGTCGCCGGCGACCGGGAAGATTACATCGGCGCCCTCGCTGATCAGCGTCTGGGTGTCGGCCTGGCCCGTGGTCTGGTCGGTGAAGTTGCCGGTGAACAGGCCGGTGTGGGTCCGCTCGTTCCAGCCGAGGACCTTGACGTTGGTGTGGTGCTGCTGGTTGTAGTACTGGACGCCGTCCCAGAAGCCGTCCATATAGATGGTGACCGTGGGCAGTTCCTCGCCGCCGAACGTGCCGACCGCGCCGCTCTTCGAGATGCCCGCGGCCAGGTAGCCGCCGAGGAAGCCGTCCTGCACGGTGTTGAACATGAGCGCGTCGATGTTCTTGATCGGCGGGCTGTAGTCGTAGTCAACGATCGCGAACTTCTGGTTCGGGTGGGACTGGGCCGCGGCCTCGGTGTTGTCGCCCATCAGCAACCCGACGGTGACGATGATCCCGCACTTCTCGCCGATGAACGTGCTGATGTTCGGCGTGTAGTCGCTGCCGGACGCGGACGGCAGGTACTTCACGGTGATCTTGCCCGGCTCCGCGGCCTGGGCCTCCTGCATGCCCTGCCAGGAGGAGGCGTTGAAGGACCGGTCGGCGATGCCGCCGGTGTCGGTCACCATGCAGCCGAGGAACTTGCCGGTCGACGAGGCGCGGGAGCCCGATGTGGGCGACGGTGCTTTGGGCGAGGACGAACTCGCGCTTGTCGCCGACCCGCATGCGGTGGCTAACAGGCCGACGACGCCGAATGCCACCGCGTTTCTGATCATTGTTCGCACCGTTAAACCTCCTGCAGGGTTCGGCCCGCCGGTGGGCTCCGGGCCACCCGGGACGGCCTGAGGGCACGCCGAGCACCGCGCCCGGGTATACGAACGTTAATTCCCGCGTGACCGTCCGTGGAAGCCGTACGCTGCCGAGATTGCCTCCGCCGTTGCCGAACCGAGACACGGTGGGACCGTAGATAGAGGTCCACCATCGCGACGGCCATATCCAGGCCCGCGGCTTGGCGTCCTTCTTGATCGGGCGGGCGGCGAGCACGTCGGCGGCGTCGGGGTGGGACGACGGGCGACGTAGATCAACGCCCGGCCAGCCGTGCGCCAGGGTGGCGTTGATGATCAGCCACTGTACGGTCTCGATTCAGCAACGTCGGGGCCTGGACTGCGGATTCATGCTTCCCCGGCGGCGACGCCGGGATTACCCTTCGGGCAATCCCGGGGCCATCCGGGACGACTCGCCCGCAGCTGGCACGCTTCCGGGCAAAAATCTGGCGGTCCCTCCGGGCCGCCTGACCCGCCCCCGCAGAGGAGGTACCGGTGAGAGTCACACTCAGGGCTGTTGCCGCGATCGGCGCGGTTGCCCTTCTGGCCGCCGCATGCGGCAGCCCGTCGTCGAGCAGCGTACGCCAAGCAGCAGTTCCGGCACGTCAGCCAGCGGAAAGTTCCTGGGCTGCATGGTCACCGACACCGGCGGCATCGACGACAAGTCGTTCAATCAGTCCTCGTGGGAAGGCATGCAGGCGGCCGCGGCAGCCGACCCGGGCAAGATCAAGGTTACTTACCTGCCGTCGACCACCTCGGCTGACTACGCGTCTAACATCAGCACCTTCATCGGCCGAAAGTGCGGGATCATCGTTACGGTCGGCTTCCTGATGGCGGACGCGACCGAGGCGGCAGCCAAGGCCAACCCAAAGCAGAAGTTCGCGATCGTCGACTGCTCGTATGCATCCGAATGCCTGACCGGCGCCAAAGAGACGAACATCGACCAGCTGGTGTTCGACACCGTGCAGGACGGCTTCCTGGGCGGCTACCTAGCGGCCGGCATGAGCAAGTCGAAGATCGTGGCCACCTACGGCGGTGAGAATTTCGGCACGGTCACCATCTACGAGGACGGCTTCTGGGACGGAGTCCAGTACTACAACCAGCAGCATCACACCAACGTCAAGGTCCTCGGCTGGAATGAGCAGACCCAGAAGGGTGACTTCATCGGCAACTTCACCAACGTCGGCGCGGGCCAGACGCTGACGAACACCTACATCGGCGAGGGTGCGGACGTCATCTTCCCGGTGGCCGGCGGCGTCGGCCTGGGTACCGCGAAGGCCGTCCAGACCGCCGACACGTCGGGCAAGAGCGTGTCGATGGAGTGGGTGGACACCGACGGCTGCATCAGCGCCGCCCAGTACTGCAAGTACATGCTGACCAGCGTGACGAAGGGCATCACCGAAGCTGTCAAGACCGCGGTGCTCGCGGCGGCGAACGGCACCTTCAGCGGCGGCACCTACATCGGTACCCTCGCCAACGGCGGCGCCGTGCTGTCCCCGTACCACGACTACGCATCCGTGGTGCCTGCCTCGCTGCAGGCTGAGATCAACACGCTGAAGCAAGAGATCATCAGCGGCAAGATCAACCCGGTCACCAAGAGCCCGGTCTGACCACGGATCAAGAGCCGAGTAACGATCGGATGAGCCGTTCGGCTGCCCCGGCAACGCCGGGGCACCGAACGGCCAGTTCACACGGAGACAGCCGGTGAAGCTTGAACTGCGCGGTATCACCAAGCGATTCGGCAGTCTCGTGGCCAACGACCACATCGATCTGGTCGTCCAGCCTGGCGAGATCAAGGCATTGCTCGGCGAGAACGGCGCGGGCAAGACAACCCTGATGAACGTGCTGTACGGGCTGATGCAGCCGGACGACGGCGAGATCCTCATCGACGACCAGCCCGCGGCCATCCGCTCCCCCAAGGACGCGATCAGCGCCGGCGTGGGCATGGTGCATCAGCACTTCATGCTCGTCCCGGTCTTCACCGTCGCGGAGAACGTCACGCTCGGCGCGGAGCCGATCCGAAAGCTCACCCTGCCCGGCGGGACTGCACCTGCCATCGCTCGGGCTGCTTGACCGGCGCCAGGCGCGCGCCGAGGTCCGCGAGCTGTCACAGCGCTTCGGGCTTCGGGTCGATCCCGATGCCTACGTCGAGGACCTGCCCGTGGGCGTGCAGCAGCGGGTCGAGATCATCAAGGCGCTGCTCAGGGACGCCAGGATGCTGGTGCTGGACGAGCCAACGGCGGTGCTGACGCCCGGCGAGACCGAGGACTTGTTCCAGATCATGCGCCAGCTGCGCGACAGCGGCCGGTCGATCGTCTTCATCTCGCATAAGCTCCGCGAGGTCCAGGCCATCGCCGACAACATCACGGTGCTCCGCCGCGGCAGAGTCGTCGCCGAGCGGCCACCGACCACCAGCGACGCGGAGCTGGCCGCCCTCATGGTCGGCCGGGCCGTCCAGCTCCGCGTCAGCAAGGAGACGGCCAGGCCGGCCGAGGTCATGCTCGACGTCCGTGACCTCAGCGTGCCGGACGAGTACGGCGGCCTGGCCGTGGATTCGATCTCCTTCGACGTGCGGGCCGGCGAGATCCTCGGCATCGCGGGGGTGCAGGGCAACGGGCAGACCGAGCTCTGCGAGGCTCTGATGGGCCTGCGGCCCTCGACCGGGTCGGTGCTGCTCGCGGGGGCGGATATCGCCGGGGCGAGCACCCGCGAGCGGCTCCGCGCGGGTATCGGCTACGTACCTGAGGACCGGCAGGAGGACGGTCTGGTGGGGGCCTTCCCGGTCGCCGAGAACCTGGTGCTCGACGTGTACGACCAGCCGCCCTACGCCCGCGCGCATCGCGATGAAGCCGGACGCCGTCAGGAAGGCGGCTGTCCAGCTGGTGAACGAGTACGACGTCCGGACGCCGTCGGTGCTGACCTCGGCCGGGACCCTGTCCGGCGGCAACCAGCAGAAGGTCGTCGTCGCCCGGGAGCTGAGCCGGCCGAACAAGCTGCTGCTGGCCAGCCAGCCCACCCGTGGCCTGGACGTCGGATCGATCGAGTTCGTGCACTCGCAAATCGTCAGGGCGCGCGACCAAGGGGTCGCCGTCATCATCGTGTCCTCCGAGCTCGACGAGATCTACGCGCTGTCTGACCGGATCGCCGTCATGTACGAGGGCAAGATCGTCGGCGTGCGCGCGCCCGACATATCAGAGCAGGAGCTTGGCCTGCTGATGACCGGCGCCGGGGGAGCAGGGTCTGACGGCCAGCCGGGCAGCGGCGAGGCCCCGCATTCACCCGATGCCGACGAGGTCCTGGAGCTGCCCGGCGCACTGCCCGACCAGCCCGCGCCCCGACCCGAGGAGCCGACGCAGTGACTGAGACCCCGGCGACCGGGCCTGACCCGGCGCCAGCCTCGACCGGCTCAGCATCGGCCCAGCCGCCGAGCCCGCCGAGCCTGCGGAGGCCGGGTCGGCGGAGCCGGGCAAACCGAGCCGGGCACGCCGGGCAAGCCGGCCAGGTCGCGTGCCAGGCTGACCGGAGCCGTGATCATACAGGCGATCACGCAGGGCAGCTCGGCAGTGATCACGATCCTGGCGATCTTCCTGGCGCTGGTCGTCGGCGGCGTTCTCATCGTGTTCAGCGACCCGGTCGTGACCAAGGCGTGGAGCACGTTCTTCTCGTACCCCATCTATGCGCTCGACACAGACCTGGGACTCGGTGTCGTTCGCCTATTCCCAGATGTTCGAGGGCGCCATCCTCAATCCGTCCACGGTCAGTGCGGCCTTCCACGGCGGCTCGATCGCGGCGATCTTCTATCCCGCTGTCATCGACCTGCGCCCAGGCCACGCCGCTCATCCTGACCGGCTTGTCGGTGGCCATCGCGTTCCGGGCCGGATTGTTCAATATCGGCGCGGCCGGCCAGTGGGTGGGCGGCGCGATCGTGGCGACCTGGCTCGGCTTCGGGGTCAGCCTGCCACCGGTCATCCACGTTGATCGTCTGCCTGATCGGCGCATTCGTCGGCGGCGCGGTGATCGGCTGGTTCGTCGGCTTTCTCAAGGCCAGGACCGGAGCCCACGAGGTCATCGTCACGATCATGCTCAACTACGTGATGTACGACCTGCTCTCCTATCTGCTGTCCCACCCAACCATGCTGCAGGAGCCGCATCAGACAAACGAGATCGCGCCGTTCATCGCGAACGACGCCAACCTCGCGCACGTCGGCGGGCCGCCACCGCAGGTCGGCATCGGCTTCCTGATCGCTGTCGCGGCCGCGCTCGCGGTCGCCTGGCTGCTGTCCCGCACGACGACTGGATTCCAGTTCCGTACCGTGGGCGCAAGCCCGAGCGCCGCGCGCACGGCCGGCATCAAGGTCGAGCGGTCCTGGATCCTGGTGATGCTGCTGGCGGGCGGGCTGGCCGGCCTCTCCGCGACGACGGTGATCCAGGGCACCAATACCCAGCTCACGTTCAACAGCTACGGCACCTACGGACCCGACGGCATCACGGTCGCCCTGCTCGGGCGGGCTAGGCCGATCGGCGTCGTGCTCGCCGGACTGCTGTTCGGTGCGCTGCACGTGGGCGGGACCTACGTCGAGGCGGCCACGCTCGGCCAGGTTCCGGCCGACATCGTCCAGGTGCTCGAAGGACTGATCGTGCTCTTCGTCGCCGCGCCCGCGCTGATCCGCGCCGTCTTCCGGCTGCGGAGCACCGCGGGTACCGGCTTGGAGGCCGTCGCGAAAGGGTGGAACGGGTGACCACGCTCGCCGCGGCGGTACGCGCACCGCTGACCACGGAACGCCGGCACCTGGCGGCTGTCACCTTCATCGTCATCGGCCTGATCAACATCGTTGTCTTCGGCGTGCTCGCCCATGCGGGCGACGCGAGCTTCGAGCTGTCGCTGGCGTCAGCGAGCGTCAAGATTCCGGTGATCAGGGTGCCGGCCGCACCGGTCTGCTACGCGCTGGGCGCGGTGGCGCTGGGGCTGGGTGTGCTGCGCGCGACGGTGCCGTTCAGCCGGCTGGCCAAGCGGCTGGCCATCGCGGGCGTGCTGGTGTGCTTCCTGCTGTCCCTGCTGTGCTGGGCCGACGCCGGCGCTATCCCGCTCAACGTGATCATCATCTCGCAGGGGACGTTCACCGAATCTATCCCGCTGATTCTGGGCGCTCTGGCGGGCTGCCTCTGCGAGCGCTCCGGCGTGATCAACATCGCGATCGAGGGGCAGTTGCTGTTCGGGGCGTTTACCGCCGCGATCGTGGCCAGCGCGTTCGGCGGGCTATGGGTCGGGCTGGTGGCCGGATCGCTGGCCGGCGGCCTCGTCGGAGTGCTGCTCGCGGTGTTCGCGATCAGCTTCCTGACGGACCAGATCGTCCTCGGCGTGGTGCTGAACGTGCTCGTTCTCGGCATGACCGACTATCTGTACGACCGGCTGATGTCCACGAACCCGAACTACAACACCGGGATCACCTTCGGCAGCATCAAGATCCCCGTGCTCAGCGAGATCCCGATCATCGGCCCGATCTTCTTCGATTCGACCGTCTTCTTGTACATCACGTACATCGCGATCATCGTCATCCAGGTGGCCCTGTTCCGTAGCCGCTGGGGCCTGCGGGTCCGTGCGGTCGGCGAGCACCCGACCGCCGCCGACACGGTAGGAATCAGTGTGCTGTGGATCCGCTACCGCAACGTCATACTCGGCGGGCTGGTGGCGGGTATCGGCGGCGCCTACCTGACCATCGGCTCGGTCGGCAGCTTCATCCCGGACATCAGCTCGGGCTTCGGGTACATCGCGCTGGCGGCACTGATCTTCGGCCGGTGGACCCCGCTCGGCGCACTCGGCGCGGCGCTGCTCTTCGGGTTCTGCGAGGAAATGGCCCTGGTACTCCCGACGGTCAACCCGGTGCTGCCCGCGCCGATCATGAACATGGCACCCTACGTGGCCACGATCATCGCCGTGGCCGGCCTCGTCGGCAAGGTCCGGCCGCCCAAGGCCGACGGCCAGCCGTACGTCAAGGCGTGACAGCGTGAGCCCTGGCCCGCCACGGCCATTACCCTAGCGACTTGATACTGGATGCGTTTTGGCCTCACATTTGACCGGAGAAGGGACGACCTTGGCGATCGACTGGCCTGCGCTGCGCGCGGCCGCTCAGACGGCGGCGCGCAGCGCCTACGCCCCGTACTCCCGGCTGCAGGTGGGAGCCGCCGGCCAGGTGAAGGGGGACAGTGCAGGGGGAACGGAGAGGGAGGCGGGAGACGGGGGCCGGATCGTGGTGGGCTGCAACGTGGAGAACGCCTCCTATCGGCCTGACGCTGTGCGCGGAGTGCGGCCTGGTCTCGGCGCTGCACGCGAGCGGCGGCGGGACCCTGCTCGCGGTCAGTGTGGTGGCCGGGGACGGCGCTCCGCTGGTCCCGTGCGGGCGCTGCCGACAGCTGCTGCTCGAGGCCGGAGGTCCCGGGCTGCTGCTCGACGCCGAGGGCGGGCCGCTAGAGCTCGGCTCGCTGCTGCCCTCGGCCTTCACCGGCTCCGACCTCGCGGCCCGGCGGGACGCTGGTGCCTGATCTCGGGCGGCACCACACCGTCGAGCTGATCCAGGCCAAGCGGGACGGCCGGGCGCTCACCGACGACGAGATCCACTGGCTGATCGCCGCCTACACCGGCGGCGAGATCGCCGATGAGCAGATGTCCGCCCTGCTCATGGCGGTGTACTTCCGGGGCCTGGACGCGGGCGAGCTGCGCGCCTGGACCGCGGCCATGGTCAGCTCCGGAGAACGGCTCGACCTGAGCGGGATACCGGCGCCCACGGTCGATAAGCACTCGACCGGCGGGGTCGGCGACAAGGTCTCGCTGATCCTGGCGCCGCTGGTGGCGAGCTGCGGGGCCGCGGTGCCGCAGCTGTCCGGGCGCGGCCTGGGCCACACCGGCGGCACCCTGGACAAGCTGGAGTCGATACCCGGCTGGCGGGCCGGGCTGTCCGACGCCGAGATGATCGCGGTACTGCGCTCCGCGGGCTGCGTGATCTGCGCCGCAGGCCCCGGCCTGGCCCCGGCCGACCGTCGGCTGTATCACTTGCGCGACGTCACCGGGACCGTCGAGTCGATCCCGCTGATCGCGAGCTCGATCATGTCCAAGAAGATCGCCGAGGGCACGGCTGCGCTGGTGCTCGACGTCAAGGTGGGCAGCGGCGCGTTCATGCGGGACCGGCAGGCCGCGCAGCAGCTGGCGCAGACCATGGTCGGCCTGGGCGCCGAGGCCGGGGTCCGCACGGCGGCGCTGCTCACCAGCATGGACACCCCGCTGGGCTGTGCCGTCGGCAACGCGGTCGAGGTCGAGGAAGCGGTGGCCACGCTGCGTGGCCACGGGCCGCCCGACCTGGCCGAGGTGACGCTGGCGCTGGCCCGGGAGATGCTCGCGCTGGCCGGGCTGGACGCCGACCCGGCGGCCGCGCTCGCCGACGGCCGGGCCCTGGACCGTTACCGCGAGATGATCGCGGCCCAGGGCGGGGATCCGGACGCCCCGCTGCCGCGGGCCCGGCACGCCCAAGTGGTGACGGCCGCGCAGTCCGGCTGGCTGCGGCGGCTCGACGCGCGCGCGGTCGGCGTGGCCGCCTGGCGGCTCGGCGCAGGGCGGGCCAGGAAGGAGGATCCGGTGAGCGCCGCGGCCGGCGTGCTCTGCCTGGCCAAGCCCGGCGAGCAGGTCGAGGCCGGCCAGCCGGTGCTGGAGCTGCGCACGGACGATGAGTCCCGGCTCGCGCGGGCGGTCGGCGCGCTGGCGGACGCGATCGAGATCGGCCCGGACCCGCCCACCGCCGGGCCGCTGGTGATCGGGCGCATCACCGCGTGACGTCGGCCGGCCCCTCCCCGGCCTGCCCTCCCCGGACAGCCCTGGCCGGCTCAGGCGCCCGGCCCGGCCGACGGCCGGCGGGCAAAGGCCGGCCCGGTGTCTGTGACAATGGGCGTCATGTCCGTGACCCTGGACGAGATCCGCGGCGTGCCCAAGGTGCTGCTGCATGACCATCTTGATGGCGGGCTGCGCCCGCAGACCATCGTGGAGCTGGCCGCCGAGACCGGGTACGACGGCCTGCCGACCACCGACGTGACCGAGCTGGCGCGCTGGATGACCGGCGTGGCCCAGCGCGGGCAGCTCGAACTCTACCTGGAGGCCTTCCAGCACACGGTCGCGGTCATGCAGACCCGGGACGCGCTGATCCGGGTGGCGGCCGAGTGCGCCGAGGACCTGGCCGCCGACGGCGTCGTCTACGCCGAGGTACGGTTCGCGCCCGAGCTGCACGTGACCAGGAACCTCAGCCTGGACCAGGTGGTCGAGGCGGTACTGGAGGGCTTCCGGCGCGGCAGCCGCGGGCGGGGCATCACCGTCTACGCGCTGCTGACCGCGATGCGGACGGCCGCCAGGTCGCTGGAGATCGCCGAGCTCGCGGTGCGGCACCGGGACGCCGGCGTCGTCGGGTTCGACATCGCCGGCGCCGAGGCAGGCAGCCCGCCCAGCCGGCACCTGGACGCGTTCCAGTACGTGGCGCGGGAGAACTTCCACATCACCATCCACGCGGGGGAGGGTTTCGGGCTCCCGTCCATCTGGGAGGCGCTGCAGTGGTGCGGCGCGGAGCGCCTCGGGCACGGCGTCCGGATCATCGACGACATCCAGGTGCCGGTCGGCGGACACGCCGTGCTGGGCCGGCTGGCCAGCTACGTGCGGGACCGCAGGATCCCGCTGGAGATGTGCCCGACCTCGAACGTGCAGACCGGCGCGGTGGCCTCGATCAAGGACCACCCGATCGGGCTGCTGCGCGAGCTGCAGTTCCGGGTCACGGTCAACACCGACAACCGGCTGATGAGCGGGGTCAGCCTGTCGTCGGAGTTCCACGCGCTGACCGAGGCGTTCGGCTACGGCTGGGGCGACATCCAGTGGCTCACCATCAACGCGATGAAGAGCGCGTTCGCGCCCTTTGACGAGCGGCTGGCGATCATCAACACGGTGATCAAGCCAGGCTTCGCCACCGTCCGCTGACCACGCAGGTGACCGCGCGCGCCGGCGGAGGTAGCGTCGGCCACGTGGGGATTGAAACGGTAACCGAGCAGTACGCGGCCCGGTGGGCGGGCGCCGTCGCCGACCTCGCCACCTCGGACGCGGCGCTGCGGCAGGTCCTGCACGGGCTGCCCGCCGTGGACCAGGTCGGCACCGAGGCGCGGGCCGCCGGGCTGGCGACCCGGTCCATCAAGCGGGACGCCAAGATGGCGGCGCTGGACATGGCCGTTCGCATGGTCGACCTGACCACGCTGGAGGGCGCGGACACGCCAGGGAAGGTCCGGGCGCTGTGCGCCAAGGCCCTTCGCCCTGACCCGGCCGACCCGGCGGTGCCGCCGGTCGCCGCGGTGTGCGTCTACCCCGACCTGGTCGGCGTGGCCCGGGCCGAGCTGGCCGGCAGCCGGGTGGCCGTCGCGTCCGTGGCCACGGCGTTCCCGTCCGGCCGGGCGTCGCTGGCGGTGAAGCTGGCTGACGTGCGCGACGCCGTCCAGGCGGGCGCCGACGAGGTGGACATGGTCATCGACCGGGGAGCCTTCCTCGCCGGGCGGTACGGCCAGGTCTACGAGGAGATGCGGCAGGTGCGCGAGGTCTGCGGCCACGCGTGCCTCAAGGTGATCCTGGAGACCGGCGAGCTGGCCACGCTGGACAACGTGTCCCGGGCATCCTGGCTGGCGATGCTGGCCGGCGCGGACTTCATCAAGACCTCCACCGGCAAGATCACGCCCGCCGCGACGCCGCCGGTCACCCTGGTCATGCTGGCCGCCGTGCGCGACTACGCGGCGGCGACCGAGCGCCGGGTGGGGGTCAAGGTCGCCGGCGGGGTGCGCACCGCCAAGGACGCCATCCGCTACCTGGTGCTGGTGCGCGAGACCGCCGGGCCGGCCTGGCTGACCCCCGCGATGTTCCGCATCGGCGCCTCCAGCCTGCTCAACGACCTGCTGATGCAGCGCAGCAAGCAGCTCACCGGGCGCTACGCCAGCCCCGACTACTTCACCGTCGACTGACCGGTCCAGCAGCGGCGGAGATTAAGCGGCGGAGATCAGTGGTTCAGTTCTGTCCGGTTATGACCGGTAAAAGATGAACCGATAATTCGTCCGAGTGGTGAAGCAGTGCACCTAAGGGCTCACAACTGGGCGGCCGTGGGTTGCGGGCGGCGAGGTGGCGGCCGGCCAGGCTACGGCGAGGCGGTCGGGGAGGAGGTGGGGGACGAGGTCGCGGTCGGGCTGGGCGTGGTCGGCGTCGGGGTGGGCGTGGGCGACGGCGTGGGACTCGGCGTGGGGGAGGGCGTGGGGCTCGGCGTCGGCGAGGGGGTCGGCGAGGGGGTCGGGGTCGCGGTGTGCGTCGGCGCGGCGGGCGCGACCAGGTTCGGCGTCTGGACCTGGTGACGGCCCGGTATCAGGAACAGCGCCACGGCCGCGACGATCACGCCCAGGACGGTGACCAGCCCACCGATCGCCGCACCGCGGACGAAGGCCTGGCGCCGCTGGCTGCGCCGCCACTCCATGGTGCGTACCTCGACGAGGTCCGGTGGCAGCGCCGCCCGCTGCGCGGCCCAGCTGTTGAACGGCGCCGCGGCCATGCCCAGCGTCGGGAACAGCAGCAGGGCCGCCAGCAGCGGCCCGGCCAGCTCGGTGGCCTTGGTCAGCGCTCCGGCGATGCCCGCCATCCCGAGCAGCGCCAGCGACGTCTCGGCCCAGTTCGCCCGCAGCGCCTCCCACCATTTCGCCTTCTCGCTGGTCTTCGGCGTGCGCAGGAACGCCGCCCTCTTGGCCAACAGGCCGACCACCGAGGCCCTCGCTACCACCAGGGAGGTGGACTGCCAGATGAAGAACGCGCCGAGCGAGTCTCGCCACGACGCGCCGGTGCCGCGGCGCAGCAGCGCGACCGCCCGCACCAGCCCGAGCAGAACCAGCACCGGGACCGTGGCCACCAGGAACGCGGTGAGCTTGCGGAACAGCTCGCCACCCCCGGTGGCCAGGTTGAGGGCCCCGGCCAGCAGGAAGACCAGGAAGACCAGGCCGAGCAGGTCGCCGTACCACTGGACCGCTCCGGACAGGTAGGCCCAGCGCTGGCCCGTCGTGAGGTGGTTTTCTTTGGATACGGGGCCGGGCAGCAGCGAGCGCCAGTGCATCCGCAGGATCTGGATGCCGCCGAAGCACCAGCGGTAGCGCTGGCCCTTGAGCGCCTCGAAGGTCAGCGGCATGATGCCCTTGCCGTAGGACTTGTCGATGCTCCAGCCGGTCCAGCCGGCCCGCAGCAGCCGCAGGGACAGCTCGGCATCCTCGGTGATGCACCACTCGTCCCAGCCGCCCAGCTGGTCGAGGGCGACCCGGCGGATCAGGCCCATCGTGCCGGCGAAGATGGCCCCGTCCCGCTCGTTGCGGGACGGCTGGGAGACCGCGAAGAAGTACGAGTAGGAGTAGTACAGCCGCCGGTAGTACCGGGCACGCTCCCAGCCGCGGTAGTCCTGCGGAGCCTGGGTGAAGCCGACCCAGCTCTCGGCGAACAACGGCGCGCAGCGGCGCAGGAACCCGGGGTCCAGCTGGTAGTCGGAGTCGACCACCCCGATGACCTCGGCCCGCTCGTCGGTCATCTTGGTCAGCGCGTAGTTCAGCGCTCCCGACTTGTAGCCCGGCCAGTCTTCCAGGTGCGCGAACTTCACGTTGTGCCGCTTGCACCACGCCTCGACCGGACGCCACAGGCTCTCGTCGTCGGTGTTGTCGTCGATCAGGATGACCTCGTAGCGCGGGTAGTCGAGGCGCACCAGCGTGCGGAGCGTATCGATGACCATGTCCGGCGGCTCGTTGTGCGCCGGCACGTGCAGGCTGACGAACGGGAGTTCGTCGGCCGCGGGCAGCTGCGCCGTCGTGGGCGGCGTGATCCGCCGGTCCCATCTCTCCGAGCCGATCGCGTCGCAGATCTCCCATAGGTAGGCGCTGGCCAGGATCGCGGCGAACAGCTCGAAGAACCACAGCAGCAGCCCGCCGGCCGTACTCGCCGGGCCGAGATCGCTGTAGAAGGTCCAGTCCAGGACGTAGGCCAGGTAGACCGCGAACAGGAAGATGCTGGTCGCCCAGCACAGGTGGCCGCGGGCGTTCCAGCGCCGGGTCACCGGCAGCCAGACCAGGCTCCCGGCGATCAGCCCGACCACGCCGGCGATCGTGTTGGCCTCGGTCACCCCGAGCAGCCGCATCGCCACCGCCACCAGCGCGGCCAGCACCAGCGTGCCGCATACTTTGAACGCGAGCCTGCGGGTCGTCGCCCAGGCCCCGGTCGTCCGGCGGGGATGCCCGCGACCGATGAGCAGGGCGGCGGTGCCGATCGGGGCCGCGATGATCCCCGCCAGCACGAGCGCAGCTAGCACTGCCCGCCCTCCCGCCTTCCCGCCTCTGCCTGACGTGACAACCGGTCACGACTACCCGCACGATGACCGCGGCTAACATCCCGCGGTCGGCGCCGCTGGTCGGCTCCCCGGCCAGCGTAGGCCCCGCGACGCGCTGGCGTGCGAGAATGAGGCCCCGGCGACGACACCGGGCAGCAGGAAGGCGGCTGATGCAGGCCGGGAAAAGCACCAAGGGCGGGAAGGGCGGGCAGGGCGGGATGGGCGGGCAGGGCGGGCAAGGTGCAGTCGGCGGCCGGGCCGCGCCAGCAGCCGAGCTGGCCGAGCCGCGTACGGAGACGGCGCGGGTCGCCGCAGCGGACTGGGACTACGCGCCCGCGCCCGAATCGCGGGAGATCGCGGCGATCGCGCCCGAGTACGGCCTGTTCATCAACGGCGAATTCGCGCCCGCCGCCAGCGGGCAGCTGTTCCCTACGGTGAACCCGGCCACCGAGGAGCCGCTCGCGCGGGTGGCCGAGGCCGGCCGGGCCGACGTGGACCGCGGCGTGGCCGCCGCCCGTGCCGCGTACGAACAGGTCTGGGGGCCGATGCCGCCCGCGGAGCGGGCCAAGTACCTGTACCGGATCGCCCGGATCCTGCAGGAGCGGTCGCGCGAGTTCGCGGTGCTGGAGAGCCTGGACAACGGCAAGCCGATCCGGGAGTCGCGGGATGTCGACATCCCGCTGGCCGCGGCGCACTTCTTCTACCACGCGGGCTGGGCGGACAAGCTGGAGCACGCCGGGTTCGGCCCGTCGCCGCGGCCGGTCGGCGTGGCCGGGCAGGTGATCCCGTGGAACTTCCCGCTGCTCATGGCCGCGTGGAAGCTGGCTCCCGCGCTCGCGGCCGGGAACACCTGCGTGCTCAAGCCGGCCGAGACCACGCCGCTGACTGCGCTGCGGCTGGCCGAGGTGTGCCAGCAGGCGGGGCTGCCGCCCGGGGTGGTGAACGTGCTGACCGGCGCGGGGGAGACGGGCGCGGCGCTGGTGGCCCACCCCGGCGTGGACAAGGTCGCGTTCACCGGGTCGACCGAGGTCGGCAAGGAAATCCAGCGGACGGTCGCGGGCACGGGGAAGCGGCTGACGCTCGAGCTCGGCGGGAAGGCGGCGAACGTGGTCTTCGACGACGCGCCGGTCGAGGCGGCGGTCGAGGGGATCGTGAACGGCATCTTCTTCAACCAGGGCCACGTGTGCTGCGCGGGCTCCCGGCTGCTGGTGCAGGAGTCGGTCGCGGACGCGGTGGTCGGGCGGCTGCGCGACCGGCTCGGCACGCTCCGGCTGGGCGACCCGCTGGACAAGAACACCGACATCGGCGCGATCAACTCGCGGCAGCAGCTGGACAAGATCCGCGAGCTGTCCCAGGCGGGAGAGGCCGAGGGCGCGGAGCGCTGGTCCCCGTCGTGCGAGCTGCCGCAGCGGGGCTTCTGGTTCCCGCCCACGGTGTTCACCGGCGTCAGCCAGTCGCACCGGATCGCCCGGGAGGAGATCTTCGGGCCGGTGCTGTCGGTGCTGACGTTCCGGACCCCGGACGAGGCGGTCACGAAGGCCAACAACACCCCGTACGGGCTGTCCGCCGGGGTCTGGACCGACAAGGGCAGCCGGATCCTGTGGTTGGCGCAGCGGCTGCGGGCTGGCGTGGTGTGGGCCAACACCTACAACCGGTTCGACCCGGCGAGCCCGTTCGGCGGGTACCGCGAGTCCGGCTTCGGGCGGGAGGGCGGCCGCCACGGGCTGGCCGCGTACCTCGATGCCTGACCGCCTCGAGGTCCGCAAGACCTACAAGCTGTTCATCGGCGGCGCGTTCCCGCGGTCGGAATCCGGCCGGTCCTATCCCGTAACCGCAACGGACGGCGCGCTGCTGGCCCTGGCCGCGCAGGCGTCACGTAAGGACGCCAGGGACGCGGTCACCGCCGCCCGGGCCGCGTTCGGCCGCTGGTCCGGCGCGACGGCCTACAACCGCGGCCAGGTCTTGTACCGGGTCGCCGAGATACTCGAGGGCCGGGCCGGCCAGTTTGCCGAGCAGCTCGCCCAGAGTGAGGGGCTTGATCGCGATGACGCCGAGCGGACGGTGGCGGCGGCGATCGATCGCTGGGTCTGGTACGCGGGGTGGCCGGACAAGGTGGCGCAGGTGGCCGGCGCGGCGAACCCGGTGGCCGGGCCGTACTTCAACTTCAGCGTCCCGGAGCCGACCGGCGTGGTGGCGGTCGTGGCCCCGGCCGAGTCCAGCCTGCTCGGGCTGGTCAGCGTGCTCGCGCCGGTGATCGCCACCGGCAACGCGGCGGTAATCGTGGCCAGCGAGCAGCGGCCGCTGCCCGCGGTGACGCTCACCGAGGTACTGGCCACCTCGGACGTGCCGGCCGGCGCGGTCAACGTGCTCACCGGGTTCACCGCGGAGCTGGCGCCGGTGCTCGCCGGGCACATGGACGTCAACGCGATCGACCTGACCGGCGTGGCGCCGGGCGACCGCGGTGACCTGGAGCGGCTGGCCGCAGAGAACGTCAAGCGCGTCTTCCCTGCGGGTGGCGGCACGGGCGACGAGGACTGGACGGCCAGCCCCGGCACCCGGCGGCTGCTGGCGTTCCTCGAGACCAAGACCGTCTGGCACCCGATGGGGATCTGACCGTCGCCCGGCTTACAGTGCTGTGGTGGTGACGTGCGGGAGTTGCGGGGCGCCCGTGGCTGCGGGCGACCGGTTCTGCGGGGACTGCGGTACCGCGCTGGCGGGCTGCCCAAACTGTGGTGAGCCGATCACCGCAGGCAAGCGGTTCTGCCGTGCCTGCGGCTTCGCGCTGGCTGGAGCCGATGACCCGGGGCTGACGCCGGCTTCCCCGGCGGTCGTGCCGCCGCATCCCGAGGCGGGATCGGTCGCGGAGCGACGGGTGTGCTCGGTGCTGTTCTGCGACCTGGTGGGCTTCACCCCGCTGTCGGAGTCGCGGGATCCCGAAGCGGTGCGCGAGCTGCTGTCGCAGTACTTCGCGGCGTCACGGACGATCATCGAGCGATACGGCGGCGTGGTGGAGAAGTTCATCGGGGACGCCGTGATGGCGGTGTGGGGGGCGCCGACGGCCGCTGAGGGAGACGCGGAGCGCGCGGTGCGCGCGGGCCTGGATGTGGTGGCGGCCGTAGCGGAACTGGGCGAGAAGTCGGGGACGGCCGGCCTGGCCGCGCGGGCCGGGGTGGTGACCGGCGAGGTGGCGATCACGGTCGGGTTCGTGCACGAGGGAATGGTGATCGGCGACACGGTAAACACCGCCGCGCGGGTACAGACGGCCGCGGCACCCGGCCAGCTCCTGGCCGATGAGGCGACGGTGCGGCTGGCCGCCGGTGGCGTCGGGTTCGCCGAGGCGGGCTCGCACGCGCTCAAGGGCAAGGCCGAGCCGGTGCGGTTGTGGCGGGCGACCCGGGTGCTGGCCGGGGTCGGCGGGACGCAGCGCGTCGACGGCCTCGAAGCGCCGCTGACCGGCCGGGACGCCGAGCTACGGGCGATCAGGGAGCTGTTTCACGCCGCGGCGGAACGGCGCGTGCCGCGGCTGGTGCTGGTGTCCGGGCCCGCTGGGGTGGGCAAGTCGCGGCTGGGCTGGGAGTTCGAGAAGTACGTCGACGGGCTGGCCGAACAGGTGTGGTGGCACCGCGGCCGGTGCCCCGCCTACGGGCAGGGCGTGGCGTTCTGGGCGCTGGCCGAGATCGTCCGCCAGCGGCTGTCCATCGCCGAGGACGACCAGCAGGAAGCGGCCGCGGTCAAGCTGGCCGACGGGCTGGACGAGTTCGTTCCCGACCGGGTCGAGCAGGCGTACGTGGGCGCGCGGCTGTCCAGGCTGCTCGGGGTGAGCGCGGGCGCTGACGGCGGCGAGCCGCTCAGCCGGGAAGAGCTGTTCGCGGGCTGGCGGCTGTTCTTCGAGCGGCTGGCGGCTTCCGGGCCGGTGGTGCTGCTGGTCGAGGACGCCCAGTACGCCGACAGCGGCCTGCTCGATTTCCTCGACCACCTGATCGACTGGGTCCGTGACCTGCCGGTGTTCGTGCTGGTCTTCGCCCGGCCCGAGCTGGGCCACGCACGGCCAGGCTTCGGCACCGGGCGGAACCGGTCCACGCTCACCCTCGACCCGCTCGACCCGGCGTCCATGGACCGGCTGGTGGCGGAGCTGGTACCGGGCATGCCCGGGCCGGCCAGGACCGCGGTCACCGCGCACGCCGAGGGCCTGCCGCTGTTTGCGGTGGAGACCATCCGCTCACTGATCGACCGCGACATCGTCCAGCCGGTCGACGGCGCGTACCGGCTGGTCGGCGAGATCGGCGAGCTGAAGGTCCCCGGCAGCCTGCACGCGCTGCTGGCCGCGCGGCTTGACGCCCTGGAGCCGACGGTGCGGCGGCTGGTGACCGACGCCGCGCTGCTCGGGGACGCGTTCACCGCGGACGCGCTGGCGGCGGTGTCCGGCCAGGACCAGGCGGAGGTGCAGGCCGCGCTTGACCAGCTCGTGCGGCGCGAGGTGCTCGCGGTCTCCGCCGATCCGCTCTCCCCGCAGCGAGGCAGCTATCAGTTCACCCACCACCTGCTGCGCCAGGTCGCGTACGACACCTTGTCTCGCCGCGACAGGAAGGCCCGCCACCTGGCCGTCGCCGCCTACCTGCGCCGGGCCTTTCCCGGCGACGGCGAGGAGGTCGCCGACGTCATCGCCCGCCACTACCTCGACGCCCTCAACGCGGTGCCGGGCGCCCCGGACACCGCCGAGATTCACGACCAGGCCGTCACCATGCTGATCCGCGCCGCCGAGCGCGCCGAGCGCACCGGCTCTCCCGCCCGCGCCGCGACCAGCTACGTGATCGCCGCCGAGCTCACCGCGCAGACCTCCGGTTCGGCCAGCGGTGAGGCGCTCGCGAGCGCGGGCAGGCTCTGGGAGCGGGCCGCGCAGGCCGCCCTCACTGGCAGCGAATGGGACGTCGCGATCGGGCATGCCGGCCGCGCCCGCGAGCTCCACCTGGAGTGCGCCGATAACCGGGCGGCCGCCCGGGCGCAGGCCATTGCCGGGCGTGCCCTGCGGCTGTGGGGGCGCCACGCCCAGGCGCGCGAGCAGCTCACCGGCGCGGTGCAGGTGCTGCGGCCCGATCCCGACGCCGACACCGTCCGCGCCCTTGACGAGCTAGCGATGCTCGAGGTCTTCGCCGGCTCGCCGAACGCTGATGCACTGAGCACCGAGGCGCTGGTGCTGGCCCAGGCGCTCGGTACCGGACCCGGCCAGCTCGCGGACATATTCGTCTCCCGTGGCATCTACCTGTACCTGGCGCAACGCCGGACGGAAGGGATCGCCTACTTCACCCAGGCCGCCCGGCTCGCGGAGCAGGCCGACAGCCACATGCTGCTGGGACGCGTGCACATCAACCTGGCCGAGACACTCCTGACGACGAGCCCCGCCAGCGCCGCCGAGGCGGCGCGCACCGCGGCCGGGCACCTGCGCCGGACCGGCGCGCTGGACTACCTCGGAATCGCGCTGATCAACCTGGCGCAGGCAGAGCTGTCGCTGGGTGACTGGGATTCCGCCGAGCAGGAGCTCATCCATGCGATGGAGGCCGACGGGCTGGCCGCGAACGACCTCCTCGCCGGCCAACGGGGCTGGCTGGCGGCCCTTCGCGGCGACGCGGAAACCGCGGCCGCGATGCTGGCCGGCCTGCCGGACCTGCGCAGCAGCGAGGATTCGCAAGACAAGGCGTTCGTCGCCCTGGTGGACGCCTTCGCCGCAGTGGCCCAGGGAGAGCCGCGGGACGCACTGCGGCACGCCCGCGCATCACTGGCCCACTCCGGGCCGCTCGGCGTCGGCTTCGGAATCACCAGCTGGGTGTGGCCGCTCGCCGCCCGCGTCGCGCACGAACTCGGTGACGCCGCCGCCGTCGGTGAGCTGCTGGCCCAGCTGGATGAGCGCCCGCCCGGGCACATCCCGCAAAGGCTGCAAGCCGAGCGTGACCTGGCCCGCGCGCGGCTCGCCGCGGCTGACGGCGACCCCGCCGCTGACCAGGCCCTGGCCGCCGCCGTGACCGGCCTGCGCGCGCACGGCACCCCCTACCACCTGGCCCACGCTCTGCTGGACCAGGCACAGTACCTGCTCGGGCAGGGCGACACCGATGCCGCCGAGGCGGCCGTCGACGAAGCCCGCACCATCGCCGGCCGGCTGCGCTGCCAGCCCCTGCTCGACCGGGCCGGGGGCACTACCCAGCCGGTCACGGCCCGCACGTCGGCCTGAGCTCGCTGTCGGACTCCTAGATGGTGCCGAACAGCCGGTCCCCGGCGTCGCCGAGGCCGGGCACGATGTACCCGCGCTCGTTCAGCCGCTCGTCCATGCCCGCCGTCACCACCCGGACCGGGACTGGATCGTCGACAGGGAACCCCCGATCCAGGCGGGCCACGCCTTCCGGCGCGGAAAGCAGGCAGATGGCCGTGACCGCCACCGCGCCCCGCGACACCAGCATCGCGATCACGGTCTCCAGGGTGCCGCCGGTGGCCAGCATGGGGTCGAGCACGAACACGTCGCGTCCGGTGAGGTCCTCGGGCAGCCGCGCGGCGTAGGTCGTGGCGACCAGCGTCTGTTCGTCGCGGGCCAGCCCGACGAAGCCGACGTCGGCCTTCGGCAGTAGCCGCGCCATGCCGTCGAGCATGCCGATGCCCGCCCGCAGCACCGGAACCACCAGCGGGTTGGGCCGGGCCAGCTTGACCCCGGTGGCCACGGCGACCGGGGTGGTCACCGAGACCGGCTCCACCTTGATGTAGCGGGTCGCCTCGTAGGCGAGCAGGGTCACCAGCTCGTCGGTGAGCCTGCGGAAGGTCGGGGTCTCGGTGCGCACGTCCCGCAGCGCGGTCAGCTTGTGCGCGACGAGCGGATGATCGGCCACCAGCGTCTGCATGACCGGTAGTGTGCCAGCCCCGCCTGCCCCGCGGATACCGGCTACCGAGCCTGGAACGCCCCGGCCATCGCGCCGAGCGCCGCGGCCAGCCTCGGGCTCAGGTCACCGGAGTCGTCCGAGAGCCAGGACATGAAGCCCGCGTAAGCGGCACCGAACACCGAGCGCGCGATGACCTGAGGCAGCAGGTCGTCCGGCGCCTGGCCGAGGCGGCTCGCGGCGAACTCGCCCACGACCGCCTGCCACCGCTCATAGTGCAGGATGCCGTTCGCCAGCAAGGCGGGGTTGGCGTGCTGCAGCTGCAGTCGCTGCCGCAGCTGGACGAGATCCTCGGCGTGATAGCTGTTGACCGCGACGACGGCTTGCCGTATCGCGTCCAGCAACGGCAGGTCTGGGTCGCTGCCGGCCAGCGCGGACCGCAGCCGCTGCACGTCCTGGTCGAAGTCGGCCATCAGCGCGTCCGCCTTGGAGTTGAAATATCGGAAGAAGGTGCGCCGGCTGATCCCCGCCGCCGCCGCCAGCGCCTCGATCGTCACCTCGTCGTAGCCGTGGGCGCAGAACATCTCGATCGCGATCTCCTGCAGCTGGTGCCGTGTCGTGCTCGGCGGCCGGCCGGGACCGGGCAGGTGCGGCGCGAGCTCTGCCTCGTCGGCGAGCTCGCCGGGGTGATTCATCGGCCTCCGCCCCCCGATGTAGTGGGCCAGGCTTCGACCCAGGGTTTTTGGCACTAAGTGTCGTTAGCGTAACACGTACGGGCCGGGCGCGAGGGTCATACGCCGCCGCGGGGGTGGCCATTCCCGGCCTCGCCATTGTGCTCTGGCACTCGGTGCCTTTACTATCTGCACTAGGTGCCATTATTAGGCAGCCGTCGTCGGCGGCGCGGCCGCCGGCCAAGTCCGACCAGGAGGCTTCCCAATGACCCAGCAGGCGGTAATCGAGACGACACCGGCCCAGCCCGACCTGATCGACGACGAGTCGGCCGGCCCCGGCCACGCGAGCGACCGCGCCCATGAGGAGGCGCTGGTCGCCGAGGAGCTCCTGGTCGAGGAGGTGTCGATCGACGGGATGTGCGGTGTCTACTAAACCGGCGGGTTCCCGGCCATCGGGGTCCGGGGTGTCTCCAGGGAGCGCTGCGGCCCCCCGGGCCGGCACTGCGGGGGGTTCCGGGGGGTCGTCCCCCCGGGCCGGCACTGGGGGGGGGTCCGGGGGGTCGTCCCCCCGGGCCGGCACTGGGGGGGGTTCCGGGGGGTCGTCCCCCCGGGCGGCACTGCGGGGGGGTCCGGGGGTCGTCCCGCGGGGGCGTGACTGCGGAGTCGCCCCAGTTCGACCTGGACCGCTCGTGGCGCATCGACGACCGGGTGGCGGTGCGTCCAGAGCCGTTCGGCGCGCTGCTATACCACTTCGGGACCCGGCGGCTGTCGTTCCTGAAGAACGCGACCGTGCTCACGGTGCTGCGGTCGCTCGCCGAGTACCCGAGCGCCCGCGCGGCCTGCACGGCGGCGGGCGTCACCGCCGCGGCGCTGCCCGCCTACGAGCGAGCCCTGGCGACCCTGGCCGAATCACGCATGATCAGGGAAAGTACCCGACCAGAAAGCACGAGGCCGTGATGGCGGCCGCGCTGGCGCCGCAGCGTCCGCCGGCTCCCGGGCCGGAACACCCCGCCGTTCCCGGGCCGGAACACCCCGCCGTTCCCGGGCCGGAACACCCCGCCGTTCCCGGGCCGGAACATCTGGCGCCGGTGCCGCGGCTGGTCGAGCAGTTCGAGCGCGGGCTGGCCGCGCCGATCTGCCTGACCTGGGAGCTCACCTATGCGTGCAACCTCGCGTGCGTTCACTGCCTGTCAAGCTCCGGCCGCCGCGACCCGCGCGAGCTGACCACCGCCGAGTGCCGGTCCGTTATCGACACGCTGGAGCGGATGCAGGTCTTCTACGTCAACGTCGGCGGCGGGGAGCCCACGGTCCGGCCAGACTTCTGGGAGCTCGTCGACTACGCCACCGCCCACCACGTGGGCGTGAAGTTCTCCACCAACGGCATCAAGATCGATCCCGGGGTGGCCCGGCGCCTCGCCGCCAGCGACTACGTCGACGTGCAGATCTCGCTGGACGGCGCGACCGCCGAGGTGAACGACGCGGTCCGGGGCGCCGGGTCGTACGCCACCGCGATCCGCGCGATGCGCAACCTCACGGCGGCCGGGTTCGAGGGTTTCAAGCTCTCGGTCGTGATGACCCGGCACAACGTGGGGCAGCTCGACCAGCTGAAGGCGCTGGCCGACGCGCATGGCGCGCAGCTGCGGCTGACCCGGCTGCGCCCCTCGGGCCGCGGCGCGGACAGCTGGCCCGAACTGCACCTCACCGCGGGGCAGCAGCGCAAGCTCTACGACTGGCTGGTCGCCCACGGCGAGCAGGTGCTGACCGGTGACTCGTTCTTCCACCTGGCCCCGTACGGCGGTCCGCTGCCGGGGCTCAACCTGTGCGGCGCGGGCCGCGTGGTCTGCCTGATCGACCCGGTCGGCGACGTCTACGCCTGCCCGTTCGCCATCCACGAGGAGTTCTTGGCGGGCAGCGTCCGTCAGCCCGGCGGGTTCGAGGCCGTGTGGCGCGACTCGGAGCTGTTCGCCGAGCTGCGCCGCCCGGTGCAGGGGGAAGGGGGGCGTGCCGGTCCTGCCAGTTCTACGACTCGTGCCGCGGTGGCTGCATGGCCGCCAAGTTCTTCACCGGGCTGCCCCTGGACGGCCCCGACCCCGAGTGCGTGCGGGGCTTCGGCGCCGCCGCCCTCCAGTCCACCGACCCGGCCGCTGCCCCGCGCCCGGCACTTGACCACTCCCATAACGGTCTGGTGCGGGGCCAGGCGCCACGCCCGGTTCCGGTCACCATCGGCCCCCGGCCGGCGGCTCGGCCGGCCCGGGGCTGCGACGAGAGCCCGCTGGCCGGCTTCGCGCCGGCGGCCGCCCACTGAAACTACACGATCGACTCGAAGGGACGGATGGACGTGACCGGAAAGCTTGAAGGCAAGGTGGCCTTCATCACCGGAGCGGCACGAGGGCAGGGCAGGAGCCACGCGATCAGGCTGGCCCAGGAGGGCGCCGACATCATCGCGGTCGACATCTGCGCGCAGATCGCCACCGTCCCCTATCCGATGGCCACCCCGGAAGACCTGGCCCAGACGGTCAAGGAGGTCGAGGAGCTGGACCGGCGGATCTTCGCGCACCAGGCCGACGTGCGCGACGAGGCCGGGCTCAGGGCCGCGTTCGACGCGGGCGTGGCCGAGCTCGGCCCGGTCGACATCGTGCTGGCCAACGCCGGCATCGCGCCCATGTCGCTGCAGGACGAGCACGACGCCTGGCAGGACGTCATCGACGTCAACCTGACCGGCGTGTTCAACACCGTCGAGACCGCGATCCCGTCCATGATCGCGCACGGCCGAGGCGGCGCGATCGTGCTGACCAGCTCGACCGCGGGCATCAACGGCATCGGCGGCCCGACCCGCGGCGGCCTGGGCTACACGGCCGCCAAGCACGGCGTGGTCGGGCTCATGCGCTCCTACGCCAACAACCTGGCGCAGTACAGCATCCGGGTGAACTCGGTGCACCCGACCGGCGTCCGCACGCCGATGATCGTGAACGAGGTAATGGCGGAGTTCCTGGCCGCCGATCCCACGCTGTCGGACGCGATGGCCAACGCGCTGCCGGTCGACATGGTCGAGCCGGTCGACGTCTCCAACGCCATCGTCTGGCTGGTCTCGGACGACGCCAGGTACATCACCGGCGTGACGCTGCCGGTCGACGCCGGATACACCAACAAGAAGTGAGGAGCGCCATGACCGGGCGAGTAGCGGGCAAGGTGGCCTTCATCACCGGCGCGGGGCGCGGGCAGGGCCGCAGCCACGCGATCAGGCTGGCCGAGGAGGGCGCGGACATTATCGCGGTCGACATCTGCCGCGACTATCCGTCGGTGGGCTACGGGATGGCCACCGAGGCGGACCTGGATCAGACGGTCAAGGCCGTGGAGGCGCTGGACCGCCGGATCGTGGCCCGCCAGGCCGACGTCCGCGACGCCTCGGCGCTGAAGTGGGCCGTGGACGACGGCGTGGCGCAGCTCGGGCGCCTCGACATCGTCTGCGCCAACGCCGGGATCTGCACCGTGCAGAGCTGGGACGATGTGACGCCGCAGGTATGGCAGGACACGCTCGACACCAACCTGACCGGCGTCTGGAACACGATGGTGGTGTCGGCGCCGCACCTGATCACGGCCGGCGGAGGGTCGATCATCTGCACGAGTTCCACCGCCGGCATCAAGGGCCTGCCGTACCTGGCGCCGTACGTGGCGGCCAAGCACGGCGTGGTGGGGATCGCGAAGACGATGGCCAACGAGCTGGCCGCGCACAAGATCCGGGTTAACACCGTGCACCCGACCGGGGTGAACACGCCGATGGCGCAAGGCCTCGGCGGGCTGGAGCCGCTGATCGGGCGGGACCCGAACCTCGGGCCGATCTTCATGAACACGCTCCTGGTGGAGAGCGTCGAGGCGCGCGACATCAGCCACGCGGTCCTGTTCCTGGCCTCCGACGAGGCCCAGTACGTGACCGGGCTCGAGTTCACCGTCGACGCCGGCAACACCATCCGGTAACCGGTCAACCACCAGAAGGGATCTCGGCACGGCAGGAAGGGTCGAGGGCAAGGTCGCGTTCATCACTGGCGCCGGTGCCACGATCGAGTAGGTCGAGACAGGAGTGCGCATGCAGGAGCGGGGGGACCTGGGCCGGCTGGAGCAGACCCGGGCCCGGATCGCCGCCCGCGTCGTGGGCCGGGAGCGCGAGCTCGAGCTGATCCTGGCGGCGGTGGCCGCGGGCCGGGACCTGCTGCTCGAGGGGCCGCCGGGCACGTCCAAGAGCACGCTGCTGCGCGCGATCACCGCGGAGTGGGGCGTGCCGCTGGTGTTCGTCGAGGGCAACGCCGACCTCACCCCGGCCAAGCTGATCGGCCATCACAACCCGGCCCGGGTGCTGCGCGAGGACTACAGCGCGGACAACTTCGTCGACGGGCCGTTGCTCGAGGCCATGCGGGAAGGCGGCTTCCTGTACATCGAGGAGTTCAACCGCGCTCCCGAGGACACGCTGAACACGCTGCTGACCGCGATGGCCGAGCGCGAGATCGCGGTGCCCCGGGTCGGGCGGGTGACCGCGCGGCCCACGTTCCGGGTCATCGCGACCATGAACCCGTTCGACAACGTCGGCACCACCCGCCTGTCCACCAGCGTGCACGACCGGCTGTGCCGGCTGGCGGTGACCTACCAGGACGCCGAGTCCGAGCGGGGGATCGTCGCGCTGCGCGCCCCGCTGCCGGAGGGCGAGATACCTCCCGGGCTCGGTGCCGCGCTCGTGGCCGACGCGGTCGCGGTGACCCGGGCCACCCGCGAGCATCCGGAGGTGCGGCAGGGCAGCAGCGTGCGCGGCGCGATCGACCTGACGCTGGTCGCCCGGGAGCTGCTGGCGCTGCGCCAGCCTGGCCGACGACCCGGCCCGCTGGGCCTACGCCAACACGGTGTTCGACGCCATGGTCGTGGCGCTCTCCGGGCGCATCCAGCTCGACGAGACCGCGGAGACCACGCCCGAGGCCGTGCTGCGCGAGATCTGGGAAAACCAGTTCATTCTCGTCCCGGCCGCGGCCGCGCCGGGTTGAAGAGCGGTGCCGGCCGACTCGCCGGTCCGCCGGGACGCCGGGCGCACCGCGAGCCTGGCGGGCCGCAGGCCGCCGCGGCGCCGGCCGAAGGAACTGGACGCGGAGCCGGTGCTGCTGGAGGCGAGCGCGGGCGGCGCATTGAAGGGGGATGGGGAGGTGGGTGGGCTGGTGCTCACCGCCGGAGGCCGGGGCGCGGCCGGGCCGGGCGGGCCGCGGGCGGGCAGCGGCGCCCCGGCCAGCACCGACGAGACCGCGCAGCTGCTGGGCGCGCCCCCGCTCGACAGTGAGCCGGACCCGGAGACCGTGCGCCGGGCCAGGCAGATCGCCGCGCGGCTGGCCGTCCCGCGCCCGCGCCGTGACGTCACCGCGCGCCGCGGCGCCGGCGAGCTGGCCAGCCTCCGCTACCAGGGCGGCTCGGACGACATCGACCTGGACGCCACGCTCGAGAACCTCGTCGCGCACCCGGTACCCGAGGACGAGGACGTCATCGTCCGGGAACGGGTGCGAACCCGCAGGTCGGTGGTGCTCGCCGTGGACGTCTCGGGCTCCATGCGCGGCGAGCGGGTTCGCACCGCCGCGGCCACGGTCGGCGCCCTGGCCGCCGAACTGGCCCGCGACGACCTCGCGGTGATCGCGTTCTGGTCGGACGCCGCCGTGCTCGAGCGGCTCGGCCAGCACGTCCCGGCCGGGATCCTGCTCGACATGCTGCTGCGCATCCCCGCGCGCGGGCTGACGAACATCGCGTTCCCGTTCCAGGTCGCGCGCGGGCAGCTGGCCCGGATCCCGGCTCTCGACGCGCGGGTGCTGCTGCTGTCCGACTGCGTGCACAACGCCGGGCCGGATCCCCGGCCGGCGGCCGCCGGGCTGGCTCGCCTCGACGTGCTGCTGGATGCCTCAGGCGAGCACGACCCGGAGCTCGCCCGCGACCTGGCCAGGCTGGGCCACGGCCGGCTGGCCATGATCCGCGGGTACCGCGACGTGGCCCCGGTGGTGTCCGGCCTGTTCGCCCGCTGAGTGGCAGGAGAGGATAGGGCGATGAGCAATGCCTGGTTCGAGACGGTCGCCGAGGCGCAGCGGCGCGCCAGGAAGCGGCTGCCCTCGTCGGTCTATCGCGCGCTGCTGGCCGGCTCGGAGAAGGGCGTCACGGTCGGCGACAACGTCAGGGCCTTCAGCGAGCTCGGCTTCGCCCCGCACGTGGCCGGCCTTTCCGCCAAGCGCGACCTGTCCACCACGGTCATGGGCCAGCCGGTGTCCCTGCCGGTGATCATCTCGCCGACCGGCGTGCAGGCCGTGCACCCCGACGCGGAGGTCGCCGTGGCCCGGGCCGCCGCCGCGCGGGGGACGGTGATGGGCCTGAGCTCGTTCGCCAGCAAGCCGGTCGAGGAGGTGGTCGCGGCCAACCCGAAGACGTTCTTCCAGAGCTACTGGGTCGGCACCCGCGATCAGATGGCGGAGCACGTCGAGCGGGCACGCGCCGCCGGGGCGGCCGGCCTGATCGTCACGCTGGACTGGTCGTTCGCCAACGGCCGGGACTGGGGCAGCCCGCCGATCCCGGAGCGGGTGGACCTGAAGACCATGGTGAAGTTCGCGCCCGACGTACTGCCGCACCCGCAGTGGCTGCTCGGCTACGCCAGGACCGGCCGGGTGCCCGACCTGACCGTACCTAACATGGCGGCCCCGGGCGAGGCCAGCCCCACGTTCTTCGGCGCGTACGGGCAGTGGATGAGCTCGCCGCTGCCGACCTGGGACGACGTGCGCTGGCTGCGGGAGCAGTGGGGCGGGCCGGTCATGCTCAAGGGCGTGATCCGGGTGGACGACGCCAAGCGGGCGGTGGACGCCGGGATGACCGCGATCTCGGTGTCCAACCACGGCGGCAACAACCTGGACGGCACGCCCGGCACGATCCGGGCCCTGCCGGCGGTCGCCGACGCCGTCGGTGACCAGGTGGAGGTGCTGCTCGACGGCGGCGTCCGGCGCGGCGGCGACGTGGTCAAGGCCGTGGCGCTCGGCGCCCGGGCCGTGATGATCGGCCGTGCCTACCTGTGGGGCCTGGCCGCCAACGGCCAGGTCGGCGTGGAGAACGTGCTCGACATCCTGCGCGGCGGCATCGACTCGGCCCTGCTCGCCCTCGGCCACTCCGCGATCGGCGACCTGACCCGGGACGACATCGTGATCCCGCCCGGGTTCACCCGCGCGCTCGGCGTATGAGCGAGCCCAGCAGGAGGCACGTGACCCGGGTCGCGCTGGTGACCGGTGCGGCCCGCGGCATCGGCGCGGCGACCGTCCGCGGCCTGGCCGCGCGGGGCTGGGCCGTCCTGGCCGTCGACCGGTGCGGCGACGACCTGGAGCTGCCCTACCGGCTCGGCACCCGGGACGAGCTGGACCAGGTGGTAGCCCAGGCAGCCGACGCGGCCGGCGATCCCGGCGCGGCCCGGGCGTTCCCGGCCGACGTGCGCGACGGCGGGCAGCTGGCCGGGGCGGTCGCCGCGGCCGAGCGCGAGTGGGGCGGCCTGGATGCCGCCATCGCCGCGGCCGGGGTGATCGCGGGCGGGGTGCCGCTGTGGGAGATGCCCGCCGGCCAGCAGCAGGCGGTGCTCGACACCGACCTGGGCGGCGTGCTGGGGCTCGCGCGGGCCGCGATCCCGGCGCTGCTGCGCCGCGCCGAGCCGCGCAGCGGCCGGTTCCTCGCGGTCGCGTCGGCGGCCGCCACCCGCGGGCTGCCGATGCTGGCCGCCTACTGCGCGGCCAAGGCAGGCGTGGCCGGGCTGGTCCGGGCGCTAGCCGCCGAGCTGGGCGGGACCGGGATCACCGCGAACGCGGTCAGCCCCGGGTCCACCGACACGCCGATGCTGGCCGAGAGCGCCCGCCTGTACGGCCTGCCGGGCGCCGCGTCGTTCGCGGCGCAGCAGCCCGTGCAGCGGCTGCTGCAGCCGGCCGAGGTCGCCGCGGCGCTGACCTGGCTGGCGGGGGAGGACAGCGGCGGGATCACCGGCGCCGTGATCCCGGTCGACGGCGGGCTGGCCCTGTGAGACTGACCCGTGCGACTTGGCCCCGTGCGACTTGGCCCCGTGCGACTTGGCCCCGTGCGACTTGGCCCCGTGCGACTTGGCCCCGTGCGACTTGGCCCCGTGCGACTTGGCCCCGTGCCACTGGCCCCGTGCGACCAGCCCTGTGACACTGGCCCCGTGAGAACGGTCCCGCTGCCGTCCGGGTTCGGCATCGCTTTCGACGCCGAGACCACGTTCGTGGGCACAGACGTGCTGTTCGGCGGGTCGCCGCCGCGGCTGCTGCGGCTGAGCGCGGCCGGAGTGCGGGCACTGCAGGAACTGCGCGGCGGGGTGGTCGGCTCGCCGGACGGCGGCCGGCTGGCCCGGCGGCTCACCGACACCGGGCTGGCGCACCCCCGCCCGCCCGCCTGCCCGCGGCCGGCCGAGGTCACGGTCGTGATCCCGGTCCGGGACCGGACCGGGGGGCTGGACCGCTGCCTGGCCGCGCTCGGTACCGGCTATCCGGTGATCGTGGTGGACGACGGGTCGGCCGACCCGGCCGCGGTCGCCCGGGTGTGCGCGCGCCGCGGCGCGCGCCTGCGGCGGCGGCCCGCGTCCGGCGGGCCCGGTCCGGCCCGCAACGACGGGCTGGCCCTGGTGGCCACGCCGCTCGTCGCCTTCCTGGACAGCGACTGCGTGGCCGGCCCGGAGTGGATCACCGCGATCGCCGGGCACTTCGCCGACCCGATGGTCGGCGCGGTGGCACCGCGGGTCCGGGCCGTGACCGGGAGCAGCGCGGCAGGCCGCTACCTGGCCGCGCGGGCCCCGATCGACCTGGGTCCCCGCGAGGCCCGGGTCGCCCCGCTGACCCGGCTGTCCTACGTGCCGACGGCGGCGCTGCTGGTCCGCCGGGACGCGATCGCCGCCGGATTCGACCCCCGCCTGCGCTACGGCGAGGACGTCGACCTGATCTGGCGGATGATCGACGCGGGCTGGCGGGTGCGGTACGACCCGGGCGGACAGGTGGGCCACGTCGAGCCCGACCGGTGGATGCCGGTGCTGGCCCGCCGGTTCCGGTACGGGAGTTCGGCGGCGCCGCTGGCCCGCCGGCACCCTGGCCAGGTGCCGCCGCTGATCGTTCAGGCGTGGCCGGCCGCGGCGGTCGCCGCGCTGCTGGCCCGCCGTCCGCTGACTGCGCTCGCCGCCTACGGCGCGGGCACCGGCCAGCTGGTCCGGCTGCTGCGCGGATGGGACGTGCCGGCCACCGGCGTGCTGCGCCCGATGGCCGGGTCTGTGCGGCAGACCTGGCTCGGCGTCGGGCGGTGGAGCATCCAGTACGCCCTCCCGGCCGTCGCGGCCGGCCTGGCCTGGCCCGGCGGCCGCAGCCCGCGGACCAGGGCCGGCCGCCGGGTCGCGCTGGCCTCCCTGCTGGCGGGGCCGCCGGCCGCGGCGTGGCTCGGCAGCAGGCCGCGTCTGGACCCGGTCCGGTTCGCGCTCGGCTACCTGGCCGACGAGGCGGCCTACGGGGCGGGCGTGTACCGCGGCGCGGTGACCGAGCGGCTCGCCGCCCCGCTGCTGCCGCGGCTGGCCTGGCGCCCGCTGCCGAAGCCGGGCGGGCCGCCCGGCCCGGCCCGCCCGGAGGGCTCGGGCCCCCGGGGCTAGGAGGCGGAGAAGTGCCGCCAGGCGTCCCGGGCCCCCCGCAGGGTCAGCTGGTCGTCTCCCTTCCCGACCGCCTCGGCCGCGATGGACTGGTCGTCGATCCAGATCAGGGTGCGGTCTGACCTGATCACGACCCAGTCGTGCGCCTGGAAGAGGCCGGGCGTGGTGGTCTGCACGCGGACCGTTACGTAGAGCGCCTGGCCGCCGAGGCCCGACAGCGGCGCCGCGGCCTCGCTGGCCGGTGCCGGAGCCGAGCCGGGCGCGGTGGCGCTCAGCAGGAAATGCCCGCACCGGCCGATCATCCTGGTCAGCGTCGTGACCATGGTCGCGGCCTCGGTTCCCGGGTAGACGTCGATCCCCTCAAACCAGGACGGCGCGAACGGCCCGTACAGCTGAGGGCGCGCTGCGGCGATGGACTGGCCGCTGCTCAGCGCGGCGTCCGGGACGAACGACGCCGGGGTCGCCAGCCGGGAGCAGACCTGGTCGGGGCGGCCGCGCGGCGGGACGAACGGCCGGGCACGGGCCGACTGCCGCGCGTTCTGCTGCGTCCTCGGCTCGGGCGCGAACCCCGGGGCCATGCCGGGCGCGATCAGCCGGGTCTTGACCTGCGCCACCGTGGCCGGGTCCGAGACCGACGCGCCGGATGAGCAGCTGCTGACCAGCGCCAGGCCGAGAGCGGCCACCAGGACGGGAACGAGGCGGCCAGGCCCGGAAATCACGTGGGTAATCTTAGGGCCTAAATAGTGTCAAGTACGTCTATATCAGAGTGTTTTCAGATAACGCAGGGCTCAGCCGGCGAGCAGCGTGCTCCGGTGCTCCCAGGCGAGGCGGAGCAGCGCGGCCCCGGCGGCCTGCATGCGCTCGGTGGTGCCGAACCGCTCCACGTTCTCCGCCTGGAACGGAACGCCAGCGGCCATCCCGGCCGTGCCGCCGCCGGTGATGATGCGGCCTTCGTCATTGGCCGGGACCAGGGCGGCGAAGGTCTCGTCGAACAGGTCGGCGTCGAACACGGCGACCGTCAGCATGTCGGCGGCGAGCGTCAGCGGGTCCGCGCCCAGGCCGAGCCAGAACACCCGCAGCCGCCCGGCTTGCCGGGCCCCGGCCAGCGCGGCGTGCAGCGGCCAGCGCTGGTAGTCGATCGGAGCGGCGTCGCTGTGGTAGTCCTCGCCGCCGCCCAGCAGTTCCTCGGCCAGCTCACGCACGATGCTCCGCCACAGGCTGAAATCGTTGGACCGGTTCCATCCGGCGTCGTGCGACGGCTGGAACACCCCGACCGGCGCGACCTGGTACAGGCCGCCGCCGCTGGCCACCCGGGCCGGATCCCGCCAGTGCAGGATCATCGCGGTCTCGCCGCAGGCCCGGTCCGCGCGCAGCACCAGGGTGCAGATCGCGGTCATCACCGGCCTGGCGCCCCAGGTCGGTGGGATCGCCGATCAGCGACCGCAGCGGCAGCTCCTCCAGGCCTGGGGGCCGGGCCGGGCCGCTGGCGGCCAGGGTGGCGGCCGCGTACTCGTGCGCCACGGCCTCGCAGGTGTTGATCACCTCGAAGTAGCGGCCCTCGCCGAACCCGAGGTCCGCCGGGCCGGGCGCCGCGGCGGCCTCCAGCAGCCGGTAGCAGGCGCGGTCCTCGAAGAGCGCTGGCCGGCTAGCGCGCCCAGCGCGGCGGCGTAGCAGCCGAACCGGCTCGCGCCCTCGCGCAGCGGGAGCACGGCCGCGGTTTCCGGGCCGGTGCCGTCGATGCCCCGGGCCGGCCAGCCGGGCTGCCACGACAGCCTGACCTGATCCAACGGGACCGGCCGGGCGGGAAGCCATTCCGCGCGGGCGAGCAGCGGTGTTCCCGCCACGCGCCACGCCCGGGGGTACAGGTCCTGCGCGGCCCGGCTCAGCTCGTGCCTGCGGCGGTTGAGGAAGCCGCGTACCCGCAGCCAGTGCTGCTGGCTGCGGCGTACCGTGCCGTCCGTGGCCGGCCCATCATTCACGTGAGTCGCTTCCGCATCCGCCGGGGTCACCGGTAACTGGTCCGGCTCCCGACCCTACCGGCGGTCCGCCCGTTACCCTGGGGTGGCCTGAGCACGCGCTTACGGCGACGTCAGACGGGGCAAGAGGCGGGCCATGGCATTTACGAGTTCACCTCCGGAGCGGGCTGACCCGGAGGGCACGGGGTGGGTCTTCCAGGCACCGCCCGGATGGCCGGCGCCACCGGCCGGGTGGCAGCCGCAGCCGGGCTGGCAGCCCGACCCGGCCTGGCCTCCCGCGCCGCCGGGCTGGGAGTTCTGGCGGCCGGCGGCGTCGGGGGCGACCGCGGCCGTCCCGGGCAGCGAACTGCACGTTACCCTCGACGGCCAGCCGTACGCCTTCCAGCCCGGACAGCTGGTCAGGATCGGGCGGGCGACCGATAACGACGTGGTGGTCAGCTACCCGGCCGCCTCCCGCAAGCACGCGCAGCTGAGCTGGGCCCCGGAGGGGTGGGTCTTCGAGAACGTCGGCCAGGCGCCCACCTTCCTCGGCGGGCAGCCGGTCACGCGGGTCGAGGTGAGCCGGGTCACGGAGCTCACGCTGGGGTCGGCCAGCGGACCCGTGCTGCGCCTCGAGCCAGTGCCGGTGCCGCGGCGGCCCGCGCCGGACCCGCCGGTCGCCGGGCCTCCGGCGCCCGGCCCGGCGGCGCCTCCCGCGCCCGGCCCGGCCGGGCCTCCCGCGCCCCACCGGGCCGCGCCCCGGCCCCGCGCCGGCCCGCCCGCCGAGTCGGCGGGCGACGAGCTGGCGGAGGCCTTCCGGATCCTGATCCCGATCCGGAGCTGGCTCACCAATCCCGGCTGGCGCCAGGGCCTGCGGCTCCTGGTCATCGCGTACGCGCTGCTCCCGCTGATATTCATCGCGGTGTTCGCGTCGTCGGGGAACCTGACCACCCCCGGCTGGGCGTACAGCCTGTACACCGCGCCGCTGTGGGCGATCGGCTTCTGGCTGCTGATCCGGCCCGGGCCGGTCAGGAAGCTGGAGATCCAGATCGGCATCGGCATCATCATCTGGACCCTGGTGTGGATGAACGTGGTGACCATCAACATCAACGACCACCTGGGCAGGGCCGGCCAGCCCCTTTCCTTCCCCGCCGCCATCGGCGTCGGGTTCAACGAGGAGATCACGAAGGCGCTGCCGGTCCTGCTGGCCGGGCTCATCCTGCTGAAATTCCGCTCGGTCAAGCTGGATCCCAAGATGTGGATGTTCCTCGGGACCATCGCCGGCCTCACCTTCGGCGTCTTCGAGGCCGCCCTCTATACTCAGCAAGAGATTCTGATCATCAACCACGCGCAGGTCGCCAGTCAGGCGGTCACCGCGGTCCTGTCCTTTGCCGAGCGCGTGTTCGTGGACGGCTTCCAGCACGCGGTCTGGGCCGGGATCTCGGCGTTCTTCATCGGGATGGGCATCAACTACCGGCGGCGGCGGGTGCCGCTGGTACTTCTCGGCGTGTCGATCCCGGCGCTTCTGCACGCGCTGAACGACTGGAGCGCGGGCGCCTTCAACTCCTACTGGGTGTGGATCATCATCCAGGCCTTCTCGCTGTTCCTGTTCCTCGGCTACACCATGTCGGCGACGTCGATCGAGCGCCAGGTCAGCCAGGCGCCGATGTTCCGGGGCGAATCGCTGATCATGGAAAAGTTCGCGGAGCCGAGGGACGCGGACACCCCGTGACCGGGCCGGCCAGCCCGCGGGGCACGCGCCCGGAGCGCCGCCGCGGGTTTCGGCCGGGACTCGGGCTGGCGGCCGGGCGGGCCCGCGCGCACGCCGGCGCCGCTGAGATGCCTGGTCAGGCCGTCCTGCTGCCGCGCCATCACCGGCGACCTCCGGAAGAGCATGCTTTTCGGTCAACAGGTTGCCCGAAACCTTATTTACCTGCCTGCCCCGAGTGGGTACGCTATAGGGGCGAAATACGCAACACGGGGCGTTACGGGGGGTTACCCGATAGTTGGGGACTATCTGGGGGTTCTACCAGGTCATGCTGGCATCCGTGCGTTCCCTGTCATCGTTCTCGAAAGGGAGAAAGAGACAGTGACCACCTCCATGGAGTACCGCCAGCAGATGGTGGACTACTGCGACTGGGCCATCGCGCACCGAGACCGGATCCACTACGCGGAGGTGCGGCCGATCCCGGTCGGCTTAGCCCCGCACCACCTGCCCTTCATCACCGACTGCTCCGGCTTCGCCACCCTGATGGCGAAGTGGAGCGGCAACCCCGACCCGAACGGCAACGATTTCGACGGCGATGGCTACACCGGGACGATGCTGAAGCACCTGCCGCACATCCCGTTCTCGGAGACGCTGCGCGGCGACCTCACGGTGTTCGGCGCCTTCCCCGGCATCCACGTCGTGGTCATGCTGATAGGCGGCCGCCTCCGGCCCGACCCGCCGGTGGCCTCCCACGGCGGCCCCGGCGACCCGAATCGGTACCGGCTGTCGGAGGTACAGGGCTACTTCGGCAGCGACGTCGAGGTCACGTACCTGCGCCTGAGGCCGAGCTAGATCCGGCGGCCCGCGCCCGCAGGCGCCGGTCGGCCGCCGGGCCGCGGGGTCAGGCCCCGGCCTCCGGCGTGCCGGGCGGTTCCTGCGCCCGGCCGCGCCACCCCCGCGCGATCTGCATCATCCGCCGCTCGTGGTCGGCGGCCAGTTCGGCGGCGCCAGTCGGGTAGGACCGCCACGCCACGTCCGGGCATTCGGCCGCGGTGGCCTCGGCGAACAGCCGGGCGTCGACCCGGATCGGCGCGTTCACCATGGTCGCGAGGGTCACCGCGTCGCTGGGCCGGGCGTCTACCTCGCGCCGTCCGGTAGGCCCGTCCACGATCACGACCGCGTAGAACGTACCGCCGCCGTCCAGCCGGGTGATCCTCGTCTCGGCGGCCTCGGCGCCCGCCGCCGCCAGCAGGCCGACCGCCAGCTGGTAGGTCAGCGGACGGGGGGTCTCAACCGCCTCCAGGGTCAGCGCCAGCGCGGTCGCCTCGGCCGGCCCGATCCAGATGGGCAGCTGCTGCCCGTCGGCCGCGTCGAGCACCATGATGTGCTTGCGCGTCTCCGGGTCACCGTCCTCCCGCCGTACCTCGGTCACCGAGACGTCGACCCACTCCGGCGTGCTGGTCGTGGCGGCCATGGTCATTCCCTCCTGGATGTCGATGAGCGGGGCGAGCCTCGGGGCGAGGGCCGCCCGGGCCTGGTGCAGCCGGGACTTCACGGCTCCGACGGAGACGCCCAGCTCCGCGGCCACCTCGCGGTGGCTCAGGCCCTGAAGGTAGAACAGGAGCACCGCCTCCCGCTGGCCGTCGGCCAGCCCGGCGACCGCGGCCCGCACCCGGGCCGCGAGGTCGGCCAGCTCGGCGAGCTCGTCCGGCCCGGCGCCGTTGCGGGCCCGGTCCGGCCCGGCGTCCGGCCGCTCCGAGCGGAGCTGCCGGCGCCAGCGGCGGGAAACGTTCAGGGCTATGCCGCAGAACCACGGGCCGAACCGGTCGGGGCTGCGCAGCCGGTCCAGCCCGGTCATCGCCGCCACCGCGGCCTCCTGGACGGCGTCGCGGGCCAGGTCGTCCGAGCCGAGTACCCGGGCCGCCAGGGCGGTGGCGGTGCCCTGGTGCCGGCGCACCAGTTCCGCGAGCGGCTCCCGGGCGCCGAGCAGCGCCTCGCGGACCAGCTCCGCGTCCGAGGCCGGGCGGTCCGGCGGTAGTCCCACGCTTCATAGTGCCCGGGGACGGCCGCTGGGTTAGTCCCCGGCAGGCGCGTTATGCGCCCGGCGGGGAGGCGGGCCGACCGCGGACGGTACCGGGCCGAGCAGCGGCTGCAGGCGGGCGAGGCTGTCGCTGTCCCAGGGCCACCGGCCGTCGGTGGCTGACGGCCAGACCAGCTGCCGGGCGGGGAAGCCGGCCTTGTAGTACCAGTGCGCGAAGCCGAGATACTCGCGCCGCGCGTCGTCGGACACGTCCACGAACGTGACCGGGTGCCCGTCGAGGAAGTTCTCGTAGAGGCGGCCGGGAGCCATGCTCTCGCCCCGCCGGGCCCGGCGGTATGCCTCCCAGAGCAGCGAGTGAGCGATCTCGAACCGGATCCCGACCACGATCACCTCGGGGGCGCCCAGGGTGTGGTGGAAGCCGATCGAGTAACCGAACGGCGGGCCCGTGTCGCCTTCGCGGACCCACCGGCCGTGCCAGCCGTAGGCGTCGATGTCGGCCAGCACGGCCTTCTCGTCCGGGTCGATGTCCGGATACCGCCACCACGCGTCCCAGACCGGCCCGGCGTCGTCGCCGATGAGCGCGCGCAGCTCGTCGCGCGAGCTCGCCGCCCGGACCATCGGCAGGATGAGGGCCGCGCGTGCCTCGCCCACGCGCCCGGCGACCTCGTCGAACAGCCCGTCGTAGGCGTCCTGCAGGCACGCGCGCCGCTCGCGTTCGAGCCGGGCCGGATCCATCCGCGCCGCGATTTCGGGCCAGGGCAGCGGGTCGGTGCCGAGCAGGGTGTAAGCCGGGCGCCAGGCGGCGGCGTCGACGCCGAAGGCCCGCTCGGCCGCGGCCGCCGCGGCCAGGGGATTGTCGGCCGGCAGCCGCTCGGCCGCCGTCCGCCGTCCGTCCGCGCCAAAGGACAGGAGCTCGTATCCCTGACATCCGGCGTGGCCGCCGCCGGCCACCGCGGCGAGACCGCGCCAGCCCGGCCAGGCCTGCTGGGCCGCGAACAGCCACGCTCGCTCCTCTGCCATACGTCCCATAGTGGCAACATTGCCTGCGTTACAGGTCCAACCCGGGCGTAGCGGCCCGCTCCAGCCGCGAATCCCCCGGACCACCCGGCCGGGCCGGGCCGTTACCAGCGGGGCGCAGTTGGCCATGGCGCTTAAACGGTTCCGGGCGCCGCGGCGAGAGTCGCTAGGCTTCGTTGATATGCCGCTGACCGTGACGGACCTGTACCGGTATCCCGTCAAGTCGTGCCGCGGGGATCAGCTGGCCGCCGCGTCCGTGGAGCCGTGGGGGCTGGCCGGGGACCGCCGGTGGATGATCGTGGACCTCGGCGGCGAGGTGGTGACCGCGCGGGAGCGCCCTCGGCTGGTGCTGGTCACGCCGCTGCTCACCGGCGGCGGCCTCCGCCTGACCGGGCCCGACGGCCCGGACCTGACCGTGAGTGTCCCGGCGGGCGATGAGCTGATCCCGGTGACCGTGTGGGACAGCAAGCTGCTCGCCGCGCCGGCCGGCGCGGCGGCGGACGCATGGTTCAGCCGGGTGACGGGGGAGCCGGCGCGGCTGGTCTACCTCGACGACCCGACCCGGCGGCGGCCCAACCCGGACTACAGCCGCGCCGGCGACCGGGTCTCGTTCGCCGACGGCTACCCGCTGCTCCTCACCACCGACAGCTCGCTGGCCGCGCTGAACGAGGAGATCGCGGCCGGGCCGCGCGCGGCCGAGGGCCCGCTGCCGATGCGGCGGTTCCGGCCGAGCGTGGTCGTGACGGACACCGCCCCATGGGCCGAGGACGGCTGGCGCCTGGCTGCGCATCGGCGAGGTGACGTTCCGCGCGGTCAAGGGGTGCGACCGGTGCGTGCTGACCACCATCGATCCCGACACCGCGGCCACCGGCAAGGAGCCGACCGCGACGCTGGCCAGGTGCCGGCGCTGGGACGGCAAGGTCTGGTTCGGGATCAACCTGATCCCCGACGCGCCACGGCCCGGCGTTTCCATCCGGGTCGGCGACCCGGTCCAGGTCCTGGAGCAGGACGACCAGGCCGACGGCCCGCTGCGCTGACCAGGTCCGGCTAGCCCTGTTTCGCTCGGCCGGTCACGAACAGCCCGATGACGTAGCAGAGCAGCGCCACGCCGGTGGCCAGCGCCATGCCCAGGGAGGCCGCGTTCGAGCCGTTGTGTACGAAGCTGGCCCCGTAACCCGCGGCGGCGAGGATGGCCAGCAACCCCGCGACCGAGGTTGCGACCGAGGCGCGGTGCCGGGCGATGACCGACCGGACCACCATGGACAGCGCGGTCAGGATCAGCAGCAGGCCGAGCACGGTGTGCACGGCCAGGAGCGGCCCGTTGGAGAAGGCCTGCCCGATGCCGCGCCCGCCTACTCCGCGGTCGGCAGGGCGACGTACAGGTTGACGCCGATGCCCAGGCCGTACTGGATCAGCAGCATGATCGCGGCAGCCAGGTTGCCCCGGGCCAGGTTCTCCCGCCAGTGGTCCGGGCGCCGGCGCCGGCGCGGCGGTCGAGCACTCGTGCGGTCGCTCTGGTCTACAGTCACGATTTACAACTATCACGATCCGTAAGTATTGTCCAATGTGATAATCTCAGGGCATGAGCTGACTCCGGCAGACCGCGACGCGACGAGCGGCGACGGCCTCGCCTACCTCCTGGTTCAGCTCGGCTTTCACGTGGCCGGGAGGTTCGCCGAGCAGCTCGCCCCGCTCGGACCTGGAACCGCGCCATTTCGGCATGCTGACCCGGCTGGCCGCGAACGAGGGACGGTCCCAGCAGGCCATCGGCGAGCTGATGGGGCTCAACCCCACCCGTATGGTCTTCCTCGTCGACGAGCTGGAGCAGCGCGGGCTTGTCGAGCGCAGGCGCAACCCCGCCGACCGGCGTTCCCATGCCCTCTACCTGACCGACCAGGGCCGGGCCAAGCTCCGCGAGGCCCAGCAGGTCAGCGCCCGGCACGCCGGCCAGGTCGGCGCCTCGCTCACCGGCGAGCAGCGCGCGCGGCTGACGACGCTGCTGCGCCAGCTGGCCGATGAGCAGGGGATCGACCGGGGAGAGCCTGCCCGGCCCGCCGCCCGGCGTCCGCTGACGGCCGCCGGAGCGCATAACGAGACGGCCGGTAGGCTAAATCCCAGATGACTGCCCGGCCCGCCGCACCCCAGCCGCCCGGCGTCCGCCGCGGCGCCCACCGCCGCCCGATCCTGATCGGGCTCATGGTGACCATGGGATTGTCGGCGATGGACAACACGATCGTGGCTACCGCGATCCCGCAGGTGGTGCGCGATCTCGGCGGCTTCACGCTGTTCAGCTGGGTCTTCTCCAGCTACCTGCTGACCCAGACCGTGTCGATCCCGATCTACGGCAAGCTCGCCGACCAGTGGGGCCGCAAGCCGATCCTGATCGTCGGCACCATCATCTTCCTGACCGGATCCGCGCTGTGCGCGGCGTCGTGGAGCATGGTGAGCCTTATCGCCTTCCGCGGCCTGCAGGGACTCGGCGCAGGCGCGACCATGGCCACGGTCAACACGCTGGCCGGTGACCTATACGAACTGGAGGAACGCGGCCGCGTCCAGGGCTGGCTGTCCAGCGTGTGGGGCATCTCGGCGGTGTTCGGGCCCACGTTGGGCGGGTCGCTGGCCCAGTACGCGTCGTGGCGGTGGATCTTCCTGATCAACCTGCCGCTCGGCGCGGCCGCGATCGCGCTGATCGGGCGGTACCTGCACGAGCAGGTCAGCCGGCGCAGGCACCGGATCGACGTGGCCGGCGCGCTGACCGTGCTGGTGGCCGCGGGCGCGCTGGTCTTCGGGCTGCTGCAGGGCGGCGTGGCCTGGGGCTGGTGGTCACCGCCCAGCGTCGCGGTGTTCGCCGTGGCCGCTGCGGCGACGGTCGCGGCGGTCGTCGCGGAGCGCCGCGCCGCCGAGCCGATCCTGCCGCCCTGGCTGTGGCGGCGCCGGGCGCTGGCCGGGTTCGGCCTGGCTGGCCTCGGGCTCGGGCTGCTGGTCATCGGCCCGACGACGTTCCTGCCCACCTACGGCCAGCTGGTGCTCGGCCTGAACGCGGTGGCCGCGGGCGCGGTGCTGGCCACGATGAGCTTCGGCTGGCCGCTGGCCACCTCGCAGTCCGCCCGGCTGTTCCTGCGCATCGGGTTCCGCGACACCGCGCTGATCGGAGCCGGGATCTGCCTGGTCGCGGTGGCCGGGTTCCTGCTGCTGCCGGTCCAGGCGCAGGTATGGCAGCTGGTCGCCGACACCTTCGTGCTCGGCATGGGCCTCGGGCTGCTGTCGGTCTGCGCGGTGGTAGGGCCGCAGTCCACGGTGGGCTGGAACCAGCGCGGCGTGGTCACCGGGAGCGTCATGTTCTGCCGGTACCTCGGCCAGAGCCTGGGCGCAGCGGTCTTCGGCGCGATCTTCAACGCCAGCCTCATCGCGCGCCTGCGGTCGGCCCCGCCCCCGCTCCGGCCGTACCTGCCGCACAGTGCCAGCGGCGTCAGCGCCACGATCGGCCACACCGCCAGCCTCGGGCCGGCCGTCGGCTACCTGCGCGCGGCCATCTCGGCGGCCACCCATAACGTCTACATCGGCCTGGTCATCGCCGCCCTGGCCACGATCGCGGTCATCGCGGTGGTGATCCCGCGGCACATGTCCACGGCCGCCTCCCTGGACCATGCCCCGGAGCGGGCGGCCGACCGGCCGTAGCGGTCACGCGAGGCCGAGCCGGGCCAGTTCGAGCTGACACAGCCCGATGAAGCGCTCGAAGGCCCGGTCCGCCTGGGCGCGGTCGCCGGTCGCCAGAAGGTCCAGCAGCAGGCCGCGGCCCACGGCCACCGACAGGCGGGCGTCGGCCCGGGCGGTCTCCCGCGGGGCGCCGAGCTGGACCGAGTACTCGGCGGCCAGCTTGACCCAGTCCTCGGTGATGCGGTCGAGGAAGCCCTCGGTGCCCGGCCGGCCCTGCAGCGCCTGGCTGTAGATCTCGAAGAACAGCCGCTCGCTGGGCCACAGGCGGGGGTCGGCTATCCGGCGCCACATCGCCCGCATGGCCTCGACCGGGCCGATGGCCGGGTCGGCGGCCAGCCCGGCGAGGAAATCGCGTTGCTCCGCCTCGACGGCCTGCACCACCGCGACCAGCAGCCCTTCCTTCGATCCGAAGTGGTAGATGAGCATGCGGTGGCTGGTCCCGATCGCGGCGGCCAGTTCCCTCAGGCTGAGATCGCTCAGGCCGCGCGCCTGCAGGTACCCGACCGCGGCAGCCAGCAGCCTGGCCCGCGGTGGCTCGACTGGCGTTCCCATGTCCGGCACTGTACCATGTGGTACATTAATTCTGTACCATCTGGTACGTCAGTACGGAGGCAGCACGATGGGCAGACGAGTCACGTTCTCGGTATCGGCCTGGTCCGCCGCGCCGCCCGCGGTGGTCTACGACCTGCTCTGCTCGGGAGCCAGCTGGCCGCAGTGGTCGCCGATCGGGTCGTTCCGGCTCGAGCGGGAGGGCCGCGACGGCGGCGAGAGCCTGGGCGCGATCCGGGTATTCACCACGGCCGGCGTGCACAGTCGCGAGGAACTGGTCGGGTTCGAGCCCGGGCGATCGTTCAGCTACACGGCCCTGTCCGGCCTGCCGATCCGGGACCACCGGGCCGACGTGACCCTCGCCGAGAGCAAGGGCGGGACCGCGGTCGCCTGGCGCGAGGACTTCCGGGTCAAGGTCCCCGGAACGGGCTGGCTGTACGAGGGGGGCCTGCGCTGGTTCGTGCAGCGCTGCGCCGACGGCCTGGCCCGCCGGGCCACCCGCCTGGACGGCGATCCGGCGGCGGCGGGCCGGTAGTCTACCGACCGATGCCGTAGGCGCGTGACCGGCGCGAGCTGCGGGCGGGCCGGCCCGAGGAGGCAGGGATGGCGGATCCCGGTCGGTGGGTCGTGGTCGGCCTCGACAACGGCGGGACGACCAACAACGCGACGGTCCTCGACGACGACGGCCGGTTCCTGGTGGACCGCATGGTGGAGTCGCCCAGCTACGTGAAAGACGGCCCGGAAAAGGCGGTCGAGGCGCTGGCCCGGGCGCTGGACCAGGTCCTGGAGCTCACCGGGACGCCGCGGGGCATAGTGCGCGCAGTGGGCCTGGACACCCCCGGTCCGGTCAGCGCGGACGGCGTCATCGCGGCCCAGGGAGCCACGAACTTCGCCAACGCGGACTGGTGCGGGTTCGACGTCCGCGGCGCGCTGGAGAGCCGGATCAGGCTGCCGGTCCTGTACAACAACGACGCCAACGCGGCGGCGCTGTACGCCCACCACGCGTATTTCGGGCCGGTGCGGGCGGAAGAGCGGTCCTCGGTCTCGGTGATCGTGGGCACCGGCCTGGGCGGCGGCGTGATCGAGGGCGGGCGGGTGGTGCGGGGAGCGGCCGGGATGGCGGGGGAGCTCGGCCACGTCTGGGTTCCGATGGACGGCCTGCTCGGCCCCGGCCAGCCGGTGCCGGCCTGCAACTGCGGCCTGTCCGGTGACGCCGAGAGCGTGGCCTCGCTGACCGGGATCGAGAAGAACCTGCTGCCGCACTGGCTGGCGCGGTTCCCCGACCACGAGCTCGCGCAGGTCCCGGCCGGCGTGGCGGCCAAGCTGGTGCGCGGCTACGGCGAGGCCGGCGACCCGCTGGCGCTAGGGATCTTCGAGCAGCAGGCCATGGCCATCGGCCGGCTGTTCACGATCGTCGCCAACTTCACCGACCCGGACGTGTACTTCCTCGGCGGCGGGGTGGTGGAGGCGGCGCCGCATTTCCGCGACTGGTTCCTGGAACGGGTGCGCGAGCACACGGCCCTGCGCGAGGAGCAGGCCCGGTCCGAGGCCATCGCGCTGGTCCCCGACCTGGACATGGCGGGCGCGCGGGGCTCGGCGATCGCGGCCAGCGCGACCGTGTGGTGACCGCCCGGGCGGCCCGCGCTCGTCAGGCGGTGAACCCGTCCAGGCGGGCCAGCAAGCTCAGCATGACCTCATCGGCGCCACCGCCGATGCTGACCAGCCTGCTGTCCCGGTAGAACCGCGCCGTCCAGGTTTCCTCCATGTAGCCGGTGCCGCCGTGGAACTGCAGGCAGGTGTCGGCGATCTCGCGGGAGAGGCGGCCGACGGCCAGCTTGGCCACGGTGGCGAACCGCGTGGTGTCCTCGCCGCGCAGGTAGGCGTCAGCGCAGGCGTAGTTGTAGTGCCGCACCAGGTCCAGCTGGGCCGACAGCTCGGCGAGCCGGTACGCGACGTGGTCGTTGGCCAGCAGCGGCCGCCCGAAGACCCGCCGCTGCGCCAGGTACTCCCGGGTCCGCTCCAGCGCCTTGTGCATCGAGCCGACCTGCAGGTAGGCCGCGATCATGCGCTCGGCCTGGAACTGCTCCATCTGCTGCTGGAAACCGCGCCCGATCTCGCCGATCGTGTTGCCGACCGGAACGCGCACGTCCGCGAACGACAGCTCGGCGGTGTCGGAGGACCGGTTGCCGAGCTTGTCCAGGGTGCGGGACACGCGGAAGCCCGGCCGGTCGGTCTCGACCAGGATCTGCGACATACCCCGGTAGCCGCCCTCGCCCGAGGTCCGGGCCAGCAGGCAGATCCAGTCCGCCTGCGCCCCGTTCGTTATGAACAGCTTGCTGCCGTTGATGACCCAGTCGTCGCCGTCGCGCACCGCGCGGGTACGCAGCGCCGCGACGTCCGATCCGGCGTCCGGCTCGGTCACCGCGATCGAGCACACCATCTCGCCGCGGATCGCCGGGGCGAGGAAGCGCTCCTTGAGTTCGGGGCGGCCATAACGGTGCAGCGACGGGGTGGCCATGGCCATCTGCACCGCGATGCCCATGGGTACCCCGCCGCAGTCGATGCGGCCGAGTTCCTCACCCGCGACCACGGTGAAGGAATGGTCCGCGCCCTCGCCGCCGTAGGCCGGGTCGTACTCCAGCCCGAGCAGCCCGATCTTGGCCAGGGCCGGGAACAGCTCGTGCGCGGGAAACCGCCCGGCCCGCTCCCACTCGTCCACGTGCGGGTTGATCTCGCGCTCCACCAGATCGCGCACGCTCGCGCGCAGCGCCTCGTGCTCGGCCGTGAACTGCACTGCCTGATCCTCTCGTCGCCCCTTCTTAGTTAACTCGACCCCGACGGGACGCTCGGCGCAAGCCTCAGCGCAGGATCTCCACGAGCAGCACCCAGGCGTTGATGAGGCCGAAGAAGAAGGCCGCGAGCACGCTGGGCACGAGCCAGTACAGCCCGCCCCCGGCCTGCGCCAGCAACGTCACTCCGGCCAGGACCAGGCAGCCGCAACTCACGACGGTCGGCATGAGCCGGCTGATCAGCCACGTCCACCGGGTCTCCTTATCCGATCGCCCCGACCGCTGGTTGATCACCAGCTCGGAGCCTCCGATGACGACGCCGGCGGCCAGCAGTTCCGCGCCCAGGGCGGCGCCGGGCTGGCCGGGAACCAGCAGCAGGATCCCCACGACCAGGGGCGTGACGAACAAGAACAGGGTCAGGGCCGCGCGGCCCGGCAGGTTCCGGTACTTGAGGATCTCGCTGAGGTTGATCGACACGGCCACGAACACCAGCCCGGCCAGGGCGGCCGACGCCCCGGCCACCCCCACGCCGAAGTCGGTCCAGCGGTCGGCCGCGTAGGCGGTCACGACGCGCGGTCCGGCGGGGCCGGGCCCGGGGTCACGTGATCATTCACACGAGAATCATGCCCTACCGGCCCGGATTCCCGGCTGGGCCGCTCCGGCGGGGCCGGATATTCGGTTGCCCACGGCCGGCCGCGCGTGACAGCCTCAGGACGCACAGCTGGTACCGGTGCTGCCGGTCGAGCAGGAGGGAGGATCCACGGATGTTCCCGCCCGTTGCGCGGCTTACGCCGCTCCTTTCCTGCCCGAGGAGCACCACCCATGCCCGATTTTGCCTACCACCGCCGCTGGGACAGCGAGGATCGCTGGGACAGCGAGGATCGCCGGACCCGCGGAAAGCGTGGCCAGTGGCGCTTTGACGGCGATCACGACCACGAGCCGGCCTTCGCCAAGCGTGACCGGCACCGCCGGTCCCTGCCCGCCGCCGACGCCCGCGACGCCGTGGACGGCCTGCCCGAGGGCGACCGCTGGTCCACCTGGGATCTGCCCGCCGCGAGTGAGCGCGGGCCCCGGCCCTGGCCGGGCTGGCTGGTCACCGAGCTGGCCGCGACCGACACCGAGCTCGGGATCCTGAAGACCGGCAAGGAGGCCGACGTCTTCCTGCTGCGCCGGGGCGTCCCGGGCACGGACCGGTCCTGCCTGCTGGCCGCCAAGCGGTACCGTTCCGCCGAGCACAAGATGTTCCACCGCGACAGCGCCTACCTGGAGGGCCGGCGGGCCCGGGAGTCCCGGGTCAGCCGGGCCATGGCCAGCCGCAGCGCGGCCGGCCGGGAGATGATCGCGTTGCAGTGGGCCAACGCCGAGTTCGCCGCCCTGGCCCAGCTGTACCAGGCGGGTATCTCCGTGCCCTACCCGGTGCAGGTGCTCGGCACCGAGGTGCTGCTGGAGTTCATCGGCGACGCTGACGGCACCGCCGCGCCCCGGCTGGCCGAGACCCGTCCCCGGGGCCGGGAGCTGGCCGGGCTGTGGGACCAGCTGGTGCAGGCGCTGGCCGAGCTCGCCCGGCTCGGCCTGGCCCACGGCGACATGTCGGCCTACAACGTGCTGGTGCACCACGGCCGCGCGGTCCTGATCGACCTGCCCCAGGCCGTGGACGTGATCGCGAACCCGCGTGGCGCGGAGTTCCTGGACCGGGACGCGGCCAACGTGGCCCGGTGGTTCACGGCCCGCGGCCTGGCCGGCGCCGAGCCCGCCCCCGAGGACCTGCCCGCGCTGTTGCGCCGGGAGGCGCGCCTCGGCTAGGAGCTGGTCAGCGGCTCCGGGTGGCCCGCGGCGACGCTGGCCGCGCCCAGGTTGACCGCGCCGAGCAGGAAGTCGACGAGCTGCTCGGCGTACCGGGCGGCGTCCGCGCGGAGCGCCTCGCGCATTTCTTTGGGCGTGGTCTGGACGTGGGTCGTCGCCCCGCCGACCAGGGTGTCCAGCAGCAGGGTGATGGAGGTGCCCTCGGGAATCTCGCCCCGGCGGATGCCGCGGCGGACGATGCCGCGGGCCGCCCGGACCTGAGACGTGCGCAGCGCGCTGAGCTGGTCCGCGAGGCCGGGGATGAGGTCGCCTTCCAGGCCGAGGCGCAAGGCGGCGCGCCCGGCGTCACCGAGGTACAGGTCGAGGATCTGGCGGGCCAGCCGGACGAGATCCTCGCGCAGCGAGCCCGTGTCCACGTCGTCGATGATCCCCACCCGCAGCCGCAGCGCCTCGACCAGCAGGGCTTCCTTGGTCGGCCAGCGCAGGTAGATGGAGGCCTTGCCCACGCTGGCCCGCTTGGCGACGGCCTCGACGCTGAAGCCCGCCCAGCCCGACTCGCCGAACAGGATGATCGCGGCGTCCGCAACGCGGCGATCGACGTCAGGGTCGCGGGGACGCCCAGCCTGCGGTGCGCCGGTCGTCACGCCCGCCACCTCCCTGGAGCCCGGGGTCGCGCGTCCGGCCGGGCCGACGCCGCCGGGCAACCGCCCTCAGTATGACGCCTTGTCGGGCAGGTCACTTGCGGCGTCCGGGACTCGGTACGAGATGCTGGTCCCCTCACTACGCGCGCGGATGGAGAGCAGATGGACGAGAACCGGGCCCGGTCGCTGCTGCAGGCGGAGCGCGCCGAGGTGCAGGGCCTGCTGGCGGACACCGAGGAGTCCGGGCGGCAGGACCGGGAGGACGAAGACGAGCAGGGCGTCGACGTCGACGACCCGGCTGCGTCGCTCACCGCCGAGGGCATGGACGACGCGATCGCGGAGAGCCTGCGCGACCGGCTGGACGCGATTGACCGCGCGCTAAAGCGGCTGGACGACGGTACCTACGGGCGCTCGGTCCGCAGCGGCGTGCCGATCCCGGACGAGCGCCTCGAGGCCGACCCCGCGGCCGAGCTCACCGTAGAGGAAGCGAAGGCGAACCAATAAGCCCTGGGGAATCACCGGGCGGGAGCGGCCCGGGCGCGGTGATATTCGGATGCGGGCCGCGGTGGCCGGCCGTACCGTGGCGTGGTGCTGACTCCGCCGGACGGCCTGTCCGAGGACACGCTGACGTCCGTGCTCGCCCGCGGCTGGGACACCGGCGTGGCCTCCACGGCCTACCAGGCGGTCGGGTTCGGCAGCCACCACTGGAACATCGTCGACACTTCCGGCGGCCGCTGGTTCGTGACCGTCGACGAGCTCCAGACCAAGCAGCGCTCGCTGGACGAGCCGCTGGCGGCGACGTTCGGCCGGCTGCGCGCGTCCCTGTGCGCCGCCCGGGACCTGCGAGACTGCGGCGCCGCGTTCGTCGTGGCGCCGGTGCTCACCCGGGACGGCGAGCCGCTGGTGCGGCTGGACGACCGGCTCGCCGTGGCGGTTTACCCGTTCGTCGACGGGCAGAGCTTCACCTGGGGCGAGCTCATCACGCCCGCGCTGCGCCGCGGCATGCTCGACCTCATCGTGGGCGTGCACACGGCCCCGGCTGCGGCGCGCCGGCACGCCGCCGCCGACGACTTCATGGTGCTGCACCGGGACGAGCTGGAACTAGCGCTCGGCTCCGGCCACGACGCCGCGGACGTGGCCGGCTGCGGGCCCTACGCGCGCCCGACCGCGCGCCTGGTGGCCGAGAACGCGGCCGGCCTGCGGCGGACGCTGGCCCGCTACGACGCGCTCGCCGCGGCAGCCCGCTCCCGGCCGTCCGGCCTGGTCCTCACGCACGGGGAACCTCACCCGGGCAACGTCATGCTGACCGCGTCCGGCTGGGTGCTGATCGACTGGGACACGGCCCTCGTGGCCCCGCCCGAGCGGGACCTGTGGAGCCTCGATCCCGGCGACGGGTCCGTGCTGCGCCGCTACCCCGGCGCGACCGGCGTGACGCCGCGGCCGGAGCTGCTCGAGCTCTACCGCATCCGGTGGGACCTCGCCGACATGGCCGTCACCGTCAGCCGGCTGCGCCGGCCCCACCCGGGCAGCGAGGATGACGAGAAGTCATGGGGCGGCCTGTCCTCCCTGATCGCGCGGTGGGCAGGCGGCGACAGGAGCGTGTGATGCGGATACTGATCTCGGTCGACATGGAGGGCGCCGCCGGCGTGGTGGACGGCGAGGACGTCCGGCCCGGCGAGGGCGCGTACGAGCACAACCGCGGGCTGCTCACGGCGGAGGCCAACGCCGCGGTGCGCGGCGTGTACGCCGGCGAGCCCGGCGCGCAGGTGCTGGTCACCGAGGCCCACGGGCCGTTCCGGAACCTGGTGCCCGAACAGCTGGACCGCCGCGCCGAGCTGCTGCGCGGCAAGCCCAAGCCGGACGGGATGCTGGCCGGGCTCGCGGACGGCGTGGACGCGGTGCTGTTCATCGGCTACCACGGGAAGGCCGGCACCGCCCGCTCGGTACTGGCCCACACCATCCACGGGGGAGTGGTCGCCGACGTGCGCTGTGACGGGCGCTCGCTCGGCGAGCTCGGCCTGAACGCGACGCTCGCGGCGCACCGCGGCGTGCCCGCGGTCCTGGTGTCCGGGGACGACACGGTGGCGGCCGAGGCAGCCGAGGTGGCGCCGCGCATGCACGCGGTGGTGGTGAAGCGGGCGCTGGGCGCCCGGGCCGCGGCGCTGCTGCATCCCGACGAGGCCTGCGACCGGATCGAGCAGGCGGTGCCGCGCGCACTGGCCGACCGCGAGGCCATCGCCGAGGCGATGGAGTCGCTGCGCTTCGGCGGCCCGGTGCGGCTGGAGGTCGACGTACTCATGCCGCACATGACCGAGCGCGCGCTGCTCATCCCGGGCGTCGAGCGGGTCGGGGGCTGCACCCTGAGCTACCGGGCACCGGACTTCCCCACGGCCTACCAGGTCACCCAGCTCATCACGATGCTCGGCGGCATCTGACCCGGCGCGCCCCAGGACATGGAAAACCCGGCCCACGAGGAGCCGGGTGGTGTATGAGAACCACTATAACGCCCGCCACGGCCTGGGCTTCCCCGCGCGGCCGGGAAAAACTACCAGCCCGTCCAGGCCTCCCGGAGCGGCCGGAAACTACCAGCCGTCCGGGCGGCGGTAGGGCCCGACAGGATCAGGCAGCTGGTGGTGCCTCAGGTCCGCCGCGGACAGCCGGGCCCACCAGTGCCGCCCGGCGCCCGCGGTCGCGGAGCCGCGCAGGTCGCCGGCCAGGTAGTTGCGGGAGGGGTTGACCAGGCCCACCGGCACCCGCAGCCGCGCCTGCTCGACCGGGAACCGCAGATCGCTGTCGTTGGAGATGACCAGCACCCCGTCGACCGCGCCGCCGAGTACGTCCAGCAGGAGGTGAGCGGCCACGTTGACGTCCGAGCCCTTCTCCTCCCGGTCGGCGTACGAGACCATGAACACCGCCCCGGGGACCGGCTCGCCCCGGCCGTCCTGGATCACCACCGGCCAGGCCGGCTCGGCGAGCTTCGGCCGTCCCTGGGCGTCCTTGACGGCCAGCGGCGCCGTCCTGACGCGGGCGACGTAGGTGCCGTACTCGACGAGATCAACACTGCCGGCCGCGACCAGGGCCTTGAGGTACACGTCCTGATCGGCCTGGCCCGACGGGTTCGAGACACTGTCGACGCGCGCGGTGCAGTACACGACGCGGGTGACCTCGGCGCCGGCCCAGCTGCTGCGCCTGCCGACCAGGTCGACCGCCAGGCCGCGGAGGTCCAGCCACCGCCACCCGGGGGTGCCGCGGCCGGCCAGCCCCCGGGCCCCGTAGTACAGGTTGAAACCATCGACGTACACACCGACACGCACCCAGGCAAGCTAACACCCGGGCCGGGTGCCGGGCCCCGGCGCTGGCCAGGCGGGCCGGTGAGTGCTACGTTCCGGCGCTATGGCAGGCAAGGTCGCGATCGTCACCGGCGGCGGAACGGGCATCGGCCGGGCCAGCGCCCTGGCCCTCGGGCGGGACGGGTACTCGGTGGTGATCGCCGGCCGGCGGCCGGACCCGCTGGAGCAGACCGTGGCCGACGGCACCGCCGAGGGGTCACGGCTGGTCAGCGTCGCCGCGGATGTCACCGACCCGGCGGACGTGCAGCGGCTGTTCGATCAGGCGCGGGAGCAGTTCGGCCGCGTGGACGTGCTGTTCAACAACGCGGGCCGGGCGCTGCCGGCGGTGCCCCTGGAGGACATCCCGTTCGCCGACTGGCAGTCCGTGGTCGACGTGAACCTGACCGCGATGTTCCTGTGCACCCAGGCCGCGTTCCGGGTGATGAAGGACCAGGATCCCCGCGGCGGCCGGATCATCAACAACGGGTCGATCTCCGCGCACTCGCCGCGGCCGTTCTCGGCGCCCTACACCGCGACCAAGCACGCGGTCACCGGCCTGACCAAGGTCAGCGTCGCTGGACGGGCGGCAGTACGACATCGCCTGCGGCCAGATCGACATCGGAAACGCCGCGACCGAGCTGGCCAGCATGCTCGCGGTCGGGGCGCTGCAGCCGGACGGCAGCACCCGGGGCGAGCCGATCATGGACGTGGACCACGTGGCCCACGCGGTCGTGTATATGGCCAACCTGCCGCTGGACGCCAATGTCCAGTTCATGACGCTGATGGCCACGAAGATGCCGTTCATCGGCCGCGGCTAGCGCGGCGCGGCGAACCGGTCAGCTCTCCGGCGGCCGCAGGGCCCGCAGCGCCAGCGTCACCGACCGCGTGGTCCGGGCCACGTCGCCGGTGGCCAGCAGGTCGAGCATGGCCCCGCGGAGCAGCGCCAGCACGGCGGTGCGCTCCGCGGCGCCGGCCCGGGCCGCGGCGCCGCGGCGGCTGGCGGGCAGCCAGCAGCCCGAGCCAGTCCTGCACCGTTTGCGCCGCGAAGCCGGACCACGGCCCGTCCGGGTCGACCAGCGACCGCGCGTAGGCCTCGACCCACAGCCCGAGCAGATGCCGGTGGCTGTCGTCGGAGAGCCAGCGCCACACCTGCAGGGCCACCTCGATCAGGTCGGCCGCGCTTCCGGCTTCTTGCCACGCGCCGATCGCCGCGAGCTCGTCCGCCCGGGCCCGGCCGAGCAGCGCCCGGATCAGCTCGTCCTTCGAGCCGTACAGGTACAGCAGCACCCGCGGGCTGGAACCGATGGCCCGGGCCAGCGGCCGCAGCGACATGTCGGCCAGGCCGTGGGTGAGCACGTACCGGTACGCGAGCTCGAGCAGCTCGTCCTGCCGCGGCGACGGGGCCCGGCCGGCCGCCTGCGCCGTCATCGGCGCGCGGCAGACAGCTCGGCGGCCAGGTCCAGCTCGTAGTACTGGCCGGTCAGGTCGACCCCGAAGCTGTGGTGGCGTTCCTCGCTGACCAGCGAGAACCCCGCCGCCAGGTAGATCTGCCGGGCCGCCGCCAGCGGCTCGTTGGTCCACAGCACCATCCGCCGGTAGCCCGCCCGCCGGGCGAACCCGATGCACTCCGCGACCAGACGCCGGCCGAGGTGATGCCCGCGGGCCGGGGGATCCACCAGCAGGATCCGCAGCTGCGCGGTGCCGGAGTCCTTCGCCACCAGGAACACGCAGCCGACCCGCTGGCCTTCGAGCTCGGCGATCCACGCCGCCTCCCGCCCGGGATCGCGGTCGGCCGCGTAGTCGGCCACGATCCGCGCCACCAGCGCCTCGAACTCGGCGTTCCAGCCAAACTCCGACGCGTACACCTCGCCGTGAGCCATGATCACCCAGCCCAGGTCGCCTGGGCTTCCCAGCGGCCGGATCGACGCCTCGCCGTTCACCCGCACTCACCTCCCGCGGTACGGCCACGGCCACCGGCCGGCGGCCATGAGCACGGCCACCGCCCGGCGACTACTGACACGACTGTTTCAGTACGGCCAATCGTAGTCCAGCCGATGGCACTGCACCAGTCGTTTCAGTCGGAACCCTGTCGGCCCCTCCAGGCACGCCGACACCTTGCAATTCCCCCAGGTCACGGTTTATGACCGTAATAACCGGATCCTGCGCCGACCGAAAGGGGGCAGTCATGGCCGACGCGAGTGCAGCCCTGGAAGGCGGGGGCCTGGCCAGAGGAGCCATCGGCCTGCGCGAGGTCCTGTTCCAGGCGGTGACCTCGATGGCGCCCGCGGGCGCGGTCGCCTTGTCGATCTCGCTCGGGCCACGTACGCGGGCGGGGCGCTGCCGCTGTCCGTCCTGCTGGCCCTGGTGGGGTGCTTGTTCGTGGCCAGCTCGATCGGGCAGCTGGCCAAGCACCTGCCGTCGGCGGGCAGCATCTACACCTACCCGGCCGCGGGCGTCCACCCGGCGCTCGGGTTCCTGGTGGGCTGGGGATACGCGCTGATCGAGATGCTGATCGGGCCGATCACGATGGTGCTGTTCGGCTACCTGGTGGCCTCGGTCACCCAGTCCGAGTTCAACTGGCCGTTCACCGCCACCTGGGTCATCTTCATGATCGTCGCGGCGCTGGTGATCGCCGGGCTCAACTTCCGCGGCGTCCAGATCAGCGCCCGTACCGGGACCGTGCTCGGCGCGATCGAGATCATCGTGTTCCTGGCCCTGGCCATCTGGCTGATCATCAAGGCGGGCTCGGCCAACACGCTCTCGGTGTTCAGCCTGCACTACGCCACGGTCAAGGGGTACAGCGGCTTCTCCGGCGTCGTCGCCGGCTCCATCTACACGATCCTGGCGTTCATCGGCCTCGAGGCCGCCGCGCCGCTGGCCGAGGAGGCGCGACCCGCGGCGCACCATCAAGATCGCGGTGGTGACGTCGTGCCTGGCCATCGGCCTGTTCTACGTCCTCACCACCTACGCGGGCGACGTGTTCTACGGGCCCGGCAAGTTCGTGACGTTCGGCGCGCTCAACGGCGGCAGCCCGTGGATCGGGATGGCGCGCGACGTCTGGGGCGTCGGCTGGGTCGTGGTGTTCCTGGCCATCCTGAACTCGACGTTCGCCAACGGGAACGCGGGCACGCTGGCCACCACGCGGACCTGGTTCGCCATGGCCCGGGTCGAGGTGCTGCCCCGGCCGCTGGCCGCGACCCACCCGCGGTACCGGTCGCCGTACGTCGGGGTGATCGTCCAGCTCGTGCTCACGCTGGCCATCGGGCTGCCGCTCGGCCTGCACTTCGGGCCGGTGACCACGTTCGCGCTGCTGGCGACCATCCCCACCGGGATCATGATCGCCATCTACATCGTCTTCGACCTGTCCTGCATCCTGTACTACGCGCGCTTCGCGCGGTCGGAGTTCAACTGGTTCCTGCACCTGGTGGTGCCGGTCCTCGGCATCCTGGTGTTCCTGCCCGCCTGGTTCACCGCGCTCGGCATCGGCAAGTCGGTGCTGAAGTTCGTCTCGCCGCTGTCGTACCCGAGCAGCGAGACCGGGCTGATCATCGGAATCTGGTACGCGATCGGCGTCATCGTCCCGATCTACCTGTACGTCCGGCACCCCGCGCGGCTGCCCAAGATGCAGCAGGTGTTTTCCGACGACGTGGCACCGGCGACCGCCGGCTCGATGGCCGGCCAGGAGGGAGCGTGATGGCGCAGGAAGGGTTCATCGAGGTCCCCGGCGGCCGGGTCTGGTACCGCTCGGTCGGCGAGGGCGGGACACCGCTGCTGTGCCTGCACGGCGGGCCCGGCTTCACCCACTACTACCTGGAGCCGCTGGAGGCGCTGGCCGACCGGCGCCAGGTGATCTTCTACGACCAGCTCGGCTGCGGGCGCTCCGACCGGCCCGATGACGTCTCGTTGTGGACCGTCGACCGGTTCGTGGAGGAACTCGCGCAGGTGCGTGCGGCGCTGGGCCTGAGCCTGGCTGCACCTGTTCGGCAGTTCCTGGGGCGGGATGCTGGCCATGCAGTACGTGCTGGACCGGCGGCCGGAGCTGGAGAGCCTGATCCTCTGCGGCAGCCCGGCCAGCATGATCCGGTGGGTCAAGGACTGCGATGAGCTGCTCGCGGCGCAGCCGGATGAGGTGCGCCGGACCATCCGCGAGCACGAGGAGGCGGGGTTCACCGCCTGCCCGGAGTACCAGGCCGCGATCCTCGGCTTCTACCGCGAGCACGTGTGCCGCCTCACCCCGTGGCCCGCGGGCCTGGAGCGCTCGTTCGCCGAGGCGGGCTACCAGGTGTACACCACGATGAACGGCCCCAGCGAGTTCACCGTGACCGGCGCGCTGAAGACGTGGGACATCATGGACCGGCTGCCCGAGATCCAGATACCGGCCCTGCTGGTCGGCGGGCGGTACGACGAGTGCCGCCCGGCCACCTGGAGGAGATGCACCGGCGCATCGCCGGGTCGCGGCTGGTCATCATCGAGGACGCGTCCCACCTGTGCTTCGCCGAGCAGCCGGATGAGTTCACCGGCCTGATGAACTCGTTCCTGGACAGCCGGGACGCAGGCTGATGCGGCCGGCGGCGACCGGCCCGGGCGATACGGTGGTGCAGCAGGATACGCCGCACGGCCCGGGAGCACACGGATGCCAGACTTCCTGACCAGCTACGCCGAGAGCCAGCCGGACAAGCTCGCCGTGGTCGACGACCGGGGCCACGGCGAGCCGGTCCGCTGGACCTACCGCGAGCTCGAGGAGCGCTCGAACCGCCTCGCGCACGCGCTGGTGTCGCTCGGGGCCGGGCCGGGCGAGAAGGTCATCTGGTGCGGGCCCAACTCCCCGCAGGTCGTGGCGGCCATCGGCGCTACCAGGAAGATCGGCGCCGTGTCCGTCCCGCTGAACTACCGGCTGACCGCCGACGAGGCCCGTTATGTCATCGGCCACTCCGACGCCACGGTCGCGTACGTGGACGCCGAGCACGCGCCGATGTTCGCGCAGCTGGAGGGCAGCCTCGACCGGCTGAAGCACGTCATCGTGTTCGGCGGCGACGCGCCCGCCGGGATGCTGGACGAGGATTTCGTGGCCGGCGCATCGGCGGACCCGCCCGCGGACCCGGCCGAGGAGGCGGGCTCGGCCACCATGATCTTCACGTCCGGGACCACCGGGAAGCCGAAGGGCGCGGTGCGGTCCGCCCGCCCGACCGGGCCCGATCCCACGCTCGTCGGGCTCATCGTGCTGATCGGCTACACGCCGGACGACGTCTACCTGACGTCCGGCCCGCTGTACCACAGCGGCCCGTGGGGGTTCATGAGCGGCGCCCTGGCCCTGGGGCAGACGGTGGTGCTGCAGCGGAAGTTCGACCCGGAGGACTGGCTCCGGCTGGTGCACACCTACCAGGTCTCCTCCACCTTTGCCGCGCCCGCGCCGATCCGGATGGTGTGCGCCCTGCCGGCCGAGGTCAAGGCCGCCTACGACACGTCGTCCATGAAGCGCATGATCGCCAACGCCGCGCCGTGGAGCTTCGCGCTCAAGCAGCAGTACCTGGCCGACTTCCCCGCGGACTCGCTGTGGGAGGTGTACGGGTCGACCGAGCTGGGCGTGGACTGCGTCCTGGAGCCCAAGGACCAGCTGCGCAAGCCGGGCTCGTGCGGCAAGGCAGCGCCCGGGGTGGAGGTCCGGCTGCTGGACGGGGCGGGCCACGAGGTCACCGGCACCGGGCCCGACCATCCGGGCGAGCTGTTCGTGCGGTCGACCGGGATCTTCGACGAGTACTACAAGCAACGGGACAGTTACAACGCGGCCCGGCGCGGTGACTTCCACACGGTGGGGGACATCGCCTACCGCGACGACGAGGACTACTTCTACATCTGCGACCGCAAGTCCGACATGATCATCACCGGGGGGATGAACGTCTACCCGGCCGAGATCGAGGCGGTGCTCGAGGAGCACCCGGCGGTCTACGAGGCCGCGGTGTTCGGGATCCCGTCCGAGGACTGGGGCGAGGCGGTCCACGCCACGGTGGTACGCCGCCCGGGCGCCGCGCTGACGGCCGAGGACCTCGTCGCGTTCGGCCGGGAGCACCTGGCCGGCTACAAGATCCCGCGCTCGGTCTCGTTCACCGGCGAGCTGCCGCGCACCGGGTCCGGCAAGATCCTCAAGCGGGTGCTGCGCGCACCGTACTGGACCCGGGACGGCGGTAAGCTGGGCTGATCTTTCAGGTGCCGTCCGACAGGGCCGCCGGGCCGAGGCTGCTGGCCGTCAGCGACCTGCACGTGGGTTTCCGCGAGAACCGGAAGATCGTCGAGGACATGTACCCGGAATCGGCCGCGGACTGGCTGCTCGTGGCGGGTGACGTAGGCGAGCTGATGGCGGACATCGAGTGGGCGCTGGGCATGCTCAGCGAGCGGTTCGCCACGGTCGTGTGGGTCCCGGGCAACCACGACCTGTGGACGCACCGGCGGGAACCGGTCCGGCTCCGCGGCGAGGAACGGTATCTGCGCCTGGTAGAGCTGTGCCGCCGCCTGGGCGTGATCACCCCCGAGGACCCGTACCCGGTCTGGGACGGCGCGGGAGGCCCGGCCCGGATCGCGCCGCTGTTCCTGCTCTACGACTACTCGTTCCTTCCCGCCGGTGCCACGACCAAGGCCGAGGGCCTGGCCCGGGCCTACGAGGCGGGCGTGGTGGGCACCGACGAGCGGTACCTGTACCCCGATCCGTACCCGAGCCGGGAGGCGTGGTGCCAGGCCCGGGTGGAGCTGACCGAGCGCCGGCTGGCGGAGCTGGACCCGGGGCTGCCCACGATCCTGGTCAACCACTTCCCGCTGGTGCGCGAGCCCACCCGGATCCTGCGCTACCCGGTGTACGCCCAGTGGTGCGGGACCACCCGCACCGCCGGATGGCACACCAGGTTCCACGCCGCCGCCGTGGTGTACGGCCATCTGCATATCCCGCTGACCACCTGGTACGACGGGGTGCGGTTCGAGGAGGTCTCGCTCGGCTACCCGCGGGAGTGGCGGCGCCGCGACCGCCCGCCGCGGCTGCCCCGTCAGATACTGCCGGCCCTGCGGGCAGGAGCGGTCCCGCGGTGATCGAGGAGATCCTGCCCCCGGAGGTGGCCGCGGCCGAGGCGTTCGGCGACGCGCCGCCCGCCGCGCTGTTCCCGGAGGAGGAGGCGGCCGTCGCCCAGGCGGTGGCCAGCCGGCGCCGCGAGTTCACCACCGGCCGGGCCTGCGCCCGGGCCGCGCTGGCCAAGCTCGGCCTGCCCCCGGCGCCGATCGTGCCCGGCTGGCGCGGGGCCCCGCAGTGGCCGGCCGGCGTGACCGGCAGCATCACGCACTGCGCGGGCTACCGGGCGTCGGCGGTCGCGCGCCTGGCGGACGTGGCCGCGCTCGGGCTGGACGCGGAGCCGCACGGCGCGCTGCCCGGCGGCGTGCTCGAGCGGATCGCGGTGCCGCAGGAACTGGCCTGGCTGCCCGGGCTCGCCGCCGCGGTGCCCGGCGTGTCCTGGGACCGGCTGCTGTTCTGCGCCAAGGAGTCGGTGTACAAGGCCTGGTTCCCGCTCACCCGGCGCTGGCTCGGCTTCGAGCAGGCGGCCGTCACCGTCGAGCCGGAGCTGGGCACGTTCACCGCGGAGCTGCTGGAGCCCGGCGAGGCCCTCGACGGCCGCCGGCTGGCCTGCTTTGCCGGCCGCTGGCTGGTCCGCGACGGCCTGGTGCTGACCGCGATCACGGTGCCCGCCTGAGATGGCCGGCACGCACCAGGTCCCCGGGGCCGCCGCGCCGGAGTCGGTGCTCGAGGCCGTCCTGGAGCGCGTCACCTACGCGAACGAGGAGACCGGCTACACGATCGCCCGGGTCGCCACCGAGCGCTCGGGCGGCGACCTGCTGACCGTGGTCGGCCCGCTGCTCGGCGCCCAGGTCGGCGAGAGCCTGCGGCTGACCGGCCGGTGGACCTCGCACCCGCGGTACGGTCGGCAGTTCGAGGTCCGGAGCTACGCCACGGTGCTGCCTGCGACCATCCAGGGGATCCAGCGCTACCTGGGCTCCGGGCTGATCAAGGGCATCGGCCCGGTCATGGCCGAGCGGATGGTGGCTCGTTTCGGCACCGACATCCTGCGGGTCATCGAAGAAGAGCCGCGGCGGCTCGCCGAGGTGCCGGGAGTCGGCCGCAAGCGCACCGCTCTGGTGGCCGCCGCCTGGGAGGAGCAGAAGGCGATCAAGGAGGTGATGCTCTTCCTGCAGGGCGTGGGCGTGTCCACGTCCCTGGCGGTGCGGATCTACAAGCAGTACCGGGACGCCGCGATCGGCGTGGTGCGCCGCGAGCCGTACCGGCTGGCCACGGACGTCTGGGGGATCGGCTTCAAGACCGCCGACACGATCGCCCGCGCGGTCGGCCTGCCGCACGACAGCCCCGAGCGGATCAAGGCCGGCCTGCAGCACACCCTGTCCGAGGCGGCCGACGACGGCCACTGCTTCCTGCCCGCGCGCAGCCTCGTCGCCGACGCGGCGAAGATCCTCGACGTGGGCCGGGACCTGGCCGGCCCGTGCCTGGACGAGCTGGCCGCCGCGGAAGGCGTGGTCCGGGAGACCGTGCCGACGGCCGGCGGCGAGGTGGACGCGGTCTACCTGGTGCCGTTCCACCGGGCTGAGCGTTCCCTCGCCTCGCGCCTGCTGGAGTTGCGGCGCGCCGGCCAGGACCGGATGGCGGCGTTCGCCCGGGTGGACTGGGACCAGGCGCTGTCCTGGCTGCGCGACCGGACCGGCGCGGACCTCGCGCCGGGCCAGGAGCAGGCGGTGCGGCTGGCCCTGACCGAGCGCGTCGCCGTGCTGACCGGGGGGCCCGGCTGCGGCAAGAGCTTCACGGTCCGCTCGATCGTCGAGCTGGCCAGCGCCAAGCACGCGAAGATCGTGCTGGTCGCGCCGACCGGGCGCGCGGCCAAGCGGCTCACCGAGCTGACCGGTCACGAGGCCGCGACCGTGCACCGGCTGCTGCAGCTCCAGCCCGGCGGGGACCCGAAGTACGACCGCGACCACCCGCTGGACGCCGACCTGGTCGTGGCGGACGAGTCCTCCATGATCGACGTGATCCTGGCCAACAAGCTCGTCAAGGCCATCCCGAAGGGTGCCCACCTGCTGCTCGTCGGCGACGTTGACCAGCTCCCCTCGGTCGGCGCGGGCGAGGTGCTGCGCGACCTGCTTGCCGCCCCGGACGCGATCATCCCCCGGGTACGCCTGACGAAGATCTTCCGGCAGGCGCAGCAGTCCGGGATCGTGGTCAACGCCCACCGGCTCAACGCCGGCGCGCCGCCGCGGCTGAGCGGCTTCCCCGACTTCTTCTGGTTCGCCTGCGACGACAACGAGCAGCTCGCCGCGCTCACCGCGGACATCGTGGCCCGCCGCATCCCGCGCCGGTTCGGCCTGGACCCGCGCCGCGACGTCCAGGTGCTGGCGCCGATGCACCGCGGGCCGGCGGGCGCGGGCAACCTCAACACGCTGCTGCAGGAGACGCTCACGCCGCACGCCGACGAGCGGCCGGAACGCCGCTACGGCGGACGGGTGTTCCGCGTCGGGGACAAGGTCACGCAGCTGCGGAACAACTACGACAAGGGCGCCGCCGGGATCTTCAACGGCACGGTCGGCGTGGTCACCGACCTGTCCCTGGACGACAGCAGGCTCACCGTGCTCACCGACGAGGACGAGAGCGTGAACTACGGCTTCGACGAGCTCGACGAGCTCGCGCACGCCTACGCGGTCACCATCCACCGCTCGCAGGGCAGCGAGTACCCGGCGGTCGTCATCCCGCTCACCACCAGCTCCTGGATGATGCTGCAGCGCAACCTGCTCTACACCGCGATCACCCGGGCAAAGCGGCTGGTCGTCCTGGCCGGGTCCCGCCGGGCCCTGGCCGCCGCCGTGCGGACCCCCGGCGCGGGGCGCCGCCACACCGCCCTCGCCCAGCGGCTCGCCGCCGCGCCCGTGCTGGAACAGGCCGATGGCTCGCGATGACCTGACCGGGGGGCGCGGTGCCGTTCGGCCTGCCCGGGAGCAGTCCAGCCTGCGCCTGCGGCACCGCAGCTTCGGGCCGCGGCAGCTGCTGGTCATGGCGATCGTGAACCGCACGCCCGACTCCTTCTACCGGCCCGGCGTGACCTGGGACGAGGCCGCGGCGATGGACCGGGTGCACCAGGTCGTGGCCGAGGGCGCCGACATCGTCGACGTTGGCGGGATCCCGGCGGGACCTGGACCGGACGTGGACCCGGGCGAGGAAATCCGGCGGACGGCCGGCTTCATCGCGGCTGTGCGCGCCGCCCACCCCGACGTCGTGATCAGCGTGGATACCTACCGGCACGAGGTCGGCCGCGAGGCCTGCGCGGCGGGTGCGGACCTGATCAACGACAGCGGGGGCGGCTGGGACCCGCGGCTCGCGGAGGTGGCCGCCGAGTTCGGGGCGGGCCTGGTCTGTGCCCACGTGGGCCCCCAGCCGCCGCGAAGCAGGCCGCTGCGGGTCAGCTACCCCGACGTCATGGCCGACGTGCTGGACCAGACGCGCACGCTGGCCGCCCGCGCGGTCGCCGCGGGCGTGGGCCCGGACCGGATCGTCATCGACGGCGCGCACGACTTCGGCAAGAACACCTGGCACTCGCTGGAGATCACCAGGCGGCTGCCGGAGATGGCCGCGACCGGCTGGCCGGTCCTGGTCGCGGTGTCCAACAAGGACTTCATCGGCGAGACGCTGGACCTCCCGGCCGAGGAACGGGTCCCCGGCACGCTGGCCACCACGTCCGTCTGCGCCTGGCTCGGGGCCCGGATCTTCCGCGCCCACCAGGTCCTGGCGACCCGGCAGGTGCTGGACATGGTCTCGGCGATCCGCGGCGACATCCCGCCGGCCCGGACCGTCCGGGGCCTGGCCTAGAAACCATGGGGATGCGCGGGGTGATCGGCTTATCGCTAGGCTGGCCGGGGCCGCTGACGAACACGAGGGGGACAGGCATGGCGGAGGTCAGTTTCGACGGGCGGCCGGTGCTGGTCTTCGGCGCGGCCGGCGCGCTCGGCGCCGGGGTGGCGGCGGCGTTCGCGGAGGCCGGGGCCTTGGTCACGGGGGTGGACCGGGCTGAGCCCACGGGCGACCGGGCGCTGGACGGCGTCGGGTACCGGGCCGCGGACGTGACCAGCGACGACTCGGTCCGCGACCTGTTCGACTCGGCCCCGGCGCCCTGGGCCGTGCTCAACACCGTGGGCGGGTTCGCGGGCCAGCGGCCGCTCGCCGAGATGGACCTGGCCGAGCTGGCCGGCCAGCTCGAGCTGAACCTGGTCACCGCCGCCCTGATCACCAAGCACGCGCTCCGCGTCATGCAGCCCGTGGGCGAGGGCCGGATCGTGCACACGGCCAGCCGGGCGGGCGTGGTCAGCCAGGGCTCCGGGTTCGCCTACTCGGTGAGCAAGCTCGGCGTGCTGCACCTGGTGTCGATGGCCGCCGACGAGGTGCGCGGCACCGGGGTCACCGTGAACTGCGTGGTGCCCAGCATCATCGACACCCCGGCCAACCGGGCCGCGATCCCGAACGCCGACTACGCCACGTGGCCGAAGATCCCGGACATCGCCCGGACCTACGTGTTCCTGGCCCTCCCGTCGTCCGGCCTGGTGAACGGCGCCGCGGTACCGGTCTGACCGGACGGCCCAGGCCTGACCGCCCGCACGCTCGGCCATCCCGCTACGGCAGCAGCGCCAGCTTCCCGGTCACCTGACGTCCGGCCAGCGCGGTCAGCGCCTCGGCGGCGCGCTCCAGCGGGTACGTCGCCGGGGCGACCGGGTGCAGGGCGCCGCCCGCCACGCGCCCGAGGACGTCGGCCACCAGCGCCCGGTTGCCCCCCGGGTCCTGGCGTGACCACGCGCCCCAGTCGACCCCGACCACCGTGCGGTTCTCCAGCAGGACCCGGTTGAGCGGCAGCCGCGGGATCGACCCGCCGGCGAACCCGAGGACCAGATAGCGGCCGCTCCCGCGCAGGCTGCGCAGCGCCGGCTCGGCGAACGGATCCCCGACCGGATCGACCACCAGGTCAGCACCGCCGCCGGTGATCTCCCGCACGCGGGCCCGCAGGTCCTCGGTTCCGTAGTCGACGTCGGCCTGCGCCCCGGCGGCGGCCGCCGCCGCCCGCTTGGCCGGGCTGGACGCCGCCGCGATCACCCGGGCGCCGAGCGAGCGGGCCACGTCGACGGCGGCCAGCCCGATCCCGCCGCCCGCCCCGAGCACGAGCACCCACTCGCCGGGCTGCAGGCTGGCCCGCCTGGTCAGCGCGAACAGCATCGTCGCGTAGCTCTCCACGGCGGTCGCGGCCACCTCGAACGTCACCGCGTCCGGCAGCGGGACCGCCGCCTCGGCGGGCAGCACCTGATGGCTCGCGTAACCGCCCAGGCCGAACGAGGAGCCCACGACACGGGTCCCCGCGGGCAGGCCGGACACGCCCGCGCCGGCCACGGTCACCTCGCCAGCCACCGCCAGGCCGGGAGTGAACGGCAGCGGCGGCTTCATCTGGTACAACCCGGCCACGATGAGCCCGTCGACGAAGCTGACGCCCGCCGCGCGGACGCGGATGGCGACCTGGCCGGGGCCGGGCACCGGGTCGGGCGCCTCCTCCAGCACGAGCCGGTCCGGCGGGCCGAACTCCCGGCAGATGACGCGGCGCATCTCATCTCCTCCGCTGTCGCGACGGCACGCCGTCGCCGGCCAGGGAAACCACCCGCCCGGACATCGTGAAACCGGACATTCCCCTGACTTAGTTGAGACTTATACTGCAGATGTATCACCAGCCTGCCCGGGGTCCTGGCAATGATGCGGCCGGAGTGCAGCGATGTCCGTTATGGGGGAATCGAAGGTGATGCGCGACGGTGCGGGCAGGCCGTCGCTCGGGCTCTTCCTCACCGAGCCTGCCCGGGGACTGGCTGATCTCGCGGGGCTGTGGGTGGCGGCGCCGTGGCTGTCACTGGCGCCCCGGGGCGACGGGCACGGCGTGCTGGTGCTGCCGGGGCTGCTGGCCACGGACTCCAGCACCGTGCTGCTCCGCTGGTTCCTGGGCTGGCTGGGCTATGACGTGCACGGGTGGAGCCTGGCCCGGAACCTCGGCCCGACCGAGAAGGTACTGGACGAGATGCCGCGCACGCTGTCGGCCCTCGCCGGGCGCGCCGGCGGGCCGGTGTCGCTGATCGGGCAGAGCCTGGGCGGCATCTACGCCCGGGAACTGGCGCGCCAGCACCCCGGCCTGGTCCGGCAGGTGATCACCCTGGCCAGCCCGTTCGCGCTGGCCGATTCCCGGCACAGCCGCGCCCACGGCGTCTACCAGCGCAACGCCCACCGGCACGCCCCCGGCGGGCGAGTGCCCACGCTCGAGCAGGTGGCCCGGCCGATCGAGGTTCCGTCCACGGCCGTGTACTCCCGCTGGGACGGCATCGTTTCCTGGCAGTCTTGTGTCGAGCCGGAAACGGCGTGGCACGAGAATGTTGAGGTCCGGTGCGGTCACCTGGCATTCGGCGTTGACCCCGCGGCGCTGTGGCTGGTCGCCGACCGGCTGGCGGTCCCCGTCGGCCGGTGGCGCAGGTTCCGCCCGCCCCCGGCGCTGCGCGCGCTGTACCCGCGCCGCCGGTAACCGGCGGCCGGCCTGCCGTGCAGCAGGCCAGCGCGCCACCGACGGAGCGCCCTGATCCGCTAGCCCCCCGGCACCGGGTCGGCGCGATCGCCGATGGCCAGGATGAGCTTGCCGGTGTTCTCGCCCGCGAACAGCATCATCAGGACGTCGGGGAAATCGGCGACGCTGCCGTGCACGACGTGCTCGCGGGACACCAGCCGGCCGTCGCGGAGCCACCCGGCCAGCTCGGCCATGGCCTGCGGGTACCGGTCGGCGTAGTCGAACACCACCATGCCGGTCATCGACGCCCGGGCCACCAGCAGCGCCAGGTAGTTGGCCGGGCCGCGCACCCGCTCCGCGTTGTACTGCGAGACCGCGCCGCAGATGATGATCCTGGCTCCCCGGGCCAGCCGGGTCAGCACGGCGTCGAGGACATCCCCGCCCACGTTGTCGAGGTACACGTCGACGCCGTCCGGGGCGTGCTCGCGCAGGGCCGCGCGCAGGTTCTCGCTCTTGTAGTCGATCGCGGCGTCGAAGCCGAACTCCTCGAGCAGCGCCCGGCACTTGCCCGGGCCGCCGGCGATGCCGATGACGCGGCAGCCCTTCAGCTTCGCGATCTGCCCCGCGACGCTGCCCACGGCGCCGGCGGCGGCCGAGATGACCACCGTGTCGCCCGCCTGGATCCGCCCGACGTCCAGCAGGGCGAAGTAGGCCGTCAGCCCGGTCATCCCGAGCGCGCCCAGGTAGGCGGTCGGCTCGGCGGCGGACGCGTCGAGCTTGATGACGTCCTGGCCGTCGGACACGGCGTGTTCCTGGACGCCGAACACGCCGTAGACGTAGTCGCCCGGCCGGAACCCGGGATGCTCGGAGGCCGTGACGCGCCCGATCGCGCCGGCCCGCATGACCGCGCCCACCTCGACCGGCGCGATGTACGAGCGGGCGGCGTTCATCCATCCCCGCATGGCGGGGTCGACGGACAGGTGCGAGATCGCCACGGCGAACTGTCCGGGGCCCGGGGCCGGCGCAGGCTCGCTCGTGATCTCCCAGTCGGACGCCCGGGGTACCCCGGTCGGGCGGGCGGCCAGCCGCACCTGGCGGTTGGCCGGGTTCACCGCGCGGCTCCGGCCCGGAGCCGTCCGGCGGAGCGCATGGTGATCTTGATGTTACCGTCGCCGTGCCGGGCCACCTCCTGCAGGCCGAGCCGCTGGTAGAGGGCGTAGGCGCGGTGGTTGACGGTGAGCACGTCGAGGACCAGGTCCTGGCCGCCCTGCCGGGCCTCGCCGAGCAGCATGTTGATGAGGCGGCTGCCGATGCCGCGGCCCTGGTGGCGAGGATCGATCTCGATGCGGGAGAGGTAGATCTCGCCGGGACGGTACTCGACGTCGAGCATGCCGACGTCGGTCCCGTTGGCGGTGATGATCTGCCAGCGGCCCGGGGTGAACGCGCGGTTGTGGAACTCACGCTGGCGCTGCTCGTCCCACCCCCAGATCGCGGTGACGTAGTCGCCCATGGCCGCCTTGTGCAGCCGGAAGCAGAACTCGCCGTCGGCGGGCCGGGCCGGCCGCAGCGCGACGACGGTCATGCTGCGGCACCGGCCGGGACGACGCGCTGCGCCATGACCGGATAGTAGATCACCGGGCCGCCGCCGTCGACGGCCGGCGTTCGCCGCTCAGCATCCGCCCGTGACCGCGGCGACCTCCTGCGGCCAGTAGCTCGGCATGGCGTCGTACGGGTTCGGCGACCCCGGCAGGTCGGTGACGAACAGGTAGCCGGCCCGGCGGGCCCGGGACAGGCGGACCGCGCTGGCCAGGTCCGGCCGCGGCGTCGCGAAGACGACGTTCACGAACTGGTCCGGCCGGTACTGACCGATCCAGCCGGGCACCTGGTCGGCGAGGTACTGGGCGTAGGAGCCCTCGAAGACCATGACCACGTTGGCGATCGACATGAAGCTCGGGTCCGGGTAGTCCCCGGGATTCAGCCAGACCACGGCGCCCGGCACGGTCGCGCGGATGTAGCTGGCGAGCGTCCGGTAGTACGAGAGCTCGCCCGGGGTGCCCAGGGTGAGGTCCAGGAAGATGCCGTTGACCCGGTACCACGCCCGGTACTCCCGGACCTCGGCCTCGACCGAGCCGATCGAGCGCTGACCGTACTGGGTGGACGAGTAGCCCAGCACGGTGATGCCCGCGGCCTGCGCCTGGCGGACCACGGCCGCAAAGTGGGGCAGCGGCGCCGACCCGGGGCCGCTGTCGACGTTCAGCAGCATGACGCGGGGGGCCGGCTTGGTGTCGATGGCCTGGGTCCAGTCGCTGTCCGGGTAGAACATGGACGGGATGTACGTCTTCTGGCAGCCGACCGCCGGCGCGGCCGGGGAGGGCCGGGCGGAGGGCGGTGAGGCCGGTGACGCCGGCCGGACGGGCGACGGTGACGGGGCGGCGGCCGGCGGCGCCGCGCCGTTGCACGAGCACACGGCCAGCGCGGGCAGTAAGACGGCTGCGGCCGTCACCATAGCGATCTTCGACACAACCCCCACCGGCGAATGCTGGCCCGTCGCGCTCAGGCAACGGGACGAACGGACCCATCTCCCACTGTAGGACCTGTGGGCTAGCCGAGCGGTTTACGGCCGCACCGACTCCAGGCGGGCCAGTTCGTCCGGCGAGAGCCGCAACGCCGCGGCGGCCACGTTCTCGGCCAGATGGCCCGGCTGGCCGGTGCCCGGGATGGCGAGCACGTGCGGCCCGCGCTGCAGCGTCCAGGCCAGCCGGACCTGCGCGGCCGTGACCCCGTGGGCGCGCGCGACGGCCAGCACGTCACCGGGCTCGGAACCGGTCGCGCCCGCCCCGCCGCCCCGGCCGGCGATCGCGAAGAACGGCACGAACGCCACGCCCTGTTTCCCGCAGGCATCGACGAACGCGTGCGCCTCGGGGCTCGCGCCGATCCCGTACCGGTTCTGCACGCAGACCACCGGCGCGACGGCCTGAGCCTCGGCCAGGTCCCCGGCGTCCACGCCGGACAGGCCCAGGTGCCGGATCAGCCCGGCGTCGCGCAGCTCGGCCAGGGCGCCGAAGTGCTCGGCCAGCGACTCCATGTCCGGCATCCGGCGCAGGTTGACCACGTCGAGGTGATCACGGCCGAGCTGGCGCAGGTTCTCCTCGACCTGGCCGCGGAGCTGACCGGGCCGGGCCGTGGGCAGCCACTCGCCCGACGGGTCCCGGCCCGGCCCGACCTTGGTCACGATGACCAGGTCGTCCGGGTAGGGCGCCAGGGCCGTGTTGATCAGCTCGTTGGCCGAGCGAAGCGGAGAGAAGTAGAACGCCGCGGTGTCGATGTGATTGACCCCGAGCTCGACGGCCCGGCGCAGCACCGCAATGGCCTGGTCCCGGTCGCCGGGCGTGGCGTCGGGGGACAGGGCCCGCCCGGTCTGCGCCAGCCGCATCGCGCCGAACCCCAACCGGTTGACGGTCAGGTCGCCGAGCGTCCAGGTGCCCGCCGCTGCGGCGGTGATCCGCGCTGAAGCCATGATCGCTCAGCTTAGCCAGCAATGACTCTGCAACGGGAACGGCCGACGGTCAGGCGTCGCGGCGGGTGATCGCGACCGCGGCGACAAGCAGGATAGCGGCTGGCCAGGCCAGCAGGACCAGCAGCGACAGCGCCGGGGACAGCAGGCCGGCCTGCGGGTGCTGGGCCACGACCTGGTAGGCGGCGACCGGCAGCGTGAACCGGCCGATCCGGGCGTTCCACGGGGACGGCAGGAACAGGCACAGCGCGGCCAGCAGGTAGATCACCGCGACCGTCGCGCCGATGGCCCCGGCCGTGTGCCGGACGATCGCGCCAAGGCCGAGCCCGACCAGCGCGCAGGCGGCGAGGACCAGGCCGGCGGCCAGCACGGCCCCGGGTATTCCGGGCCGGGTCAGGGACAGGCCGTGGTGGCGCCCGGACAAGATCGCCTGGGTGAGGAAGAACGAGGCGAACGCGAGCAGCTCGCCGGCGAGGAGGGCGGCCGTCCCGGTGACGGCGGCCTTGGCGCCGAGCACCGCCCAGCGGCGCGGCACCGCGGTCAAGGTGGTGCGGATCAGCCCGGTGCCGTACTCGGAGGTGAACACCAGGACGCTCAGGATGCTGACCGGGAGCACCGTGTACTCGGCGTAGCCGAGGAAGCTCGCGGTGAGCGGGGTGATCGGTCCGGGGGGCGGGGGACCATGCGTGGTCGCGAAGGCGTGCGCCACGATAACGGTGGCGCCGATGGTCACGACGGCGGCGATGAGCAGGGTCAGGTAGTTCGACCGGGCCGAGCGGAGCTTGGTCCACTCCGAGGTGAGCACGTCGAAGGCCCGGACGCCCAGGGACGGCCCGGCCGCCCGGGAGGCCTGCGCCTGCGGTGCGGTCATCGGCTCGGTGTCCCTTCCCCGGCCGCGGTTTCCGCGCGGTACTCGACACTGCCCTCGGTGATGTCCAGGTAAGCCTGCTCGAGCGAGGCGTGCCGGGGGACCAGTTCGTGCACGGGGACACCGTGCGCGGCGGCCAGCCCGGCGATGGCGGGCGCGTCCAGCCCGGTCACCGCGAGCCCGCCGTCGTCCTGGCGCGCCACGGCCGCGCCGTGGCCGGTCAGCAGGGCGGCGAGCTCGTCGGCCCGCGGCGACCGCACCAGCACGTCGGCACGGGCACTGGACTCGACGAACCGGTCCGTGGGCGTGTCGGCGAGGAGCCGGCCGCGCCCGATGATGATCAGGTGGTCGGCGGTCAGCGCCATCTCGCTCATCAGATGGCTGGAGACGAACACGATGCGGCCCTCGGCGGCCATGGTCTTGAACAGCTGCCGGATCCAGCGGATCCCCTCGGGGTCCAGGCCATTGACCGGCTCGTCGAACATCAGTACCGGGGGGTCGCCGAGCAGCGCCGCGGCGATGCCGAGCCGCTGCTTCATGCCGAGCGAGAAGCCCCGCAGCCGCGTGCGGGCCGCGATCTCCAGCCCGGTCAGCTGGAGCACCTCGGCGACCCGGCGGCGCCCGATCCCGTTGCTCTGCGCGATCGACAGCAGGTGGGACCAGGCGGTGCGCCCGCCGGGCACAGCGGTGGCGTCCAGCAGCGACCCGACCTGGCGCAGCGGCCGGATGATCGCCTGGTAGCGGCGGCCGCCGACCAGGGCGGTACCCGACGTAGGGGCGTTGAGCCCGAGGATGATCCGCATGGTGGTGGTCTTGCCGGCGCCGTTCGGCCCGAGGAAGCCGGTGACCCGCCCGGGGCGCACGGTGAAGCTCAGCCCGTCGACCGCGGTGACCGGGCCGAACCGCTTGCGCAGCCGGTCCACCTCGATCATGGCTGCGCTGGCGGTTCCGGCCGGGCCGCGGGGACCTTGCCAGCGGCCAGGTACATGATGCCGCCGAGGGGTATCTGGATCAGGCAGACGATCGCCCAGCCCCACTTGGGCAGGTAGCGCACCTGGTGAGCCCGGGCCAGGTCGACCAGGCAGAAGGCCGCGAAGGCGACCGCCACCGGGAGGACCGGGAGCAGCACTGCCCGGCCGGGCCGGGCCGCGGCGAGCCCGACGGTCAGCCCGACCACCCCCAGGTAGATGGCCAGGCCCACCACCACGCGCCGCACCGGGAAGCCGGGCCGGGCCGGAAGGCTGGCCTGTGGCTCGGGCCGGCCCTCCGGGCGGCCCAGCCGACGGGCGCAGCGGGAGATGCCCGCGGCGTAGCGGAGCGCGCGGGCCGAGCGCCGCAGCCCGGAGCCGATATCGGGGTCGGACAGGATGGCGGGGAGCTCGGCGGCCCATTCCCGGTAGCGCTCGTCGCCGGCCTCGCCGGGCAGGCGGCGGCAGGCCCGGCGGATCAGGTGATCGGCCAGTCGCTGAGCACGCGGGGGGCGGGGGAACGCGGTCACGGCGCGCTCCCGGGCGCGGGGCGGGCCGTGCCGTGCACGGCACGCGGGGCGGCGGCGGTGCGGGCAGACTGGGCGAGCTCCAGGCGGGCCACGCGGACGCCCTCGCCAGTGAGCTGGTAGTACTTGCGCGGCGGCCGCCCGCCGGCGTCGCCGGACGACGGCTCCCATTCCGAGGTGACCAGCCCCTCGTCGTGCAGCCGGGCCAGCATCGGGTACAGGGTGCCGCTGGGCAGCCTGGCCGCCTTCATCAGGTCGTAGCCGTACCGGCGGGCGGAGGGGTCGGCCAGGAACACCCGCAGGACGCGTTCCAGGGGTCCGGTTAGCTTCACGTCATGTAGCCTACACATGTAGGCTACATATGTCGAGAAGTTAGCCCGCAGCCCGCGATGAGGAGGCCCGGATGGCAGAGCTGCAGGTACAGGGGGGCGAGCTGGTGCTGCACCTGTCCGGGGCGGAGAAGGCCGAGGCGGTCCACGGCGACCTGCGCGTGCCGTTGTCGGCGGTGCGGGGCGTCGAGATCGTCGAGGACGCGCACGAGCCGGCCGATCACGGCTTCAAGATCGGGATGAGGGTCCCTAGGGTGGCCGAGGTCGCCATCGTCCGGGATGACGGCCGGAAGATCTTCGCCGCCGTCCACCACGACACGCCCCGGGGCGTGCGCGTCCTGCTCCAGGGCACGTCCTACGACGAGTGGATCGTGGGCTGCGCCGATCCGGAAGCGGTGGCCGCCGGGCTCGGCCGGACGGGGTGAGCCCGGTGTCCGTGACCGTGATCCTCGTCCTCGCCGCCGTCGCCGTGCTCGCGGTCGCGTGGGAGGTCTTCTGCCTGCGCGACCTGGCCCGGGCGGACCACGTGCGCTACCTGCCCAAATGGGCGTGGGTCATCGTCTGCCTGATCTCGATCCCGTGGGGCGGCCTCGTGTACGTCATCTTCGGCCGGGACGGGTGACTTCTCCCCGGGTCACCCGTCGTCGCGGTCCGGCCCGGCCCGGCCAGCAGTGAGCGGCGGGCGGTTGATCGCGGGCATGACCGAGGTCAGCGCCGCGCCGGCCTGCTCGGCCGCCTGGCGCTGCTCCTGTTGCTCGTCGGCTCTCGCGGTCGCGGCGGCCAGCCGGTCCCCCATCTCGCGCCGCCGCCGGGCTCGCGCCCGCGCCTTGACGGCGCGATCCGTCCCGTAGAGCGCGACCGCCGCACTGACAGACCCAGCGATGAGCAAGGCGACCACGAATCCGTCCTCTCCTGTCGAGACTCCTTCCGGACGTCTCAGGCTATGCGAGGCCGTGCGTGAGGCCGGGGGAGCCGGAGCTCAGCCAGCGCGGGCCTACGGCCCGCTTCGCGCCGCGCCCGGGCCGGCCCGGCGGGTGGATGATCCAGATGTTCGGCTCCCAGTACTCGCCGACGTCCCGCTCCCGGTCGATGTGTACCGTCGCGAGTCCGGCCGGGAAGACGTAGTCCCCGGTCTCCGGGAAGCTCATCTTGGTCCACGATTCCCATTCCCCGACGGTGCCGGTGATGCGCATCGACCGGGGAACCGCCGGACCCAGCCGGGCGCCCAGGCGGACGTGCACCCGGATCCACGGGTCGAACGGCGAGCCGTCCGCCCGCCGCCAGCGCACGTACCGCTCGATGGGAGTGGTGGGGTAGCGCTCCTTCAGGCTCGGCCGCACTGGGGCGATCAGCCGGGCCGGCCCGTCGTCGCAGGCCAGCCCCGACATCGCCCGGAGCAGCACCTCCGACAGGCCCCGCCCCTGATGGCCGGGGACGATCTCGGCGGCCAGCGCGCACAGCGCCCCCGGCGCGGCCCCTGCGGCGCGCAGGCTGAAGCCCGCGGCGATCGCCGAGTCGATCCCCGGGCCGAGCCCGGCGTCGGTGCCGTCCCAGGGGACCGGGATGCTGTGGCCCTCGGCCAGCACCTGTCCCGCATCGGCGTCGAACAAGACGAACTGCCACTCGGGGAAGACGTCGTACAGCTCCCCCCAGTAGCGGTTGAGCTCGTCGCCGTGCAGGTTGTACTCCGGCCATACCTGTTCCGACAGGTCGTCGATGCTGTCCCACAGCTCCGGCTGCTCGCTGTAGCGCACGACCCGCACGTCCACCCTCCGAGTATGCGCCCCGCCCTTGTTGGCCCGCCGGTCTTGACACGCTGATCGGGCTCGTGGTCCGATCTATGACCTGATTGGTTGGCGTGGAGGGCCGGGTGTCCAGTCCTGCCAGGGGAATCGAATCCGGCCACATCAGCGTGGCCGAGCAGCAGGCCGTGGCCGTGGTCACGTTGCGGCGGCCGGAGAAGCTCAACGCGCTGACCGCCAGCATGCGCCGGGAGCTGGCCGCCATCCCCCGTCACTTCGGCCGCGGCGACGCGGTGCGCGGCATCGTGCTCACCGGCGCCGGCCGGGCGTTCTCGGCCGGCGAGGACCTGCGCGCGGCGCGGAGCGGCCGATGAATGACCTGTGCCTGTCGGACGCCATCGCCCTGGCCGGGCTGCTGCGCGGCCGGGAGGTGTCGGCCCGCGAGGTCGTCGCGGCGCACATTGACCAGATCGAAGCGGTCAACCCGGCCATCAACGCGATCGTCACCCGCACCTTCGACTCCGCCCTGGCTAAGGCCGCAGCCGCCGACGAGGCCATGGCCCGTGGCCAGGCCGGCCCGCTGCACGGCCTGCCGGTCGCGCATAAGGATCTCGCCGACACCGCGGGCGTGCGGACCACCTACGGGTCGCCGTTGTTCGCCGAGCACGTCCCGGACCGTGACGCGCTCGTGGTCCAGCGGATGGCGGACGCGGGCGCGATCAGCCTGGGCAAGACCAACACCCCCGAGTTCGGCGCCGGCTCGCACACCGTCAACCCGGTCTTCGGGGCGACCCGCAACCCTTGGCACCTCGGCCGCAGCGCCGGCGGCAGCAGCGGCGGCGCCGCGGCAGCGCTGGCCGCGAGGCTGATCTGCCTGGCGGGCGGCGGCGACCTGGGCGGGTCGCTGCGGAACCCGGCCAGCTTCTGCAACGTCGTCGGGCTACGGCCCAGCCCGGGCCGGGTTCCCGGCTGGCCGCTCGATGACGTGACCGATCAGCTCGGCGTGTCCGGGCCCATGGCGCGCACCGTGGCCGACACGGCGCTGCTGCTGGCCGTCCTGGCCGGCCCGGACCCGCGGGTCCCGCTGGCGCTGGACCAGCCGCCGCCCGCGGTGACCGACCCGGCGCAGATTCCCGGCTTGCTCACCAGGGACCCGCGCGGCCTCCGGATCGCCTGGAGCCCGGATCTCGGCCTGCCGGTCGAACCGGAGGTGCTCGAGGCGCTGGCCCCGGCGCGGCGCGTCCTGGCCGGGCTGGGCGCCACCGTCACCGACGCGGCGCCCGACCTGTCCGGCGCCGACGAGGCGTTCCGCGCGTTCCGCGCCTTCAGGTTCGCGACCTTCCTCGCCGGGCCGGTACGTGAGCACCCCGACCTGGTCGGCGCCAACGTGACCTGGAACGTCCAGCGGGGGCTCGAGCTCACGGTGGCCGACCTGAGCCGGGCCACCACGGCGCGCGCCGAGCTGGCCGAGCGGATCAGCGGGTTCTTCGCCGAGGTCGACGTGCTGGCCTGCCCGGTCAGCCAGGTGGCGCCGTTTGACGTGACCCTGGACTGGGTGCACGAGATCAACGGCCAGCCGCAGCAGACCTACCTGGACTGGATGGCGTCGGCCTACCTGATCTCCGTGACCGGCCTCCCGGCGATCAGCGTGCCCGCGGGATTCACCGCGGACGGCCTCCCCGTGGGCTTGCAACTGGTCGGCAGGCGCCGGGCCGACTGGGACCTGCTCGCCGTGGCGCACGCCTTCGAGGCCGCCACCGGCTACGGGACCCGCGTGCCGGACGCGGCGCTCCCGCCCGTTGCGCGTCCACGGCCGGGCTGATCGGGGACGGAAGGGGAAGTCATTGGGAATCGACGTGGTTACCTCTGGCGTGCGAACGACCGTGGCGCGGCTGGCGAGGCAGCAATACGGCGGCAGGCTGGGCCCGTTGAGCCTCAGCGGTATCGGCCGCCCGGCTACGCGGCCGATACCGCCGCGGTCGTTCGACCCGGGCCGCATCGCCGACCTGGAGTACCAGGCGTGGACCGGCTACTACCTGCGGGACTGGCCCCAGGTGCTGACGGCCGTCGTCAAGCTGGTCCGGGAAGGCTTCGGCATGGACTGGTACCGGACCCTGCACGGCGCCTGGCTGATGATGCGCGCGGCCCAGCTGTGGGCCCCGGTCCCGCACAACGACCCGGACGGGGCGCGGGCCTGCATGCGGCGGTTCTACGCTCTGGTCCGGCTCAGTTACGGCGAGCCCGCCAGCCCGGTGGAGGCCGCCCGGCTCGAGATTGACTGGTGGCGCGCGCACCGGGAGGTCCAGTACTCGCTGGCGCCCGCAGGTACCGACGATGACCTGGTCGAGTCGGTGACCCGCCTGTACAGCTACCTCTACGCTGAGCCGGCCACCAAGGTCAGGTCGGCGGCGGTAGGCCGGGTCCGCGCGATGCACCTGTCCGATCAGTGGGTCCGGGAGGGCTGCCAGCCCGACAGCCCGCTGCTTCCGCAGCTACGTGCGGCCCTGGTCCGCTGCTACGCCACGCTGCTCGCTGCCGTGCACCGCTGAACGGCGGGCTACGCGGTCCCGGAACCTCCCGGCGGCGGGGCTTCACGGCCTCCCGGCGGCGGCGCTCCGTAGTCGCCGGCCGGCGGAGGTTCGTAAGCTCCCGGCGGCGTTCCGTGGCCTCCCTCCGGCGGCGGAGCTCCGTAGTTGCCGGCGGGCGGGGCTCCGTAGTTGCCGGCGGGCGGGGTTCCGTAGCCTCCTGGCGGCGGGGCTCCGTACCCTCCGACCGTAGCGTCACCGGCCGCGCCGGGCCCGCCCGCGCCCGCCCCCAGGAGGCGGTAGTAGATCAGCGTCACGACCAGGGCGATGAACGGGGCGATCAGGGTCCCGGAAATGATCGTGCTCAGCCCGCTGCCCCACACGCGCGGCAGCCCCGAGAAGATGAGGCCGAGCACGAGGTCCACCGCGATCAGGATGATGAACACCAGCACCAGGGTGCCGAAGACGTGCCATCCGTGGCCCCGGACCAGCTGCCTGCTGCGCCCGAACGAGGCCAGGGCGCCGGATCGCTCGATGACGATGACCGGGATGATCACCGCCCAGATGGTGATGAGCCACAGGCCCGGGACGATGATCAGGGCGAGGCCGATGGCGATGGCGATGCCGGCCAGGATCGATGCCGCGGCCACGGACCAGATGTACGGGGTGGCCGCGGACACGGTCTCGCCCACGGACAGGTCGGCGCGGCCGTCCCGGATATCTTGCACCGACTTGACCAGGGTGGCCTGCAGCAGGAAGCCGGCGAACAGCTCCACGATGAGGGCCAGCAGCGACCCGATGACGCCGGCCAGTCCCAGCAGCGCCGCGATGATGGCGGCCACCACGTAGATGACGAACGCGATCGCGAGCAGGTGCCCGGCGAACTTCCGGTAGTACTGCCACGCTTCGCTCAGCACGCCTGACAGTGGGTTCATAGTCACGACCGTATTTCAGGGTGAGTCCGCCGCGCTACTGCCTCGGCCGGCGCCGGATGGCAGGATGAAGGGGTGACCAGCGAGGTGACCACCGAGCGGATCGAAGTCCAGCGCACGATCGGCGCCGACCCGCCGGCCATCTTCCGGGTGCTGTGCGATCCGCAGGGACACGTGGCCATCGACAGCTCCGGGATGCTGATGAGCGCCGACGGCGAGCCCGTGGCCGCCACCGGGGACAGCTTCGTCGTGCACATGGATCGCGAGGCGCTGAACGACTACCCGGAGCTGGGCCGCTACGACGTGACCGTGACCATCACCAGGTTCGTGCCGGACCGTGAGATCGCCTGGACGATCCTGGGCCAGATCCGCCCGCCGCTCGGTCACGTCTACGGTTACATCCTCGAGCCCACGGCCGAGGGGACCCTGGTGACCTCCTACTACGACTGGTCAACCATCGACCCGACCTGGAAACAGGCCGGGATCTTCCCGGTCCTGTCCGAAGGCGCGCTGCGGGCCACCCTGGGGATCCTGGCCCGGACCGTGGCCCGCGGCTATCCCGGCTCTCCGCCTAACGATCCTTAAGGCCTCGGCCGGACGGGATCGGATGCTGAACGATCAGCACGAGCGCATCCATCAGCCGGCTCCATCCCGCGTCGCCAGGATCCATGCCGACGGCGTCCGCGAGCCCGGCTAGCGCCGTGACGATGCGCTGGCTGAGTTCATCAGGCGGGACGCCGAGCGTGGCAGCCAGCTGGGTGTTGTCGTGTCGGAACCGGCCTGTGCGCGCGAACCGCACCAGCGACTGGGGCGCGCTCGGCACCGGTCCGGTCGTGCCGGTCAAGCTCACCGTCAGTTCCGAGCCCAGCGCCGCGGCTAGCCGGTCGACTGCCCCCATCGTGGGGTTACCCCGGCCGTTTTCCAGGTTGGCGATGTACGGGACGGACAAGCCTGCGTCGGCCGCGACCGAAGCGACCGTCCGGCCGGAGGCGGCCCGCATGGCCCGCAGCTGACGCCCTAGCTCGGCTAGCGTTGTCACCCTCGATCCTATCTTGACAGAAGCATGCTTTCCATTCCTATTCTACTGAAACATAGTGCTCTGTGGGAGGAAGCCAGCTGGCATGCGCTGCATCCGCCGTCTGCCCAGCCGCGCTCTCGTTCTCCGCAACCGGTCCTTCGGCATGCTCTGGCTGGGCCAGCTGCTATCCGGGCCGGCGATTGGCTGTTGCTGGTCGCGGTCCCGCTGTATGTCTTCCGGCTCACCGGGTCGGCCACCGACGCCGGACTCGCCTTCGTTGCCCAAGTGACCCCGCTGCTCTTTCTCGGGCCTGTCGCGGGTGTGCTTGCCGACCGCTGGCCGCGCCGACGCGTCATGATCGTCGCTGACCTGCTGAGCAGCGCCAGCGTTGGCGTGATGATGGTGGCCTCCGCCCGGTCGGTGCTGTGGCTCCTGCTGACCGCCGTGTTCGCGGAGAACGCCTTCTGCGCGTTCTTCAACCCGGCGTGCACCGGCCTGGTCCCGGCTATCGTCGGCCGCGACAGCGATCTGGCCGTAGCCAATAGCTGGTTCGCCGTGTCCGGCGGCATCCAGCGCCTCGCCGCTGCACCGCTCGGTGGCGCTCTTTACGCCGTAGGCGGCTTCCGGCTGCCCGCCGCGACCGACGCGGCTTCCTACCTCGCCTCAGCGCTCCTGGTGGCGCTGACCAGACGAACACCCGCCGCTGCAGCGCAGCCCAGCGGCCAGCGCGCGCTCACTGCCTTCATCAGCGAACTGCAGCACGGACTGGCGTCACTCGCCCGCAACAGCACCCTGCGGCTCATGCTGGCGGCGTCCTCGCTGTTCCTCTTCGGCAACGCCGCGCTGACCGCGTTGTTCGTCCCGTACGTGGTCACCGGCCTGCATGTGCGCCCCGGCAGGATCGGCGAGCTGTTCTCCGCGCTCGGCGTCGGCTATCTGGCCAGCACAGCGACCGGGCGAGCCGCAGGAAAAAGCTACCGGCTCCGGGCGTACGCCAGCACCTTGCTGTGGCTCGTCACCGCGGCCTTCGCCGGATTCCTCGCCTTCCGGTCGTTCTGGGCCGCCGCAGCCTTCCTCGCGCTCGCCGGCCTAGCGGGCGGCTCCTTCCTTCAACTACAGGGAACGACCGTGCAGCGCAACGTGCCCGACCACCTGGTCGGAAGGATCAGCGCGGCCTATTCCTCGTTCACGATGGCCGTGACACTCATCGGCGCACTGCTCGCGGCGATAACGGTCAACTGGATCGGCCGCACCGAGACGATGGCGTTCGCGATCGCCGCCATCGGATGCGGCGCCGCTGCCGCCCTGCTCTTGCCAGCACGTCGAACAAACGCAGCGGAACTGCTCCCAGGCGCCGAATCTGTAACCTCCGCCGTTAAAGATCGTTAGGCGCCGAACCGGCGAGCGCTCGGATAGCGCTGGCCGCCGTCGACGACAATGTTCGCGCCGGTGACCCATGACGCCCGCGCGGACAGCAGGAACGCGACCACGTCGGCGACCTCCTCCAGCCGTCCCAGGCGGCCGAACGGAAACTGGGCGGACAGGAAGGCGGCGAAGTCCTCGGGGTTGGCGCGGGCGAACGCTTCCCACGAGCCGCCCGGGAAGAGGATGGACCCGGGGCTGACCGCGTTGACCCGGATGCCGTCGGGCGCCAGTTCCTGGGCGGCGGTCGCCGCGAGCTGGATCTCCGCGGCCTTGGCGGCGGCGTAGGCGGTGCGCGGGGCCGGGCGCAGGCCGGTGATCGAGGAGATGACCACGACCGCGCCGCCGCCCGCGGCGCGCAGGTAGCCCAGTCCGGCCCGGATGAGTTCCGCGGCGTGGCCCGCGTTGAGCGCGAACGTCGCGGTGAAGTCGCCCGGGCCCGAGTTGGTCAGGTCCCCGCCGCCGACCGTGCCGCCCGCGTTGGCCACCAGGCGGTCCAGGCCGCCGAGCGCCGCCGCGATGTCGTCGACCGCGCGGGCCAGCGCGGCCGTGTCCGTGACATCGGCCGCGGCGGTGGCCACCGGCGCGCCCCGGTGGGCCAGCCGCTGCGCCGCGGCGGCCAGCCCGTCGGCGTTGCGCGCAACGAGCCCGACCGCGGCACCCTCGGCGGCCAGCGCGTCCGCGACCGCGAAGCCGATGCCCCGGCTTCCCCCGGTGATCAGCGCGCGGGTACCGCGCAGGCCAAGATCCATGGATGCAGGGTATTCCCCGCGCGCTGGCTAGCCGGCGCCGCTCGGCAGGCACAAGCAGGCGGGCCGTCCTAGCCGGCGCCGGTCGGCAGGCAGAAAAAAATGTGCAGCTTCGCCGTGCTGCGCCCGAGGTTCCGGCAATGCGCGGCGATCCACCTCAGCCGGGGGTCGGCGCTGGTGGCGGCCAGCACCAGGTGGAACTGCCCGGCATTAATGTCGGCCTGGAGCTGGGCCAGGGTCGGCGACGGGATCGTGCCGGTGAAACCGCCGATCGGCAGCGCCTCCAGCCCGCTGTCGTCGATGAACACCGAGGCCAGCGCCGAGGTCTGGGTTGCGAGCAGGTAGGGCGCGCCGAACTGGGCGGCCCGCAGGCGCGGGATGGTGAGCGCGACCTGCTCCGGCGTGCGCACGAACAGCGTGTCGATCGCGTTCGCCTGCGCGGCGGGCTCGAACGGCGTATCGAACGCGCCCTGGTGGCGCAGCACGAGGGTGCCCGCCGCCACGGCCGGCGCCACGCAGCCGGCGATGAGCCCGGCCCCAAGCGCCGCCGCGAACCAGGCGTCGCGCCGGACCACCACCGAGGCTGCCGCCACGGCCACGGCCACGAGGCCGACGGCGATGACGAGCGGCAGCAGCCAGCCGGGTGCCCGGGCCCCGGCCGAGGCCACCAGCCAGGCCGCGTAGCCCACGGCCGCGGCTACGGCCACGGCCAGGCCGATCCGCCGTCCGGCCGCGGACCGGTCCGCCGGCCAGGCCGCCGCGACCCCGGCGCCGAGCAGGGCCGCCACCGCCGGGGCGAGCGCCGCCGTGTAGTACGAGTTGATCGTCGTGGCCAGCGAGAACGTCGCGGCTAGCGTCAGGAGCCAGGCCTCCCACACGATGAAACACGCCCGCAGCGGATCGCCCCGGGGCTGGCGCCGTCGGCTGACGATGCCCCACGCGCCGACGATCAGGGCCATCGGGAGCAGCCAGCCCGTGTCCCGGCCCAGGTCGCCCCGCAGCAGCCGGCCCGGGCCCGCGGCCGGCGTCTGCGCCACGGAGGCGATGCCGAGGGACTGGCCGGCCAGCAACTGCAACGGGGTCTGGTCGCCGAAGCGGCCGAAGCCGTTGTACACGAACACCTGCTGGTAGGCGGAGTTGTCCTGGCTGCCGTCGATGTACGGGCGGTGCGCGGCCGGCATGATCGAGACCACGGTCATCCAGGACAGCGACACCAGCCCGGCGACGACGCCGGCCACGGCCAGCTGGCAGACGCGCCGCCCGGCCGATCCCGGCGCGCTCACCAGGTAGGCCAGGCCGAACGCGGGGAGGACCAGCCACGCCTCGATCATCTTGGCCTGGAAGGCCAGCCCGACCCAGAGCGCGGCGAGCAGCAGGCGGCGCTGGCTCCCGTTGACGATCGCGGCCGATACCGCGTCGGCGGCCAGGACCAGCAGCAAGATCATCAACGAGTCGGAGATGTTGCCCCGGTTCAGCGCGACCGTCGCCGGGCTCACCGCGACGACGGCCGAGGCGATCAGCCCGGCCGCCGGGCCGGCCAGCCGCTGCACCGCCCGGCACAGCACGAGCACCGTGAGGATGCCTTCGGCCGCCTGGGGCGCCACGATGACCCAGGTGTGGAAGCCGAAGGCACGCACGGCGAGCGCCTGGACCCAGAACGCACCGGGCAGCTTGTCGAGGGTGACGGTCCCCGCCGGATCGAAGGCGCCGTAAACGAAGTTGTGCCAGCTCATCGACATGCTGCGCACGGCGGCCTGGTAGTAGGGCTCGAGCGGGTCCTGGGCCAGGGCCCAGGCGTAGGACAGCCCGGCCAGCCCGGCGATCAGCAGTAACGCGGGACGCCGCAGCCAGGCAGGGCACGGCGGCCCGGCCACGTCCTGGCGCGCCGTGACGACCTCCGGGGCCAGGCCAGGCGCTCACGTCCGGTTCGCTCGTCATGGGTCTTGCCCCTCCGTGTCGTGACCGGCGTCGATCAGCGCCGCGAGCGTCGCCCGGGCGTGCGCGATGTGCTCCGGCCCCACCCGCCGGGCCAGGTCGGCGTCCACCTGCCCGACCGCGACCCGGATCACCTCGGCCGCGGCGTGCCCGCGCGGGGTGAGCGTGATGGTCAGCCGCCGCCGGTCAGCAGGGTCGGGGGCACGGTCCAGGTAGCCGCGGGTGACCAGGGTGTCCACGAGCTGCCCAGCGGCCTGCTTGGACACCCCGAGTTCCTGGATGATCTGGCTGAGCGGCGCCCCGGCGCGGGCGATGGCGGCGAGTACGTAGCTGCCGTTGCGCGGCACGTCGTCACATCCGGCGTCGGCCAGGGCCTGCCGGACCGCCGACCCGTAGGTCCTGCGGGCCGCCCGCAACAGCGCCGGGAACGCCACCTCGTCGAACCAGTCACGCTCCTCGGGCACAGGCCCAAGCTATTGACAAGCATCAGGACTGTCAATCTTATTTACGAATGACACGCGCCGGCGCCGGGCGTGCCCGGCAGCCGGCTCCCGCGCCGCCGCGAGCCCGGCCGTCTCCCGCGGGAGCACGGCCACCAAATCCTCCGCGCGGCTGCCACCACGAAAGCCTCCGCGCAGGCGCCCGCGAAAGCCTCCGCGCGGCCGCCGCCACAACGTCGCGGCATGATGAGCGGATGCCCAGCACTCCAGACGTCTACCTGCACGGCCACCACGACAGCGTGCTCCGTTCGCACCAGTGGCGGACCGCGGAGAACTCGGCCGGGTACCTGCTCGCGCGGCTGCCCCCGGCGGCCCTGGTCCTCGACGTCGGCTGCGGCCCCGGCACGATCACCGCGGACCTCGCGGCCCGGGTGCCCCAGGGCCAGGTGGTCGGCGTCGACCGGGCCGGGGACGTGCTGGCCGTCGCCCGGCGAGAAGCCACCCGCCAGGGTCAGGCCAACGTGACCTTCGAGGCCGGTGACGTATACCGCCTGGCCTTCGGCGACGGCGCGTTTGACGTGGTGCACGCCCACCAGGTGCTGCAGCACCTGTCCGACCCGGTCGGCGCGCTGGCCGAGATGCGGCGGGTCGGCCGGCCCGGCGGCCTGGTCGCCGCGCGCGACAGCGACTACGGCGGGATGTTCTGGTTCCCGGAGGATCCGGAGCTGGCCGAGTGGCGGGAACTGTACCGGCGGGTGGCGCGGGCGCTCGGCGGCGAGCCGGACGCCGGGCGGCGCATGCTGTCCTGGGCCCGGGCGGCCGGGTTCACCGCGATCGAGTCGTCGGCGGGCTGCTGGTGCTACACCGGCCCCGAGGACCGGGCCTGGTGGGGCACGCTGTGGGCCGAGCGGCTGACCGAGTCGTCCTTCGGCGACCGGGCCGTCGAGCAAGGCCTGGCGACCCGCCCGGACCTGGACCGCCTGGCCAGTGCGTGGCGCCGCTGGGCGGCCAGCGACGACGCATGGTTCCTCATCCCGCACGGCGAGATCCTGTGCGAGGTTCCTCGACCTTGATCATCGCCACTCTTCGTCGTTCGCTGGCGGCCCGGACACGGGGATAGCCTGGGCCGATGGCGACGACCACGCCGGCCGCGCGGAGCGATCTTCCCGCGCGCCCGGGGGTCAGCCCGAGTTCCAAGCGCGCCGCGAAGGTCGCCGATCGTATCGTCGGGGACGTCATGGCGATGGGCTGGCCGGTCGGCGAGCTGCTCGGCTCCGAGGCCGAGCTGCTCGAGCGCTACCAGGTCAGCCGGGCTGTGTTCCGCGAGGCAGTCCGCCTGGTCGAGCACAAGCAGGTCGCCCGGACCCGGCGCGGACCGGGCGGCGGGCTGGTCATCACCGAGCCGACCGTCGACGCGGTCATCGACGCCGTGGTGCTGTACCTGTACCGGGTGGAGGCCAGGCTCGACGAGCTGTTCGAGGCGCGCATCGCGGTCGAGGAGATCGCCAGCGAGCTCGCGCCCGCCCGGCTCGACGAGCAGGACCTGGCCCGGCTGCGCACTTTCGTCGAGGCCGGGAACGCGCCCCCGAGCCCGGATCCCCGGGCCCTGCACGCGCTGCTGGCCGCGATCAGCCGGAATCCGGCCCTCGAGCTGTTCGTTGACGTGCTGAACCGGGTGGCCATGCTGTATTCGGCCGACTGGCAAAGCTTCGGGCCCGCGGTCGCCGCCGATACCGCCTACGCGCACGCGCGCATCGCCGAGGCGGTCATCGTGGGCGAGCCGGGGCTGGCCCGGCACCGGATGCGCAAGCACCTTGAGGCGGAGGCAGAGTACCTGCGACAGCGGCGCTCTACGCGACAGCTGCTGTCCGGCAGCGTCATCATGCTCAGCGAGCCCGGCAACGGCAAGCTGGCCGAGGCGGTCGCGCGCCGCATCACGCAGACCGTGGTCGGCGACGGGATGCAGCCGGGCCAGCTGGTCGGCACCGAGCGGGAGCTGATCGAACGGGAGGGCGTCAGCCGCGCCGTGCTGCGGGAGGCGGTCCGGCTGCTCGAGCACCACCAGATCGCCCGGATGCGCCGCGGTCCCGGCGGCGGCCTGTTCGTGTTCGAGCCGAGCGCGAGCGCGGTCACCGAGATCGTGGCGATCTACCTGGCCCGGCGGGGGATGTGCCTGGGTGACCTCGCGGAACTGCGGACCGGCGTCGAGGTCGCGATCGTCGGCCTGGCCGCATCCCGCATCGACCGCGACGGGACGGCGCACCTGCGCAAGGCGCTGGAGCGCGAGGCGACCAGCTTGGATGATGACCAGGCCGACGTGGTGCACGACGTTCACGTGGCCGTCGCCGGCGCGGCGCACAGCCGGGTGCTTGAGCTGATCGCGCTGGTGTTCATCAGGCTCAGCAGGCTGTACGAGATCGAGCGTCTCGCCCCGAAGGCCAGGAAGCAGGTCCGCGCCGAGGTGCTGCACGCCCACCGGGCCATCGCCGCGGCCGTCGAGTCGGGCGACCGGGAGCTGGCCCGGCACCGGATGCGGCGCCACCTCGACGCCCTCGCCGCCGCCCTGATGCGGTAAAGCACGGTATCCCCGCCACGCCCGCCTGCTCCGTTGCGTGAAGCCCGGCGAAGGGTCGTCAGGGCATGGGCGCGGCCGCGAGGTACCCACGCAAGTCGCGGACGAGTTCAGTGATCTCCGGCTCCCCGCCGCGGCGGGCGTCCGGCCATTCGTCGACCCGGGTCCACCAGTACTCCCGGGGAGTGCCCGGATACCGGGGCAGGAGGTGGACGTGCAGGTGCGGCGTCCGGTCGCCGATCACCGCGGCATAGACGTGCTCCGCGCCTGCCGCGTCGCGCAGAGCCCGGCTGGTCCGGGCGCTCCACCAGCCCATGGCCTGCGCCTCGTCGCCGGTCAGGTCGGCCAGGTCCGGCACGTGCCGGCGGGGTTCGACGAAGAGGTGTCCCAGGTAGACGGGGCTGCCTGGCCGGCCGGGTGCGGCCGGGGCCAGGTGCGAGACGACGACCAGTTCGTCCTCGCCCACCGGGCCCCCGGGTAGCAGCGCTCCCTGCTCGGCGTGTTTGCGGCACACGAAGCAGGCCGTTGCGGCACGAACGTCGGCCATGGCGTCATCCTCGCATCCCGGCCCGGCCCCGGCGCGGTGTGCGGCCGGCGCGGCGCCGCGTGCGGTCGGCGCGACGGGTGGGATCGGGCGGGCGGACCAGGTGATCGGAAGGGCTGGACGCAGACTTCGTCCTTCAGGGCGGAGTTAGCCTGGCGGGTTTGCCGTAAGCCGGGGTTAGGCTCCGCTCGTGGCCATCCGCAACCGCCTGTACCCGGGCCCTGACCAGGAGGCGATCTTGCAGGAGCACTGCGGCCACGCGCGGTACGTGTGGAACCTCGCCGTCGAGCAGCAGTCCTGGTACTGGCGCGGGCGTCAGCTCCTGGCTACGTGAAGCAGGCTCATCAGCTGGCCGAGGCGCGGTCGGCGGAGTCATGGCTGGCTGCCGGGTCGTCGAGTGTCCAGCAGCAGGCCTTGCGGGACTTCGAGACCGCGATGCGAGCGTTTCAGGGCCGGGAGGATGTCAACGCCGGGTGAAAAGCGCCGGCCGGCGGGTAGGTAAGCGGCCGACCGACGAGCTGAGGGGGGCGGCGGCGTGACCGAAGTCCTGCTGCAGGAGGACACCGACGGCGTCCGGGTCCTGACGCTCAACCGGCCCGAGGCGCGCAACGCGCTGAGCGGCGCGCTGGTCGAGGCCTTGCACGCGGCGTTGCTCGCGGCCGACGCCCACGACGAGGTGCGGGTGCTGGTGCTGACCGGAGCGGACCCGGCGTTCTGCGCGGGCATCGACCTGAAGGAGGCAGCCCGCGCCGGGGCCGACTACTTCCGCCGGGTGGGCACGGCCGACTGCATCACCCAGGTCGGGCTCCTGTCGAAGCCGGTCATCGGCGCGATCAACGGCGCGACGTTCACCGGCGGGCTGGAGCTGGCCCTGGGCTGCGACTTCCTCATCGCGTCTGACCTGGCCATCTTCGCCGACACCCACGCCAGGGTCGGCATCCTGCCCCGCGGCGGCATGACCGCCCGGCTTCCCCGCGTCGTCGGCGGCGCCTGGGCGCGGCGCATGTCCATGACCGGCCAGGTGATCGACGCGGCTGGCGCGCAGCGCATCGGGCTGGTGACCGAGGTGGTCCCGCATGACCAGCTCATGCCGCGCGTCATGGACTGCGCCCGGGCGGTCGCGGAGGTGCCGCCGGACACCGTGCGGGCGCTCAAGCAGATGTACGCCGCGGGGGCGCAGACCACGCTGGGGCCGGCGCTGGCGGCCGAACGGGAGATCGCGGCCAGGCACGTACCGGACTGGGCCGGGCTCGAGCGGCGCCGGGTCGACGTCATGGCGCGCAACCGTGCCCAGATCGCGGGAGGTCAGGGATGACCGCGGGAGGCCAGGGATGAAGGTCGACACCGGGCTCGGCGCGTCGGTCGACACCCGCGAGGACGCGGTGGCCGCGCAGCAGGCCGGCTACGCGGGCGCGTGGACCAGCGAGATCAAGCACGATCCGTTCGTCGCGCTCGGGCTGGCGGCCGTGGCGACCGACACCCTCGAGCTCGGCACCGCCATCGTGGTGGCGTTCGCGCGCAACCCGATGTCCCTGGCCGTGCAGGCGAACGATCTGCAGCTGCTGTCCGGGGGGCGTCTGCTGCTGGGGCTCGGCTCGCAGATCAGGCCGCACATAACGCGGCGGTTCAGCATGCCCTGGTCGCACCCGGCGCCCCGGATGCGCGAGTACATCCTGGCCCTGCGGGCGATCTGGGGCTGCTGGAACGACGGCACCAAGCTGAACTTCCGCGGCGACTTCTACTCGCATACGCTGATGACGCCGTTCTTCCACCCGGGGCCGAATCCGCACGGCGCGCCCAGGGTGCTGCTGGCCGGGGTGGGCGCGGCGATGACGGCCGTGGCCGGCGAGGTGGCCGACGGGTTCCTGTGCCACGGCTTCACCACCGAGCGGTACCTGCGCGAGGTCACCGTGCCCGCGCTGGCCCGCGGCCGCCCCGGCGGCGATCTGGCCGGGTACGAGGTGTCCGGCTCGCCGCTCGTGGTCACCGGCCGCAGCGAGGCGGAGCTCGAGGCCGCCTGCCGCGGCGTCCGCGAGCAGATCGCGTTCTACGGCTCCACCCCGGCCTACCGCGGCGTGCTGGAATTGCACGGCTGGGCCGGGCTCTCCGACGAGCTGCACGAGCTCTCGCTGCAGGGGCGGTGGCAGGAGATGGGCACGATCATCGACGACGACGTGCTGAACACGTTCGCCGTCGTGGCCGAGCCCGGCGAGGCGGCCGCGGAGCTGCTGCGCCGGTACGGCGACATCATGACGCGGATGACGCTGTACACGCCGTACGCCGTCGACCCCGCGGTCACCGAGCAGATCGCCGCCGACCTGCGCGCAGCGGGCTGACCATCAGGCCGGGCGCAGGCCGCCCTGCCGCAACGCCTGGCCGGTCAGCGGATCAGCGGATCCCGGGGCAGGCCGAGGATTCGCTCGGCGATCTGGTTGCGCTTGATCTCTGACGTCCCCCCGGCGATCGACATGGAGCGGTTCATCAGCACCAGCGTCCCGGCCAGGGCGCCGGGGCCGTCCAGGAACGCGAGGTCCGGGCCGGCCAGCGCAGCCAGGATGGCGGCGGCCTCGTGCCCGTTCTCCGACAGCAGCAGCTTGGTGATGTTGCCCTCCGGGCCGGGACCGCCACCCGCTACCGCCCGGTGCGCGCCGCGCAGGTTCAGCGCGGTCATGGCCTGATTGCTGGCGAGGAGCCGGCCCACCCGGGTCTCCCCGCCGGGCAGCCGCTCCGGGTGCGCGTCCAGCGGCCCGATCACGGCCTCGGGCGGCAGCGTCATCGCGCTGCCCGCGCCGCCGCCGATGCTCACGCTCTCGTTGCCGAGCGTGGCCCGGGCCACCGTCCAGCCGCCGTCGACCGGCCCGACCACGTCGTCGTCGGGGACGAACACGTCATCGAAGAAGACCTCGTTGAAGTCCGAGTTGCCGGTCGGCATCTTCAGCGGCCGGACCGAGACCCCCTTGGCCTGCATGTCGATGACCATCGTGGTGATGCCCTGATGCTTGGGCGCGTCCGGGTTCGTGCGCACGGTGGCGAAGCCGTAACGGGCCACGTGCGCGCCGCTGGTCCACACCTTCTGGCCGTTGACCAGCCAGCCTCCGCCCGCCTCCCCATCCCCCCTCACCCGGGTTCCCCTGGTCCTGATGCCCGCCGCGTCGGAGCCGGCCCCGGGCTCGCTGAACAGCTGGCACCAGATCACCTCCTGGTTGAGCGCGGCCGGCACCCACCGCTTCACCTGGTCCGGCGTGGCGTGCTGAATCAGGGTCAGGATCACCCACCCGGTGATCCCGTAGGACGGGCGCTTCAGCCCGGCCGCGGCGAACTCCTGCTCGATGACTAGTTGCTCCACCGCGCTCGCGTCCCGGCCCCAGGGCCTCGGCCAGTGCGGCATCAGCAGGCCGGACTCGATCAGCGCCTGCCGCCGGGCGTCGCCGTCAAGGTCACGCAGGCGCTCGGCCTCCGGCCGGACCGCGGCCCGGATCTGCTCGGCCTCGGGCGGGAGGTCGATCGCGGCCGCCCGCCGCACGCCGCGGCGGACCAGCGCGGTGACGTCCGCGGCGGCCGCGTCGGCGTCGGCCAGGGCCGCGATGGCGGCGGCCCGGCGCAGGTACAGGTGGGCGTCGTGTTCCCAGGTGAACCCGATCCCGCCGTGTACCTGGATATTGAGCTGTGCGTTCGTTACGGCCGTCGGCACGGCGAGCGCCGCGCCGACCGCCGCGGTGTAGCTGAGCTGGTCGCCGCCCCCCTCGGCCGCCCGGGCCGCGTCCCACACAGCCGCCGTGGCGACTTCCGCGGCCACCAGCATGTTCGCGCAGTGGTGCTTGACCGCCTGGAACGTGGCGATCGGCCGGCCGAACTGCTCGCGTACCTTGGCGTACTCGGCCGCCTGCTCGGTGCACTCACGAGCGACGCCGGCCGCCTCGGCGGCCAGGAGCAGCCAGGCCAGGTCGGTGAGCACCCGCCGGCCGCCGGGCAGCACCGTGGCGGGTGCTCCCGCGAAGGCCACCCGGGCAGCCCGCCGGGCCGGGTCAAGGTTGGCCGGGATCTCGGCCGTGACGCCGCCGCCCGCGGTTTCGATGATCAGCGCGTCCTCGCCCGCCGCGACGACCAGGACGTCGGCGAGGTGGCCGCCGAGCACGACGCCAGCCGGGCCGTGAGCGGCGCCGTCCCGCACGGTCACGTCACCGCCGAGCGCTACCGCGCCGACCGCCGAGCCGCTGGCCAGGCCGGGCAGCAGGCGGGCTGCCGCGTCCGGCGGGGCGATCGCGGCGAGCACCGCGCTGGCGATCACCGACGGCACGAACGGGCCGGGGGCCACGGCCCGGCCCAGTTCCTCGATCACCACCACCAGCTCGGGCAGGCCGAATCCCGAGCCACCGTAGGCCTCGGGGATGTGCAGCCCGAGCCAGCCCAGCTCGCTCAGCTCCGCCCAGAAGGCGGGCAGCGGCTCGGCCTCCGCCTCGAGCAGCTTCCGGGCGGCATCCCGGGCGCCGCGGGCGCCCAGGAAGTCGGACGCGGTCTGGGCGAGTGTCTGGTGATCATCGGTGATGGCGATCGACATGGCTAAACAGTACCCTCTATTATCCGGTCGGGACGTCTGGGCTCTGTTATACCCGCCCACCACGCCCTGCCCGCCCACCACGCCCTGCCCGCCCACCACGCCCTGCCCGCCCACCGCGCCCCGCCCGCCCACCGCGCCAGGCCCGCCCGCCTTCCCTGCTCCCCGGCTACCCTCTCGGCGCCTGCCCTGGCCGCCACGCGCCCTCCCGCCGCCCGCCCGGATCAGGCGGTCCGGAAGACCGACTCCTGCGCGATGCCGGCCGCCAGCCTGCCGTCCCGGCCGAAGATCCTCCCGGTGTACATGCCCCGGCCGCCCGCGATCGACTCCGGCTGCAGGTCCATCAGCACCCAGTCGTCGAGCGCGACCCGCCGGTAGAACCACACGGCGTGGTCGATGCTGGTCGGCGGGCCGACGTGGCGCAGGCCGGGCACCGCGGCCAGCCCGGTGAACATGTCGGAGACGTAGGTCAGGGCGCAGGCGTGCAGGACGTCGTCGGCCAGGCTGTCCCGGGTCCGCAGCCACAACCGGGACGGCCACTGCTGGCCGGGCTGGGGCTGCTCGGGCGCCCTGATCTCGACCCCGTGCAGCGAGCTGCGGGTCTCGAGGCTGGGCAGGTCGTCTGGCGGCGCCACCGCGGGCGCGGCGTGCGCCTGGTAGTCCGGGCCGGGCTCGGTACGGTGAAACGACGCGGCCATGTTGAAGATCACGGTCCCCTGCTGCACCGCGACGACCCGCCGGTTGGAGTAGGAGCCGCCGTCACGGTCCCGGGTCACGGTCAGCAGCACCCGGTGCGAGGCGTCGCCCCGGCTCAGGAAGTAGCCGTGCAGCGAGTGCGGATGCCGGTCCGGCTCCACGGTCGCCGCGGCCGCGCGCAGCGCCTGCGCCGCGACCTGGCCGCCGTACAGCCCGCGCGGATCGTCGTGCGTCGTAGTGGTCCGGAACAGGTTGACCTCGATGCGCTCCAGGTCGAGCACCTCGAGCAGGCCGGGGCCGACGCGTTCCGCTGGGGCAGGCATGGGCCATTGATACCACAGGCTGTTTGGATAAATTAGTTAACTACTAACCGCCGGGCAGGATCAGCCAACCGCCGGGGAGGATCGGCTATGGGAGCACTCGACGGCCGGGTCGCGGTCATCACCGGCGCCGGGCGCGGGCTCGGCCGCGAGCACGCGCTGCTGTTCGCCGCCGAGGGCGCGAAGGTCGTGGTCAACGACCTGGGGGGCGGCCCCGACGGGACGGGCAGCGACGCCGGGCCGGCCCGCCTCGCCGACGTGCCGCTCACCATGGGCCGGCCCACGTGACCGCTCCGGCCGCGCTGCGCGGCCCGGTCGGGCAGCCCGTGCGCGCCCCGAAGACGGCGGAGCTGATCGCGTCTCGCCTGCGCGGCCAGATCGTCCGGGGCGAGCTGGCCACGGGCGAGACGCTGCCGTCCGAGGCCGCGCTGATGGAGACGTTCGGGGTGTCCCGGCCGACGCTGCGGGAGGCGTTCCGGATCCTGGAGACGGAGTCGCTGATCAACGTCCGGCGCGGCGCACGGGGCGGCGCGCGCGTCGTGGCACCGGACGTCGCGGTGGCCGCAAGGTACGTCGGCCTGCTGCTGCAGGTCAGCCACACCACGATCGCGGACGTGCAGCAGGCCCGGGTGGTGATCGAGCCGGCCGCCGTCGGCCTGCTGGCGTCGCGGCGGACCAGGCAGGACCTCGACGACCTCAATCGCTGCATCGACGGCCTGGCGGCCCTGGCCGAGGGCGACGAGCAGGCCGCCCGTGCCGGGGCGTGGCCGCAGGCCACGCAGCGCTTCGCTGACCTGATCCTGGAGCGGGCCGGAAACCGCACCCTGGCCGTGCAGGCCCGGGTGCTGCGCGAGGTGGTGGCCATGCACCTGCGGACGGCGGCGCCGCGGACGTCCGACGGCCCGGCCACCAGGGAGGAGCTTCGCAAGACGGTCAGGTCCCACCGCAAGCTGGTCCTGCTGATCGACGCCCGGGACGCCGACGGTGCCCAGCGCCACTGGCGCGCGCACCTGGAGGCCGCGGGCCGCGGGTTGCTCCGCGGAGGCACCGGCTCCGGGGCCGTCGTCGACCTGTTCGGCTGAGCGGCGGCCCGGCTCTCCAGGCCGGCCGGTATCGCCGCGCCGCGCCGGGGCCTGGCTTATCGTTGCGACATGCGCGTTACCGCTGCCCGGCTGGTTCAGCACGGCCTGCCGCTCCAGGTGGAGGAACTCGAGCTCGGCGAGCCTGGTGACCAGGAGGTCGTCCTGGAGGTCGCCTACTCCGGCGTCAACCCCGTCGACATGTACGGCGCGCTGGGACTGGTCGCCCCGGACGCCCCGGTGCCGCGGACCCTGGGCACCGAGGCAGCCGGGACCGCGGACGGCCGCCCGGTCATGGTCCGCGGCTACGGCCTCGGCACCATCCGCGACGGCCTGTGGGCCACCGCGGCGATCGTCCCGCGCGGCGCGCTCATCGACGTGCCCGCGCGCGTCGACCTGCGCGTGGCCGCGGCCATGGGCATCGCCGGGGTCACCGCGTGGCGGACCGTTACCGAGGTGGCCCAGGTCAGCGCCGACGACACGGTGCTGGTGCTCGGGGCCAAGGGCGGCGTCGGCAGCATCGTCGTATCCCTGGCGCACGGCATCGGCGCCACCGTGGTGGGCCAGACCGGCGAGGCCGAGAATCACGACTGGCTTATCGCCCACGGCGCTGACTACGTGGTCGTCGCGGACGCCGTCGGCCTCGCCGACGCCCTGGCCGACCTGCGGCCGACGGTGGTGTTCGACGGGCTCGGCGGCGGGTTCACCGGGGCCGCCATCGAGGTCCTGCAGCCCTACGGCCGCCTGGTCCTGTACGGCGCGTCCGCGGGGCCCGAGGGCCTGGTGCCGCTGCGCACGCTATACCGCAAGAGCATCACGATCCGGAGCTACGCGGGCCTGATGTCCTCGGACGAGGACCTCGCCGCCGCGATCCGGCAGGCGCTGCCGGCCGTGGCCGGGGGGCGGATGACCGTGCCCATCGACTCGGCCGTACCGCTGAAGCAGGTCAACGACGCGTTCGAGCGGATCAGGCAGCGCACCGTGCGCGGCAAGCTGGTGCTGGACACCCGCAGCTGACCCGCGTTCCCGTTGACGCCGGGTTACGCTAACCCGGTGACGCGTGACGCCGGGGCCGCCCTGGTCCTGGCGTCGGGCTCGGCCGGGCGGCTGCGCCTGCTGCAGGCCGCCGGGATCGACCCCGAGGTCGTGGTCAGCGGCGTCGACGAGACCGCCGAGCCGGGGCGGGACACGGCCGCCCTGGTCACCATGCTCGCCGAGCGCAAGGCCGCCGCCGTGGCGGCCCGGCGGCCCGGCGCCCTGGTGCTGGGCTGCGATTCCATGCTGGATCTCGATCAGGTGGCCTTCGGCAAGCCGGCCTCGGCCCGGCACGCCGCCGACATGTGGCGGCGGCTGTCCGGGCGGCAGGGCACGCTGTACACCGGGCACTGTCTCATCGACGCGGCCCGCGGCCGCCGGGTGCGCGGCGTCGCCGGCACGGTGGTGCGCTTCGGCACGCCCAGCGACGCCGAGGTGGCGGCGTACGTCGCCAGCGGCGAGCCGATGACCCTGGCCGGCGGGTTCAGCATCGACGGCCGGGGAGCGGCGTTCGTGGAGGGCGTCGACGGCGACCCCGGCAACGTCATCGGGCTGTCCATGCCGCTGCTGCGGCGGATGCTCGCCGACCTCGGCGTGGCCATCACCGACCTGTGGCGCGAGCCTGGCTGACCTTGGGCACGGATCGCCGAGTACTGTGCGCTCATCTGCAAATCACCGGCCGCTCGCACTCTGCGATCATGCGTCAGTGGATAGCCAGCCCGGGGAGGCTGCTCAGGCTGCGGCGGCCGGCACGGACGACGACCCGGCGGTGCGGCGCATCCTGTCCGCCGAGGTCCAGCTCGGCCGCTGGGCCGAGCCGGAGGAACTCGCCGGCGCCGCGCTGCTGCTCACCGACCCGCAGGCCGGCTACCTTACCGGCGCGATCCTGCCCGTGGACGGCGGCTGGACCGCGCACTGAACTCCGCGCGCCCGGGTATGTCCCCGGATACGCCCGGGCAGGGGCGACCGGATCGGGAGGAGGCCGGGATGGCACGGCGCGACATCGAGTTCGACGCGGAAGGCGTCACCTTGCGCGGCTGGTTCTACGCGGGACAGGGCAGCGCGCCCGGGCCGGCCGTGATCATGGCCCACGGGTTCTCCGCGGTCAAGGAGATGTACCTCGACAGTTTCGCCGAGGTGTTCGCCGCGGCCGGGCTGAACGTCCTGGTGTTCGACAATCGCTGCTTCGGCGCCAGCGACGGCGAGCCCCGCCAGGAGATCGATCCGTGGGCGCAGGTTCGTGACTACCGGCACGCCATCACCTACGCCGGCACCCTGCCGGAGGTCAACCCGCAGCGGATCGGGGTCTGGGGCAGCAGCTACTCGGGCGGCCATGTCATGGTGGTCGCGGCGATCGACCGCCGGGTCAAGGCGGTCGTCGCCCAGGTGCCGCTGATCAGCGGCCACGACAACCTGCGCGCGCTGGTCCGGGCCGATTTCATCGCCGGGTTCCGCGAGCAGTTCGACGCCGATCGTCTGGCCCGGTTCCGCGGCGAGGCGCCAGTCATGGTCCCCGTGGTCGACCCCGACCCGCTGGCGCCCTCGGCGCTGCCGACCGCGGACTCGTGGGAGTGGTTCAGCGAGACCGGCCAGACCCGCGCGCCCGCCTGGCGCAACGAGGTGACGCTGCGCAGCGTCGAGATGTTCACCGAATACGAGCCGGGCATCTACCTGCCCTGGATCAGCCCCACGCCGCTGCTGCTGGTGGTGGCCGCGGGCGATCACCTGGTGCCGTCCGAGCTCGCGATCGCGGCCTTCGAGCGGGCGCACCAGCCCAAGGAGCTGGTGATCCTGCCCGACGGCCACTTCGACGCCTACGTGAAGGGCTTCGAAGCCGCCAGCGGCCACGCCCGCGACTGGTTCACCCGCCACCTGGCCAGTTAAGGCCGCCCGCGGCCGGGCGGTCAGAGTTCGGCCGCGTAGTGCGCGACCGCATCCTCATTCCAGTCCAGGCCGTTGCCGGGGGTGTCGGGCAGGTGCAGCTCGCCGGAGCGGACCTCGAACGGGCGCTCCAGCACCGGGTGGGCCCAGTCCTGCCACTCCAGCCACTGCCTGGTCGGGGTGACGCGCAGCAGGTGGCCCGAGACTTCCGGGTACAGGTGGGAGGACATGGGCAGGCCGGCCACGTCCGCGATCGCCGCGGCCTGCAGCCAGCCCGTCACCCCGCCGATCCGCATCAGGTCCGGCATGACCAGGTCGCAGGCCTGGGCCCGGATGGCGTCGTACATGGCGCGCGGGCCGTAGAAGTTCTCCCCGAGCATGATCGGGGTGGCGATGTCGCGGGCGAGCCGGGCGTGGCCGTCGAGGTCGTCGTAGCGCATCGGCTCCTCGATCCAGGTCAGGCCCTCCCCGTCCAGGGCCCGGCAGCGTTCCAGCGCCTCGCCCAGGGTCAGCCCCTGGTTGTAGTCCGCGACCAGGGTGACCCGGTCGCCGACCGCGTCCCTGACCCGGCGCACCGCGGCCAGGTCGTCGGCCGCGTGGGCCCGGCCTACCCGCACCTTCAGGGCCGTGAACCCGCCTTCCGCGAGCAGTTCCAGCGCTTCGTCGCCCGCAGCGGCGGGAGGGATGAGCCCGAGCCCGTTGCTGTTGTAGCCGGGCACTGGCTCCAGGGTCCCGCCGAGGAGCAGGACCAGGGGCATCCCCGCCGCCTTGGCCAGCGCGTCCCACAGGGCGCTGTCCAGCCCGGCCACCGCGGCCAGGGCCAGGCCCTGGTACCCGGCCAGGCTGAACCAGCCTCGGGCCTGCCCGAATTCCGCGGCGGGAGCCACCGGCCGCCCGCGCAGCCCGGCGCCCAGGTCCCGCAGCACGACAAGCAGCGCGGCCGCCGCCCGGTTCAGGTATGGCGCGAGGTAGCTGCGGCCGACGATGCCCTCCTCGGTGGTGACATCGATGAGGATCAGGGGCCAGCGCGGGAAGTCGCCCACCCGGGTCGCCAGCGGGCGCCGCAGCGGCAGCACCACCGCCCGCGCGGTCACGTCGCGCACGATCAGCCCGACGTCCTGACCAGCCATCCCGCCTCCCGCGTGCTTCCGCCGGCACCCGCGAGCTCCCGCGGCGCCTGCCTCCGCTCCCATGATGTCCGACCTGCGTGCGCGCCGGGCATCCCGCATCCCGGCATCTCTTCCGCTCGCCAGCGTGTCCTGATGAACTGTCAGTGGTCTCGCCACGTTAGACCGGCACCGTCCTGGACACGACAGGGGGGCACGACAGTGAACACGGCCGGCGCGCCGCCGGCGGCCGCCGGCGACGTCGGGCTCAGCTACGCCAGCGCCGAGGGCCGCTGGGTCCTGCTCGCCACGGTGCTGGGGTCGGCGATGGCCTCGATCGACGCCACCGTCGTCGGCATCGCGCTGCCGGCCATCGGCCAGGACTTCCACGCCAGCCTGTCCACTCTCCAGTGGGTGGTCACCGCGTACACGCTGACGCTGGCCGGCCTGCTGCTGCTGGCCGGGGCCCTGGGCGACCGGTACGGGCGCAAGAAGGTCTTCCTCATCGGCGTGGTGTGGTTCGCCCTGGCCTCGGTCCTGTGCGCCGTCGCCCCGGACGCGCCGGTCCTGATCGCGGCGCGCGCCGTGCAGGGCATCGGCGCCGCGCTGTTGACGCCCGGCAGCCTCGCCATCCTGGAGGCATCGTTCCGGCCCGGCGACCGCAGCAAGGCCATCGGGGCCTGGTCGGGCTTGAGCGGCGTGGGCACCGCCATCGGCCCGTTCCTCGGCGGATGGCTGATCTCCGCGGTGTCCTGGCGGCTGATCTTCTTCATCAACCTGCCGCTGGCGGCCGTGGTCGTGGTGGTGGGCTTGCGGCACGTCCCCGAGTCGCATGACCCGGGGGAGACCGGCCGGCTCGACTACGCCGGGGGGGTGCTGGTCACGCTCGGCCTGGTCGGGCTGACCTACGGGCTCATCAACGGGTCGGCGGTCGGCTGGACCAAGCCCGGCTCGATAACCGCGCTGATCGCCGGAGTGCTGCTGCTCGCGGCGTTCATTCTCTGGGAACGGCGCGCGCCGGAGCCCTTGCTGCCGCTGAGCCTGTTCTCGTCGCTCCAGTTCACCTCTGCGAACGTGCTGACCTTTGTCGTCTACGGCGCGCTGGGCGGGATCTTGTTCCTGCTGCCCCTCCAGCTGGAGCAGGTGTCTCATTACACTCCCCTGGAAGCGGGCGTCGCCCTGCTCCCGGTGACGTTCATCATGCTCCTGCTGTCGGCCCGCTCCGGGGCGCTGGCCGCGAAGATCGGGCCCCGGCTGCAGATGACCGTCGGTCCCCTGGTGATCGGGGCCGGGTTCTTCCTGTTCGCCCGGATCGGCTCTTCGGCCGGCCCCTCGGGGAACTACGTCACCGAAGTGCTCCCTGCGGTCCTGGTGTTCGGGTTCGGCCTGGCCATCAACGTGGCCCCGCTGACCTCGACCGTGCTGGCCGCGGCCCCGGACGAGGTGGCCGGGATGGCCTCGGCCGTCAACAACGACGTGGCCCGGGCCGCCGGGCTGATCGCCGTGGCCGTCCTCCCCGCGGCCGCGGGCCTCACCGGCTCGTCGTACCTCCATCCTGACGAGTTCTCGGCGGGCTTCCGCACGGCTTCGTTCATCTCGGGAGCGCTCTGCCTCCTCGCCGGCGTCCTGGCCGCCGTCACCATACGCAATCCGAGCCGGGCCGAGGCGCAGGCGGCCGCCGGGCCGGTGACCCAGTTCCACTGCGGCCTGGACGCCCCGCCGCCGCCGGCGCCCGTGGCCGCGCCCGCCCCGGCCCCTGTGCCCCGGACCTGAGCCCGTGGCGTGGCGTTACGAAGCGACGAGCGCGTCGGTGAGCGGGTCGATGCCCGCCAGCCTGGCCGCCAGGCCGGGGCTGAGGTGGTGGCGGGCGGCGAGCGCGTCGGGCGCGTAGTACGTCACGTTCGTCTGCCCGTCGCCGGCCCAGATCAGCACCTTGAGCGGCAGGTCGAGCGCGGACAGCGGCGCGGCCACCATCACCGGCGTCCCTGCGGCGGGGCTGCCGAACAGCACCAGCGTGGTTTCCCGCAACTCGAGTCCGACGTCGCTCGCCGCGGCCCGCTGGTCGATCACGTCGAACACCTTCAGTCCGTTTTCGGCGCACAGCTCCGTCAGCCGCGAGACGGTATCGGCCACCGAACGCGGGCTCACCTTGGTGACGACGCCCGGCTCACTCGGGGTGCTGTGTTCGGTCATCGCTCGGTCTCCCTTGGTCGTGTCCAGCGTTTATCTGACCACATCGGGGGAAACGGCAGGTGCCAGGGAGGCTACGTTCGCCGGGGCACGCCCGCGGGAGCGGGGCAGCACGCGCGGCTTCCGGTGATCGTGACCGGGCGCGTGCGTTACGCGTAACATGACCGCGATGGCTGAGACCAGGAATTGCGAGCAGTGCGGCGCTGTCTACGCGCCGCGCCGTGAGCACGCGCGGTTCTGCTCGGCTCGCTGCCGGGTGGCCTGGAACCGCGAGAACACGAGCGATCACGCGGCCGGGGCGAGCGCGCTCGACTGGTCGATGAGCGCGATGCGGGACGCGACAGGACGGCTGCTGCGGGTCACGGCCCGGGACCGGGCACGCCTTTTTGCCGTGGTGAGCGAGGCGGTGTGGTGGGTCACCATCGTCGACGCCACGCTGGTGCGCTACCACCCCGACACCTATGACGGCCTGCTGACCGGCCGGCCTCCTGCGGACCGCCAGATGATCGAGGAAACCCTCGCCGGGCTGCGCTTCGTGCGGAACCGGATGGGCCAGTATCTCGACCCGGCCGATTTCATCCAGCCCGCGCCAGGCCGGCCCGGCGGCAGTGACAGCCGGATCAGGGTCTCGACGTGGAAGTCGGTGCCGGAACCGGAGCTCGCGTTGCTTCCGTCCCCCCGGCGGGCCTGGGAGATGACGAGATACCGGGCGTACCAGGCACAGCTGGCGGGTCACAGCGTCGGCGAAACCTTCGAGCTGGCCGCCGCCTTCCTCAAGCTCGCCGCGGCCGAGGCGACCCCGGTCACGGGCGTAGGCGCGCACGCCGCGCGCTGAGCGCTGACGGGCCTGTGCAGAGCCGTCCTGGCCCGAACCACGCGGCCTCGGCGTCAGGCACTGGAGGTGGCCGCTGGCCTGGGATCGGATCGGGCGGGCCAGCGGTGCTACGGTCGGTCAACGCCCGGCTGACGGACTCGGAGGATCTCGTGGACCTGTTCGACCTGACCGGCAAGGTCGCCGTCGTCACCGGGGGGACCCGCGGGATCGGCCTGATGATCACGCGCGGCCTGCTGCAGGCCGGGGCGTCGGCCTACGTCAGCTCGCGCAAGCCCGAGGCGGGACAGGCGGCGGTCGCCGAGCTCTCCGCCTACGGACGGGTGACGTCGGTGCCGGCCGACCTGTCCCGCGAGGAGGAGTGCGTGCGGCTGGCCGCGGAGGTCGGCCGCTCCGAGGAGCGCGTTCACATTCTCGTCAACAACGCCGGCGCCAACTGGGGCGCGCCGCTTGAGGAGTTCCCGGCCTCGGGCTGGGACAAGGTCATCAACCTCAACCTCAAGGCCCCGTTCTTCCTCACCCGGGCGTTCCTGCCGCTGTTGGAGGCGGCTGGGACCGCCGACGACCCCGCCCGGGTGATCAACGTGGGCAGCATCGACGGGCTGCGGGTGCCGGAGCTCTCCACCTACTCGTACTCGTCGGCCAAGGCCGGGGTGCACCAGCTCACCCGGGTGCTCGCCCGCGAGCTCGGGCCGCGGCACATCACCGTCAACGCGGTAGCCCCGGGGCCGTTCGAATCGAAGATGATGGCGGCGACCCTCGCCGCGCACGGCGACGAGATCGCCGCCGCCTCCCCGCTCGGCCGGATCGGCCGCCCCGACGACATGGCGGGCGTGGCGGTGTTCCTGAGCGGGCGCGGCGCGGCGTACGTGACCGGCGCCGTCATTCCGGTGGACGGCGGGATCTGGGCGGCTCGCTGACGGGAGGCCGCCCCGCGCCCCGGGTCGGCGCGCGGGAAGCCCGCTGGGCCGCGGCCAGGGCACGCACCTCGGTGGTGAGGACCTCGAGCTGGCGGCTGAGCCGCAGCACGTCGTCCCGCGTGGGGATGTTGGCCGCCCGCCGCATCGGGGCGAACAACCCGCTGACCACCCGCGCGGCCGCGCCCGCGGCGGCCCGGCGCGTCATGATCCCGACCGCGAGCAGGTTGACGTAGGCGGGCGAGGCGGTGATCTCCTCCAGCGGCCGCCCGACCGCGCGCTCGGCCTTGTCGAACGCCTGCCGCCAGGAGGGTGTGTTCGTGCTCACCGGTGCCCCGCTACACGATCGAGGTCTTGTGGCCGGCCCAGTACGCGTCCCTCAGGACGCGTTTGTACAGCTTGCCGGTGGGGGAGCGGGGGAGCTCCGGCACGAAGTCGACGGTCTTGGGGCACTTGAAGTGCGCCTGCCGGTCCCGGCAGTACGTGATCAGTTCCTGGGCGAGGTCCGGGCCGGCGTCGGCGGGGTTCACCAGCTGGACCACCGCCTTGACCTCCTCGCCCATCTCCTCGTTGGGGACGCCGATCACGGCCACGTCCAGGACGGCCGGGTGGGAGGACAGGAGGTTCTCGGTCTCCTGCGGATAGATGTTGACCCCGCCAGAGATGATCATGTAGCTCTTGCGGTCGGTGAGGTACAGGTACCCTTCCTCGTCGACGTGACCGACGTCTCCGACGGTGCTCGTCATCCCGTCGTCGCTGCGGCTTTCGGCGGTCTTGGCCGGTTCCTGGAAGTACTGGAACGCGGTCGCCCCGCGGAACCAGATCGTCCCGTCCGCGCCCGTCGGGCGCGGACGGCCCTCGTCGTCGAGGATGAGCAGCTCGCCGAGGATCGGGCGGCCGACCGTACCCGGGTGGGCGAGCCACTGCGCGGAGTCGCAGAACGTGAAGCCGTTGGCCTCCGTGGCGCCGTAGTACTCGGTGATGATCGGGCCCAGCCAGTCGATCATGCCCCGCTTGACGTGCTCGGGGCAGGGGGCGGCGGCGTGGACGATGCACTCGAGCGAGGAGGTGTCGTAACGGGCCCGGACGTCGTCCGGCAGGCGGAGCAGCCGGCTGAACATCACCGGCACCATCTGGCAGTTGGTCACCTGGTACCGCTCGACCAGGGCCAGCCACTGCTCGGCGTCGAAGTGCTCCATCACCACGGTCGTGGCCCCGAGCCGCAGCGACGCGGAAACGCTTGCCTGCGGAGCCGAGTGGTACAGCGGCGCCGGGTTGAGATAGGTCATGCCCTTCCGGAACCCGAACATGGCGCTCACGAAGTCCATCACCGGAAGCGGGTCGCTCGGGACGGCCTCCGGCAGATCGCGCAGGATGCCCTTGGGCCGGCCGGTCGTACCCGACGAGTAGAGCATGGCGGCTCCGAGGGACTCGTCCGGGATCGGGTCGCTCGGGCAGCCGGCCACCGCGGCCTCGTAGGACTCCCAGCCCGCGGGCGGGGCGCCGGGGCCGGTCATCAGCAGTCGCTGGAGCTGAGGGCACTGCGCCGCGGCGGCCTCGGCCACCTCCCGCCGGTCGGCCGAGCTGAGCAGCAGCCGGGAACGCGAGTTGGTCACGATGTACGCCACCTCGTCCGGCGCCAGGTAAATGTTGATCAAGGTGAAGTACAGGCCCGCCCGCTCCGCCCCCCCTTCGATCTCGAGCAGCCGGGGCTGGTTCTCCATGAAGACCGCGATGTGATCCCCGCGCCGCAGGCCGGCGGCCCGCAGGAAGTGCGCGACCCGGTTGCACCGTGCCTCGTACTCGCCGTAGCTGACGGCCTCGCCGGACGAGCCCATGATGATGGCCGGCTGGTCAGGGTGGTCCAGGGCATGCTGTCGTGCGTACATGCGTCCCCCTCTGCGTGACCACAGTCGTTGCTGTTGAGGTTACCGGGGCACGGCGGGGGCGGTCAGGACCCGATTTCGAGGCGAGCCGGGCGCCCAATGGGGCGTCTCGGATAAGTCGTGTCAACCAGTGCCGCGCCTGGCGCGTCAACTTAACGACGCGGCAGCCACGCCGGGAGCGGGGACCCTGGGGGGGAACGGCGGGGCTGCCGCAGTTATGCGGCCAGCCGGGCCGCTGGCTGCGATCGTGGCGTTTGATCGCAGCCAGCGGTCCGGCGCGGCCCAGCGGGCGCCCGGGCTCAGCTGACCGTGGTGACCTGCCTGACAATGGGATCATGACCGCTGGTGACCATGCCGTGGCCGGTTCCCGGGAGTCTGATCCCTTCCTCGTAGCCCAGCCGGACGGTGCGAGCCGTACCGGCCTGATTCTGTTCCCGCGGCCCGATGCGCTTCCGGCCGCGTGGGCGGGTCCCGTGCCCGTTATGGGAATTGATCCGGCTGACGCGGCCCGGCTGCTCGGTTCGGGTCAGCCGTGCCCGCTGCTGCCCGAGCACGGGGCAGGCTGGTTTCGCCGGCCCGGCCTGTCCGGCCACCGGCTGCAGGCGGGCGGCGGACCGCCCGCGGCCGGGCGTGACTGGTCGCCGCTGTTCCGGCCGGCGCGCTGCTCCCGCGACGGCACGCGGGCCAGCATCGAGGGCGAGGACGCCGTCGCCGGCCTGCGGGTCGTGACCGAGGTCGAGGCGGTGCCCGGCGGCGCGATCCGGGGCCGCCACACGGTGACCAACACCGGCCGCGAGCCCTACGTGGTGGATAGCCTGGAGCTGGTCTTCCCGCTGCCCGCCCGGGTGGGCGAGGCGCTGGACTTCACCGGGCGCCAGACGGCGGAGCGGATCCCGCAGCGCCATCAGATCGGCGACGGCCTGTGGCTGCGCGAGGGCCGCCGCGGTCACACCGGTCACGACTCGGCCACGGTCGTCGTCGCGGGGGTGCCCGGGTTCGCCTTCGGCCACGGTGAAGTCTACGGCCTGCACGTGGCCTGGAGCGGCAACACCGTGCACCGCGTTGAGCGGGTGCCGTCCGGCCTGGGCCGGACCGCGGACGGCGAGCGGGTGCTGCCGGGAGTGACGACCATCGGCGGCGGCGAGCTGCTGCTGCCCGGCGAGATCACCTTGGCCGAGGACGAGTCCTACGCCACCCCGTGGGTGTATCTCGCGGCCGCCCGCGACGGCCTCGACGGCCTGTCGGCGCAGTTTCACGGCTACCTGCGGTCGCTTCCGGCGCACCCGAGTTCGCCGCGCCCGGTCAACCTCAACGTGTGGGAAGCCGTCTACTTCGACCATGATCTCGCCCGGCTGACGTCGCTGGCGCGCCTGGCCGGGGGCATCGGCGTGGAACGGTTCGTGCTCGATGACGGCTGGTTCGCCGGGCGCCGCAGCGACCGGGCCGGCCTGGGGGACTGGTGGGTCGATGAGGACGTCTGGCCGGGCGGGCTGCACCGGCTGGTGGACTACGTCCGGGCTCAGGGCATGCGGTTCGGGCTGTGGGTCGAGCCCGAGATGGTCAGCCCGGACTCGGAGCTGTACCGCGCGCATCCCGACTGGATCCTCTCCGCCGGGCAGCGCACGCCGCTGCCGCAGCGGCACCAGCTCGTGCTCGACCTGACCCGTCCCGAGGTCACCGGCTACCTGCTCGAGCGGATCGGCAAGCTGCTGTCGGAGTACGAGATCTCCTACGTCAAGTGGGACTGCAACCGGGACATCCTGGACGCCGGCAGCGGCACGCGGTCCGGTGCTCCCGCCGCGCACGACCAGGCGCGGGCCGTGTACGCGCTGCTGGACGAGCTGCGGCGGCGGCATCCGGGCGTGGAGTGGGAGTCGTGCGCGTCCGGAGGCGGCCGGATCGACCTGGCCATGCTGGAGCGGGTCGAGCGCGTCTGGACTTCCGACATGACCGACGCGCTCGCCCGGCAGCGGATCCAGCGCTGGACCGGGCAGCTGGTGCCGCCGGAGTACCTCGGCGCGCACGTGTCCGCGCCGTCCTCGCACCAGACGGGGCGCTCCATGCCGCTGTCGCTGCGGTGCGCTACCGCCCTGTTCGGTCACTTCGGCATCGAGTGGGACATCACCCGGGCAGGCGACGACGAGCTGGCCGAGCTCGCCGCCTGGATCCGGCTGTACCAGGAGCGCCGCGGCCTGATCCACGCCGGCCGGGTGGTCCGCGTCGACATGCCGGACGACACCGCGTGGGTGCACGGTGTCGTCGCCGAGGACCGGTCCGCGGCCCTGATGAGCTACGTCCAGCTCGATGAGCCCCGCAACGACCAGCCGGCGGCGCTGCGGGTACCCGGGCTTGACCCGGCCCGGCGTTACCGGCTCACCGACGTGACGCCGGGCAGGCGGCCGCCGCGGAGGCATGCCGGGCCGGAGGCCCCGATACCCAGCGTGGAGGTCTCCGGCGCCGCGCTGGCCCAGATTGGCCTGGCCGTTCCCGCCCAGCGCGCGCTGACCGCCCTCGTCCTGCTCGTCGAGGCGCAGCCATGCTGACCGCTGCGCGGCCGGAGGCCGAACCGGCTGCGAAGAACGGACGCTGAGCCGTCGCTTCGGCCGCGCCTACCTGGAGTACCGGCGCACGGTCCCGCGCTGGATCCCGCGCCGGCCGCGTCCTAGCTGATTACCGGGGCGCGTGTGGCCCGGGCTTCCGGGCGACGAAGACCCATTCGCGCCCGGGCCGGTCCGGAGCCTCGCGGACCTCGGCCACCGTGTACCCGGCCGACCGGAGCGAACTCTCGATCTCGGCCCGCGACCGGAAGCGCCGGGTCGAGTCCGAGGTCAGGACCGCTCCGTCAGCGGCGAAAACGCAGGTCCGCCGGTAGCTCACGTACCCGCCGTCGACCTCGGTCAGGTCCAGCCAGGTCTCGACCGTGCCCGCGCTGGGGACGTCGAGGCTGACGTAGGAGCCCTCGCGGGTCCAGTCCAGCCATGCCTGGCGGGCCGGGTCCCGGACCTCGAACACCAGGTGACCGCCCGGGCGCAGCGCGCCGTGGATGCCGCGCAGCGTCGCGGACCACTCCTCGTCGGCCAGGAACACCTGGCCGACATTGGCGGTCATCGTGGCCAGGTCCACCTGAAGCTCCGGCAGGCTGGTCGCGTCGCCGTGCCGCCACCGCACCCGCTGCGCGCCCGGCTTGGCCCGCGCTATATCCAGCGACGCCGCCGCCGGATCCACGCCGACCACCTCGACGCCGCGGTCGGCGAGCAGGCAGGCGAAGGTGCCCGTGCCGCAGCCGACATCGAGCACGCTGCGGGCTCCGAACTCGGCCGCTATCGCCAGGTAGTGATCGAGATCGTCGCGCTTTGCCTCCAGCACGTCATAGATCTCGGCCAGCCGCGGCACGGTGAAGGCATCATCCGGCATACATGCAGCCTAGAGACTGTTCACCGCCGCTGGCCGTCCGACATTAACCAATTGCGGACGCGCGCCGCGCGGCAGTATAGAGGTACCGTGGCCAGGTACCTGATAACCGGCGATGCCGGGTCAGGAAAGTCGACCGTCACGCAGGCGCTGTCAGCAAGAGGCTACCGGGCATATGACACCGATGACCTCCCGAAGGTTACGCGCCTTGAGGACCACGCTGGCCGTCCGACGGAGTGGCCGGAAGGCCCGGTCGACTGGTCGGAATACGCGTGGAATTGGCAGGAAGCTGGCCTGCGGAAACTGCTGCGCCGGCACCGGGACGGTCTTCGTCGCGGCCATAGTCTCCAACCAGGCCAGGTTTTACCCTCTGTTCGAGGAGATATTGGTCCTCATCGTTGACCCGGCCACGCTCCGGAACCGCCTGTTGAACCGTACCGGAAACGATTTCGGTAAGCATCCGGACGAGCTGGCCGACATCCTGAGCTACCACGCCGAACTCGAGCGCGAGCTGCTGTCAGTGCCCGGGGCCGTGACGATCGATGCGACCAGGCCGTTGGAGCTGATCGTCGATGAGGTCATCGCGCGGACGCGGCCGGACGTGACGCTCGGGCCGGAAGCAGGTCACGGACCGGAGCAACCTCGCGGGGCGCTTCGGCGTTTCTGAGACGTGGACAGCGACGTCGCGGGACCACAGGCCCGGCCCGATGGGGACAGGGCGGCTGTGACGCACCCGCAGGACGAACCGCGTGCTGCCGCGAGCGCCGCAGATGCCACGGACGCGGTGACTGCGTTGTACGCCGAGCACGCACTCGGCCTGACCAGGCTGGCCTTCCTCGTGCTCGGCGACCGGTTTGCCGCCGAGGACGTGGTCCAGGAGGCGTTCTGGGGCCTGTACCGCGCCTGGGACCGGCTGCCCAGCCATGACAACGTGCTCGGGTACGTGCGGGTCTCGGTGTTGAACGGGTGCCGTTCGGTGATCCGCCGCGCCCGGCGCGCTCCCCGGCCCGTTGCGATGCCCGACGCAGCCTCGGCGGAAGCAGACGCGCTGTCCGGTGAGGAACAGCGCGCGGCGGTGGCGGCGATGCGCCGCCTGCCCGCCCGGCAGCGCGAGGCACTGGTGCTCCGGTACTTCGCCGACCTGTCCGAGCACGAGACCGCCCAGGCGATGGGGGTGAGCCGCGGCACGGTGAAGTCCACAACGGCCCGGGCGCTGGCCGCCCTGGACCGGATGCTTCGGGAGGAGCCGTGAGCGTGCTGGAAGACCGGCTGCGCCAGGAATTGCAGGCCGAATCGCAACTGATCACCCGGGAAGCTGTCCCGGCGCTGAACCTGTCCGGACCAGACGGCCGCCGGGCCGCTGCGCTGCGGCGCCGGGGAGCGCGGCGCTGGCCGGGCTGGGCGACACCGCTGGCGGCGGCCGCCGCCGTCACGGCCGTCATCGCCGGCACGCTCACGGTGTCCGGCATGGTTTCCGGAGGCGGCCCGCCGCGGTATGCCGTGGCCGGGGTGTCTTACGCCAGCCTGCCGCCCTACTACGCCAGCACCGTGGAAGGAAGCGTCGTCAGCTACAAGTGGAGAGGCACCCAGTACGGCTCCACGGTGCTCGGCCGCTTCATCAGGATCCGCGCGACCGGTACGGGGAAGCTCGTCTCCACCGTCAGCCCGCCCGCGCCGTACAACAACTTCATCCTGTTGACCGGCACCCCGGACGGGCGGACGTTTGTCTTCGGCGCGGAGCGGTTCTGGGGCTTCCGCGGCGACCAGTCGCCCGAGACCGGAGCGCTCGATGCCTCGGCACCGATCGAGTTTGTCATGCTCCATATCGCGTCGGACGGCCACACCGAACTCTCCGGGCTGTCCCTCCCGTTCACGATCCTGCCGGGCCAGCAGCCGAGCATCGCGCTCTCTCCGGATGGCACCCGGCTGGCCGTGGCCGACGGCGGCGGCGGCCAGGCCGCGCTGGTACGGGTGGTCACGCTGGCCACGGGTCAAGTGCGGCAGTGGCAGTGGCCGCACGCCTCCTGGACGCCGCTGCTGCAGGGCCAGGGCGCCTGGACCGCGGACGAGCGGACCCTGGTGCTCCAGCAGTGGTACGTCACCCGCGGCGCGAACGGTAAGACCCCGACGCGAGACACCCCTCCTAACACGACGCCGACGTGGCTGCTCGACACCGCACCAGCGGGCGGCACGAGCCGTACCACCGGCAGGCTCCTCGTGCTGCGCGCTCCGGCTGGCCTGCCCGAATCCGGGCTGCCCTTCATCACCCCCGATGGCGACGAGCTGGTCATGGCGCTCGGCACGTCCGCCCGGGGCCTGAGGAGCCAATCCACCGGCACGTTCGCGGTGTACTCCGCGCGGACGGGAGCGCTTATCCGCACCCGGGGCGCCTGGACGTGGACGGGCATCGGCAGGCCCGGGCCGTCGGGCAGATTCCCCCGCCCGGGCGTGGCGTGGTCGGACCGGTCCGGCGGCCAGCTGCTGGTCATCCAGCCGCGCGACGGTATCAATCGCCTCGGGGTCCTGACCGGCAATACGGTCGTGCTGACCGGAAACGCCCTCCTGCCCAGTCACGCCGAGGGTTACACCCAGCTACAGAACGCGCTCCAGGGCGCCTCCGGCATCCCGCCCTCGATGACCTGGTAGCTGCTACGCGGGCATGGCCGCGGGCGGGACGGCGGGTGGCGGAACGGCCCGTTCTACGTGCAGTACGTCAAGTGGGTCGGGCAGTTGCTGCACGGCAACCTCGGCTACTCGTTGAAGCTCAACCAGACGGTCAGCAGCCTGATCGCCCAGGACCTGCCGAAGACGGTCATCCTGGTCGTGATCGGCACCGTGGTCTCGCTGCTCTTCGGCATCCCGCTCGGCCTCTACCAAGCGGTGAGGCGCTACACCACCGGCGATTACATCCTGACCGGGATCTCGTTCCTCGGCTACGCCGCTCCGGAGTACTTTGTCGGCCTGCTGCTGGTCGAGTGGTTCTCCATCGACATTCACGTGTTCCCGCCGTTCGCCCCGCAGGGCACCACGGTCGGCCAGATCCTGTCCCAGCCGAAGGCGCTGGTGCTGCCGGTGGCTGCGTTCTCGTTCGGTATATACGCGCTGTGGAGCCGGTACATGCGCTCGTCGGTGATGGACAACCTGGTGCAGGACTACGTGCGTACCGCGCGGACCAAGGGCGCCAGCGAGCGGCGGGTGCTGTGGGGGCACGTGTTCCGGAACTCGCTGATGTCGATCATCACCCTGCTCGGGCTCGCGCTGCCCACGCTGATCGCCGGGGACATCTTCATCTAGGTGGTGTTCAACTATCCCGGCATGGGGCTGGCGTTCTACAACGTCGCGCTGAACGTTGACTACCAGGTCCTGTACGGGTTCACGCTCATCGCCACGCTGGCGACGATCCTCGGGAACCTGCTGGCTGACGTGGGCTACGCGGTGCTCGACCCGAGGGTGCGGTACACCCGGGTATGAGGTACCACCGGATCCTGGCCAGTTGCGGCGATGGCACGGTTCCGGCTGGTAAGAGCGTGTTTGAGGAGTTTTTGGATCTTGGTCGGCGTGTCTGCCTGACCATGAACGTCGATGCCATCGGGGTGGAACGCCCAGCCTCGCCAGAGGATCCATTGACAAAAAGTTCTTTTACGCAAAGACTGATTTTCGTAATGAGAGACGTTGTCTACCTCGACCAGATCGAGCAGGCTGAGGCCCTGCTCAAGCCGCAGCGGATCGAAGTGCTGCGGCAGCTCGCCGAGCCCCGGTCGTGCACCGAGGTGGCGGTCGAGCTCGACCAGACCCCGCAGCGGGTCTACTACCACGTGAAGCGCCTGCTGGAGGTCGGCCTGGTCCGTCAGGTGGCCGAGCGCCGGGTGCGCGGGATCCACGAGGGGATCTACCAAGCGGCTAGCCGGTCCTACTGGCTGTCCCCAGGCTTGGTGGGCCGGATCGGGCTGCGCCAGACCCGCGACCGGCTCAGCCTGGGCTACCTGGTCGACCTGATGGAGGACGTGCAGGCGGACGTCGCCGCGCTCGACCTCACCCGGCCCGACCTGCCCTCGATCGGCGTGTCTGGGGACATCCGGGTGCGCCCGGAGCAGCGCAAGGCGTTCCTCGACGAGCTGCAGCAGACGCTGCAGGACCTGTTCACCCGCTACGGCGGTGCCGAGGGCGACGCGTTCCGCCTGGCCGTCGCCTGCTATCCGAAGGGAGATCCCGATGACCGAGCCTGACCTGCGCTTGCGCGCGGTCGTTCCGGCCCCACCGAAGGTCGTGTACGAGGCGCTGACCGACCCGGCCGCGCTGCGCGTCTGGCTAGCCGAGCACGCCGACGTCGACCTGCCCGGCAAGTACGAGTTCTGGGGCCGCTTCGCGCCGGACGGCGCTAAGCCGCACCAGCGCGTGCTGCATGTGGACGAGCGCACTATCCGGTTCGCCTGGACCGTCGGCGGTATCGAGTCCACGGTGCAGTTCGAGCTGGCCGAGGACGAGGGCGGCACGCTGGTGACGCTGAGCCAGAGCGACCTGCCGAGTTTCGCGGAGGTGCTGGCCGGCACGGCCGGTCCCCGTGGCGCGCTGCAGACGTTCTGGTCGCTGGCGATCGCCAACCTGGCGGACTATCTCGCCGGCCGTGAGCTGACGCCCAAGTGCGACTTCACGTCGAACGAGTTGCATGCTTCCGTGGTGATCGACGCGGCACCGGACGAGGTGTTCGACTCGATGACCCAGCCGGAGCAGTTCTGCCGATGGTTCGGCGCCAACGTGGACATCGAGCCCTACGTGGGCGGCCGCTTCGCGATGGGCGGGTTCGAGCTGGACCCCGGGGGGGCCAAGTTCGTCGAGTTCGAGCCGGGCCGCAAGGCGACCCTGCGGTTCGCCGACGGCATGACCGACAGCTGGGAGCTGGAAGGCTCGAACGGCAAGACCCGGCTCACCGTGGTGGAGAGCGGGTTCGACCCCGCCAACCCGCCGTACCCGGGCTGGCCGGCTGGCTGAGCGGCCTGGCCGCGCTGCGGCGCTACCACGAACTGCCGCAGTGGCGCACGATCTGGCGCCAGATCGAGATCGCCGGGGTACCCGAGGGCATGTTCAGCATCGACCAATGAGATGAGCGCCCCGGAACGCGTTCCGGGGCGCTCATCGACAGCAGCTCACGGCTCGACGATGTGCGACTCCCGGCCCGTGCCGGCGGGCGTGAGGGTGCCCTGTCCGTGCATTAGCGTTGTCCGTCATGGCCGACTTCATTTCCGTGCCCTTCTATGACATGTTCCAGGAGGACGGGCACGTGCCGGAGATCCGCGCGAAGCTGCCCCCGCTGCTGGCCGGGGTACGGCGGAGCATCCTGGAGATCGGTGCGGGCACTGGCCTGATCACCACGTTGCTGGCCGAGTGGACACCGGCCGAGATCTTCGCGCTGGAACCATCGGCGGGGATGCGCGCGGTGCTGCTGTCGCGGCTGACTGCGCGTCCGGAGGTGCTCAAGCGCGTGACGGTGCTCCCCTGCGACGCGCTGAGCGTAGATCTCGATGAGCCGGTTGAGGCCGTGGTGATGATCAACGTGATGTATGCCCTGGAACCGGGTTACCGCAAGCAGCTCTGGCCGGTGCTGGCGGCTCAGCTGGCACCCGCGGGCCTGCTGGTCTTTACCTGGCGCGATGGCGGGCCGCCGGCGCCACGTCCGCTTCAGGAGCTGGGCTCGCGCCAGGTGGGGCGGCACACCTACGCGGTCTCGTCGGAAATCCTGGACTCGGATGAGGAGGCGATTCGCGCCCGCTACCTGTACCGGATCACCGAGGGCGAGAAGGTCATCAGCGAAGAAGAGATCATCGGGTATGCCTACCGCCCCGTATGGGACGTGATCCAGCGCGAGCTGGTCGACGCTGGCTTCACTCAGACTGAAGGCGCCGAGCGCCTCCTCGCCTGGCGGCTCGACTAACGCCAGCAGCTCAGCGGCTTGTGGCCCATGCGCGGCCCCGGCCATGTGGTTTTGTTGACATCCTTCGCGCCCTGAAGGACGGGGATTCCTGGGGCGCTCATGCAGCGCTCCGGGTGGTTCCCGCTGCGCCGGCTGATGCCGGCGGCTGACGCGGGCGTGATGCCCCGTGCCCCGGGGCGCGCGCAGGGACCTCGCCGCCTAGCGTGGCCAGTCCCCGGGCAAGGATGTTACGGGCAGCGTTGTGGTCTGCGTGATCGTGGTGGCCACACTCCTGGCAGCGGAATACCGCTTGGCTCTCGCGGTTTTCTGCCTGGGTGTGGCCGCAGGCATGACACTGCTGCGATGTGAACCGCGGGCCGGCGAACAGCACGGTGACCCCGGATGCCGCGCCCTTCTCGGCGAGGCGCCGGCCGAGGGTTCCCCAGCAGCTCGCGAGGATCGCCTTGGTGAGCCCGGCTTTGGCGCGGGCACCGTTGGGCAGGAACGCCCCGGGCTGGCCCGTGTCCGGCTTAGGCTTCGGGCGGCGCACCATGCCCTTGGTGTTCAGCTTCTCCAAGACGACGAGGTCGTTGCTGGCGACCAGGCGGGTGCTGATCTTCTCGGCCCAGTCCTTGCGCCGGCCGGCCAGCCGGGCGGTGATGACCGCCATGTCGCGGCGAGTACGCTCGCGCTGCTTGGAGCCCTGGTGCTGGCGGGCGAGCTTGCGCTGCAGGCCGAGGTAGCGGGCAGCCTGGCGATCGGAGACCCGCGGCGCGCGATAGTGCCGGCCGCCGGAGGTGACCAGCGCCGTCCGCACCCCCGGTCGATGCCGGTCCTGCCGCCCTGACCAGTGCCGGCTACGGCTGGCTGCGGCGCGGGGAACGAGACATGCCAGCGGCCTGCCCGGTCCACGGTGACCCGGGTCATGCCCAGCCCGGCGGGCAGCTGCCGGGTCCAGCGGAACCTGACCCAGCCGCACTTCGGGACGTGCACCTCGCCCCAGCGACCGTTCAGCCTGCGAACCTTAGTGTCGCGGATCGCGAAGCCCCCGACGTGCCGCTTGCTCCGGTAGCCGGGCTTCCCGGCTGGATGCAGCGGGTCGAAGAACGCGGTCATCGCCAGGCCGAAGTCGCGCAGCGCCCGGCCTATCTGATCAGACCGGTCGTCCGTGGTCGGCGGCGCGCAGGCGCGGGAAGAGACGGGGTACGCGTTCCTGGAAGTCGCGATAGGCGTCGCCGTACTCGCGGACCAGCGCTTCTTCTTCGACCTGGGTCAAGACCCAGACCACCAGCAGCCATACCGGCGTCAGTGCGATGCCGATGATGGACCCGAATAGCAGCGAGAGGCCCAGCGGCCAGAAGACGTCGCACACCATGAGCGGGTGGCGGACGACCGAGTAGAGCCCATCGGTCCGCAGCGGCTCCCGCCGCGCCGGCGCGGTGAACGGGGTGATGCGGAATACCGGCGCCGCGAACAACAGGCTCCCCGCCAACACAGCGACGCCCGCCGCGATGAGAGCGGGACGCCCTGCCTCGATCCGAGGCTGCGAGACGACCGGCAGCGGAAGAAGAGCACGAGGAACCTCGGCCAGAAGAACCAGCAAAATTCCCAGGTGAAGGCTGCGTCCCCAGGTCTGAGATCCCACCAGGCCGGTGCACAGACCCCAGCCGAGGGCCGCCAGAAACGCCCAGAACCACGGATCGCCTAGCGGCATCTGCCCGCCTCCTGCTTTCCCTCGCGAGCAAGCCTATGTCTGCGGCGTGGCATCGGCCGTTCCCGGAGGGAGCGGGCGGCCACGCAGATCGCAGCGTTATGCCGTGGGATCGGGAACTATGCCGGTCGGTAAAGTTGGTGAGTGAGCCTTCCCGGCCCGCTGGTGCGTGTGATCTACCCGCAAGTTCGACGGTAGCTTGCACTGGCACATGACCCTCACCCGCGCCGTCGTAGTCGAAGGCCAGGCCTGTCCAGGCGCGCCACTGCTGCAACGGGGCCTGGACTGCGCCTGAGCACGGGGCGACGGTGACATGCTGGCCGCCGTGGCGCACATGGACCCGGAGCCAGGGATCATCGGGCAGCCCGTCGGCGCGGGTGCGTCGCATGTAGTCCGTCATGGCGAGTGCCGGCTCGTTTGCCTTGGCGGGCGGCCGGACCGGCGCGATCAGCCGGGTGCGATGCTGAGGGCATGGGTGATCATGCCGATGCCGACCGGACCCCCGGCCGGTTCGGCGCAGTACAGCCGGTTTCCGGAACCGCGCCCGCCGCCGACAAGCTAGCCGCCTTCCTGGGCCGCCCTGTCTGACTGACACGCTCAGCGACGGCCAGACGCCGGTTAGCGCCGGGGCGATGGGTAGGGTGACCGGGTGCTGTCCCTGCGGCTGATGGCCGAGGACGACCTTCCGGCGGTCGAGGCGTGGATGCGCCTGCCGCACGTGGCACGCTGGTGGTTGTCAGGAACGACGGCAGAGCAGGAGACCGCCAAATACCAGCGCCGCATCACAGGGACCAGCGCCCGGCCAACGATCATGCTGATTGTCACCCGGGCCGGCGATTCGATCGGCTGGTGCCAGTGGTACCGGTGGGCGGACTACGCAGCCGAGGCGACGGCTATGGGCGCCTGCGCCGGTGAGATCGGGATCGACTATGCCATCGGCGATCCGGCCTGGGTTGGCCGCGGGACAGGCACCATGCTGATCGCGGCGCTGGTGGCCGAGGTCCGGCGCCGCCATCCTGGCGCCGGAGTACTGACCGCCCCCGATGCGGCCAACACGGCATCCCGGCGGGTGCTGGAAAAGAATGGCTTCGAGCTGGTAGCGGTCCGACCGGTTGCTACCGAGCCTACCGATGCGCCGATGGCCATTTACCGGCTGACGCCCCCGTGACGTGCCTTACTCCGCTCCTGTCGTGACACCGTGGCCGTGCAGCACCGGCGCCAGGTCAGCGCATTCCAGCCCGGCGAAGGCGTTCATGGGCTTCGTCTTGGGTCAGCCTGGTGATGGGCTGTCCCGCAGCCTGTTCCTCCTTGGCGTCGAAGGCCCTCGTCCAGACGCCTGCGGCCCAGCAGCGCTGTAGCTCGGCGGGACTGAAAGGCCGTCCGCGGGCAGCGGCGTAGGCGTCGAGGAACTCGCGAGTTTCGGCGGTGGTGGGCAGCGCTGGGTAGAGGTAGGTGGCCGCAGCCAGTCCGGCGATGACCGCTTCGCTGTCGACGATCAGGCTGTCCCAGTCGTAGGCCACCAGCAGCCGGTTGCCGTCCCACCGCAGGTTGTCTGTTATCCAGTCGCCGTGCCCGATCGCGGTCTGGTCCCGTCCTTCCTGGAGCTTCTGCCGGGCGGCCTGGCCCGCCGCATCGATCCAGCCGAACCCACCCATCTGATTCAGGTCCACGTCCAGGTCCTCCGACCGCGGCCACAGCCCGCCCTGGTTGTGGTTCCATGCTGCCCAGGCTGGCGCGGGCGCTAGCGAGGGCACATGCCCGGGCCGGGGAGCCAGGTGTACCAGCCGGGCGAGCGTTGCGGCAAAAGGCTGGGGGGTGCGGCCGGAGTCCGGCAGCGTAGCCCCGCCCGGGATGCAGCTCTCGGCCGTGGCCTCGTACTCAGCGAGCGGTGCCGGGCCAGCCAGCGGCTGTGGACAGGGATATCCGGAATCGAAGAGTCGGCGCTGGACCTCGGTGCACGCAGCGATCCGCCGCGCGGCTGGGCGGACCCGTACCACGACCTCGCGCCCGTCGGCCAGCCGTGTTCCGATCACGCGCGTAAGGTGACCCGTTCGAAACGACTCGCTCTGCGCCGGACTGCCTAGATGCGCCTCGCACCACGCGGCCAGGCTCGCCGCATCGACCGCAGGCAGTTCGAACGCCACCAGGCCATTCTCACGAGAATCGCCGCGCCCGGGCAGGCCGACCCGATTTCCTGAAAAGATTGGATAACGTGCTAGCGGCCCGTCGTAGCCAGTGGCAGGATGACTGCTGTTTTTGCGAGATATACGGCCATTCCCCGCGTGGTCGGTGACGTCACGAGTTAGTTCAGCCCAGCCACCTCTGGGCCGAGGTCAGCTACAAGTTAACCGGCGACACGCGTTTGGGGTCATGATGGGTCGTTCCTGGAATCGTGCAGCGTTCATCCTGGCCATGGCGGTGCCGCTGGGCGGTGCGTCGGTGGCCGCCGTCGGCCCGCCGGCGCTGGCCGCGTCCGTCCATGCCTCCGCGGCCCTGACTCGCGGCGGTGACCTGGCGCCGGCGAGCACCGCCGCGCAAGACGGGGACCTGCTCGGCGTGAGCGCGGTGTCGGCCAGCGACGCCTGGGCCGTCGGCTACAAGTGCAGCAACGCCGAGTGCGCGCTGCCGAACCTGACCTTCAGCACGCTGATCGACCATTGGAACGGCAGGAAATGGTCGACGGTCGCCAGTCCGAGCCCCGGCCCGAGCACCCAGCTCACCGGGGTGAGCGCGGTATCGGCCACCGACGCCTGGGCCGTCGGCAACACGAACTCGGGCCCGGTCAACACGACCCCGGACCCGGCACTGATCCTGCACTGGAACGGCAAGAAGTGGTCCAAGGTCTCGATCCCGGAACCCAGCACCGCGTACTACTTTCTCCGTGGCGTGAGCGCGATATCGGCCACCGACGCCTGGGCCGTCGGGTCCTGGGATGCCGTCGGCGTCGACTCGCGCGCGCTGATCCTGCACTGGAACGGCAGGAAGTGGTCCAAGGTCCCGAGCCCGAATCCGGTCGGCAGGGGGTTCGAAGGCGTGAGCACGGCCTCCGCCGCCGACGCCTGGGCGGTGGGGCTGTACACCAACGCGGCCGGCCAGGTCGCCACGCTGACCGAGCACTGGAACGGCAGGAAGTGGTCCAAGGTCGCCAGCCCGGGCCCGAGCCCGGGTGAAGAAGACACGCTGTTCGGCGTCAGCGCCCTCACGCCGAGGGACGCCTGGGCGGTCGGCGACTCCGGGACCGGCTTGGGGCTGCGGACGATGGTGCTGCGCTGGAACCGCAAGGCCTGGAAGCGGGCCGCCAGCCCGGATCCCGGCTCGAGCTTCGACGTCCTCGACGGCGTGAGCGCCGTCTCGGCCAGCGACGCCTGGGCGGTCGGGAACTACAGCTCCAACAAGGGCGCCACGCAGACCACCCTGATCCTGCGCTGGAACGGGAAGGCCTGGACCCGGGTCCCCAGCCCGAGCCCCGATCCCAACTCGTCGGGAGTCAACAACCTGGCCGGGGTGAGCACGGTCTCGCCCGGCCGCGCCTTCGCGGCCGGGTCCAGCGACGACGCGCTCACCGGTGTCAACCTGGCGCTGATCGTGGGCTGGAACGGTCACAGGTGGTCCAGGCCATGAGCGGCCATTGGTAGCGCCGCACGGCCCTCCTGGTTCGCGACAATCCGGGCTGATCGTTTGACCTGCGGCTAACTCGCTCCGGAGGCTGGTTAGGTGGCCGGATGCCAGGGCAGGCGGTAGGCGCGGTAGGTGATGTCGATGCCTGGCAACTGGGCGTTGAATAGCAGCTGCCCGGCCGGGCTGAACTCGGAGATGTAGGGCACGGCGCCCCAGCCGACGAACAAGTCGCCGTTGCGGGTGGTCTGCGCGTTCCCCTCTTCTGTGGCCAGCAGGCCCTCGGGTTGCTTAATGGACTTCACCAGGGTGGCGACCTTGGTGGCCAGGTCCAGCCGGATGGTGACCACCCGGCTGTAGGGAAGCAGCCCGGCGCCGCCGTCGGATTCGTCGTCGAACACCGTGTACTCGTCGTTCCCGATGGCCTCGGGGTCGTGCTGGTAGGCGAAGATCTCGCTCGCGCTGTCGAGGACCTGGCCGGGCGCGGCCTTGAGCTTGAACGTGCTGTGCTTGCCGCCGAGGACCCAGATGATGTTCCCGGTGCGCAGGCTGACCTTGTAGATCGCCCAGGCGTGGCGGGCGCTGATCAGCAGGTTCCCGTCGGTGTCGAGATGGACGGCGTTGATGTAGAACCAGTCCCAGGGGGTGGCGGCCGAGGCGGGCCGCGGCTGCTCGCTGTCCTGGTAGGGGACGTGGTCCGCGGCGTTCCACTGGAACAGGACCTTGCCGGTGCTGATGTCGATCTCCTGCACGATGCTGTCGACGACTTTCTGGTCGGCGGGGCCGCCGATGGAGGTCAGGTTCGCGGTCGTGATGGTGTCGGCGATGATCAGCGCCGTGTTCCAGGGCGTGATGAGGAACTCCTGGCCGTCGGCCGAGTAGCCGTTGCCGCCCTTGACCTCGGCGATCTTCTGGTAGCGGTCGTTGTAGATGTAGTCGGTCCCGCCGGAGACGGCGCCTAAGTCGGGAGGACCCTGCCACCAGGTGAGCACCGGCTTGCCCTGGTAGGTCTGGGTGCGGAAGTCGGCGGCCAGCTCGTGTGCCGCAAGAGGGTGAAACCAGATCACCTTGCCGGTGTTGGTGATGATCTCGGGGCCGCTCACGCTGCCCCCGGCCGGGGTGATGAAGATGTCGCCGTTGCCGTTATTGGCGCCCTGCTTCAGCACAATGACCGCGGGCGCCTTCGCGCCAACCGCCGCGCCAGAGGTCACCGTGCTGCAGGCCGTCCCCGTCAAGACGATGACCGCGGCAACCGCGGCGGCGGCGACACCCCGTGGCGCTTTGCCCCGCCGCGAGCCCGCAGACCGGCATGACACAGCATTGTCTGCCATCGCGCAGCTCCGCCCTCCATGCAGCCATTACCACGACAGGCCGCCACCCTCCCAGAGCTCATATATTCTCGGCTGCCTGCTCTGCCCGTCTTTCTAGTAGGTGCCGAGTAGTAGTCCCAGCTGAGAAGGCGCAGCCACCCCCAGCGCTGTGCAGTCCTGCGAAGACGCACGTCGCTAGCGAGCGAAACCATCGAAAGCAGTCGTTCCATGGGTGATCTTCACCGGCGTCCTACCGTGGGGATCCTCCGCCGCAAGGGTAGCGAGCCGATCCAACTCGGAGGGACTGCCGGAACGACAGGCTATTGTGCGCAGGATGCAGAGCCCTACGTGTGAGATGCTAAGTTGCCTAGATTTAGGCACGATGGTGTCGGAGGACCTATGCGGCGAGGGCGGACACTGTTCTGGACGATTATCGGAAGCGTCGTAGCTGCAGTGGCGGTAGTAATAGCATTGATCCTTGTCAACTCTGGCACGCCGCCAAGAGCAGCCTCTTCGCCCGCGCCATCCATTTCGGCCAGTGCAAGCTCCCCAGCAGGCCAGTCTGCCCCAGTGGTGATTCCGAAGACTTCCAGCACGTCCTCGTTCTCATATCTCTCAGATCTGGTACCTTCCGGAAACCTCGGCGAGCTGGTGGACCCGGGTCCGGTCAAGATAGACGGATCAATTTACCCCAAGAGTATCTTGTTCTATTGTAACGTTGGCGATCCAACTGCTTTTCCTGCATATAAGCTAGAGCATAACGCTCGCCGGTTCCAAGCTACTATTGGACTTGGGGCCAAGTTTCCGCCAGATTTCGAAGCGGGGGTAATACTAGTTGGCGATGGGCATGCTCTCCGGACCTTTACTGTCAGCGCCCTTAGACCGAAAACCGTCGATGTCAATGTGACAGGGCTCCATACCCTCCAACTCGAATGCTTCGGCTCCGGTCAATCTTCGTCGGCCGGTTGGGCCGTTTCTGTAGCGTGGGGCAACGCACGTGTCGTAGAACGACATTGACCGCGGGTGACAAGTGGGCCCGCTTGTCCGGGATCTCGTGCACGACGGGCCCGGTCTGCGGAGCGGTCGGCTACGACGCGATGGAAGACGCACTTTCCCGTGGCTGACCTGGCCCGATGGGCCAATGGCCGTTCCGCGTATGTTCCGGAAACCGCGACTCCGAGCCGCCCACGGTGGCATCTGGCTTCCTACGCGCGAGGAGAGCGTTTCGCGTTTAGCCTGGTCAGAGCCCATGTGGCCTGGTGGTGAGAGCGCCCCCCAGCACAGAGCGCCCGAGCGCCCCCAGCAGGATTCGAACCTGCGCACACGGCTCCGGAGTCCGTCGCCCGAGATCGTTTTGACCGGCAGGAATGTATCTACCTGCAGGATGCGCGGGCGGCCAGCGGGGGAGAGCTGGCACCGCGATTGCCCGTAGGGGCGATCGCGCGCCTCCGATGCGAGCCCCTCCGCGAGCGGCTACAGCCGTTGCTCCCGACTCCCGGAGGGCCGACCGGGCCGCCGGGGGTGATTACGTCTGGCGTGGCCAACGCCACAGTGATTTTCCGGGAGACTTTTCCGGTGAGCGTCGAGGCGATTTCCTGGGCCTTCAACCTCGCACCCGTGCAGTGTGATCGCAGGGCGAAGCGCAACCCCGCCTGCAAGGCAGTCCTGGTCGGACTCGCCAACCACGCGGCCCCGGACGGCAAGGAAGCGTTCCCCAGCGTCCGGACGCTGGCCCGCTATACCGACCTGTCCGAGCGGACCGTGCGCACCGCCCTGGGTCGGCTCGAGGCCGGGAGCATCATCCAGCCGTGTGCCCCGGCCGTCGTCGCCGCGAAGATCAAGCGGGCCGACCAGCGCCCACAGGGCCGAGGGTGGCGGCGATCCTGGACCGCATCGCCGCCGACATCGACGAGCTGACCAGCGCTCCGACGATAGCTAGGACGGCTGCAACTGACGCGATCGGCACCAGGAGTCGCCGGCGTGCCTCGGCGCGCTTGCGCGCGGCTCGCTCGGCTGCGATCCGCTTACGGGCCCGGGCCGTGGCAGGAGAGCGTCGCGGCGGCGTGGTGGACTTGCGGCCGTCTCAGCTCACAGCAACACGCCGGGCTGGTTCAAGATCCGTACACCACTCCCGGGGACGTGAACCTGGCACGCACGCACTACCCTCATGGCACGCACGTAGGTTCACCTCTTCCAAGTCATGACCGTGATCAGGAACTGGGGTGAACCTACGTGCGTACTTGCGCCCTGGCCAGGATCCCAGCGGCCCGGCACACCGTGCCGCAGGCCGCCCAGCCAACGGTGCTCACCGGGCGTCCTTGGCCAGTGCACCCGATCCGGCCATACCATCGCGCAGCCGAAGGACCAGGACCCGCAGCTCCCGCAGGCCCGCCACGTCCAGCACCAGGCCCGGGCGCTCCTCGCCGCCACCATGCACATCCGTCGCATCGGCACGGACCAGGCCAGGCCGTCCCTCCGGCAGCCTCACCTTCAGGTGAAGCACCCCGTCAACGTGCCGGAACGCATACGCCGTCAGACGGCTCCCGAACAACGGATGCGCAGCCGCCGTGACCAGCACCTCACACGGCAACACCGCACGAACATGCCGTAGTCTGTCGCCTTCTTGGTCAAGCGTCACCAGCTCGGCCTGTTCGCCCAGCTCGCCGCCCTGCCCTGGTGCCAGGTACCGGTCGCGCATCACTCCCGCGAACGCGGCCACGGGCGGGCTGAGCAGCGCACCCTCAAGATCACCGCGGTTGGCCGCCGGGCTGGCATTCCCGCACGCCGCCCAGGCCATCCAGGTGGTGCGCCGCCGCAGGCGCCGCGGGACGAAGAAGTGGTCCCGCGAGACCGTCTACGCGATCACGTCACTAACCGCCGCCCAGGCCAGCCCCGCCGGGCTCGCCGCCATCATCGGGGGCCACTGGATGATCGAAGACCGCCTGCACCGATCAAGCGACACACTACGACGTTGCAGGACGTTGTGGCCGCGGCGCGGGTGTGGGCCAGGGGCCTGCTGGGCCTGGAGGCAGCGGTTGAGCTGCTGATCGGGCACGGCGCGTGGCTGGCGCGTGCCGACTTCGTGATGGCGGCGGTCACGTTCGGCTGCGATGGCATCACCGGCGAGACGGTGGCGTCGGTGGACTTCGAGGCGGCGCTGGCTGCGCGCAGGGCCGGCGCGCTGCCGTGCTCGTCCAGCGAGGAGCGGGTCCTGGCGCTGGCGGCGAGCATCGCTACCGGGGTTCCGGTCGCGCTCGGTGACCTTGTCTGTGGCCTGGATGAGGACAACGCCATCCGGGTCGCGACCGCGGTGCTGCACGCGGCCGGGTTCGGGGGCCGCAGTGTCCTGGTCACGCGGGGACGCCCGGGCAGGAGCGGGCGATGACCGGCGATGACCGGCGTGAACTGCCTTCGGTGTCGCTTGCGGCGGGGCCGGCGCTGGTCCGGGTGACCCGGCCGGGGCATCCGCTGGATGGCTTGCGGCTGCGTGTGTGGGATCGCCTGCGGCTGCGGGGGCAGCCGTTCCTGGTGGTGGTGCTGCCCGATGGCAGCAAGAAGCAGATCCCCGCGTGCTGGGCCGGCCCGGGCGGCCAGGACAGCGCCGGGGCGCCCGGCCAGGGGGTGCTCGCGGCGCCCGGTGACCTGCTCCGCGTTCATCAGCTGATTTGCGGGTTCTCGGACCGCGCCGCAGGCGCCGGGGAGCAGGCTGCACGGCAGTCACCTGCCAAGGAGGACCGCCATGCAGCCTGTCCAACTGAGTCTGCTGCCGGACCTGGCTCCGGCGCCACCACCACAGCTGGCCGGCCAGCTGCCCAAGACAGCCGCAGCCGCTGCGGCGCAGATCCTCGCCCGGATGATCACAGCGGCGGCGCGGCCGGCGCGGCCGCCGGAGGCGGCAGCTGGCACGACGGGGGAGGTGACCGCAGGTGAATGACCCCAAGGTCACCTCGGCCCATCTTGCCCGCGCCGCGGTCGTCTACTGCCGGCAGTCCACGCTCATCCAGGTCGAGCGCAACCGCGAGTCCATGCTGCGCCAGTACGGCCTGACCGAACGCGCCGCGGTGCTTGGCTGGCCCCGCTCCGCGGTCCGGGTCATCGACGCTGACCTGGGTGTCAGCGGGTCAGGGCTGGCGGCCCGTGCCGGGTTTGCCGAGCTGACCGAGCAGATCGCGCTCGGGCAAGTGGGCATCGCGCTGGCGCTGGAGGTCTCCCGGCTGGCCCGCTCCTCGGCCGAGTGGTACCGGCTGCTGGATTTGTGCGGGATCACCGACACCCTGATCGCCGATGAGGCCAGCGTCTACCATCCCGGCATGTTCGACGACAGGCTCCTGCTGGGCCTCAAGGGCACCATGAGCGAAGCCGAGCTGCAGGTGCTGCGGGCCCGGATGCTCGGCGGGCTGCGCAACAAGGCCGCCCGCGGCGAGCTGCGGATCAAGCTGCCGGCCGGGCTGGTCTGGGGCGAGGAGGCCGGGCAGATCCTGCTGCACCCTGACGAGGCGGTCCGCGGCGCGATCAGCGCGGTGTTCGAGCGCTTCGCCGTCACCGGCTCGGCGCGGCAGGTATGGCTGTGGCTGCGGGAGGAGGACCTGAAGCTGCCCGCCGCGCGGGACGGGCAGCTGGCGTGGGCGGCCGCCACCTACCCGGCCGTGCACAAGATCTTGACTCACCCGGGCTACGCGGGCGCCTATGCCTACGGCCGCACCCGCACCGAACGCTACGTCGACCAGCATGGCCAGCCGGCGGTCCGCCGCCGGGTGGTGCCCGGGCATGGCGACTGGCAGGTCCTGCTCACCGGCCACCACCCCGGATACATCGACTGGGACACTTACCTGGCCAGCCAGCGGCGGCTGGCCGGCAACATGCGCCCCGCCTGCGGTGCTGACGGGACCGGGGCGGTCCGGGAAGGCTGCGCGCTGCTGCAGGGCCTGGCGATCTGCGGGGTGTGCAGCCGCAAACTCGGCGTGTTCTACCGCGGGCCTAGCAAGAGCATTCCGGGCTACCAGTGCAACGGCGGGGTGCTGGTCGGCGGCGGCCAGGGCCGCTTCTGCACCCGGGTCAGCGGCCCGCGCGTCGATGCCGCCGTCGCCGCGCACGTGCTGGACGCGGTCACCCCGCTGGCGCTGGCAGCCTGCCTGCAGGCCGCTGACCAGATCGAAGCCGGTCATGATGCCGCCCTGCAGCAGTGGCGCCGCCAGGCCGAGCAGGCCCGCTATGCCGCCATCAGGGCCGAGCGCCGCTACCGGGCGGTCGACCCGGAGAACCGGCTGGTGGCCCGCGGCCTGGAAGCCGAATGGGAACAAGCGCTGCGGGCAGCCGCCGACGCCGGCGCCGAGCTGGCCCGCCGCCAGGCCGCCCGCCCGGCCACGCTCACCGAAGCCGGCAAAGCAGCGGTCCTTGAACTCGGCGGCAACCTGCACGCGGTCTGGTCCGCGCCCACCACCACCGACAAGGACCGCAAGCAACTCCTGCATGCCCTGCTCGACGGCGTCACCATCACCGTCGACAAGCAACAGCACCGGGCAGGCCTGCGGCTGCACTGGAAAGGCGGCCTGCTCAGCGAAACCACCGCGGAGCTGCCCCGGCCCAGGCCGCCCTACCGCACCAGCGAGGACACCATCTCGCTGATCGGCCGGCTCGCCGCCCACTACGACGACTCGATGATCGCCAAAGTGCTCAACCAGCAACAGCGCCGCACCGCCACCGGAACGTCGTTCACCGCCGCTAACATCGCCACCATCCGCAAACGGAACAAGATCCCCGGGCCCGGCCCGGCCGCCAGCATCCAGGAAGGAGAGGTCATGACGGTCCGCCAGGCCGCCGCCGAGCTGAACCTCGACCCCTCAACCCTCTACCGCTGGCTCAGCGACGGATTCATCCCAGGCGAACAGATCACCCCCGGCGCGCCCTGGCGGATCCGGCTCACCGACCAGATCCGCAGCCTCGTCGCCAACGAAGCACCCGCCGGCTGGGTACCGGTACAGGCCGCCACGACCGCCCTCGGAGTCTCCCGCCAGACCGTGTTGCAGCGCGTCAAGCGCGGCGACCTTCGTGCCGTTCACATCCGCACTGGGCGCGGGAAAGGCCTGCGCATCCAGCTACCACCCACCCAAGAAGGGCTGTTCTAACCGTCCCGGACAGTGAAAGGAGCAGTGTGATGCCTACTTCACTGGGTCCGCGACATGGACTGGGACGAAGACCGCTCCCAGATCCGCACCGCCAGCGCCCCACAGGTCACGGCTGCCTTAAGAAACCTCGCTATCACGATCCCGCGGCTGGCCGGCCACGCCAGCATCGCCACCCGCACTTCGCCGCCACGCCCGCAGGCCGGACCAGCCCCTACAGACGATCATGAACTGCTAATGCTGACTTTGCCGAGGCCCTGCCTCATCCGTCACGAACCAAGCTATAAATCACGGAACATGGCTGTGGTCCTGAACCTCAGCTAAGCCTCAGAGCTAAGCCTCGATCCACCGCGTTAGTCGCGTTCGCGGACGGCGCGTCAACGTAGAAAGTGCCCTTTGAACTGGGACGATGGGAGTTGCTGAAGTTCCTGTCGGCCAGTTCAGAAGGGCACCCGCTAGATGCGATTGTCGCACGACCCGCTGAAGATCTCCGCGTCCTTTGACGATCCGAATCTCGTGTCGCGCGCCGGGCTGGTCCCGGTCATGTCGCTGGCCGAGCGGGCCGGGCTGGGCGGCCTGGTCCGCCGCCATGTCCAGATCGCGGCGAAGACCGGGGTGTACCCGGAGGTGAAGGTGGCCTGCCTGGTCGCCGGGATGGCCGCAGGCGCGGACTGCGATCGATGACATGGACTTGCTGCGCCACGGCGCCATGCCGGATCTGTTCGGCGGGGTCCGGGCCCCGTCCACGCTGGGCTCGTTCTTGCGCTCGTTCACCTGGGGCAACGTGCGCCAGCTGGAGAAGGCGGGCCGGGAGCTGCTGGCCGGGCTGGCCCGGGCGGCGCCGCTGCTGCCCGGCGCGGATCAGCTCGCATTCGTCGACATCGACTCGATGCAGCGGCGGGTCTACGGGCATAAGAAGCAGGGCGCCGCGTTCGGGCACACCAAGATCTCCGGCAAGACCGTGCTGGTCCGCGGGCTGAACGCGCTGGCCGCGACGATCTGCACGCCGCAGGCCGCGCCGGTGATCGCCGCCACCCGGCTGCGCGGCGGCAGCGCGAACACCGCCCGCGGCGCCGCCTAGTTCACCGGCGAAGCGATCAGCACCGCCCGGGCTGCCGGGTGCACCGCGACGATCGTGGCCCGGGCGGACTCGGGGCTGTACTGCGCGGCGTTCACCGGCGCCTGCCGCCGGACGGCGCGTACTTCTCGGTCACCGCCCGGATGGACCCGGCGGTCAAAGCGCGCGATCGCCTCGATCCCCGGCGGCGCGTGGACGCCCGTCCGATACCCGCGCGCGATCTGGGACGACCAGCTGCGGGCCTGGGTCTCTGACGCCGAGGTCGCCGAGATTCCCTATACCGCGTTCGCGTCGAAGAAGGGTCAGGCCATCACCGCCCGGCTGATCGTCCGCCGGGTCCGCGACCAGAACCGCAAGGCCGCCGAGGGCATGGACGAGCTGTTCCCGGTGTGGCGCTACCACCCGGTGTTCACCGACTCGCCGTTCGGGCTTGTCCCGGCCGAGGCCCAGCACCGCGACCATGCCGTGGTCGAGCAGGTGTTCGCCGACTGGACCGACGGCCCGATGGCTCACCTGCCCTCCGGCTCGTTTGCCGCCAACGCCGCGTGGCTGACCCTCGCTGCGATCACCGCCAACCTGGTCCGCGCCGCCGGGTGCCTGGCCTCGGCAGCCCACGCCCGGGCCCGCGGCGCCACCATCCGCCGCGACCTGATCGACGTTGCGGCCCGCGCCGCCCGCCGCGGCCGCGGCCACCTGGTCTTGCACCTGCCCGGATACTGGCACCGCAAGGCCGAATGGCTCAGCCTGTTCGAGGCGGCCTGCGGCCCGCCGCAGGCCCAGGCGGCCTGACCAGCCCCAGACCCCGGTCACCGCGCCCGCACGGCCAGCAGCCCCGGCATCCGCCACCGCGAACCCGATCAGATTCCCGGACAAGCCGCAAAACCGGTGAGCGGCGGGACCCTCCTGCCCGCGAGAACAACAAGATCACGATTACGGAAGCGCGCATCCGGAAAATGATCACTCAAAGCTGCACGGTGGATTGAGGCTAAGCCTCAGCTTGTGGGCAACTTCTCGGCGACCGTCCGGGTTGTTTCCATCGCAATTCCAGGGTCGGCTGCCATTCTCAGATCTTAGCATCGACGAAAAGAGCTCAGCAAATGTTTTCCCGCAAACTCACCAGGTCCATCATTGTCGGCGTCGCGGCTATCGCGGTCGCGGGCGGTTCCTACGGGATCGTCAGCGCAACCTCCAGCGGCAGCCCGGCCGCTGCCAGCAGCGGCCCGGCTGGCGGTCCCGGATCCGGCGGCGGGGGATCCAACGCCCGGTCCGGGCGGGCCGCAGGGGGAGCATCCGGCACGGTCGGCAGCGTGTCCACGTCGAAATTCACCATGACGACATCAGCGGGTCAGAAGGTGACCGTCGACGAGGCGTCCTC
>CAWIDQ010000023.1:0-184830 GCA_963834695.1 uncultured Actinomycetota bacterium
CCTGCCCGCCGCGGCGCGCGCCGCGGCGGGCAGGGGCTGTGGACTTGGGGTTACCTGACCGTCACGGTGGCGCCGGCGCCCTCCAGGGCGGCCTGGGCCTTGTCCGCGGCTTCCTTGTTGACGTGCTCGAGTACCGGCTTCGGCGCGCCGTCCACCAGGTCCTTGGCCTCCTTGAGGCCCAGGCTGGTCAGGGTCCGGACCTCCTTGATGACCTGGATCTTCTTGTCGCCCGCGGCCTCGAGGATGACGTCGAACTCGTCCTTCTCCTCGGCCTCTTCGGCGGCGGCACCGCCGCCGGCCGCCTGGGCCGGCCCGGCCACGGCGACCGGGGCGGCCGCCTTGACGTCAAACGTCTCCTCGAACTGCTTCACGAACTCAGAGAGCTCGAGCAGCGTCATCTCCTTGAACGCGTCGAGCAGTGCGTCGTTGCTGAGCTTCGCCATCGTGGTGCTTCCTCTTCCTGTTCCTACGTCGTTGCCGGTGACCCGCGTCACCCGCATGTCCTTGTGCTCACGTCCGGCTGCCGGGATGCCCGGTCAGCCTTCCTGGTCCTGCGCTGCGCCCTGATCCTCTGCGCCGTCCTGGTCCTGGCGGCCGCTCTGGCTGTCCGCGGCCTCCTCGGCGGCCGCGCCGCCCTGGGCCTCGGCCTGGTCGGCCTCGAGCGCTGCGAGCAGCCTGGCCATCTGGGTCGGCAGCGCCGCGAAGGTAGCTGCCGCGTTGGACAGCGATGCCTTCATGGCGCCTGCCAGCTTGGCCAGCAGCACCTCGCGCGACTCCAGGTCGGCCAGCTTGACGATCTCGTCCGGGGTCATGACCTTGCCGTCGAGAACGCCGCCCTTGATCACCAGGAACGGGTTGGCCCGGGAGAAGTCACGCAGTCCCTTGGCCGCCTCCACGACGTCACCTTGCACGAACGCGATCGCCGAGGGCCCGCTGAGCAGCTCGGTCAGCTCCGGGGCCACGCCCGCGTCGCTGGCGGCGATCTTCGTGAGGGTGTTCTTGACCACGGCGAACGTGGCGTGCTCGCCGAGCGAACGGCGCAGTTCGCCCAGCTGGGCCACGGACAGGCCGCGGTATTCGGTCAGTACCGCTCCCGACGAACTCTGGAAGCGCTCGGTGATCTCGGCGACCGCGGTCACCTTCTCCGCCCTCGCCATGGGCCTCCCTTCTCGTTCCGGTTCCCCGCAGGACGGGGTCCCGGCTACATACGGCGCCGGCGAAGGGCTGCTGACATGCGAACGCCCCGGCGCAGACGCCAGGGCGGAACCGCGGTCCGGGATGATCATACCGGACCAAGCGGCTTGGCTCGGTCGCCTGCGCGGGCCGCCCGCTCTCGCGGGGCCTTCGGTCACCGCGTGAGCGGTGACGACCGACGGTCTTTGGCTGGACTAAGGGTATGCGGCGGCCGCGCCGCCCGCCAACTCGGCGCCCTCGGCCCCTCGGCCCCGGGGACCGGGCCGGGCGGGCGCCGGAGCGGTCAGCTGGCGGCGTCCTCGAGCTCGCTCGTTATCCCGCGGGTGATGCTCGGGTCGACCGGGACCCCGGGGCCCATCGTGGTGGTGACGGTGGCCTTCCTGATGTACCGGCCCTTGGCCGCGGCCGGCTTGAGCCTGATCACCTCGTCGAGCGCGGCGGCGTAGTTCTCCACCAGCGCCCGGTCGGTGAACGACGCCTTGCCGATCACGAAGTGCAGGTTGCCGTGGCGGTCCACGCGGAACTCGATCTTGCCGCCCTTGATGTCGCTGACGGCCTTGCCGACGTCGTTGGTGACCGTGCCGGTCTTGGGGTTCGGCATCAGCCCGCGGGGGCCGAGCACCCGGCCGAGCCGCCCCACCTTCCCCATCAGGTCGGGCGTGGCCACCACGGCGTCAAAGTCGAGGAAGCCGCCCTGGATCCGCTCGATCAGGTCGTCCGCGCCGACGTAGTCGGCGCCTGCGGCCTCGGCCTCCTCCGCGCGCTGGCCGGTCGCGAACGCCAGGACGCGGGCCGTCTTGCCGGTCCCGTGCGGGAGGTTGACGGTCCCGCGGACCATCTGGTCGGCCTTGCGCGGGTCGACGCCGAGCCGCAGCGCGACCTCGACCGTCGGGTCGAACTTCGTGGTAGATGTCTTCCTGGCCAGGTCAATGGCCTCGGCCGGGGTGTAGAGCCGCTGCTGGATGAGCTCGTCGGCCTTGCGGTATGCCTTGCTGCGCTTCATATCTGTCTCCTTTTCCTCAGGGAGGTCGTGGTCGTCGGGCCAGCGCCTGGCCCTGCCACTGGTCGGGTCGAGCCGGTCAGGTCTCGACGGTGATGCCCATGGAGCGGGCCGTGCCCGCGATGATCTTCTCTGCGGCCTCCATCGACGTCGCGTTCAGGTCGGCCATCTTCACCTGGGCGATCTCCCGAACCTGGGCCGCGGTCACCGAGCCCACCTTGGTCTTGTGCGGCTCGCCGCTGCCCTTCTCGACGCCCGCGGCCTTCTTGATCAGCTCAGGCGCCGGCGGCGTCTTCGTGATGAAGGTGAACGACCGGTCCTCGTAGATGGTGATCTCCACGGGGATGATGTTGCCGCGCTGCGATTCGGTGGCCGCGTTGTACTGCTTGCAGAAGTCCATGATGTTGACGCCGTGCGGGCCGAGCGCCGTGCCGACCGGCGGCGCGGGCGTGGCCTGCCCCGCGTTCAGCTGCACCTTGACGACCGCAGCGATCTTCTTTCTCCTGGGAGCCATACTCCTCGTTCCTTACGTGCTGGTTGCTAACTGGCCGCAGCGCCTTCGGCTGCCGTCGTCAGATCTTGCTGACCTGATCGAAGGACAGCTCGACCGGGGTCTCCCGGCCGAAGATCGAGACGAGCACCTTGAGCTTCTGGGTGTCGGGGTTGATCTCGCTGACGGTCGCGGGGAGCGTCGCGAACGGCCCGTCCATAACGGTAACGGACTGGCCGACCTCGAAGTCCACGGAGGCGGCGCGCAGGGTCTCGGCCTTCTTCGCCGCCTTCTCCTCGGGCTCCGGCGCGAGCAGCACCGCCACCTCGTCCAGGCTCAGCGGAGACGGCCTGCTGGACAGCCCGACGAAGCCGGTGACTCCCGGGGTGTTCCGGACCGCGGCCCATGACTCGTCGGTGAGGTCCATCCGGACGAGGATGTATCCCGGCAGCACCTTCTCCTGGACCTGCTGCCGCTTGCCGCCCTTGATCTCGGTCACCTCGTGCGTGGGCACCTCGATCTGGAAGATGTAGTCCTCCATGTTCAGCGACTGGGTGCGGCTCTCCAGGTTGGTGCGGACCCGGTTCTCGTATCCGGCGTAGGAGTGCACCACGTACCAGTCACCGGGCAGCAACCGCAGCTCGGACTTGAACTCGATGATTGGATCGGTTTCTTCAGCGCCAGAGTCATTCTCGGCCTGCGCCTCGGCAGCCTCGGTGTCGGCCTCGGTGTCGGCCTCGGCTTCGGCCTGAGCTTCAGCCTGGGCCTCGATCGCCGCCTCGGCCGCAAGCTCGGCCCCGGCCTCGGCCAGGGACTCGGCCTCCGGCATCCCGAACGGAACGGCCTGATCGTCGCGCTCGGCCGGCTCCTGGCCGCCCTGCAGTTCGGACTCGGACACAGTAACTCTTTCCCCTATAACTCTTGTTCTTCGCGCTTCATTCCGGCGTCACCCGGGCCCGCCGCCGGGCCTGCGCGGCGCGCATGCCGGACCACGCGCAGCCGGGCCCGGCGTGATCATGTTGCCACCCCGGCACGCGGATCACCAGTCAGCCAGCCAACACCTCAGCCGCCGCCGAAGACATAGAAGACCAGCTTGGTGAACAGGTAGTCCAGGCCGGTTATGATCCCCACCATCACCAGGATGAACACGATCGCGACCGTGGTGTAGGTGACAAGCTCCTTGCGGGTCGGCCAGATGGTCTTGCGCAGTTCCGCGATCACCTGCCGCAGGAACAGCGCAGGCGTGGTCCGGTCCGGCTTCGCCGGACGTCCGGACCGGGCCGGCTTCTCCGCCGCGGTGTCACGTATCTGAGTTGCCATGTCCTCACCTGAGCAGCGCTAGTCACTGACCGGCTGACGCCGTCCGGTCCGCAGCCAGCACGGACCGCACTCGCAGGGCAGGAGGGACTCGAACCCCCAACCGCCGGTTTTGGAGACCGGGACTCTAGCCAATTGAGCTACTGCCCTGTGGCTGCGCGGGCATGCACCAGCCACCTGGTGGACCGCCACCAGTTGCTGAAGTCTACGTTGCCGGGACCCCCGGCGTCGAACCACCTGCGAACCTCGGTCCCGTTCACGCCGTAACGCCTGATCCGGCCCGTCTAATCCCGCCTGCTGATCCCGCAGGCCCGTCCCCGGCAGTCTCCGGAGGATGCCACCATGGAGGGCATGGCTTCCTCTCAGCACAGGATCTCGGCCAGGGTCGGAGCGATCACCGAGTCGGCGACGCTCGCCGTGGACGCCAAGGCACGCGCGCTCAAGGCCGCGGGCCGGCCCGTCATCGGCTTCGGCGCCGGCGAGCCCGACTTCCCGACTCCCGATTACATCGTCCAGGCCGCGCAGCGGGCCTGCGCCGAGCCGAGGTTCCACAAGTACTCCCCCGCGCCCGGCCTGCCCGAGCTGCGCGAGGCGATCGCGGCGAAGACCGAACGCGACTCCGGCTACCCGGTAGCCCCCAGCCAGGTCATGGTGACCAACGGCGGCAAGCAGGCCGTCTACGAGACGTTCGCCACGCTGATCGACCCCGGCGACGAGGTGCTGCTGCCCACGCCGTACTGGACGACCTACCCGGAGACGATCGGCCTGGCGGGCGGGACGCCGGTCACGGTCATGACCGACGAGAGGTCGGGCTACCTCGCCTCGGTGGAGGACCTCGAGGCCCGCCGCACCGACCGCACTAAGGCGCTGCTGTTCGTGTCGCCGTCCAACCCGACCGGCGCCGTGTACCCGCCCGAGCTGGTCGCCGAGATCGGGCACTGGGCCGCCGCGGCGGGCATCTGGGTGATCACCGACGAGATCTACGAGCACCTGGTCTACGGCGATGCGCGGTTCTCCTCGATCGCCGTCGCGGCGCCGGAGCTCGCCGACCGGTGCGTGGTGCTCAACGGGGTGGCCAAGACCTACGCGATGACCGGCTGGCGGGTCGGCTGGATGATCAGCCCGCCCGACGTGGCCAAGGCCGCCGCTGACCTGCAGTCGCACCTGTGCTCGAACGTCTGCAACGTGGCGCAGGCCGCGGCGCTCGCTGCCGTGTCCGGTGACCTGTCCGCGGTGGCGCGGATGCGGGATGCGTTCGACCGCCGCCGGCGGCTGATGACCGGCATGCTGAACGAGATCCCCGGCGTCATCTGCCCGCTGCCCGAAGGCGCGTTCTACTGCTATCCGTCGGTCAAGGGAGTCCTCGGACGGGAGATCGCGGGACGCAGGCCGTCCAGCAGCGCCGAGCTCGCCGAGGTGCTGCTGGACGAGGCCGATGTCGCGGTGGTGCCCGGCGAGGCGTTCGGGACTCCCGGCTACTTCCGGCTGTCGTGCGCGCTCGGTGACGCTGACCTGGAGGAGGGGATCACCCGGCTCGGCAAGCTGCTCGGCCAGACCCGCTAGGACCAGGCCTGCCGGGACCGGCCCCCGGGGCCGGATCCCGCCGAGCCGGGCCGCCGATTCCATGGCCCGCCCGCTCACCTCACTCCCTAAGGCGCACCTGCACCTGCACTTCACCGGCGGGATGCGCCATTCCACCCTGGTCGAGCTCGCCCGCGGGCACGGGGTGCACCTGCCCGAAGCCCTCGTGGCCGACTGGCCGCCGCGGCTGCGCGGGACCGACGAGCGCGGCTGGTTCCGGTTCCAGCGGCTGTACGACATCGCCAGGTCGGTCGTCCGCACCGAGGCCGACGTACGCCGGCTGATCCGCGAGGTGGCACAGGACGAGCGGGCCGAGGGATCGGCCTGGCTGGAGATCCAGGTGGACCCCTCCGGCTACGCGGCCCGGTTCGGCGGCCTGACGCCCACCGTGGAGCTGGTCCTGGACGCCGCCGCGGCGGCGACCACGGTCACCGGCGTCGGCATCGGCGTGATCATCGCGGCCAACCGGACCCGGCATCCCCTCGACGCGCGCACGCTGGCCCGGCTCGCGGCCTCCTACGCCGGGCGCGGGGTCACCGGCTTCGGCCTGTCCAACGACGAGCGCCGGGGCGCCGCGGCCGACTTCGCGCCGGCCTTCCGGATCGCCGCGCGCGCCGGGCTGATGGCGGTACCGCACGGGGGCGAGCTGGCCGGCCCGGCCAGCGTCCGGGCCTGCCTCGATGAGCTGCGCGCCGACCGCATCGGCCACGGGGTGGCGGCCGCCAGCGACCAGGCCTTGACGCAACGGATAGCAGCGGGCGGCATCACGCTCGAAGTGTGTCCGTCGTCCAACGTGGCACTCGGGGTGGCCGCCACCCCGGCCGACGTGCCGCTGCGGACGCTGCTGGACGCGGGGGTCCAGGTCGCGCTCGGTGCCGACGACCCGCTGCTGTTCGGCCGGCGGCTCACTGCCCAGTACCAGATCGCCCGGGAGGCGCACGGCGTGTCCGACGGCGAGCTCGCGGAACTGGCGCGGATGTCGGTGCGGGCCTCGGCCGCGCCGGGCGAGATCCGCGCTCAGGAGCTGGCCAGGATCGACGCCTGGCTCTCGTCCCCCGCTGATCCCCGGCCTCAGCCGGGCCGGGCGGCGGACCTGTGGCCCGCCGTTGATTAGCCGCCGCGGCCGCCGGATCAGGCGCCGATCTGCGACGGTGTCGTGTCCGTCTGCCCTTCCCAGACGTCCGCGTCCTCGGCCATCCAGGCCTGGCGCCACCGCTCCGGGACGGCCACTACGAGGGCCGGCCCAGCACCGCCACACCGATCGGGCTCATTCACGCCGCCTCCGCGGACAGACAGATGCCTCGCTTCCGGAAACGCACATAGGCTACGGATGGCTGCGCCCCCGTGCGGCCATCATGACCCAGATGACACAGTCCCTCCTTGTTCCGCAGATGAGCGCCAAGCCTCCTCCCCCGCCGGCGACCACAGGGTCTCCTCTTCCGCAGAGGAGCGCCGGACTCGTTCTCCCCCGGCCGGACGGCCGTCCGTGAACTGGCCGCCGGTGGCCGCCCTCGCCGTCCTGGGCCTGGTGACCGGCTGGTTCCTGCGCGCCGTCATCTTCCGGTACGCGGTCCCGTCCGGCGCCCCGCCGGGCCATGCCTGCCCGCAGTGCGGGGACCCGATCCGGCCGGCCGGCCGGCCGCCTTCGGCTGCGGTGCCCGGACCCGGCGGTGCGCCCCCGGCAGCCGTGCCCGGGCCCGGCCGGGTGCCCTCGGCTGGCGAGTCCGGGCCCGGTGGTGCGCCTTCGGCTGGCGTGCCCAGACCCGGCCGGGCGCCCTCGGCGGCCGTACCCCGGCCCGGTCGGCGCCGGCCCTTCCTGGCCCGGCCCGGCCTGCCAGCGTGGCCCGCCTTGTCCCCGTCCGGCCGGTGCCGCGCCTGCCGGGCCCGCGCCGGGCCTGCGCCGCTGGCCGTGGAACTGGTGACGGCGGCCCTGTTCGCCGGGCTCGCGGCCCGCGTTCACCCCCCTCTCGTGCTCGCGGCCGCGTGCTGGCTAGCCGGCTGCGCCGTGGCGCTGGCCTGGATCGACGCCGAGGTCCAGCGGCTCCCCGACGCTCTCACCGCCGCCGCCTACGCCGGTACGGCGGGCTTCCTGCTGCTGGCCGCCGCGAGCAGCGGGCACTGGCGCGACCTGCTGCGCGCGGTGCTCGGCGGGCTGGCCCTGACCGCCGCGTACCTGGCTCTCGCCGTGATCAGCCGGTCCGCGCTCGGCCTGGGTGATGTCAAGCTGGCCGCCAGCCTGGGCACCCTGACCGCCTGGCCGGGCTGGCGCACGCTGGTCGCCGGCGCCTTCGCCGGGTTCCTGCTCGGCGCCGTCTACGGGCCGGCCTGCTGGTGTTCCGACGAGGCCACCGGGGGCAGCGCATCCCGTACGGCCCGTTCATGGTCGCCGGAGCCTTCCTGGCCCTGCTGGCCAGCGCCGTCCCCGGGTAACGCCGGCCAGGACGGAATACCTGCTTCGTTCTGAGTACTTCGGCGGATCCGGACCAGGGCGCCGGCGGCCCACGATGGCCACATGAGCATCAACGCGCACCGCGGCCCGGTCATCTGGTGGGCCATGGTCCTGGGCGGGGCGGCGGCGGCCCTGCTGTTCGCCTGGCTCGGCCGCCTGGCCGGCGTTCCGCTGTCGACGCTGCTGTCCATCGGGGCGGGCGGAGTCGCGCTCGCCTACTAACCGCCGATCTGGCCCGGGTCCAGGACGCACAGGCGGCCGACCGGACGGCGGCCCGGACCCGCGACGACGACCTGGTCCGCAGGATCGACCAGATGGTGCGCAGGATCGAGGCCACCCTGGACGGCATCAGCGACCACCAGGAGCTGCTGACCGGGATCCGGGCCCTGGTCCGGATGATCAAGACGGATCCGGCCTGATTCCCGCCGCGCTGTCGGCCGCGTTCCTCGGCCGCCGCGCGGTCAGCCGGCGCACGCCGGGCCCTGTTCGCGCCTGAAGCTGTTTTTATAGACTCTTTCGTTAGAACGTTGTTCTCAGGGTGCGGCCCGGGGAGAGGGGAATCCGGATGACCTACGTGATCGGGGAAGCCTGCGTGGATGTGCTGGACCGGACGTGCGTGGATGAGTGCCCGGTCGACTGCATCTACGAGGGAGAGCGCATGCTCTACATCCACCCCGACGAGTGCGTGGACTGCGGGGCGTGTGAGCCCGTATGCCCGGTAGAGGCGATCTACTACGAGGACGACCTGCCGGAAGAGTGGAAGGTCTATACGGGCGAGAACGCGAAGTTCTTTACCGAGACGCTGTCCGGCCGGGATGAGCCGCTCGGTTCGCCCGGCGGCGCGGCCCGCACCGGCCCGGTGGGCGCGGACACGCCCTACGTCGCGGCCCTCCCTCCGCGGTAACCGTGCCGCATTCCGCTACCCGCCGGAAGGCTGTTCACCGGACGCTGTTCCCGCGACGTCTGGTGAGCAACTGTGGCCGGGGACCGGCGAGCAGCACCAGGGACCGGGGCGGCCAGTCCCGATCCGGGCTAGCGCTGTTCCGGGCGGGCCCGCTTACTTATTTTCTACTAGTGGATTTATGAAAACTGCGACGATGGATGTGAAGGCGCTTCTCACGCCCGACGCTGGGCCCCCGCTCGGCCAGAGGCGCGCCGATGTCCTCGATCTGCTGCGGGCCGCGCGCTCGCCGGTTGGCGTGCGGGAAATCGCGGGTCGGGCGGGGCTGCATCCCAACACGGCCCGGTTCCACCTGGACGCGCTCGTGGACGCGGGCCTGGCCACCCGGGCGTCCCAGGCCCGGGCCGCGCCGGGCCGGCCCAGCATGGCCTACCAGGCCGTCGCGGGCGACGCTCCCGGACGCCGCCAGTACCGCCTGCTGGCCGAGATGCTGGCCAGCCTGATCGCGGTCGTGCTGGCCGAGCCGGGCGAGGCCTCGGTGGAGGCCGGCCGGGAGTGGGGTCGCTACATCACCGAGCGGCCTGCCCCCTTCCAGCGGACGGACGCCTGCGGGGCCGTCGAGCGCCTCGCCGCCATCCTGCAGGAACTCGGGTTCGCCCCCGAGGCGGTAACCGACGGAGCGGGGCATGAGCTCCGGCTACGGCAGTGCCCGTTCCGCGAGGTGGCCGAGGCGCACCAGGAGGTCGTGTGCCAGCTGCACCTGGGCCTCATGCAAGGTGCGCTCGACCAGATGCGAGCGCCGGTCACCGTGGACGGGCTCCAGCCGTTCGCCGAAACCAACCTGTGTGTCGCGCACCTCGCGGGCGCGCAGGCCCAGCGAAGCGCGGCGAACCCGGGGCCGCCGGCACGCAGGCAGACCAGGTGACACAGGAAGGCTAGTTGACCCGGCCTTGCCTCACAGCTCGGCACCGACCAGGACCGGCTCGCTGACCAGCTCGACCCCGAACGCCTGCCGCACGCCGTTCCTGATTTCCCGCGCCAGGGCGATCAGGCTGGCGGTGCTGGCGCCGCCCGGGTTGGTCAGCGCCAGCGTGTGCTTGGACGAGACGCGCGCGCTCCCGTTCCCCGGGTATCCCTTGCCGAAGCCGGCCTGCTCGATCAGCCACGCCGCCGGGACCTTCACCAGCCCGTCCCCGGCCGGGAACGACGGGGCGCTGGCCTGTCCCCCGAGGCGTCCGGACCGGGCCGCGGCCCTGCGCTCCAGCTCGGCGAACTGACGGCGATCCAGGACCGGATTGGTGAAGAACGAGCCGACGCTGCGGGTATCCGGGTCGGCCGGGTCGAGCACCATCCCCTTGCCGCGGCGCAGCGCGAGCACCGCGGCGCGGGCGTCGCCCAGTGGCACCCGCCCGCCCTCGCCGACCCCGAGCGTCCGGGCCAGCTCGGCGTAGCCAACGGGCGCCGACAGCGGATCTCGCGCCAGCCGGAACGTGACGCCGAGCACGACGAACCTGCCGGTCGCGGCGGCCGGGTCCGCCGCGGCACGGCGGCCGGCGCAACGGCCCGCCGCGACGGCGCGCTTGAACGCGCTCGTCCGGTACCCGAAGCCGCAGTCGGCGTTGGCCAGGTCGACGACCTCATCGCGCAGCCGGTCGTAGGCGCGCACCGCGATCACTGTCTCGGCGACCTCCTGGCCGTAGGCACCCACATTCTGGATGGGGGTGGCTCCGGTCAGGCCGGGTATGCCGGACAGGCACTCGATCCCGGACAGGCCCTCGGCCACGCAGCGCTCGACCAGCGCGTCCCAGTCCTCGCCCGCCGCCACGGCCACGGTGATGCCGTCGCGGCCGACACTGATCGTCACGCCCCTGGTCACCACGTGCAGCGCGGTGCCCGGGAAGCCTTCGTCGGCCACGACCAGGTTGCTGCCACCGCCGAGGACCAGGACCGGCTCGCCGGCCAGGTCCGCGGCGCGCACCGCGGCGACGATCTCGGCGTCGCGGCCGGCCTCGATGAACCGCCCGGCCGGGCCGCCCAGCCCCAGCGTCGTGTACTCGGAGAGCATCACCCGCTCCCGCACGACCTGCCTGTCCACCGTCACGTTCTGTTCTCTCCCGCCGGCTGCGCCGGGATCCGGCGCCCGCAATCAGCGACCCGTCACACGTTACCGGCGGCTACCCGCGCCGGGGGCGAGCAAGCCCGGTTACCGCGCCGGGACCGTAAAGGCCTGCTCGAGATGCTGCTGAAAGGCCCGGGTGGCCGGGCCCAGGGTCCGGCCGGGCACCAGGACCAGGCCGATAGGCGGGTGCGGCGGCGCGGGCTGCAGGCGGTGTACCTGGACGTCCGGGCCGATCGCGCGGACCGAGGACTCGGCCATCAGCGCGACGCCGAGACCCGCGGCGACCAGCTCGCGGATGCTCGCCGGGCTGTGCGTCTCCAGCTGGATGCGCGGCGTGAAGCCCGCCGCGGCGGCCGCGGCCACGAGGATGGCGTGCAGCCCGCTGCCGGCCGGAAGGCACACGAACGGCTCGCCGGCGAAGTCGGCCAGCGCGGCCGGGGCAGGCCCGGGGGCGCGCCGGCCGGGCGGCGTCACCAGGACGACGCGCGGCGGGTGGTGCGCTCGAGCAACGGGGTTCCGAGCTCGCAGCCCGCGTCTTGGGCGGTGCGCGCGCCCGCTGACGGCCAAGGGGCGCCATAACGGAAGGTCCGCTAGGGCAGGCGGACGACCGCGCGGGCCCGGGTGAGCACCTTGGCCTCGCCCGACCTCGCGGTGAGGGCCAGCACCACGCGGTTGCCGTCCAGCATCTCCTCGATGGTGCCGCTGACCTCGATCGTCGCCCCGATGTCGTCATCGGGGACGATAACGGGCGAGGAGAACCGGACGCCGAAGTCGACCACCACGGCGCCGGGGCCCGCCCAGTCGGTGACATACCGCCCGGCCTGCGCCATCGTGAACATGCCATGCGCGATCACGTTCGGCAGCCCGACCGCCCTGGCGATCCGCTCGTTCCAGTGGATGACGTTGAAATCGCCCGACGCGCCGCAGTATCTGACCAGGCTGAGCCGGGTAACGGGGTAGCTGGCGGGCGCCAGCTCCGTGCCCGGCTTGACGTCGTCGTACCTGACCTGCTCGGTCATGCGGCACCGCCCCGTTCCACCAGCGTCGAGTGCGCGGTGCACACGTGCTCGCCCTCGACCGTGCGGATCTCGGTCCGGGTGCTCAGCATCACGTTGCGGCCGGCGTCCCTGATGTCGGAGATCGTGGCCTGCGCGGTGACCACGTCGCCGGCCGCCAGCGGGCGTGCGTACTCGAAACGCTGCTCGCCGTGCACGACCATGGCGTAGTTCAGGCCGAGCCCGGGGTCGGCCACGGCGGAGGCGCTGCCGGCCATGCTGATCACGATCGCGAACGTGGGCGGCGCGATCACGTCGGGGTACCCGGCGTCCTGGGCCGCGGCCCGGTCGCGGTAGAGCGGGTTCGGGTCACCGATCGCATCGGCGAATTCCGCGATCTTGACGCGGCTGACCTCATACGGGTCGGCCGCCGGGAAGGTGCGGCCGAGATAGTCGCGGTTGAGGGCCATCCGCGCGCCGCCTACCGCGTCTCGCGGTGCGGCTGGTGGCAGCGGCAGTTCGGGCAGTACTTCCTCAGCTCAAGCCGGTCCGGGTCGTTACGCCGGTTCTTGCGCGTGATGTAGTTGCGGTGCTTGCACTCCTGGCAGGCCAGAGTGATCTTGGGCCTAATGTCGGTCGCAGCCACGATGGAGTGCCCTTCTTTCGTGCGGATCTTTCGTGCGGATTTGGGGGCCGACTCACGGACGCCTAACAAGGTCCCCGTGAGAGTCTTCCCCAAGCATGCTCGAGGGTAGCTGCCCGCGCAATCCGCGAGTCAGCGAGCCTTGCCGTCCGTCGATCTCGCGCCCAGGGTACCTGGGCCGTCGTGAGGAGGACGAAAAGGTCCGTAGCGGAGGCCGGACTTGAACCGGCGACACAGCGATTATGAGCCGCTTGCTCTGCCTGACTGAGCTACTCCGCCCGACCAGCCATCCGCGGCCCGGGACTACCTGCGCGAACGGCCGGAACCTCCCGGCCGCCGCCGGGACGCTGACAGCTTACCGGGATCCAGCACCAGCACGCTCGCCGGCCGCCGGAGTGTCCGCGCCGCGGATCTGGCGCCACCATCATCGCACGAGACCGAGGGAGCCGGGCTAGCCACCAAGCGGCTGCGGGGCTGACCGGCCCATCTGCAAGGATCTGAGGTCATGACGGCCGACAACATCAGCTTTCCTCGCCAGAGCGCCCGCACGCTGGGGTTCACCCTGGGCGTCGCGCACTCGTTCTCGATCGCCCCGGACGGCAGCCGGATCGCGTTCCTGCGGGCCCGGTCCGGCACCGACCGCGACACCTGCCTGTGGGTGTGGGACACCGCGTCCAGCACCGAGCGCCTGGTCGCCGATCCGCGGGAGCTGCTGTCCGGCGTCGCCGAAGACCTCCCGGCCGCAGAACGCGCCCGGCGGGAGCGGACCCGGCAGGCGGCGGCGGGCGTGGTGTCGTTCGCGACCGACGAGGCGGTGACGCTGGCGGCGTTCGCGCTGTCCGGCCGGCTCTTCGTGGCCGACTTGCGGGCCGACGCCCCCGGGCCGGACGCCGTCGTCCGCGTGCTGGCCACGCCGACGCCGGTGCTCGACCCGCGCCCCGACCCGACCGGGGCGCACATCGCGTACGTGGCCGACGGGGCGTTGCGGGTCGCGGCCTGCGGCGGCGGCAGCGACCGGGCGCTGGCCGCGCCGGAGGCCGAGAACGTGACCTACGGGCTGGCGGAGTTCGTGGCCGCCGAGGAGATGCACCGGACCCGCGGGTTCTGGTGGTCGCCGGACGGGCACCGGCTGCTGGTGGCGCGCGTGGACACCACCCCGGTCGTCCGGTGGCACATCAGCGATCCGGCCAACCCGGACCGCCCGCCGGCCGTGGTCGCCTACCCGGCCGCGGGCACCGCGAACGCCGACGTCAGCGTGGTGCTCGCCGGGCTGGACGGGGCGCTGACCCCGGTGGACTGGGACACCGCCCGGACGCCGTACCTGATCGCCGCGCACTGGTCGGCCGGCGGCCCGGCGCTGCTGCGGGTCTCGGCGCGCAACCAGCGCACGATGCGGGTGCTCGCGGTGGCTGACGACGGCGCGACGAAGGTCATCGGCGAGGACACCGACCCGGCCTGGGTGGACGTGGTGCCCGGGACCCCGGCCTGGACTGCGGGCGGCCAGCTGGTCCGGGTCGTGGCCCGCGACGGGGCGTACCGCCTGATGATCGGCGACGAGCCGGCCACCCCGGTCACGGTGAACGTCCGCGAGGTACTGGACGTCGCCGCGGACGTGCTGTTCACGGCCACGGCCGAGGACCCTGCGCAGCTGCACGTCTACGCCAGCGGGCCGGGCGGCCCGGCGCGGCTGACCGGCGAGCCGGGCTGGCACCAGGCGGACCGGGGCGGTGACCTGGTGGTCCTGACCTCCAGGTCGCTCGACTGGTTCGGCGCCCGGGTGACGTTGCGCCGCGCCGGCGAGCCGGCCGGGGAGATCCCCTCGCTCGCCGAGACGCCGGTGCTCACCCCGGAGGTCACGTTCTTCACCGCCGGGCCTTATGAGCTGCGCTGCGCGCTGCTGCTGCCGCGCGGGCACCAGCGCGGCTCGGCCCGGCTGCCGGTGCTGTGCGACCCCTACGGCGGCCCGGCCGCGCAGCGCGTGGTCTCTTCGCGGAACATCTACCTGACCTCGCAGTGGTTCGCCGACCAGGGCTTCGCCGTGCTGATCGCCGACGGCCGGGGCACGCCCGGCCGCGGGCCGGCCTGGGACCGCACGATTCTCTACGACGAGGCCACGCCGAACCTCGAGGACCAGGTGGAGGCGCTGCAGGCGGCGGCCGCGGCCCATCCCGACCTGGACCTGTCGCGGGTCGGCATCCGGGGCTGGTCACACGGCGGCTACCTGGCCGCGCTGGCCGCGCTGCGACGGCCGGACGCGTTCCACGCCGCCGTGGCCGGCGCGCCCGTCACGGACATGCGGCTGTATGACACCTTCTACAACGAGCGGTACCTGGGCCACCCGGACGAGCATCCCGAGGCGTACGAGCACAACTCGCTCATCGCGGACGCGCCCAAGCTGGACCGCCCGCTGATGCTCATCCACGGTCTCGCCGACGACAACGTGGTGGTGGCGCACACGCTGCGGCTCTCCTCGGCGCTGCTGGCTGCCGGGCGGCCGCACACCGTGCTGCCGCTGTCCGGGGTCACCCACATGACCCGGCAGGAAGAGGTCGCGGAGAACCTGGTGCTGCTGCAGGTCGAGTTTCTCCGGCGGGCGCTCGGCCTGGATGGCTGACCGGGGCGGGGCCCGCGGGGATTCAGCCCGGTACCTGATCGCCGCGTGCGTCCGCCCGCTCTTCCCCCGGGCGCTGCGCGCGGTCGGCCACGGCGACCCCGATCACCACGGCCGCGGCGCAGGCGCTCAGCGCGAGCGCGGAGACGTGCGGCGCGGCCAGCCCCAGCAGCGCGAGCACGGCCACCGCGACGATCCGCGACCAGGGTGTCGTGCGCCAGACGACCGCCTTGAACGCGGCGTGCCCGGCCAGGAACAGCCCGACGCCGCCGAGGATCATCCAGGACGTCGGGCCGCGGCCGACCGCGCCGGGATCGGCCAGCGTCACCTGGTCGGCGGCCGCGCCGACGATGATCCCGGCCACCATGATGGGGTGGATCATATGGTAGGCCGACCGGCCCAGGCGCCCCGGGTCGTCGGACGCGGCGATCACGTGGGCGGCCTCGTCGGCGCTGCGGTCGAAGTACAGCCACCACAGGCCCACGCTGGTGCACAGCGACACCACGAAGGCCGCGATCTCCGGGACGGAGGCGTGGGCCAGGCCGGATAGCGTGGCCCCGATGACCACGATCGACTCGCCCAGCGCGATGAGGATGAACGCCTGGCAGCGCTCGGCGAAGTGCTCGCCCTCGATCGTCCAGTCCCGGGTCGCCGAACGGCCGAGCCCCGGCGTGTAGAAGCCGACCGCCCCGCCGAGCACGTCGACCCCGACGGCGGCCAGCCACAGCGCCGCGCGGGCGTCCGGGGACGCGATCCCGCCCAGCACCGCCAGCGTGCCGCTGACCAGGCACCACGCGAGGATGCGCTGGAAGTTACGCTGCAGCGGCCGGCCGCGCAGCGCGACCACGGCGAACACGCTGCGCCCGATCTGCATCACCGCGTACGCGATGCCGACGGCCAGCCCGCGCGTGGAGAACGCGCCGGGCAGGGCGGCCGACAGGATCAGGCTGACCCCGACCAGCCCGAGCAGCAGCAGCCGGACCGCGATCCGCTCCGGATCGAGCCAGTTGGTGACCCAGGTGGTGTAGGCCCAGACCAGCCAGATCATGATCAGCAGGAGCCCGGCCCGGAGCGCGCCGGTGATCGTGGGATGGGCCAGCAGGTAGTGCGAGATCTGGGTCACGGCGAACACGTAGACCAGGTCGAAGAACAGCTCGACGTTGGTGACCCGCTCGGCGCCGGACCGCGCCCGCATCAGGTTCAGCGGCCTGGCCTGCTGCACGCTGCCTGCTCCTGCCTGACGCCGGATGTCGGCCAGCTCCCGGTCACGCCCGCCGGCCGGCGTCCGCGGCCGCGGTCACCGCGGCCGGCCTGGTCACGGCGCACCAGCGGCCTCCCAGCCGGGCTATCGTAGGCGAACCTCCGCGTAACCTGGGCGCCAGGTCTGCGGGCCCCAGGGCAAGCCAGCATAATTGGGTAGAAATGACGGGGACAAGCGGCACGTGAGGGAAGCGAGGCAGTCACCGGACCGGGCCGGTGACATCCAGGCGGGCGACGCGCTCGTGACCAGCGCGCCCGCGGGCACGCCGCCGGGCGCGGCCGCGCAGCCGACCGGGCCGGACCGGGCCGGCGCGCCCCGCTGGGATCGCTGGGACGTGGTGCGGCCGGAGCACAGGTCGCTCGACCGCCGGCGCCTGATCCCCTGGCTGGCCGTGTTCACCGCGTACGCCGCCGCGCTCGCCCTGTTCAGCGGCGGCGGCGCCGACCGGGTCTGGGCGCTGTGGGCCACGGGCGGGTACGCCCTGGCCGCCGCCCTGGCGTGGCTCACGCGCGGCGTGGCGGCGCCGCTGCTCGCCGCCCTGGCCTGCGCCGTGGTGGCCCCGATCGTCTGGCTCATCCTGCGCGGCCCGGCCACGGCAGACCCGATTGTCGTCACCCGGTCGGCCGTCCTGCTGCTGCGGCACGGGGACCCGTACCTGTCCACGGGGCAGCTGGCCACCTGGGAGTCCTACAACCCGTACCTGCCCGCGATGACGGTCTTCGGCCTGCCGTGGGCGGCCGGCCTGCGAGGGGTGCTCGGCGACACGAGGCTGTGGCTGACGGCCGCGTCCTTGGCGCTGCTCGCCGTGGCGTTCTGGATGGGCGCCCCGCACCGCGCCACCCGGTGCGCGGCCTGCCGCCGGGCGGCGGTGTGGTCGGCCGTGTTCGGGGTGGCCTCGCCGCTGCTGGCGCTCCCGCTGGCGGTCGGCATCACCGACCCGCCGGTCATCGCGCTGACGTGCCTGGCGCTGGCGTGCCTGGCCCGGTCACCCCGGCTGCCGGTGGCGGCGGGCCTGGCCGTCGGCGTGGCCTGCGCCATGAAGGCCACCGCCTCGCCGGCCCTGCCGGTGATCGCTGCCATGCTGGTGGCCCGGGACGGCGCGCGGGTGGCGGCCCGCTTCGCCGCCGTGTCCGTGGTCACCACCGCGGGCCTGGTCGCCGTGACCGCGCCGGCGCTGCTGACCAAGCCCGCCGCGCTGCTCCAGAACACGGTGCTGTTCCCGCTGGGGCTGACCCTGCACCATACCCCGGCCGCCAGCCCGCTGCCCGGCCATCTCCTGGCCAGCACCGGCGCGGCCGGGCACCTGGCCGCCGTGGGGCTGCTCGTGGTGGGCGCGCTCGCGGTCGCGGCCTCGCTCGTGGTGCGGCCGCCGGCCGACGTCCCGGCGGCTACCCGGCGCCTGGCCCTCGGACTGGCCCTGCTGTTCCTCCTCGCGCCCGCCACCAGGTTCGGCTATTTCGCCTACCCGGCCGCGCTGCTCGGCTGGTCGGCCATGACCAGTGGCGACCGGTCCGCGGCCGGATCCGGCCCGGCCCGCGCGCCGGTCAGTCCTTAGCAGGCGGCCCCGCCGGGACGGCCGGGACAGCCGGGACTGGTGCTCAGACTCCCAGGCCGGCCGCGAGGTCGTCGTCGACGACCAGCACGAGCTTGCCCTCGGTATGCCCGCGCTCCACCTCCCGGTGCGCCTGCGCGGCGTCCTGCCAGTAGTACTGATGCTGCAAGATGACCACCAGCGACTCGTCGTCGAACCAGGGGGCCATATGGATCAGGCGAGTCCCGCTCGGCTGCCCGTTGTACTGCTTCCAGCGGACCCGCTGTGCGTCCGGCAGGTCGGCGTGCACCGGCGTGGCGATGAGCGCGCCGTCCCGGGCCGCGCGGGCCGCGCCCTCCAGGGTGGGCGCCGCGCACGCCAGCACCTTCTCGGCTCCTCCGTCGATCGCGTCACGGACCTGCTCCGGCCAGTCGGGCTTGGTGTGGTCGATGACCGTGTCCGCGCCGAGCCGGTGCAGGAACTCATGGTGCTGCGGGCTGGCGGTGGCCACCACCGAGGCTCCGAGAATGCGGGCGATCTGCACCGCGAAATGGCCGAGCCCGCCTGCCCCGGCGGTGATCAGCACCCGGTCCCCGGGGCCGATCGCGAGCACGTCGGTCAGCCCCTGTTCCGCGGTCAGCCCGTCGATCGGCACCGCGGCCGCCTCGACGGCCTGCAGCTCCTCCGGGATCGGGGCGAGCTGCTCCACCGGGCACGTCAGGTACTGCGCGTAGCAGCCGGTCAGCCCCGGATAGCCGTACACGGGCGTCCCGTCGTCCAGGGCCGCGTCGGCGCCGGTGTCGCCCACGACGACCCCGGCGAACTCGCCGCCCGGCACGTACGGCAGGGAGCCGGTCCAGCCGCCGCGCCGGAGGGAAGCGTCCCAGGGGCCGACTCCGGCGGCGAGCACCCGCACCAGCACCTCGCCGGGACCCGGATTCGGCAGCGGCGCCTCGCTGACCTGCAGCACCTCTGGGCCGCCGAACTGGCTCACCGTGATCACCTGCATCGCAGCTCCGCTCCCTCACCTGTCGCGGGCATGTCTGTCGGGCGCTCCCACCCTATGAGTCCCACCGTTGCGGCGTTCGCTCATGGGCGCCGCCGGGCCGGGGTAAAGCATCTACCAAAGCATGTGGAGGCTCGTACCGGGACGCGCCGGGATACTACGCGGCGGAGTGCCGTGCGAGAGGCAGTGATGGAGAATTTTCTCGTCCACGCGGGCTACGGCGCGCTCATCCTGTTCGGCTTCCTCGAGGCCTGCTGCGTCCCCATCTCCTCGGAGGTCACGTTCGGGTTCGCCGGCGTGCTGGCCTACCAAGGTCACCTCAACCTGGCGCTCGTCATCCTCCTCGGCACGCTCGGCGAGCTGGCCGGCTCGTACGTCGCCTACGCCGTGGGCCGGGTCGCCGAACGCCCGGTGATCGAGCGGCTCGGCCGTTATGTGCTCGTCACCAAGGCAGACCTGGACCGGGCCGAGCGATTCCTGGTCGGCCGCGGTGTCTGGGCCATCCCGCTCGGCCGGGCGCTGCCGGTGGTGCGGGCCTTCACCTCCATCGCCGCCGGCCTGGCCGGGGTGCCGGCGCTTCGCTTCGGCGTGCTCAGCCTGATCGGCACGCTGATCTACGTGACGGTCGTCGCGAGCATCGGCTACAGCCTGGGCTCGGCCTGGCATCCCGTCGCCCATGTCCTCGCCCTGGCCGGCTACGTGATCGCGCTGCTCATCGTGGCCGGGATCGCGGCCTTCATCATCTACCGGCTGCGCGAGGTGCGGCGGGAAGCCAAACAGCAGGGCGCATCGCGGCCGGCCAGCCACCGCGCCCCGGGAGCTGACCCGCCGACGACGGGCCAGGGCGGCTAGGACGGCGGGTCGCCGTAGCGGCCCTTGACCCGGTCGCCCGCCGGGTCGAAGGGCGGCCGCAGCTGAACCGCGGCCTGCAGCAGCAGGCCGCCCACGTTCACCTGGTAGGAACCCGCCCGCGCGAAATCGGCGGTGACCGCGTCCCCGGCCGGGTTGCGGAGGTAAGCCAGGCCCACCGCGCCGCCGACGGCGTCGCCCCAGGCGCCCGAGGTCACCTGGCCGGCAGCGATCCCGTCCCGCAGCACCAGTTCGCCGCCCCAGATCATCGCGTCGGGGTCGGCCAGCACCAGCGAGACCAGCCTGCGGCGCGGTCCCTCGGACCGGGCCTTCTCCACCGCCTCCCGGCCCAGGAACGAGATGTCGGTCTTGAGCTTGCACGCGAACAGCAGGCCGGCCTCGACCGGGTTGTAGTCCGTGGTCAGCTCGCGGCCGTAGGCCCGGTAGGCCTTCTCCAGCCGCATCGACTCGATCGCGTAGTAGCCGGCGTTGGCCAGGCCCAGGCCGGCGCCTGCGGCCGTCAGGTCCTCGTAGGCCCCGACCGCGAACTCCGCCGGAACGTACAGCTCCCAGCCGAGCTCTCCGACGTAGGTGATCCGGGTCGCGCGGACCGTGGCGTAGCCGAGGTCGATCTCGCGGCTGGTGCCGAACGGGAAGGCCTCGTCGCTGAAATCGCCGCGGGACAGCAGCGACAGCAGCTCCCGCGACCTCGGCCCCATCACGCCGAAGACGGCGTACGCGCTGGTGACGTCGACGAGCGAGGCCCGCGCGTCGGCCGGGATCCGCCTGGTGATGTGGTCCTTGTCGCGCTCGGTGGTCGCCGCGCTGCTGACCAGCAGGAACTCATCAGCCGAGAGCCGGGTCACGGTGATGTCGGCCTCGTAGGTACCGCGCGCGTTGAGCATCCCGGCGTAGACCGTGCGGCCCGGCGGAACCCCGACGTCGGCCGTGCACAGCCACTGCAGGACCTGCTCGGCGTCCCGCCCGGCGAGCAGGTACTTGGAGAACGAGGTCTGGTCGAAGAGCGCCACGCCCTGGCGGGCGGCGCGCTGCTCGGCCGAGGACCAGGGCTGCCAGTTCTGCTTTCCCCAGCCGTACTCGATCACCGGCCTGGTACCGGGCGGCGCGAAGAAGTTCGCGCGCTCCCAGCCCATCCGGCTGCCGAAGCAGGCGTTGGCCCGTTCGAGCAGGTGGTGGACGGGCGAACGCCGGAACGGCCGGGCGGTGGCCAGCTCGCGGTTCGGCCAGGGCACCGCGTAGTGCAGGCCCAGGACCTCGCCGACCCGGTCGTGCAGCCACTGGTTGTTGCCGTTGAACCGGGCGAACCGCCGGATGTCGACCGCCGACAGGTCGAGGGCCGGCTTCCCCTCGATGATCCACTCTGCCAGCGCCCGGCCTGCCCCGCCCGCCGACGCGATGCCGACCGAGTTGAACCCGGCCCCGACGAAGAAGTTCCGCAGCTCCGGGGCCTCGCCCAGGATGAACTGGTTGTCCGGGGTGAAGCTCTCCGGACCGTTGTAGAACATCTTGATGCCGGCCTCGCGCAGGGCCGGGATCCGCGCGACGGCGTTCTCCATCAGGATCGAGAAGTGGTCCCAGTCCTCGTCGAGGAGCTGGAACTCGAAGGGGTAGGGCAGCGCGTCGGGCGCGACCCACGGCTTGGCCTCGGGCTCGAACCCGCCGACGACCAGGCCGCCGACCTCCTCCTTGATGTAGGTGTAGCCGTCGGGGTCGCGCAGGATCGGCAGGTCGCGGTGCACCCCGTCGATCCGCTCGGTCACCACGTAGAAGTGCTCGGCCGAGTGCAGCGGCACGGTCACCCCGCACATCGCGGCGACCTGCTTGGCCCACTGGCCGGCGCAGTTGACGACCACCTCGGCCTCGACGTCGCCCTGGTCGGTACGGACTCCGGTGACGGCGCCGCCCGCCTGCCGGATGCCGGTCACCCGGGTCCGCTCGCGTATCGTCACCCCGCGGTCGCGGGCGCCCCGGGCCAGCGCCGCGGTCAGGTCGGTCGGGTTGGCCCGGCCGTCGTCGGGCAGCCAGATCGCCCCGGCGAGATCGGCCACGTTCATGATCGGGAAGAGCTCGCCGGCCCGGTCCGGGCTGATCAGCTCGCACTCCAGCTCGTAGGCCTCGGCGGCCGCGGCGGTCCGGCGCAGCTGGATCATGCGGTCCTGGGTCCGGGCGACGGTGACGCCGCCGCAGCGGCGGAAGCCGGTGCCCAGGCCGGTCTCCTGCTCCAGCCGGGCGTACAGCTCCGTGGAGTACTGCACGAGCCGGGTGCCGTTCTCCGAGGCGCGCAGCTGGCCGATCAGCCCGGCCGCGTGCCAGGTGGTGCCGCAGGACAACTGTCCCTGCTCGAGCAGCAGGACGTCGGTCCGGCCCATCGCGGCGAGGTGGTAGGCGACGCTGGCGCCGATCACCCCGCCGCCGATGATCACCACTCGGGCCCGGCCGGGGAGGTCGGGCGGGCGCGGGGAGGGTGGGAGGGAAGGGTCAGTCATCGCGCTGGACGTCCTCGAGCAGGCGGGCGAAGTCATCGGCGGAAAAGCCCTCCGCCGCCCCCTCGAACCGCTCCATCGCCCACGACCAGAAGTCGAAGTCGAGCGGGCTCGCGGCGTGCTGGATCGCGCCCCACAGCGTCCAGCCGTACTTGCCCGCCAGGCCGAGCAGCCGGGCCCGGGCGATCTTGCTGCGCAGCGGCCTCCCGTAGTACGCCGTGACCAGCTCGGCCAGGGCGTCCGCCGACAGGCGGCACTCGCTCCAGATGTTGCCGAGCTCGAAGCAGGGGTCGTTGTTGCCCGAGTACTCGTAGTCGATCAGCCAGATGCGGTCCCCGTCGTCGATGAAGTTGGCGGCCAGCAGGTCGTTGTTGCACGGCACGGTGCGGCGGCGCGGACGGCCAGGGCAGCGGCGGCCGCCTCGAACCGCGGCATCAGGTCGTCGTACCCGGCCGGGATCCGGAAGCCGCGGGACCGGACGACCGACAGGTACCGGCGCTGGATGTCGAACATGTCGAAGTCGTTGCCGAACCGCGGCCCGAGTGCAGGCGCCGGCACGCCTGGGCGATCCGCGCGACGTTGCCGGGGGCGGCCACGTCCGCGTTGCCGAACGTGCGGCCCTCGATGTAACCGACGACCAGCAGGCTGTCCTGCGGGCGGTACTCGATGACCGGCGCGCCCACGCCGGCCGCCGCCGCGGCCACCGAGTTGCGGTACTCGTTGTCCCGGTCGATGGCCAGCATGTCGCCGCCCGCGGTCGGAGAGGCGCGCCACGAACGTCCCGTCCGGTGTGGTCACCTTGTAGTTGCGGTTGGTCAGCCCGCCGGGCAGCTCGGTCACCGAGCGCGGCTTGGCGGCCAGGCTGTCGGTCCGGTCGAAGAGGGCGTCAAGCTCGGCGTCCGTCCGGGCGGGCGCTCCGGCGTCCGGCCGGGCGGGCACCCCGGCCGGAGCCGGCCTGGTATCCGCGTACCGCCTGTCCTCTGCCATCGTCGCCTCTCGCCGCTTAAGGTCTAGACCCTAATAGCCCGGCCGTCCATCCCCGAACCGCGGTCGTGTTCCCGCGATCTTCCCCCATGTGGCGCTCGCACTCAAGGGAGCATCCCGGGATACGGGAGCAGTTCAAAGGGTCTGGACAGTTTGCCGCGCGCGCCCGTACGCTACGCGTCAACCGTGCGGTCCCGTCCCAAGGGAGGCCCGACATGAGCACCGGTACCCAGGCTCCCGGCGGGCAGGAGCGGGACACGGCTGACCTGCTCCGCTTCGGCTACAAGCAGGAACTCAGGCGCGGGCTCGGGCTGTTCAGCTCGTTCGCGGTCGCGTTCAGCTATATCTCGCCGTCGACCGGCATCTTCACGCTGTTCGCGCTGGGCTTGACCACGCTGGGCGGGGTATTCATCTGGACCTGGCCGGTGGTGGCCCTCGGCCAGTTCATCGTCGCGCTGAACTTCGCCGAGATATCCAGCCACTATCCGGTGGCCGGCTCGGTCTTCCAGTGGACGAAGTATCTGGCGAACCGGAGCTATTCCTGGTTCACCGGCTGGGTCTACCTGTTCGCCGGCATCATCACGGTCACCGCGGTGGTCGCGACCCTGCCGCTGGCGCTGATCCCGGCGCTGAACGGGCTCGGCTGGCACAGCCTCGGCGTAGGCAGTTCGGACACCGTGCTGCACACCCAGGAGGTCATCGCGCTGATCACGCTCGTGGTCATCACGGTGCTGAACATCTACGGCGTGAGGCTGGTCGCGTTCATCAACAACACCGGCGTGCTGTTCGAGATCCTCGGCATGTTCGTCTTCGCGCTGATCCTGCTGGCGTTCCACAACCATCAGGGATTCAAGGTCGTCACCAACAGCGCGGGCATCCCCGTCAACCCGAGCACCTTCCTGGCCGCGATGTTCATGAGCCTGTTCGTGATCTACGGATTCGATACCGCGGCCACGCTGGCCGAGGAGACCCGCGACCCGCGCCGGAACGCGCCCAAGGCGGTCCTGTTCTCCGTGATCGGCGCGTTCATCATCGGCGGGGTGTTCCTGCTCGGCGTCCTGGTGGCGATCCCGAACATGGGTGCCGCGGTGAAGGGCGCGTTCGGCCCCGCGCAGATCATCGAGGCGAACTTCCCCACCGGGTTCGCGACCCTGTACCTGTTCGTGGTCTCGGCGGCGATCTTCGTCTGCTGCCTGTCGATCCTGGCGGCGACGATCCGGCTCTGCTTCGGCATGGCGCGGGACAACCAGCTGCCGTTCTCCCGGCCGCTGGCCCGGGTCTCGCCGAGCCTGCACACGCCGGTCTGGACCTGCATCGTGGTCGCGGTGCTGTCCGCCGTGCCGTTCCTCAAGTACGCGGGCGTCGGGATCATCGCGATCGCCGCGACCGGGATGATCTACCTGAGCTACTTCCTCGGCAACATCGTGATCATGCGGGCCCGTGCCCGCGGCTGGCCCAAGACCAGCGCGCCCTTCCGGCTCGGCCGCTGGGGCATCCTCGTGAACATTGTCGCGCTGCTGTACGGCGCGGCGATGCTCGTCAACTTCGCCTGGCCGCGGGTGGCCAGCAACCCCAAGCCCAACCAGACCGCCGGGCTGCTCACCTTTGGCCTCAGCTTCCTCAACGACATCCCGATCCTGTGGACGGTGGTGATCGTTATCGTGCTGATCGGCGCGATCTACTACCTGATCAGAGGGCGGACCAAGGACTTCGTACCGGTGACGCTGCCTTCGGACGACGACGTACCGGTCGTAGGCAGCGGCCCCGGGGCCGCGCCGCAGGCCGGCGGCTGACCAGCCCCGTGGAGCCAGGCTCCGGGCGCCGTGATGCCCGGCCTGCGCTGCGGACCAACGCCAGGCAGCCGCCGGTAATCGTGCGCGGGCCAGGGGCCACGGTGCACGCCCAGATAGAGGACTGGCTGGCCGGGGAGATCGCCATCGGCGCGCTGGTGCCCGGCGACCGGCTGCCCACCGAGCACGACCTGGCGGCGTGGTTCGGCGTCAGCCGGATGACGCTGCGCCACGCGCTCGCCGAGCTGGCCCGGCGCGGCCTGGTGACCCGGACCGTCGGGCGGCACGGCGGCACCTTCGTGGCCGCGGCCAAGCTGGAGCAGGACCTGACCACGCTGGCCGGCTTCTCCGAGCAGCTGCGCCGCCACGGGATGGTGGCCGGGGCGAGGGTGCTGACCGCGGCCCAGCGCCCGGCCGGCCCGGCCGCCGGGGCGGCCCTGCAGATCGACGAAGGCGACCAGGTCTACGAGGTCCGCCGGATCCGGCTCGCTGACGGCAGGCCGATGGTACTGGAGCGGTCGCTGTTCCCCGCGGCCAGGTTCCCCGGGATGCTCGATTGCCGGCTTGACGGCTCGCTCTACGAGCTGCTCGAGGTCAAGTACGGGCAGCGGCCGCACCGGGCCCGGGAGAGCCTGGAACCGGTCACCGCCGGGGTGCGCGAGGCCGAGGCGCTCGAGGTCGCCGAGGGCGCTCCGCTGATGCTGGTCGAGCGCACCGCCTACGCCCGTTCGGGCGAGCCGCTCGAGTTCGCCCGTGACCTGTTCCGCGGCGATCGCACCCGGCTCGTGGTCTGGACCTCAGAGCTGGCCGGCGACCTCAGCCGGCCGCCGGGCTGCGCCGGCCGCTGGCCGAGCCGCCGGGACCGGTTCCGGCTGGCCATGATCGGCCTGCGTTTGCCCGGAATTCAGCGGCTGTCGACGGGTCCGGGCCAGCCCCAGATCAGCCGCGCCGCGCGGAGCGAAGCCGCCCGCCGGCCTCCAGGGAAACTCGAGATATAGCTTGACTCTGCCCGGAAAAAAGTTTGACACTACTCGCGAACGCGATAGATCGTAAGTCCCGAACACCGGCCGGACGGGTGGCCGGAGACCGGGAAACGCGCGGACGGGGAGGATCTGGCGTGAGCTACCGCGCGCACCAGCAAGCCCAGCCGGATCGCCGCACTGCCCTGCGGCAGGCGGACCAAGTACCTGGTCGTCGTGTTCTGGCTGATCGTCGTGGCCGCTGACCGGGTCGCTGGCGGGCAAGCTGCAGGGCGCGGAGAAGAACGACGCCTCCTCCTACCTGCCGGCCAGCGCGGACTCCACCCAGGAACTGAACCTGCAGGCCAAGTTCACCTCGACGAACCTCAACCCGGCGGTCGTGGTCTACCACGCGGCCGTCCGGGATCACCGCCGCCGACCTGCGCAAGGCCGCCGCCGACGCCCGCGTCTTCGCCGCCCTGCCCGCCGTCGCACGGCCGGGTGACCGGCCCGATCCCGGCCGCCGACCACCGGGCCATCGAGACGATCGTCGGCTCGGACCTCGGCTACAACGCCAACATCAGCGGGTTCGTCAACGGCCTGAAGGCGACCGCGTCGGCGGGCGATCCCGGGCTGACCGTGCTACGTCACCGGGCCCGGCCGCCAGCGCCGCGGACGAGCTCAAGATCTTCAAGGGCATCGACACCACGCTGCTGTTCGCCACGCTGGCCGTGGTCATCGTGCTGCTGCTGCTCACCTACCGCAGCCCGGTGCTGTGGCTGCTGCCGATCGTGTCCGCTGGCGTCGCGCTGACCGTGGCCGAGGCGGTCATCTACCTGCTGACCCGGCACGGCCTGACCGTCAACGGGCAGAGCGGCGGGATCCTGGTGGTGCTGGTGCTCGGCGCCGGGACCGACTACGCGCTGCTGCTCGTCGCCCGCTACCGCGAGGAACTGCGCCGCCACGAAGACCGGCACGAGGCCATGGCGGTGGCGCTGCGGCGGGCCGGGCCCGCGATCATCGCCAGCGGCGCGACCGTGATCGCGGGCATGCTCTGCCTGCTCGTCGCGGAGTCCGCGGACATCTCCGGCCTCGGCCCGGTCGCCGCGATCGGCATCGCCGTCGCGCCTGCTCGCCATGATCACGCTGCTGCCCGCGCTGCTGGTGATCTGCGGGCGGTGGGTCTTCTGGCCGCTCCGGCCGAGGTACGGCTACGGCCGAGCCGACGGCCAGCGGCATCTGGGCCAGGACGGGCCGCGCGATCGCCAGGCGGCCCCGCGCGGTGTGGGTGGTCACGGCGGTGCTGCTCGGCCTGCTGCACGCTCGGCCTGATCGGCTTCAAGATCGGCTCGCTCACCGACGGCGCAGTCGTTCCGCGGCACCCCGGCGTCGGTGGCGGGCGAGCAGGTGCTCGCGCGGCACTTCCCGGCCGGCGCGGGCGAGCCGGTCGCCGTGATCGGCAACGCCAGCCGCGGCCGCGCCGCTGCGCGCCGCCCTGGCCCGCACCCCGGGCATCGCCGCGGTGTCCGCCGCCGGTCACCGACGGTGACCTGGTCTACCTGCAGGGCACGCTGGCCAGCCAGCCGGACAGCCAGGCGGCGTTCACCACGGTCGACCGGGTGCGGGCGGCCGTGCACCAGATTCCGGGCGCCGACGCCAAGGTCGGCGGCGGCACCGCGGTCACCATGGACGTCGAGAACTACGCCGCCCGCGACCGGAACGTGATCATCCCGCTCGTGCTGCTGGTGGTGCATGATCATCCTCGCCCTGCTGCTGCGGGCGGTGGTCGCGCCGCTGGTGCTGATCGGCACCGTGATCCTGTCCTTCGGGGCGGCGCTCGGCCTGTCCGCGCTCGCGTTCCGGCACCTGTTCGGGTTCGCCGGCGAGGACACCTCGGTGCCGCTGTTCATCTTCGTGTTCCTGGTCGCGCTCGGCATCGACTACAACATCTTCCTGATGACCCGGGTCCGCGAGGAAACCATCCGGTCCGGTACCCGGCGCGGCGCGCATCACCGGGCTGGCCGCGACCGGCGGCGTGATCACGTCGGCGGGCCTGGTGCTGGCCGGCACGTTCGCCATGCTCGGCACGCTGCCGCTGGTGATCTTCACCGAGATCGGTTTCGCGGTCGCGCTCGGCGTGCTGCTCGACACCATCATCGTCCGGTCGGTGCTGGTCACCGCGCTTACCCTGGACATCGGGCGCTGGATGTGGTGGCCGAGCAAGCTCGCCCGGCGGGCCGTGCCGGACGCCGGGCGCCACCGTCCCGGTGCCGGCCGGACCGGTGGTGACTAACGGAGCTGGGTCCACCTGGGCCCAGTGGACGCCCAGCCGGCCTCCCAGCCCGCCAGCCGCCGACGATCCATCACGCAGCGGACCAGCCAGGCCAGGCTGAGCAGCAGGACCGCCAGGGCGGGCGGAGCCAGCATTTCGGTACCGATCACCCGCTTCACCAGCTCAGAGTGGAGCATCGGAGGACCGGTAGGCCGGCCCGAGCTGTCCACCCAGACCTGGACCGTCCTGCCCGCGGCGGTGCCCGCCTTCACCGGGACCTCACCGACCCGGTCCTTGCCGCCGGGCCCGGTCCACCGGGCCAGCACGAGGATCTCGGTGCTCCAGGGCAGCCCGAACTCGAACTGGGGCTGCGGCGGCGCGCCCTTGAGCACGACCGCGGGGACCCGGTGCCATGACTGTTGCTGCGCGCGCTGTTCGCGCAGGGCCGCCTGCTGCGCCCACCGTCCCGCGCCGAACCAGGACAGCGGCGCGCCGACCAGGAACACCGCGATCAGCCCGCCGGTGATCCACGCCTCGATCCGGTCCACGCGGCGGCGCAGCCGGTTGTTGCCCATCCAGAGCCGACGGCCAAGCCGCTTTAACCAGCCCGCCTGCGCGAGCCGCCCGATCCGCACCGCTCTTCTCCTCCGCTTACCGCCCCATGTGGGTCATTGTTACTCCGGCCCGAACGCCGCCCGCAGCCGGGGTGGCCGGGCCGTCCGGCCCGCGTGGTCACATCGAGATCACCGCGGCGCCGGTGAACCGCTCGGCGGCCAGGTCGGCCACGGCCTGGTCGGCCCGGTCAAACGGGTACGGGTTGACCGTGACCTTCAGCCGCAGCCGCTCCGCGAGCCGCAGGAATTCCTCACCGTCGCCGCGGGTGTTAGAGGTGACGCTGCGCAGCGTCCGCTCCTGGAACAGGTGCTCGTCGTAGTTCAGCGACGGGATGTCGGTCAGGTAGATCCCGGCCACCGCCAGCGTCCCGCCGCGGTCGAGCGCCGCGAGCGCGGGCGGGACCAGGGTCCCGACCGGCGCGAACAGGATCGCCGAGTCAAGCGGCTCCGGGGACGGGTCGAAAGAGTCCTGCGCGGACGCGGCGCCCAGATCGAGGGCCAGCTCGCGCGCCTTCTCGCCGCGCGTGAACACGTGGACGGCCGCGCCTTCCGCGGTCGCGATCTGCGCGACCAGGTGCGCCGAGCCGCCGAACCCCCAGATCCCGAGCCTGCCGCCGGGCGGCAGCTCGGCGCGCTTCAGCGCCCGGTAGCCGATGATGCCCGCGCAGAGCAGCGGCGCGAGCTCGGCGTCGCTGAAGCCCTTCGGCAGTTCGTACACGTACGCGTCGGCCGCCACCAGGTACTCCGCGTACCCGCCCTGGATGTCCCAGCCGGTGTAGATCGAGCGCGGGCAGAGGTTCTCCTGCCCCCGGCGGCAGTACCGGCAGCGGCCGTCGGTGCCCGCCAGCCACGCCGCGCCCACCCGGTCCCCGACGGCGAACCGGACGACTCCCGGCCCGACCGCGGTCACCTCCCCGACGACTTCGTGCCCGGGCGTGACGTCCGGCGCCTTGGGCTCCAGGTCCCCCTCGGCCAGGTGCAGATCGGTACGGCAGACACCGCAGCGCACGACCCGGATCAGCAGCTCTCCCGGCCCAGGCTCGGGTGCCAGCCGTTCGACCAGACGCAACGGACCGGTTGCCACCGGCCCGGGCTTGTGCACCACCCATGCCCGCATGCCCTTCAGGCTATGCCGGCCCGCCGGGTCGCCGGGCCGACGACCGCGGCCGGAAATAATTCCCAGCTCTGTTTCCGCGCCCGCTCGTATACTGATGTGCATGCCTTACCGACAGGCCACGACGACGCCGGGCGAGCCCCGGCGCGACGCGGCGTGACCTGACTCAGCCGCCAAGGCCCCGGGAGCAGCCATCCCGGGGCTTTTCTGTTGGCCGCAGTCACGGGATGGTGCCCTCTCCGCGGAGCCTCGGGCGACTCACGACCACCGAGACCACGAAGACAAACGGAGAGACAACGGAGGCACCGATGCATACCGACCACGCACCCGCCCACCACCTACCCGCCGGCCAGGCACCCGCCAGTCACGCCCCGGCCGGCCAGGCACCCGCCGACCACCGGCGGCTCGGCCGCGAGCTGAAGCTGTTCGCCACCGACCCGCTGGTCGGCGCCGGCCTGCCGCTCTGGCTGCCCGACGGCGCGGTGATCCGGGCCGAGCTGGAACGGGTGGCCGCCGAGGAGGCGATCCGCGGCGGCTGCCAGCCGGTCTACACCCCCGTCCTGGCCAAGCGGGCGCTGTTCGAGCGCTCGGGCCACTGGGCCAAGTTCGCCGACGACATGTTCCCGCCGATGCGCGTCGGCGAGGAAGAATTCGTGCTGCGGCCGGCGAACTGCCCGCACCACGCCCTCGTCTACGCCTCCGAGCAGCGCAGTTACCGCGACCTGCCGGTGCGCCTGGCGGAGCTGGGCGCGATGTTCCGCAGCGAGCTGTCCGGCGTGCTCGGCGGGCTGTCCCGGGTCAGGCAGATCAACCTCGACGACACCCACGTGTTCTGCGCCCCGGAGCAGGTGCCGGGCGAGATCACCCGCGCCGTGCAGTCGGTGCAGCGCTGCTACCGGCTGCTCGGCATCGACGTGGCCCGCTACCGGCTGTCCCGGCGCGGCAGCGGCGACGGCTACCTGGGCGGTGATGACCTCTGGGCGGGCGCAGAACGCCATCTGGCCGCGGCCCTGCGCGACCTCGGGCTCGATTACGAGGACGGCCCGGGCGAGGCGGCGTTCTACGGGCCGAAGATCGACATCCAGGTGGTGGACCCGGCAGGCCGTGAGGAGACCCTGTCGACCGTCCAGCTGGACTTCAACCAGCCCGAGCGCTTCGACCTGGGCTACACGGGCTCGGACGGCGGCAGGCACCGGCCGGTCATGATCCACCGCGGGGTGCTGTCGGGGATGGAGCGGCTGGTCGCGCACCTCATCGAGCGCTGCGACGGGGCGTTCCCGCCCTGGCTGGCCCCGGTGCAGGTGGTGGTGCTGCCGGTAGCGGAGCCGAACGCCGGGCCGGCCCGCGACGTGGCCGAACGGGTCCGCGCGGCCGGGCTGCGGGCCGAGTGCGACCCGGCCGACGCCACCCTCGGGGCCCGGATCCGCCGGGCCCGGGACCGCAGGATCCCCTACATCGCCGTGGTCGGCGACCGGGAGAACGCCGGCGGGCTGGTCGCCCTGCGGCTGCGCGACGGCCGGCGCCTGGACGGCGTCGGCGTGGAACGGCTGGTCGGGGAGGTCTCCCGCCAGGTCGCGGAGCGGTCTGCCGACCTCGGCTTCCGGTAGTCCCGCAGAAACAAGGTCACCGCGGCGGCGAAGCCGTCCGGGTCCTCCCACCAGAGCAAGTGGCCCAGCTCGGGGAACATCACGAGCCGGGCGCCCGGGATACGGCCGACCAGCAGCCTGCCGTTGCGCGGGTCGACCACGGCGTCCGCGCCGCCGTGAAGCACCGGGGTGCGGGCCCGGATCGGCGCTCGCCGCCACGGCCCCGCGTAGCGCGCGCCGGCGGCCGCCTGGGCGGACCACGTTTGCGGGGCCGCCGGCCGGGAGCGCTGGGGCTCGACGAGACACCAGGCGAGCTCCGGGCGGCGCTGGCGGCTGCGCGCCGACAGGGTGTTCTCGGCGTGACGACGCAATGCCTCCTCCCGGGGCAGGCGGCCGGTAGCGGCGATCAGCCGCACCGAGGCCGCGGGCATGGGATAGCCGAACGGCCAGCCCGGTGTCGTGGACACCAGCACCAGCCCGCGGACCCGGTCCGGATGGTCCGCCGCCAGATCCTGGGCCACCATGCCGCCCAGGCTCGCGCCCAGCACGTGGGCCCGGCGGATGCCCGCGGCGTCGAGCACGGCCACGACGTCCCTGGCCATGTCAGCGACCCGGAACGAGCCGTCCGGCGCGTCGCTGCGCCCGGTCCCCCGGTTGTCCACGAGCGCGACCCGGAAACGGCGCCGCAGCTTCCGCAGCACCGGCTGCCACCCGGAACGGTCGAATCCCATGCCCTGGATCAGCACCAGCCAGGGCCGCCGCCAGCGCGCCCGGCCGCACAGCTCGTACGCGATGCGCAGGTGCCCGCTGCGGGCGTACCGGGTCCTGCTCACCCCGCCCCCCAGGCCGCGCTGTATAGCAAGCATTGTGCTAAATATAACAAGCAACGGCGATCGGCGGCATCCGGGCCCACCTTTCCGGCGGGTCCGCCGCGCGGGCTGCCCGCCGCGCTCAGCGGCTCTATAACTGCTTAGGCCACTGGTCTTCGGGGACTATGAAAGTCCCTCGCCCGGCCGCAGCACAATCAGGCCCTCATCGACTAGCAGCGCCACGGGTTTGCGCACCGTGCCGCGATGCCGTTGGTCTGCTGCAACATGCTCACCCTCGGTATCGCGCGCCTCGGCGGATCTGCCCGGACAGGATCTGCTCGCGCAGGATCGCAGCCGCTTGCTGATACGGCGGCACATTTAGTGACGAAACCTATGAGCATGCAGGAGGACGACACGATGCCTGCCCGGCGCGGATGTCGAAGTGTCCGGCCATGGAACCAGGCATGCTGGATGGGTGCAGCTGCGGTACAACTACCGGCTCTACCCCACGCCGGGGCAGCAGCAGGCGCTGGCCAGGGCGTTTGGTTGCGCGCGGGTGGTGTTCAACGACGGGCTGCGCGCCCGGCAGCAGGCGCATCAGGCGCGGCTGCCGTACCTCACTGATGCGGAGCTGTCGGCGCGGCTGACGGCGTCGAAGGCGACGCCGCAGCGGGCGTGGCTGGGTGAGGTCTCCGCGGTGGTGTTGCAGCAGGCGCTGGCGGACCTGAACGCCGCCTACCGCAACTTCTTCGCCTCGGTCACCGGCAAGCGCCACGGCCGCAAGGTCGGCCCGCCGCGGTTTCGGTCGCGCAAGGACCGCCGGCAATCGGTCCGGTTCACCGCCAACGCCCGATGGAGCCTGACGCCCGTCCACAAACTGCGCCTGCCGAAGATCGGGGATGTGCCGGTGCGGTGGTCGCGCGCGTTACCGTCCGCTCCCTCCAGCGTGACGGTGATCAAGGATGCGGCCGGCCGGTACTTCGCGTCCTTCGTCGTGCAGGTACAACCGCGGTCGCTCCCGGGACGGAGCCGGTCGTCGGTGTCGACCTCGGGCTCACGCACTTCGCGGTGCTGTCGGACGGCCGCAAGATCGCCTCGCCACAGTTCTTGCGCCGGGCGGAGCGCAAACTCCGGCGCGGCAGCGTGACCTGTCCCGCAAGGAGAAGGGCAGCAAGAACAGGGACAAGGCCAGGGTCAAGGTCGCCCGCGCTTATACACGGGTAGCCGATGCCGGCGAGACTTCCACCACCAGCTGTCCACGGCGCTGATCCGCGACAACCAAGCGGTCGCCGTCGAGGACCTGGCGGTGAGCGGACTGGCGCGCACCCGGCTGGCCAAGTCGGTGCACGATGCCGGCTGGTCGGCGTTCACCGGGATGCTGGAGTACAAGGCCCGGCTGTATGGCCGGGAGTTCTATCGGATCGGCCGGTTCGAGCCAACGTCGCAGACGTGCTCGGCGTGCGGGGTGAAGGACGGCCCTAAGCCGCTGGATGTCCGTGCCTGGCAGTGCCGGGGGTGCGGGGCGTGGCTGGACCGGGACATCAACGCGGCGGTCAACGTCGCGAAGGCCGCCGGGCTGGCGGTGTCAGCCTGTGGAGCGCAGGTAAGACCAGGGCCTACCCTGGCACAGCGCGGTGAGGCAGGAACCCTCCCGAAGTCGCGCCGGAAACGGCGTGACAGGCGGGAACCTCCGCCCTACAGAGCGGAGTGGAGGTCAAGATGACGGATGTGACCTCAGGCGGCGGCGGCTGGTAATGCCGACCACGGGCACGGCCAGCGCAGCGACCGGCGTGATCAGCATGGCGCTGCTGACCGCCGTGGTCGTCCTCGGCGTCCTGGTGAACCGGCAGGGACGCCTCCCGGGCCTGCCCCGGTTCGCGGGGCTCAGCCTGCACCGGTACCTTGCGCTGCTGGCCGTCGGCTTCCTGACCTTGCATATTCTCACCGCACTGGCCGTTCCGTTCGCCGACATCGGTCTGGCCGCCGCCGTCATCCCGTTCACCTCCGCCCGGGAGCCGGTCTGGCTGGGCCTGGGCGCAGTCTCCTTCGACCTGGTGATCGCCCTCGTGGTGACCAGCCTGCTACGGCGTCACTTCGGCCGGCGGACCTGGCGCGCGGTGCACTGGCTGGCCTACGTGTGCTGGCCGGCCGCGCTGGCGCACAGCGTGGGCACCGGTCCGGGCATGCGCAGCGGGCGGCTGCTCGACCTCGCGATCGCGTGCGTGGCCGCGGTGGCGGCCGCGGTCGGCTGGCGGCTGGCCGGCACCTGGCGCGGCGGTCGGCGGGCCCGGCGGGCCGGCCGGGAGGCGATGGCAACGGAGTGGATCCCAGAATCGGAGCCAGAGCGGACCCCAGCACCTGAGCCGCAGTTGGAGCCTGAGCGAGGGTCGGAGCGGCTTCCGGAGCCAGCGCCAGGGCCAGGGCCAGGGCTAGAGCCAGGGCTAGAGCCAGGGCTAGAGCCAGAGCCAGAGCCGGAGCCGGTCTCGGCGCCCGAGCCGGCTACAGCCGGGGCCAAGCTGCTGCGGGTCAATCCCATCGCGTGCTCCGGGCACGGCCTGTGCGCTGAGCTGCTGCCCGAGCTCATCACCCTCGACCGGTGGGGATACCCGATGATCTCCGACCAGCCGGTGCCTGCCCGGCTCGCCCGCCGGGCCACGCGCGCCGTCACCGACTGCCCGGCGCTCGCGCTGCTGCTCAGCGACGCCCGGGACGGCGAAGCGGATCCTCGCGCCGGGACGCCGGTCGACTAGGATCACCGCCTATGCGTGGCCAGCAGGCCGGTACAGAGCAGGGCGAGGCCGTGCTGGCCCAGGCGGTCGCCGCTTACCGGGCCGCCCTCGGCTCCCGCCTGATCGCGGCCTACGCGCTGGGGAGCCTGGCCCACGGCGGCTTCAGCGCGCTGGTCAGCGACGTCGACCTCGGGCTCATCCTGCACGATCCGCCCAGGATGAAAGACCGCCTGACCATCCGCGCCGTGGCCCGGGGCGTCCGAGCCGGCGGATCGGCGCTGGACCCGCTGTACCGGCGGCTGTCGGTGTTCTGGGGCACGCCGGCCACCTGCAGGGCCGGGCCAGCGGCGGCCGGTTCCCCCCGCTGGACCGGCTGGATCTGCTCGAATACGGCCGCTTGCTGGCCGGGAGCGACGCCCGCGAGGGAGTGCCCCGCCCCGGGCCGGACGAACTGCTGGTGGCCGGCGCCGAGTTCGCGCTCGGCACCCTGGGCGGGGCCGGGAACCTGCCTGACCGGCTCCGGGGATGGGTCCGGCCCGGCCGGCCCGACGACACCCTGGGCGAGATCCGCGCCCCGTCGCAGCTGGTCTCCCGCGGGCCCAGGCGGCTGACCAAGGTCGTGCTCTTCCCGGTCCGGTTCCTGTTCACCGCGGCCACGGGCCGGGTGGGCACCAACGCCCTCGCGGCCGAGCACTACCTGGCCAGCGCCCCCGCGCCCGGCACCGAACTCGTCGCCGCCGCCTTGACCTGGCGCGAGCAGCCGCCGGCCGACGAGGCGGCGGCCGTCGCGCTGCTGGGCCGGGAGCTGATCCCGCTGTATGCGCATTACCTTGACGACCACATCGCGCGCCTGTCCGCGGCTGGCCACGACCGGCTGGCCGGCCGCTTCCGCGAATGGCGGGCCCGCCTGGCGGCCTGAGCCAACGGCGTCAACTCCCGTGGGAAGGTGATCTGGATGGGGCCCCCCAGGCAGCGCGGCGACGCGGCCGACGGCCAGCCCGGGGTTCCCCGGGCCGGCTTCTTCCGAAGCTTCTCCTTCGCCGGGCAGGGGGTGTGGCACGTCGTCCGCACCCAGCGCAACATGCGGGTTCACCTGCTGGCCGGGGCGGCCGCGGTCGTCGCCGGCCTGGTCGTGCGGATCAGCGCGGTGGACTGGGCCTGCGTCCTGCTGGCGATCGGGCTCGTGCTCACCGCCGAGACGCTGAACACCGTGGTCGAGGCGCTCACCGACCTGTGCACCGACGAGTACCACCCGCTAGCCAAGATCGCCAAGGACGCGGCGGCGGGAGCGGTCCTGATCGCGTCCGCGGCGGCCCTGGGCGTGGCCATCGCCGTGTTCCTGCCCCGGCTGCTCAGCCCGCCGGGCTGACCTGGCCGGGCGGAAAGGACGAACCGCAGCATCGTGATCGTGCCCGCAGGCAGTAGTTCAGCTCCCCCCACCCCTGGATCCCCCTCCCCTACCCCTCGATCACCACCAGCCTGCGGCGTCCCGGCATGCCGCGCTGCGAAACGCCGCAACGGACCGGAGCGAGTGCAGGAGTCAAGCCGTAGGGTCTGGGAGGACGAAGAGCCGACCCCGGGGGAAGCATGAAGCGGATGTCATGGCTGGCCGCTAGTGGCCTGGCCTGCTACGGGGCCGCGCGGCTGGCCGGCGCCGACCGCTACCGCCGCAGCGAGGCGCCCGTGGTGCCGCTGCTGGCGTTCACTCCGCAGGTGGCCGCGGCGGCGCTGCTCAGCTCACTGATGCTGCGGCGCCGGAGCCGGCCGCCGCCGCCCTGGTCACCGGGATCGCGCTGGCCGCGGTGACCGCGCCGCGGGCGATCCCGCGGCCGCAGCCGCAGGCGGACGGTCCGGTGCTCCGCGTGATCACCGCGAACCTGCTGCACGGCCGGGGATCGGCGGAGGCGGTCGTGAGCCTCGTGCGCCGCCGGAGCGCCGACGCGCTGTTCCTGCAGGAGCTCACCGAGACCGCGGTGAGCCCGGCTCAAGCAGGCCGACCTGACCGATCTGCTCCCGCACGAGAAGACCGACTTCGCCCTCGGCCGCGGCCTGTACGCCAGGTTCCCGCTGACCGAAGGGCTGAGCGCCGGGCCGGCCGACGCGGGCCAGCTCACGGCCCGGCTCGAGCTTCCCGGCGGCCAGCGCGCGGACCTGGTCTGCGTCCACGCGTCGAAGCCGGCGTGGTCCCGGGCCAGCGTCGCCCGGTGGCGGGAGGAACTGGCCGCCCTGCCGCCCCCGGCGGCCTCCCCCGCGGACCCGCCGCGCGTGCTGGCCGGGGACTTCAACGCCAGCGTCGATCACGCGAGCCTGCGCCGGCTCCTGCGGCTGGGCCACGCCGACGCCGCCTGCCGGCTGGGTCACGGGCTGATCCCCACGTGGGGACCGGAGCCGGCAGGCAGGCCCGCCCTGCTGACCATCGATCACGTGCTGGTCGATCCGCGCTGCGCCGTGCGGGAGGTCGCGGTGCATCCGCTGCCGGCCAGTGATCACCGCGCGGTCTACGCCGAATTCCGGCTGCCACTCGACGGTGAGCGCCGCGTCAGCCGGGCGTAACCTGCGCCGGTTAGCATCCCGGGCGTGACGATCACCACCGAAGACCCCAGCCCGCCTGCCGCCGACCGCCGCGGCCGCGGCGATCCGGTCCTGGTGCTCAACTCGGGTAGCTCGTCGGTGAAGTTCGCGCTGTTGCGGCCGGCCACCGGCGAGCGCCTGCTGGGCGGGATCGGCGAACGGCTCGGCACCCCGGAGGCGGTGCTGCGGACCCGGCGGTTCCCGGGCCGGGCGGTCGAGGAGAAGCTCCCCGGCGGCACGCATCAGGCGGTGCTGGCCCGGGTGCTGGACCAGGTGATCGCGCCCGGGCCGCGCGGCCGCCTGCTCGGGGCGGGTCACCGGATCGTGCACGGCGGAGACCAGTTCACCGCCTCGGTCCGGGTGGACGACTCTGTAATCGCCGCAGTGCGCACGTTCAGCCGCCTGGCGCCGCTGCAGAACCCGGCGGAGCTGGCGGGCATCGAGGCCGTGCGCGCGGCCGCGCCAGGCTTGCCGCAGGTCGCCGTGTTCGATACGGCGTTCCATTCGACGATGCCGCCGCATGCCTTCCGGTACGCGGTCCCCGAGGAGTGGTACGCGCGCTACGGGGTGCGCCGCTACGGGTTCCACGGCATCAGCCACCGTTTCGTCAGCGGCCAGGCCGCGGCCCGGCTCGGCCGGCCGCTCCGCGAGCTGCGCCTGGTCACCGCCCACCTCGGCAACGGGTGCAGCGCGGCCGCGGTGCGCGACGGCGTGTCGGTGGACACCACCATGGGGCTGACCCCGCTGGAAGGGCTGGTCATGGGGACCCGCTCCGGAGACGTCGATCCGGGCCTGCACGGGTACCTGGCCGACCAGGCCGGCCTGAGCGTCGGCGACATCACCCGCGCGCTGAACTCCGACAGCGGGCTGCAGGGGCTGTCCGGGATGGGTAACGACATGCGCGCGGTCACGGCGGCGGCCGCCGAGGGAGACGAGCGGGCCCGGCTGGCCCTGGATGTGTTCGTGTACCGGCTGGCCAAGGCGGTCGCGGGGCTGGTGGTCGGGCTCGGGCGGCTGGACGCGCTGGTCTTCACCGGCGGCATCGGGGAGAACAGCGCGCTGGTCCGCAGCCTGGTGCTGGCCCGGCTGGGCTTCCTCGGCCTGGCCGAGGACGCCCAGGCCAACGCCGCGCACGGCCGGCACACCGGGGGGCGGATCAGCGCGGCCGGCCCGGCGCTGGCCCTGGTCGTGCCGACCGACGAGGAGCTCCTCATCGCCCGGGATACCGCCCGCGTCATCGCCGGCGGCTGATAAGGCTAGCGCGCCTCGCGCCGGGCCGCGGACTCGGCGGCCAGCTGCTCCAGCCAGTCGCGGCTGGCCGCCGCGATCCTGGGCGGGACGCCGAGCTCGCCGAGCAGGTCGGTCGCGGCGGCCATCTCGTCGGCGCGCCGGACCGCGTGAGTGATGCTGCCCTGCTCGAGGCGGTCCAGCAGCACCATGCCGATGTCCTCGGCGATGTTGTCGCGCAGCCAGGCCTCGCAGCCCGCCGCCTGCCCGGCCCGCAGCGACTCGGTCACCGCCGCCGCCATGCCCTTGTAGAACACGCTGCGGCACAGCTTGCGGCTGGCGGCGGCGCCCGCGGGGCCCGGGATGGCCTCGATGTTTCCGCCGAGGCCGGTGAGCGCGGCCGCGACCTCGGCCGCCGCGGCCCCGCTGACCAGCATCGGGGTCCGCAGGCCGCGGCCGGGTACCGGGGCCATCATGGCCACGTCCGCGAACGCGATCCCCCGCTCCCCGGCCAGGGCCGCGAGCCGCTGCTTGAGGTCGGCCGAGGACGTGTTGAGGTCCGCGTACCAGGCCCGCGGGCCGAGGCCGGGCAGGCTGGCCACCAAGGCTCCCTCGGCTTCGTGCGCGGTGGTCAGGCTGAGCACGAGATCAGCCCCGGCGCAGGCTTCGGCGTCGCTGCCGGTGGCGACCACCCCGTCCGGTGCGCCGACCGCCGGGTCGTAACCCCGCACCGTGACCCCGGACTCCAGCAGGTCGCGGCTGATGATCGCGCCCGCCTCGCCCAGCCCGAGCACGGCCACCACGTTGACCACTGCGTCGGTTACCACGTCCCCAGAGTGCCATCGGGCTGCCGGCTCTGCGAGCGCCGTGCCCGTTATGGCTCGTCCTGACGGCGGATCAGTCGCGCGGGATGATCGGCAGCGTGATGTAGGACGGGTGACCGTCGTCATGGCAGATGGTCTGCTCGGCCGCGACGAAGTCGCGCTGCGTGGCGGTCGCGGCGGGCGCGCCGTTGCCCGGGTTGCGGTCGAAGCACGGGAAGTTGGAGCTGGAAATGTCGACCCGCAGCCGGTGGCCGGCCCGGAACACCTGGCTGGTCGCGATCAGGTCGATCGGGTACTCGCTCGACGCGGCCCGGGGTGATCGGCGTCGCCCGGCCGGTCCCGTCGCGGTAGCGGGCGCGCACGATGCCGTCGGCCACGCTCATCGCGCGCCCGTCCGGCCAGACGTCGACGAGCTTGGCGGTGAAGTCGGTGTCCGCCGCGGTCGTGGCCGCGTGCAGCGTCACGCTGAGCGGGCCGGTCACCTCGAGGTCGGCCCCGGAGCGGCTCGCTGGTGAACGACAGCACGTCCGGGCGGGCCTCCACCGCCCGCTGGTCGCGCGCGCCGCCCATCCAGCTCACCCCGCCGTCCGGCCCGCCGGTGATGAACGTCGGACCGCCCACGGTGGGGGCCGGATCGGCCGGGTCGTAGCGGTAGCGCGAGGCGGGGGCGTCGGGGGCTGGCGGGGCCGGCGACAGCGATCCGCCCGGGTGCAGGTACCAGCGGGCCCACTGGGTACGGGCCAGCGGCCAGTCGTCCTCGTCTCGCCAGATGTTGTCGCCCATGACGAACAGCCGGACCCGGGGGCCGTCCCGGTCCTGCGCGTCGTCCGCGACGAACCGGCGCAGGAAGCCGATCTGCTGCTGCTCGAGGCTGATCGCCAGCGCCGAGGCGAGCAGGCCGAAGTTCAGCTCGCCCGCGGTCCCGGTCTGGTCCGTGTGCGTCCACGGGCCGATGATCAGGGCCTGGTTGCGCCGGGCGTGCTCGGTGGCCGCGGTCCGGCGCAAGGTCTGGAAGTTGTCCAGCGTGCCGCCGAGGAACAGGTCGAACCAGCCGCCGACGTGCAGCGCCGGCGTGGTGATCCGGCCGCGCCGGGCCGCGTAGGACAGGTCGTCCCAGTACGCGTCGCGCTCTTCGCGGTCGAGCCACGTCTGCCAGGCCGGCAGGATCCGGCTGACGGCCGGCGCCTCGCGGGCGGGCAGGTGCCGGTAGTCGGCGGTCAGGCCGGCCATGTGGGCGAGCAGTGCGGGCATGTCCGCGGAGACGTCCTCACCCGCGGCCGCGCGGTACTGCAGGGTCTGCGCCGACTTGAGCGTGTACCAGCCGAGCAGCTGGCCGAGTTGCAGGGCGCCCTGCCGGTACGCCAGGCCGCCGTAGTAGTCGGCCGGGGCCACCACCGGGACCAGGCACTTGAGCGCCGGGGGCGCCTGCACGGCCGCCGCGAACTGGACCATCCCGAGGTAGGACGGCCCGTACATGCCGACGCGGCCGTTGCACCAGGGCTGCCGGGCGCACCACTCGATGGTGTCCACGCCGTCGTCCGGCTCGCTGGCGAACGGCGTGAACTCCCCGTCGGAGGTTCCGGTGCCGCGGCAGTGCTGCAGGACCACGGCGAACCCGGCGTCGATGGCCGGGAGCACAGGGGCCAGGCGGACCATCGGCTCGCCGTACGGGGTGCGCACCAGCAGCACGGGGAACGGGCCGCCCTGCGCCGGGCGGTAGATGTCCGCCCGCAGGATCGTGCCGTCCCGCATGGCGGCCGGGGCGTTGTGCGCCGCGAGCAGCGGAACGGATGGCAGGTTCAGCTTGGCCACGCTGGCTCTCCTCCGGTCGGCGCTAGCCCCCTGCCAGGTCCCTGGCCGCGGGCATGACGTCCTTGGCGAACAGCTCCAGGCTGCGCTCGGCCTGCTGGTACGGCATCCCGCCGAAGCTGGGCAGCACGATCAGCTCGAAATCGCCCAGCACGCCGGCGATCGCCGCGATCTGGTCCAGGATCTGCGCGGGCGTCCCCCACAGGGCGGATGCCGCGTAGGCGGCCGACGCCTTGTCCAGGCCGACCGCGCGCAGGGCCTCGGCCAGCTCGGCGTACCGCTCGTAGCCCGCGGTCCGGGCGAAGTGCTCCCCCGCCATCTCGTAGTGCCGGACGTTGGAGGCGAAGAACGCGCCGATGTAGCGCCGGGCGCGGTCGGCGGCCGTGGCCTCGTCCTCGTGGCAGTACATGTTGACGTTGAGCGAGATCGCTGGCGGCGCCGCGGTGCGGGCCGCGCGCCACTGTTCCCGGTAGCTGTCGTAGACCGGCATGAGATCGGGGACCGGCCGGGTCACGATCGACATCAGCGCGGCGCCCAGGTTCACGCACGACGTGACCGAGTCGGGCGAGCCTGCCACCGCGTACAGCCGCCCGCGGAACGAGGCGCGCGGGCCGGGCCGCAGACGGGTGCGCAGCCGCGGGTAGAACGGGCCGTCGCCCTCGATGTAGCCGGTCTCCAGCGCCTCGGTGATCATCGCGCCGGCTTCGTCGAACCGCGCCCGGGACTCGTCCATCGGGATGCCGAACGGTGCGTACTCCATCCGGGACAGTCCCCGGCCCATGCCGAAGATCGCCCGGCCGCCGGACAGGATGTCCAGCATGATCATTTTCTCGGCGACCCGGAGCGGGTCGTTCCACGGCAGGATCACCGCGGCGGTGCCGAGCCGCACGTGTTGCGTACGGGCGGCCAGGTGCGCGAGCAGCACCACGTTGTCCGGGCACATCGCGTAGTCGTCGAAGTGGTGCTCCACCGCCCACAAGCTGTCGAAGCCCAGCCGGTCGGCCAGCTCGGCGATCCGGATCTCGCCGGCGTACATCTGTTCGTCGGACAGGTCGGCGTGCAGGTTGCCGAACCCGAGGTTGACTCCGATGTGCAGCACGGGCCGCTCCTGTAGATCAGGGTTCCTGTCCATGATGACCCGTAACGGGCCGCCCGGCATCCCTCAGGCGGGCGGGGTGACCGAACGGGCCGCCGCCTGCAGCCACCGAGGAGATGATCGAGGCGGTCGAGGGCTAGGGGTCCAGGCCCGTGCTGTCTACGACCACTCGCTGTTGGGTGTAGATGGCGGCCGCTTCTGTCCGGGTGCGGACCTCGAGCTTGTCGTAGATGTGTTCAAGGTGCTTGCGGATGGTCCCGGGGCTGACGAAGAGCGCCCGTGCAATCACGGAGTTCGTCTCACCTGCCGCGGCCCTGGCGAGGACGACGCGTTCGCGTGGCGTGAGGCGCAGTAGCCTCATCCGGGCCGTCGCGGTGGAATCGATGAGCGCCGGATAGGTCCTTCGCGCGAGTGCGTTGCGCCGCAGCTGTCCCAGGTGCGGGACAAGGCGCTCGAGGGTGAGGCGGTCGGTCTCGGTGAACCTGCTCCTGGTGGTGTCGAACACAAGCGACGCGCCGGTCGCCCTGCCGATTGGCAGGAACACTTTCATCACGGCCCGTACCCCCAGCGGCTTGCAGACCTCGGCGTAGAGCCCCCGGCGGCGAAACTCGCGATCGCTGATGAAATCGGAGATCGCCAGAGGTCTCCCGAGCCATTCGCGGTCGGGCAGCGAGTTCCCACGCGGTGCCCCGCCGGCGAGTGGATCATCGTGTCTGACCTGCGGATATGCATCCCAGACCGGCAAGATCGACGCAGGGTCATCGGCGGCCAGCGAGAACTCCAGCAGCTCCTGCGGACTCCACTCCAGGTAGGAGACCGCCTCGCACCGGACCACCCTGCGCAGGCCGACAAGGAGGTTCGCGGGAAACGGCGTAGTGCCCTCGTCCGCGACCGCCTCCAGCAGGAAGTCCAACAGCGCGTCGCGACGGTCTGCGCGCATCCTCCACCCCGTTCAGGAAAATACGCCGATCGACCCATTACCACCAACCCAGGGAAGCGCTTCGATTTCCGTTAAGCACCCAGAAAGGCCATGAAGGGAGGCCGTCATGAACCCCATCCGCCCCATGCGCCGTCTCGCCGCCGTGCTGGCCGGCCTGGCCGTCGCCCTGCTGACCTTCCAGCTCCCCGCCCCGCGCTCGGCAGCACCCACCCGGGCACCGCATCCGATAGCGGCCTGGTCGCCTGCGCGTACCCGCTGAGCACGCACGAGGTCACCGCCGCCGACTACCGGCAGATCCGCGCTCAGTTCGCCGACTCGCGGTGGCCGGACCTGCGCACCGCCGGCACCGACTACGTCGACCTGGCCGTGCAGCTGCTCACCGCGCGAGGCACCGACGGCTACCAGACCGTCTGGTTCTACCAGCGGCTGTCCGCCGCCTGCGTCCGGCACGGCCGCCCGCCTCGCTGACCGCAAACGCCCAGTCCTGCGCGTCCTTCTGCAGCGTCGGCCGAACCCTTGACCGCGCAGTTCGTGACCGGCAACCTCCGCCAAGCCGTCGAAGCGACCCGCCAAATCAGCCAACGTGCGCATTATTTGGGGCAGCTCGGGCCATGATCGCCTGATGACTCGCCGACTGGCCCAGCCCGCCCATTTATCAAAATTCGCTAAGCGCCCGCGGGCGGGCGGGGAGCCCGGGCTGGGACCGGGACCAGGGCCGCCTTGGGCCAGGCGGGCCGCTTTGGTGGTCAGGTACTGCTGCTCGCGCGGGTTCGTGGCGCGGGCGGCCGCGGCCCGGAACTCGGCGACCGCGTTCTCCCGGTCGCCAGCCTGCTCCAGCAGGTGGGCCCGGACCGAGTGCAGCCGGTGATGGTCGCCGAGCCGCTCGTCCAGGCCGTCGAGCAGCGCGAGGCCGGCCTGCGGCCCGCTGGCCATCGCGGCCGCGGCGGCGCGGTTGAGCCGGACCATCGGGTTGCCGGTCATGGACTCGAGCAGGCCGTACAGGGACAGGAGCTGGAACCAGTCGGTGTCGGCGGCCCGGCTCGCCTGGTCGTGCACGGCCGCTATCGAGGCCTGGATCTGGTATTCGCCCGCCTGCCCTCGTCGCAGGGCCCCGGTGATCAGGCCGAGCCCCTCCACGACGAGGCGCCGGTCCCAGCGGCTGCGGTCCTGCTCGGCGAGAGGGATCAGCTCGCCGCCGGGGCCGGTGCGCGCCGGGCGCCGGGCGTCGGTGAGCAGCATGAGCGCGAGCAGCCCAGCCACCTCGGGATCCTCGGGCATGGCTGCGTGGCTGGCCCGGGTCAGGCGGATGGCCTCGCCGGACAGGTCGCTGCGGGCCAGGTCGGGGCCGCTGCTGCTGGTATAGCCCTCGTTGAATAGCAGGTAGAGGACGTGTAGCACCGAGCGGAGGCGTTCCGGGCGCTGGCCGGGCGAGGGTAGCGCGAACGGCTCGCCCGATGCCTTGATCTTGGCCTTGGCCCGGCTGATCCGCTGGGCCATGGTGGCTTCGGGAACGAGGAACGCGGCCGCGATCTCGCGCGTAGTCAGGCCGCCGACGGCACGGAGCGTCAGCGGGATGGCCAGCGTCGGCGTGAGTGACGGGTGGCAGCACATGAACATGAGGATCAGCGTGTCGTCGCGCCCCGAGGGCGGGTCGGGACTGGCCACCGACCAGGAAGCGGCGAGCTCCTCCCGGCGCCGGCGAGCATCCTCGCTGCGGTAGATGTTGGCCAGCCGGCGTGACGCGACCCGGATCAGCCAGCCGAGCGGGTTGTCTGGCTGCCCGCCGTCGGGCCACGTGGCGGCGGCCGCGATCAGCGCCTCCTGCACCGCGTCCTCGGCATCGGCGAAGTCGCCGTAGCGCCGGATCAGCGCGCCGAGGGCCTGCGGCGCCAGCTCGCGCAGCAGGTCCTCGGTGTTTGCCGCGGCGGGCACGGCCGACCCGGCTCGCCCGGCCTCACAGCTCCGGGTCGGGGGCGCTCAGCATCTCACGTACCTCGATGGGCTGCCGGATCGCCACTCCGTTCTGTCCCGGGGCGGCCGACGCCCGGGCGGCGATCTCGATGGCCCGCTCGGCCGTGTCCACGTCTACCAGCCGGTAGCCGGCCAGCAGCTCCTTGGACTCGGGGTACGGGCCGTCCGTGATGACCGGGGCGCTGATCCCGTCGCTGACCACGAACCTCGCCAGCTCAGGCCCGGCCAGCCCCTGAGCGTCGACCAGCTCGCCACGCTCGGCGAGCTCGGCGTTGAGCGCCTGCTGGAACTCGATGTGCGCCTTGATGTCCTCGGGACTCCACTCCGTCATCGGCGCGCAGTCCGACTCGACCTGTCCGTAGTTCTGCAGCAGCATGAATCGCATTGCTCCATCCTCCCTGGTCGTCGGCGCTCCGCTGGCACCGCTCACTCCGCTCACCCGGGTGTCACCGCTGCCCCCAGCTTCTCGACATCTCCCACCCCCACGCCCGCCACTCTCCTCAGCAAGCATGACCGGGGCGGGGGGCGGGGCCGGGGTGGGCGAGCCTGACGGGCTCGGGCGGACGTGACCGGGCCGACCGCACTGCGGACTGGGGCTCCGAGGCTGGCTGCCAGCCGATGGACTGGTTCTCATTTCATGATCGTGGATAGTTTTCGGCGAATAGCGCATAAAACTCTCCACGATCTTCGGATCCCGGTTAGATTCCGGGTTGGCACCGCGCCAGAATTCTGGTATAGATGTGGGAGGGAGCCTAAAAGTTTCCGCGATAGCGGCAGGCGGCCCTTCTGCAGGCCGCCCGACGATTCCGTCGCCCGAGCCACTTCGTAGCCGGATGACCACGCTGCCTGACGACTCCCGCACCTAGAGGCTCTGCCTCTGCGGTTACCAATCCCGCTCCAAGCTCCGGGATCAGGCCCAACATCCGGCCTGGAGCGCTTCACGTTCCCCGGGTTACCCCGAGTCCCGGGTCATTTTCAGCGGTTGTTGCCTTCCGCAAATCCAGGCGCTGCGCGTTTCTTCTGTAATGCGCCAACAATTCTTCCAGCCTGCACAAATTCAGACTGCGTAAGGAGACTCATGACAATCACCACAGAGCAACACATGGCTCAATCACACGCGCCACAGATCCAGGATGACGCGCTGATTCCAGTGTCAGGAATCCTCGACATCCGTGACGACCGCGCCTTCGTCCGGACGTCCGGCTACCGGCCGGGCCGGGATGACATCTATGTGCCGCTCTCCCTGGTCCGCCAGCACGGCCTTCGCCGGGGAGATCACGTCACCGGAGCCGCCCGGCCTGCCGGGACGGCCACGACCGCGGGAGCCGGCCTGCCCGCCGGAACCGCCAGAGCCCCTGGAGCATCCCGCCCGGGCGCGGAAGACCGGCCTTCCCGCCGGTCCAAGGCGGCCGAGAGGTTCAGCGCGCTGGTCCGCCTCGATGCGGGCAACGGCCTGGAGCCCGGGCGGGCGAAGTCCCGGCCCGACTTCGACGAGCTCACCCCCGTATATCCGCAGGAACGCCTGCGCCTGGAGTCGGGCTCCGCGTCGCCCACGGCGCGGATCATCGACCTGGTAAGCCCGATCGGCAAGGGCCAGCGTGGCCTGATCGTGTCCCCGCCGAAGGCCGGCAAGACGATGGTGCTGCAGGCCATCGCCGCCGCGATCGCCGCCAGCCATCCCGAGGTACACCTGATGGTCGTGCACGTCGGCGAGCGGCCCGAAGAGGTCACGCACTCGAAGCGATCGGTCCGCGGCGAGGTCATCTTCTCCACCTTCGACCAGTCCGCCGATGACCACATCATGGTGGCGGAACTGGCGATCGAACGGGCCAAGCGACTCGTCGAGCTCGGCCAGGACGTCGTCGTGCTGCTCGACTCCATCACCCGGCTGGGCCGCGCCTACAACCTCGCCGCGCCCGCCAGCAGCCGGATACTGGCCGGCGGGGTGGCGACGTCCGCCCTGCAGCCGCCCCGCCAGTTTCTCGGCGCCGCCAGGAACATCGAGGAGGGCGGCTCGCTGACCATCCTGTCCACCGCGCTGGTGGAGACCGGCTCCCGGATGGACGACGTGTTCTTCGAGGAGTTCAAGGGCACGGGGAACATGGAGCTGCGGCTGCGCCGCGACCTGGCCGAGAAGCGGATCTATCCCGCGATCGACATCGGGCCGTCCGGAACCCGCCGGGACGACCTGCTGATGCCGCGGCAGGAGCGCATGGCCGTCGACAGCCTGCGCCGGGTCCTAGCCGGGCTCGATGCCCAGCAGGCTCTCGAACTGCTCCTGGACAAGACTCGCGATACCTCGTCGAACCAGGAATTCCTGCGCCAGGTTCTGGCTCATCCCCCGCTGACCTGACCGGCCGGGCACGGGGGCCTGGGTTCTCGCTCATCCCCCGCTGACCTGACCGGCCGGGCAAGGGGGCCTGAGTTCTCGCTCATTCCCCGCTGACGTGACCGGCCGGGCGGGCACCGGGTTCCGGCTCGTCCCCCGCGGGGACCAGGTGAGCGCTGGCGGCGTGCCGCCGCGCCAGTTCGCGGTAGGTCTGCGGGTTGGTCTCCACCCACTGCCTCGCCCCGCCGGTGATCTCGCCAACGACCCGGGCGGGCACTCCCACGGCCAGCATGCCGTCGGGGATCGCCATGCCCGGCGGCACCGTGCAGCCCGCCGCCACCAGCGCGCGCCGGCCCACAATCGCGCCGTCGAGCACCGTGGCGCCGTTGCCGATCAGGGCCTCCTCGTGAATGACCGCGCCGTGGACCACGCACAGGTGGCCGACTGTCGCGCCCTCACCGACCTCGGTGACCGGGTCGGTGCCGCCGTGCAGGACCGAGCCATCCTGCACGTTGGCGCTTCGCCGGATGACGATCGGGCCGAAGTCGGCCCGCAGCACCGCCCCGTACCAGACCGAGGCGTCGGCCTCGACCAGCACGTCCCCGACCAGGGTGGCGGTGGGCGCGATCCACGCCGCGGGGCTCACTCTGGGCTCACGGCCTTCAAAGGCGAACATTGGCATCCGCCAATCATGCACCCCGTCTGCGTGCCAGACTGCCTGGATAGCCGCCCCGTGCCCCGCCCCGGGCGGCTGTCAGCCGGGGCGGCAGTGATTGGCGTGTCAGGTGAGCCCCCAGAGATAAGTGTGACCTAAGTCACACTCGTGTTTAGCGTGGTTTCGGCATTGCCGCGCCTGTCTGTACGGCAACGTTGTCCCCCGGCAGCACCCCTGCGTGCGTGGCGGTCACCCCCCGGTGCCTTTCCGTTGCCCTGGAACCTGCACGGCGTCCGCACGCGCTGGCCGTCGGCGTTTGCCCAGGCCAGCACGTCGGGTGAGAGCCGAGCGCGACTGTCGCGCCCGACCGAAGGCTCCCCAGTGTCCCGCCCTCCCGCCCGGCATCAGAAGCCGCGGTCCAAGGCCGCCCGGACCGATCGGCCCGCACGGCCCGATCGCCCAGCCCGGGCCGCCACCTCCGGCTGGCTCCCGGCACCCACGGCGTCCGCGACGCTCACCGCGTCTGGCGCTCTCGCCATAACGGCCACGCCCGCCGGGCTGATCCGGCCCGCCCGGCCCGCCAAGCCCGCCAGCCACCGGAAGCCGTCGGAGCAACGCAAGCGGTCGTCGGCCCTGCGCGACAAGCGGATCGTGGCCGCCGTGGCGGGCTCGACCCTGCTGGTCTCCGCCGCGGCCGTCACGCCCGCGGTGATCCGCTGGTCGAAGGCGGCGCTTCACCCCTCCGCGACGGACCAAGCGGCCGGGCTCAATGACCTGCAAGGCAACTCCCCGGCCAGCCAGGCGGCGGGAGGCAGCCAGGTCAACGCCGCCGGGCACGCCACCAACCAGTGGGCGCAGATCCCGACGGCCCAGATCACCGCCGCCCGGCTGGCCGCTGCGCGGGCCGCAGCCCAGCGCGCCGCGGCCGCCCGGGCCGCAGCCCAGCGCGCCGCAGCCGCCCGCGCCGCGGCGCAGCAGCAGCAACAACAGGCCCAGCAGGCCGCCGCGGCTGCGGCGGCCGCCTACGCCAACCCGCTCCGCAACGTCAGCGGGCTGATCCTCGAGCGCGTCGACATGGGCGTGGACTTCGGCGGATCGGGCCCGGTCTACGCCCTCGGCCCCGGGGTCGTGACCAACGCGGAAGGAGACTCCTCGGGCTGGCCCGGTGGAGGATGGATCACCTACCGGCTCACCAGCGGCCCAGCGGCGGGATTGATGGTCTACGTGGCCGAGGACGTGACGCCCGACGTGCAGGTCGGCCAGACCGTGACCTCGTCCACGGTGGTCGGGAACATGTTCAACGGCGGCGACGGCATCGAGACCGGGTGGGCGATGTCCGACGGGGCCTCGGCGGAATCCGAGATGCCGGAGGCAGGAGGCATCGGCGGCGACGGCCCGTTCCCGACCATGGTCGGGCTCAACTTCGACGAACTGCTGCAGGCCGTGGGCGTTCCCGCGGCGCCCAACGCCGGCCAGGGCGGCAACGGGACGCTGCCGTCGAACTACCCGACCGACTGGGCCTCGGCCCCCAAGCCATAGCGGGAGGTTCCCGAGCCAGCTCAGCTTCCCCGCTGATTAGCCGGCCTGCGGGCGGGCGGGCCTACGCCTCGCCCTGCTCGCCTACCCGCCCGCAGGCCGAGGCACGTTTGCGGCGGCCGTATCAGACGTCGGTCATCACGCGCAGGATGACGACGCGGTCGGCGCGGTCGGCCGCGTCCAGGACCACGGCCAGCTCGTCCTCGCGCAGTTCCTCGGCCGCCTCCACGACGATCACCAGCGGCTCGTCGCCGGTGACGGCCTGTTCGATGGCGTCGTCGAGCTCCTGGCGGTCCCGGCGCAGCGACTCCGGGGACGGGACCGACAAGATGACCTCGCCGGCCGGGGGCGGGTCAAGCCGCCCGTTCACGTCGGTCTCGATATGGTCCAAGATGACCCGGCCGCTTACGACGCTGGGCGGCGGGGCTGCGCGCAAGTTCCGGTCGGCTGCGCCGCCGCTGGCCAACTCCACGATGAGGCCGACGTGCTGTGCCATAGCCCGGCAGCCTACCGGGTTAGCGCGGCTCGGCCAGCATCAGGCCGAAGTCGCCCCGCCGGTCGGTCCAGAACCGCAGCGTGCGCAGGCCGACGGCGGCCAGCTCGGCTTCGATGCCCGAGCGGCGGAACTTGGCCGAGATCTCGGTGCGCAGTTCTTCCCCGGCCGCGAACGAGACCACGAGGCCGAGATCGCGGATCTTCACCTGCTGCTCGCGGACCGCGCGCAGCCGCATCTCGATCCACTCGTGCTCGGCGTCCCACAGGGCCACGTGCTGGAACTCTTCCACATGGAAGTCGGCGTCGAGCTCCCGGTTGACCACGAGCAGCACGTTGCGATTGAACTCCGCGGTCACCCCGGCCGCGTCGTTATAGGCGTCCAGCACCCGGCCGACGTCCTTCACCAGGTCGATCCCGAGCAGGAACGTGTCCCCCGGACGCAGCGCGGCGCCGACCTGGGCCAGGAACGCGGCGCGCGCCGCGGGCTCGAGGTTGCCGATGGTCGAGCCGAGGAACGCCAGCATGCGGCGCCCGCCCGCCGGGATCGCGCCGAGGTCGCGCTCGAAGTCGCCCACGAAGGGGGCGATCCGCAGGCCCGGGTACTCGTCGGTCAGCGCGTCGCTGGCCGACGCGAGCACGGCGGGGTCGACGTCGAACGGCACGAACTCGCGCAGGGTCCTGCTGTCGCGCAGCGCGCGCAGCAGCAGCCGGGTCTTGGCCGAGGTGCCGCTGCCCAGCTCGACCAGGGACTCGCACCGGGTCAGCCCGGCGATCACCGGCGCCTGCCGCTCCAGGATCGACGTCTCCGCGCGGGTCAGGTAGTACTCGGGCAGGCGGGTGATCTCGTCGAACAGCTTGCTGCCCTGCGCGTCGTAGAAGTACTTGGGCGGCAGCGTCTTCGGGGTGGCGGTGAGGCCGGCCCGCACGTCCGTGCGCAGCGCCTCGAGGTACCGGTCGGGATGGGCCTGGACAGGGTTGTCCACGGGCATCGGGTCATGCCTCCATAACGGTGAGAGTGCGGCGTGCCTCAGGCGTCCCAGGCCAGCCGGACGCCGGTGAAGATCTGCCGCCGGATCGGGTGATCCCAGTTGCGGAACGACGGCCGGATGGTGGACGGGGCCACGGCCCACGACCCGCCGCGCAGCACCTTGTAGTCGCCGCCAAAGAACGGCTCGCTGTAGGTGCGGTAGATCATCGGGGTGAAGCCCGGCCACGGGGTGAAGTCCGACGAGGTCCACTCCCAGACGTCGCCGATCATCTGCTCGGCGCCGTACGCCGACGCGCCCCCCGGGTAGGCGCCGATGGACGCGGGCCGCAGCCCCTGGCCGCCGAGGTTGGCCAGGTCCGGCGCGGGCGGCGCCGAACCCCACGGCCAGGTCCGCCGGGCCTTCGCGGCCGGATCCCAAACGCAGGCTTTCTCCCATTCCACCTCGGTCGGCAGGCGGGCCCCGGACCACGTGGCGAACGCCTCCGCCTCGAAGTAGCAGACGTGCTGCACCGGCTCGTCGGGCGGTACGTCCTCCTCCACGCCGAACCGGCGCCGGGTGCCTTCCCCGGTCCAGAACTTCGGCCGCTCCAGGCCGGCCTCGGCCCGGTGCGCCCAGCCGCGCGCCGACCATAGGTCACGGCGGTGATAGCCGCCGTCGGCGATGAACTCAGACCACTGGCTGTTGGGCACCGGCACCCGGCCGATCCAGAACGGCGCCACGTCGACCTGGTGCGCGGGGCGCTCGTTGTCGAGCGAGAACGGCTCGGCGGCCGCGTCCACGCCGAGCGTGAACTCCCCGCCCGGGACGAAGACCCGCTCGGCCGGCCCGACCGGGCGGCCGGACGGCAGCTCCCGCCGCGTGATGAGCACCGGCGGCCCCTGCCGCAACTGCAGCGTGGCGAGCATGGTCTCGTCGTGCTGCTCTTCGTGCTGGACGACCATGCCCGCGGTGAACAGGTCTTCCTCGGGGGTACGTTCCAGCAGGTCGAGCACGCGCCCGCGGATCTCGTGGTCGTACGCCCGCGCCTCGACCGGCGGCAGCAGCGGCAGCGCCGGGCGGTCGGAGCGCTTGTGCTTGAACGCGTCGTACAGCGAGTCGACGTCGGGTGGCAGCATGCCCGGGCGGCTAGGGTCCCCGCCGCGGAGCAGCCAGAGCTCCTCCTGCTGGCCGACGTGCGCGAGGTCCCAGACCAGCGGGCTCATCAGCGGGTCGTGCTGGGCCACCAGCGTGGGCTCGTCCAGGTCGGTCAGCTGGAGGGTGCGGGCGCGGGCGCGCTCCAGATCGCGGACCACGTACTCACGCATGGGCTAGCTCCCCGAAGGCGGCGTGCGGTCCGATCTTGCCGATGCGCTCGGCCAGCAGGTCACCCGGACATCGACCGGACTCGACCAGCTCGGCCAGGTCGGCGACCGCGGGGACAAGCTGGGCCGGGACCCGGGCGGCGGCGATCCGCAGGCACCGGCGGGCTGAGCCGGCCAGCGAGGGGTCGCCCAGGCCACGGCGGGCGGCCCGGGTCCAGAGCCCGGCGGTCGGCTCGGTGGCCTCCGAGGCCAGGTCCGCGGCGATGGGGTCGTCCATGAGCGTGGCGACCACCGCGGCGATGGCCGGCCACCACCGCGGCGCGGTCATGTCGAGGTACCGCAGTTCGAGGTAGCCGCGCAGCCGGACCGGCGGGAACAGCGTGGTCAGGTGGGTATCGAGGTCGGCGGCCGTCGGGGCCCGCCCGCCCAGGCGGACCTCCCCGCCCGCCCACTGCTCGAACGGGACCGGCCGGTCCACGGCCATCGCCTCACCGCCGTCGATACAGACGAAGGTCACCGGGGCGCGCAGCGCGTAGCGGGCCCAGGCCGAGGCCGGGTCGGGTTCGGCGCCTGATCCCGCGTCCGGGGCCAGGCAGCCGGGCACCGGGCCGCAGGATCGCGGGTCCAGGCCACTCCAGGCCCGCTGGCGCGCCGACTTCCACCCGGTGTCGCGCGCGCTCAGCCAGGGCGAGCTCGCGGAGATCGCCACCAGAGTCGGGCCGAGCCGGCAGGCACGGGCCACCCGCTCCGGCCAGCCGCGCTCGGGCCCGGCCTGCAGGTTGACCTGCAGCGCGGCGGTGGAGTTCATCATCACCGCGCCCGGGGCACCGCGGCCGGTGGCGGCAAAGTGCTGTTCCATGGCACGGTACCGCGGGCGCGGGTTGACCCGCCGGGGCGGCCGCAGCGGGTCGGCGCCCGCGTGCGCGAGGCCGAGGCGGAGCCCGGCCAGCGCCAGCCGGGTGCCCTGGACGTCGTGGCGCAACTCGGTCACGGCGGCCAGGATGTCCGGGGCCGGCGGGCCGGACAGCTCCAGCTGGCCGCCGGGCTCCAGGGTGACCGAGCACCGCCCGGCAGCCGTGCGGACGATGCGCGGCATCGGGTCGACCCGGTCCCACGCCGGGCGGTCGGCCGCCGAGTCCAGGTCTACGACGTGGGTCTCGATCTCCAGCCCGACTGGGCCGATCTTCGACGGGGCGAGCGCCGCCTGGCGCGACCGGGCGTAGGCGTCGTCGACGGTCAGCGGCTGAGCCTGGCTGAGGGCGTGGACGGCAACGGGCGGGACGGTCATGACGACCCCCTCCAGGTCCGGGCCTGGCGGACTGTGATGTCCGCCGCGGGTCGGTGCGGGGGCGACCGAACTGCAGCCGTCCTCTGTGCGGCCGCCGGTTTCCGGGACGGCCTGCACGCCAATTTTATCGCGGCTGCCAAGTACTCCCGGGACACCGGGGACTACTCCCGGGACACCGGGGACGGGTGAACCGGCCCTCGGCCGCTGCCAGTGGCCTAGGAGCCCTGTTCGGCGGGCATCTTCGATGATCGGGTCACATCAGAAAATTTTTTCTAGATCACGGCGCGCCGCGCCATCGCCAGATGCCGGCGCGCCCCCTATCCGCCCGGCCCGTGGCCGGACCCGGACACGCCCGCTGCCCGCGCCGCGCCGTTGACCGCCGCCGACCCCGGGTCTATCCTCCCGGGTAGGCAGCATGAGACAGGCCGGTCTATCTCTACTGTTCGCAGCAACCAGCACGATGCACCGCCGTGGCGTGCGCCACCACCTGCGTTCCCGCAGGTCCGGTAGTGGCGTGGCGCGTCGCTGTGCCGTGCCCGCAGACGAACTAGGGATAACGATGCGCCATGCCTGACTACGACCCGCGTACCGCGACCGGAATCCCGACCGAGCCCGTCGGCTCGCTGCCGCGCCCGAGCAGGCTGCAGCAGGCCTACAGCCAGTACGACGCCGGGGAGATCACCCGCGATCAGCTCGAAGCCGAGCAGAACAAGGCGGTCAAGGACTCGATCGAGCGCAGCGAGGCTACCGGGGAGCCGATCATCTCCGACGGCGAGCAGCGGTGGTCGAGCTTCGCGACCTACGCCATCACCGACACCCTGGCCGGCACCGGGCTTGCCGACCATCTGGCCGGGGACGGAGGCCAGTACTTCGCGATCTTCGCCGACGGGCACCGCCGCCAGCTCCCCCGGCTCACCGGCGGGCCGTTCCGGTACCAGACCTACGCGGCCGACACCCTGAAGAAGGCCATCAGCCTGGCCAGCAAGCCCATGAAGCAGGCCGTGATCGCCCCGTCCATGCTGGCCCTGCTGTATCCGCTCGACGCGGAGATACCCGGCTACTCGCGGGAGAGCTTCGAGGAAGACCTCGTCAACGAGTGCGAGAAGGACATCCGGCAGGCCTTCGCCGCCGGGGCCGCGAGGGTGTCTATCGACTTCACCGAGGGCCGGCTGGCCACCCGGGCGGATCCCCGCAACCCGTGGACCGGCCGGAACATGCTGCCGCATTTCATCGAGCTGAACAACCGGGTCCTCGACCGCTTCACCGCGGACGAGCGCTCCCGGATCGGCATCCACACCTGCCCCGGCGGCGACCGCGACTCGGTGCACAGCGCCGACGTCGACTACAACGACCTGCTGCCCAGCATGTTCGGCATGAACGCCGGGTACTTCCTGATCCAGCTGGCTAGCGAGCGGGACCGGGACCGCGTCTACGGGCTCATCGGGCAGTACCTGCGCGGCGACGCCAACGGCGTGCCGCAGTTCGCGTATATCGGCGTGATCAACCCGCTGAACCCGCGGGTGGAAAGCGCCGAGGAGGTGCGTGACGCCCTGGTCCGGGCGTCGAACTTCATCCCCGCCGAGCGCCTCGGCTCCACCGACGACTGCGGTTTCTCGCCGTTCAGCATCGACGAGAAGCCCAACCACGGCTCACCAGATTTCGCCCGGGACGTCGCGTTCCAGAAGATCGCGAACCGGGTGCAAGGGACCAGGCTGGCCGCGGAAAAGCTCGGCGTGAGCTGAGGGTCCTTCTTCCTTAGCTGCGCCCGCCAGCTGCCCGCACCGCCCTGGCTGGCGGCGGCCGCGCGGGGGGCGCGCGGCCGCCGCCCTCAGCCGGAGCCGCTCTCCTTGAGCAGCAGCTCGCCGACCTCGCGGGCGCGGGCCGCCGCCGCGGTGTCACCCTCGTGAGCGGCCATGATCGAGCCCTTCATGAGGATGTGCCACTTGCGCGCGAACGAGTCCGGGTCGGCGATGCCCGCCGCCGCCGCGAGCTCAGAGAGGTAACCGCGGATATTAGCCAGGTGACCGACCGCGGCCTGGTGCACCGGATGCGCGGGGTCATTGACCTCGATCATCGTGGTCAGGAAGGAGCAGCCTTCGAAGTCGGGCCGGCTGAACCACTCGGAAAAGACATCGAATATCGCTAGCAGCTGCTCCCGGGGTGTTTCTCCGCGCCGCCGGCTCTCGGCCTCGAGCCACTCGCGCGTCCACAATTGCTCCCGGCGGCGCAGGAAATCGATAATCAGGTCGTCCTTGGACGGGAAATTCCGGTAGAGCGTCATCTTCGCTGTCCCGGCCCTGGCGATAACTGCGTCTACCCCGACCGCCCGCAGCCCCTCCCGGCTGAACAGCTCATACGCGGCGCGACTCACCCGCTCGCGCCCGGTTTCCGCGGCGCGACTCACCCGCTCGCGCCCGGTTTCCTGAGCGTCCCGCGGGCGCTTGCCTGAGCTGTGTCGGTCTGTCATATCCACTGGCCATCGGTTCCGCCGCTTGGGCAAAAGTGTACCCGGCGGTAATCACGAGCCGCCATTGTCGGCGTCGTGATGGGAGAACTCGGTGACATACCGCTGCCCAGCGCGATCAGGTCGAGATGGTCCGTGGTGTGCTACGCAGATACCAGCTTCTGCAGGTTGGCCAGGGACTCGGTGATGTCCCGGCGCATCTTGGGGACCAGGAGCCGCAGCAGGGACCCGAACGTACCCTGGACCTCCACCCTCTTGATCACCCGGACGTGTCCCTGGGTGACCGGTTCGATCATGTGGACGAAGATGACCTTCCCCATGGGCATCGGGCATTCGGTCACCCAGCGTCGTTCGTCGTCCACGGCGGTGATGGTAAAGGATCCGCCCAGGTTGCCGCGCTGCTTAGCCCAGCCGGAAACCCCCGGTTGGAACGGTCCGTCCAGGCGGGCGATCTCCTTGCTGACATCCCACTCGGGCCAGCGGGCCACGTCGGTCCACACCATCCAGACCGCGGCTGGCTCGGCCTGGAACGTTGCCTCGCACTCGAATAAGTACATCCCCCGCCCCAGCAAAGCTCGACTGCACAAAACGCTAGCCGGCCGGTGCTCACTCCAGCGCATATTCGCCTAATCCAGGACGAGGGGCGCGGACGTACGGGACGAGGGTGCGAACGTACGGGACGAGGACTTGGACGCGGGAGCCGGTCCGGGCGCCCGGTGGTATCGCCCAGGTCTCGGTCTCCGCCCCTGGCGCCCCGCCGATGTGCGAGCGTCAGTCCCATGGACGCGCTGATCCGGGAGTACCGGCCGCAGGACACCGAGCCGGTCGTCGAACTGTCTCTTCGGGCCTGGGCTCCGGTATTCGCCACCCTGGAGCAGGTCCTCGGCCGCGACATATTCCTCCGCCTGCACGGCGACTGGCGGCAGTACCAGGAGCGCGCGGTACGCGGCGTCCTGGCCGATCCGGACATGCAGGTCTGGGTCGCCGAGGCCGCGCGGGGGATGGTCGCCTTTGTCGCCGCGACGCTGCACGCCGAGCGCCTCCTCGGGGAGATCTGGATGCTAGCCGTCCACCCGGATGAGCAAGACCAGGGGATCGGGACCGCGCTGACCGAGCTGGCCACGGACTGGCTACGGGCCTCGGGCATGCGGGTCGCGATGGTGGAGACCGGAGGCGACCCGGGTCACGCTCCGGCCCGGCGCGTCTACGAGAAGGCGAACTACACGCTGCTCCCCGTGGCCCGATACTTCAAGGCCCTCTGACCCCGGCCCGCCCGCGCCGCCCCGGGCGCTACCGGGCCGTCTGGCGGGCCAGCAGCACGACCCCGGCCCGGTCGTAGGTGTCGAAGTAGATGAAGCCCGAGCCGTCGTCTCGCTGCCCGCGCGCCAGCACGTCCAGGCCGAGGGCGGTTCCGGTGGCGGCCGCGGCGTCGAGGCCGGACTCGAAGCCGATGTGGAAGACGCCTTCGCCGTGAGCATCCAGGAAGCGCCGCTGCGGGCAGTCGAGTTCCGGTGGCTGGCAGAGCTGAAGCTGCACGTTGTCGAGGTTCGCGACCTTGTATTTCAGGGCGTAGAAGGCATCGGGGTTGGGCACGGACAGCCGGGTGTACTCGGTGAGCGGCGGGTAGTCCTGCCAGGGCCCGATGCCCACCGACTCGTACCAGCCGACGCTGGCGTCGATGTCGCGGACCACGATGCAGATGTGGTGCAGCTCGCGGAACGGCTCGGTCATCGGCTCCTCCGGTCTCAGAACACCAGTCCGAGCTGACGGCCGCCGGGACCGGCGGCCGCCTCGAACCGGTCCAGCCGCAGCAGGCTGGTGTCCAGGCTGGTGATCGCGCCCGTATCGATCTGCTCGGCGACCAGGCACCCGATCTCCGGCGCCTGCATCAGGCCGTGCCCGGAGAACCCGCAGGCGTTGACCCAGGTCGGTACCGCCGGGTGCGCGCCGAGGATGCCGTGATGGTCCGGGCTGTTCTCATAGGTGCCGGCCCAGCAGGCGCCCCGGTCGAGCGGCAGGTCGGCCAGCCAGGGGAACCGGCCCACCGCGAGCGCGAGCACCGACTCCATCCACGCCCAGTCGACCCTCACGTCGTACCCGTCCGGCTGGTCAGGCCGCGCCGCCCCGAAGAGCAAGCGCGGTCCCTCGCTGCGCACGTACACTCCGGTGCCCAGGTCGATGGTCATCGGCAGCGAGGCGGCCAGCGCGCCCGGCGCGGTGGCGTAGATGTTGCGCCGGGAGTGCACGACCGGCACGGTCAGCCCGGCCAGCGCGGCCACCTCGCCCGCCCAGCCTCCCGCCGCGTTCACGACGTACCGCGCCCGGACGGTCCGGCCGCCCGCGGTAACCGACCAGCCGCCGCCGGCGTCGCCGCGGGCGATCGCGGTGACTGGGTGCCGGAACAGCACCTGCGCGCCCGCGGCCCGGGCCAGGGTCAGGTAGGCGCGGGTCGCGAGGTGCGGGTCGACCACGCCGTCGGCCGGTCCCCAGGTCGCGCCCGCGATGCCGTCCGGCGCCAGCGGAGTGATGCGCCCGGCCGCGGCCACGTCGAGCACGTCGACCGGGACCCCGTGCTCACGCTGCAGCCCGACGGCGGCCAGCTGCGCTTCCCAGGCCGCGTGCGGCACCAGCAGCAGGTACCCGGTGGGCCGGTACCCGACGTCGATGCCGTGGTCGTCCGGGAACGAGCGGAACGCGCGGATGCTGCGCCAGGACATCTCGATGTTCAGCGGGTCCGCCCACTGGGCCCGGATCGAGGCGAAGGAACGCCCGGTACTGCCCTCCGCCGGGCCGCCGAACGCCTCGGCGACGAGGACCCGCAGGCCCGCGCGGGCCAGGTGATAGGCGCAGCTGGCACCGATCGCGCCGGCGCCGACCACGACCGCGTCCGTGCTGACGTCCGTGCTCATCGGGGCTCCCTGTCCGTGCCTGGCCGCGGCGACCCGGCCTGTCCGTGTCGAGCCGCGGTTGACACGACGCTAAGCCCGCGGGCGTCACCCCGGCATCCGCACCGGAGCAGAAGAAACCTCACTGCCGTCCGACAGTTGTCGAAAGCCGGCCTCGGCCGCCCCGGCCGTGCCGATCCTGCTGCCAGCGGGGGGCGGCCGTCGCGCATCCCGCCGTCAGCGATCAGCGCACACGGCCCGGCGAGTACATCGCGGCGGCGAGGTCCCGAAACTCCCGGGCGGGTCAGGAACCGCGACGGGTGTCGTTCAGGCTCTCGTGCCGCCAGTTCTGGCCGAATTCGTTGTCATGCAGCCTGCGCAGCTGGTGCGCGTGATGATCCAGCCGGTCGGCTGCCCGCTGCATGTCGTGAAAGTCCTGCGCGCGGTCGCGGGTCGGCGTCTTTTCCTCGGCTCGCTTGCGCACGATATGCAGCTCTTCCTGGCTCAGCTCCACGATCATGGCCAGTGTCTCTTCCAGATCCACCGCGTCCCTTTCCCTGGCTCGTGGGGTTGCCGATGGCCACCCGGCTGACCTGCACCAGCGGCACCGCCTGCTCGGCCGGCGTCGTAGCGAGCATAGACCGGGTAGTGTTCCGATCGCGGCTGCCGCCGGGCAGCCGGGGGTGGGGAGCCGGCGATGACCACTGACGTGGCGGGCATCTTGCGCCGGACCCGCCTGCTCCGCTCGGTGCCGACCGAGGACCTGCAGGCCCTCGCCGACGCGTCCCGGCTGCGGGACTTCCGCCGCGGACAGGTCGTGTTCACCACCGGTGATCCGGCCGATTTCCTGATCGTGGTGGTCTCCGGCAGCGTCAGGGTGGTGGTCCGCTCGGCGGACGGCGGCGAGCTGACGCTGACGGTCGTCCAGCCGGGGGGCGCGCTCGGCGAGCTCAGCATCGTCGACGGCGGTCCCAGGTCCGCGGATGCCGAGACCCTGGAGGAGAGCCAGCTGCTGCTGGTCCCGCGCCAGGCGATCCAGGACGTCTGCGCGCGCGTGCCCGCGGCGGCGCAGGCCCTGACCGACTCGATCGCGGCCACCCTCCGGCGGCTCACCGAGGACGTGTCCGACCTGGTCTTCCTGGACCTGCCGCGCCGCGTGGCGAAGATACTGCTCGGCCAGCCCCGGGGCGACGACGGCGTCATCCGGCTCAAGATGAGCCAGGAGCAACTCGCGCATCAGGCCGGGGGCAGCCGGCAGAGCGTCAACGGTGCGCTGCGCAGCTTCGAGCGACGCGGCTGGGTCGAGATGCGTGACCGCGCGGTGACCATAAAGCAGCCGATCGCGCTCCGCCGATTCGCCGGCGACGGCGGTCAGGTGTCAGCAAGCTGACAGCAACCCTGTCGGCTGGGCGACTGACAGCCATCCCGCGGCCAGAGATGCTGGCAGCAGCTGGACATTCCGGAGGCCAGTCAGGGGGGACCTGGACATTCCGGAGGCCAGTCCGGGGGGACACCGCTCCGCCCGGCGGTCACCGCCGGGCGGAGCGGCACTAGACGCCAGCAGGGGGAAGAGATGTTCTGGTTCTGGATGAATATGCCACTGGCCGCGGCCTTCTTCGCGGCCTGGGCCGGGATTCCGCTGTGGATGGTCCTCAGGCACCCGACCTGGGGCCCGGAGCCGGCCGGTCACCGCCACCAGCCGACCAGGCCCGAGCCCGTGGCGGCCGCGGACGGCGACCGGTACCCGGCCCGCGCCGTGGCGGCCTAAGCGGCGGCCGAGCGCCACTGATCACCGGACGGGAACGGGAGGCCGGCCTGGCCAGGCGACCGGGGACCGGGGACCGGGGACCGGGGACCGGCGTAGTCTTCCGCCATCTCTTGGTAGGAGGCAGCCGTGGACATCCGGCCCGTCCGGCGGGTAGTGACCGGTCATGACGCCCAGGGCCGCGCGGTCGTGGTGATGGACGGGCCGGCGGCCAGCGTGCTGAACCGGCCCAGCCGCCCCGGCGTGGCCCTGACGAACCTGTGGGCGACCGGCGACACGCCGACCACCCGGACGGACCATGACCCGGTGGACCGGCCCGTGGTGCTGCCCCCGCCGTGCGGCGGCACGGTCTTCCGCATCGCCCAGTTCGATCCCGAGGATCCGCAGGCCCTGGCCCGCGCGGACGGCGCGGCCGCGTTCGCGGACCTGGGCGCGGAGGGCAATGCCGTCGCCAGCCAGCGCCACCCCTACATGCACCGCACGGACACCGTCGACTACGCGGTGGTGCTGCAGGGCTCGATCACCATGCTGCTCGACGACGAGGACGTCGAGCTCAGCGCCGGCGACGTCGTAATCCAGAACGGCACCAATCACGCGTGGTCCAACCGCGGGCCGGTCCCGTGCCTGATCGCGTTCGTGCTCGTCGACGCGACCGGTGATCCATAACGGTCCCGGCGGTGGCGGCCCGGGCAGGGATAATCGACGGGTGCGCCAGGAAAGGGCGGTCGACGGGTTCTGCCTGGCCTTCGAGCGGGCCGGCCAGGGCCCGGCGGTAGTGCTGCTGCACGGCTGGCCGGGCGACCGGACCGACTACCGGGACGTGGTGCCGCTGGTGTCGGCGGCCACGGACGTGGTCGTGCCCGACCTGCGAGGGTTCGGCGAGTCGGACAAGCACCTGGCCGACCCGGCCCGCCAGTACGCGGGCGGCGCCCAGGCGCGCAGCATCGCCGGGCTGATCACCGAGCTCGGGCTCGGCCGGCCGGTGATCGCCGGCTACGACATCGGCAGCCGGATCGCCCAGGCGCTCGCGCGCGACCGGCCCGACCTGGTCGGCGCCCTGGTTATCGCGCCGCCGCTGCCCGGGATCGGCGAGCGGATCCTCGCGCCCCGGGCCCAGCGGGAGTTCTGGTACCAGGCCTTCCACCAGCTCGACCTGTGCACCGAGCTCATCGACGGCCGCCCGGACGCGGTCCGCGCGTACCTGCGGCACTTCTGGTCCCACTGGTCGGGGCCGGGCTTCGAGGTGGCCGACGACCACCTGGCGCACCTGGTCTCGGTGTACGGGCCGCCGGGGGCGTTCGCGGCCTCGATCGCCTGGTACCGGGCGGGCGCCGGGTCTGTCGCCGCCTCCCTGGCCGAGCAGGTGCCGCGGCGACAGGACCGCATCGCGGCGCCGGCCACCGTGCTGTGGCCCGAGTACGATCCGCTGTTCCCGCCGGGACTGGTCCGACCGGATCGGTGAGTTCTTCGCCGAGGCCAGGCTGATCCACCTCGACGGCGTCGGCCACTTCACCCCGCGCGAGGCCCCCGGGGACTTCGCCGCCGCGGTGATCGCCGCGGCGGCCGGCCCCGGCGCGGGCTGAGCACCCGCGCGCCGGGAGCGTGGCCAGGCAACGAGATATAGCTTGACTGTCAACGCGATAGTACTTATCGTCTCCAGTACGGCGGGCGGAGGTGACGGCGCGGCGCCCGGCTGGCCATGGCCAGCCGCCACGGCGCCGGGCCCCCAGCCTCCGGCGAGGGGACGGAGCGACGCATGGACGCGATGGAGATCCTGACCGCGCTCGGCGCGCCAGAAGGCCGGGCCGACCCGTACCCGCTGTACGCCTCGCTGCACGAGATGGGCGAGGCGATCGAGATCGGCCCGGACCACGTCCTGGTGGTCGGCTACGACGCCATCAACTCGGTCCTGCGCGATCCCGGTTTCCGCGTCTCCGACGAGTCCAGCTTCGACGAGGACTTTCCCTCCTGGCGGTCCAACCCGGTGTTCGTCCAGGCCATGGACTGGATCCTGAACATGAACGACCCGCGGCACGCCCGGATCAGGAGCCTGATCGCCAAGACGTTCACGGCCCGGCGCGTCGCCGGGCTGGAGCCCGCGATCGCCAGCATCGCCGACGGGCTGCTCGACGCCATGGCCGAGCGCGGCGCCGACGGCGGCACCGTTGAGTTCATGCATGACTTCGCCTACCTGCTGCCGGTCACCGTGATCTGCGAGCTGATCGGGATCCCGGAAGCGGACCGGGAGAAGTTCCGGCCGCTGGCGCGGGACCTGGTCGGCATCTTCGAGCTGGGCGACATCGCTACCCTGCCCGCGATCAACGCCGCGGCCGAGGAACTGCTGGCCTACTTCACGGAGCTGGCGGCCCAGCGGCGCGCCGACCCCCGCGACGACCTGCTCAGCGACCTGGTCGCGGTCAGCGACTCCGGGGACGGCCGGCTGACCGACGCCGAACTGCTGCACAACCTGACGCTGCTACTCGTGGCGGGGTTCGAGACGACCACGAACCTGCTCGGCAACGGCCTCCAGGTCATCCTGACCGATCCGCTGGCCGGCGATGGGGTCCGGGACGGATCGGTGACCCCCTCCGCCTTCGTCGAGGAAGTGCTGCGCTTCGACTCCCCCGTCCAGCTCACCAGCCGGGTCGGCTACGACACCGACCTGCGCGGCGTGCCCGTGACCGGGAACACCGAGGTGCTCACGCTGCTCGGGGCGGGGAACCGGGATCCCCGCCGGTTCACCAACCCCGGCCGGTTCGACCCGCTGCGCCCGGACGGCGGCCCGCTCAGCTTCGGCGGCGGCGCGCACTTCTGCATCGGCGCCGCGCTCGCCCGGCTCGAGGGCGCGGTCTCCTTCCCCCGGCTGCTGTGCCGGTTCCCGAAGATCTCGGCCGCGGGCGAGCCGATGCGCCGGGAGACGTTGCTGTTGCGCGGCTTCGACGCACTCCCGGTCACGGTCGCCTAGCCGCAGAGCGGGCGACCGGCCGCGTCCTACGATGGGACCGTGCGTAGACGACAGCCCGGCGGCCCAGGTGCCCGCGGTACTGCACGACTTCGAGCCGGACGTCGAGATCGCGCTCGACCCGGTGGACTCGGTCGTGGTGACCACGCTGATGGACAACGTCGCCGACATGCTCATGCCCGACCAGGGCCCGGCACGGCGGGTCCAGCTCGGGCAGGGCCCGGCGCGCCCGTCGGCGATCATGGAGGCCGGGCAGGTTCCTGACGCGCTGGTCGCCGAGCACGGGTTCTCGGCGCTGGTGACGGTGACCAAGGCCGGATACGAGCACCGGTTCCTGTTTGACGCCGGGGCCAGCCCCGACGGGGTCACGGAGAACATGCGCCGGCTGGGCATCGACCCGGGCTCGATCGAGGCCATCGTGTGCAGCCACGGCCACTTCGATCACACCACCGGCATCGACGGGCTGATCCGGGCGGTGGGCCGGGCGAACCTGCCGGTGCTGATCCATCCGCACTTCTGGCGGCAGCGCCGGCTCGTGCTGCCCGGCCGCGAGCCGACAGAGATCCCCACCACCAGCCGCCGGGCCCTGGCCGAGGCGGGCTTCGACGTCATCGAGGAGCAACAGCCGAGCTTCCTGTTCGACCGGTCCGTGCTGATCACCGGCGAGGTCCCGCGGATCACCGGCTACGAGCCGGGCTTCCCGCCGCAGCAGGCCTGGATCGGCGACGGCTGGCAGCCCGACCCGCTCGTGCTCGACGACCAGGCCCTCATCGTCAACGTCGCCGGCCAGGGACTCGTCGTGATCACCGGCTGCGGCCACGCGGGCGTGATCAACATCGGCCGGTACGCCCAACGGCTCACCGGCGGCCAGCCGCTGTACGCGCTGCTCGGCGGGTTCCACCTGAGCGGCCCGCTGTTCGAGCCCCTGATCCCCCGGGTCCTAGACGACCTGGCGGCCATGAACCCCGGCGTGCTGGTGCCCGCGCACTGCACCGGGTGGCGGGCCCAGCACGCGATGTCCGCGCGGTTCCCCGCCGCGTTCGTCCCGAACACGGTCGGCACCAGCTTCCGCCTCTGACCGCGGTCAGGCGAAGACGGGGGGATGACCGGGGTCACGCGAAGACGTCGGGCGGCGGGACCGGAGACGGCTCGGCGCCGGAGTCGGTGATCGGCCTGGCCCCGGCGACGAACCGGTCCAGGTCGGTGCCGTCCACCACCCGGGCCGGGAACGGGTCGGCCGTGGCCCGCCTGGTCAGCCCCGCGACCGGGAGCTCGCCGTCGGCTGCGGCCACCACCAGGTTGCCGAATCTGCGGCCGCGCAGCACCGCAGCCTCCGCGATCACGCACGCGTGCCGGAACACCGAGCGCACCGCGGCCACCCGGCGGCGCGCGTGCGCCAGCAGGGGGCCGTCGGCGACGTTGACGGCGAACAGGCCCGACGGGGCCAGAGCCCGGGCCACGGCGGCGGTGAACTCTAGCGACGTCAGGTGGGCGGGGGTCTGCCCACCGGCGAAGACGTCCGCGACCACCACGTTGAACGACCCGGCGGGGACCTGCTCGAGGACCGTCCGGGCATCGGCCACGCGGACGGTGATCCGGCCGGCCCTGGTCCGCGACCGGGCGGGCTGGTCCAGCGGCAGCCGCCGCCGCACCAGGGTGGCCACCTCCGCGTCGGACTCGACCGCCAGCTGGCTGGAGCCGGGCCGGGTTGCGGCCACGTAACGGGCCAGCGTCAGGGCGCCGCCGCCCAGGTGGAGCACGCGCAGCGGCACCCCGGCCGGGGCGGCCAGGTCGACCAGGTGCCCGAGCCGGCGCATGTACTCGAGTTCCAGGTGCCGCGGGTCATCCAGGTCGACGTGGGACTGCGGGACGCCGCCGACCAGCAGCATCCATGCCCGCGGCCGGTCGAGGTCAGCGAGCAGCTCGACCGGCCCGTCCGGGCCAGGCGGCCGGCGGACGGCTCGTTGTGGCTTCGCTGCTCGGCGCGCATAAACGACATTGTCCAGCGTGCGCCGCGGGGCGGTCAGGGCGGCGCGGCGGCCGGCGCCGGTCAGCGTTAGCCCAGCGACCGGTCAGCGCGGGCCCGCCAGGAGGACCGCTCCGGCCGGCAGCACGACGGTCTCCGACCATTCCGGGCGTGGTCTGCTCCACGAGGATGGCCAGCCCGGCGCCACGTACACGCCTCCGGCCGCCGCTAACCGGTGCTGGCCGGGCGCTGAGGCCTCAGCGCCCGGGCCGCTCCAGCGACGGCGGCGGCACCAGGCAGCCGTGCCGTTCTGCGGTGAGGACGAACCGCGGCGCGCCATCCTGGCCGGGCGACACGCCGTACGTCCACCGGTGCACCCAGCCGTCGCCGGGGTCCTGGCAGGTCAGGCCGTTGTCCGGGGTCTGCCAGATCACGAGGGTCACGGCCGCGCCCGCCGGCTCGGCCGGCCGGGGCCGCATCCGGGGCACGGCGGCGTACGCGGCGTGGGCTGGAGGCTCGGTCTTCGGCTCCGGCACAGCCCGTGCCGCCGGCATGGCCGACTCGGCCGACACCGCCGGCACCGCCGGCGTGGCCGATGCGGCCGGCGTGGCCGGCGCGGACCGGCCTTCCGGGCCACGGTCCCGCACGGCCAGGGCCAGCGCGGTCACCCACCCGAAGAAGGTCCAGCCGAGGAAGACGTTGATCACCGTCACCGGCGCGAGATCCGGCACATGGCGGGCGTGGGCGATGAACATCGGCAGGAAGTACACCGGGAGCAGGACGACGGCGGCAGCCGCGGCGATGATCGCGAACGACAGCGGCTTCGCGGCGGGGCCGTGGACGAGCGCGATGACGAGCGCGGCCACGGCGGCCTCGATCGCCGCCAGCCCCAGCCAGGTCCTGCCGCGCAGCCCCAGCCAGGTCCTGTTGAGCAGCTCCAGCCAGGTCCTGCCGCGCAGCCCCAGCCAGGTCCTGACGCCCAGCCCCAGCCGGGCCCTTTCGCCCGGCACCACCGGGGCCGCCCCGGGCCGCCCCGCGCGGGCCTTCTCCGGCCGCGCCAGCCAGGCCGTCCAGGGCCTCGGCAGGCGCGGCGACAGCCGGCCGCCGAGCATTCTCCGGCGCACGATCAGCACGGCACCGAGGATCGCCGCGATGGCCAGCAGGTCCACGACGACGAAGATGACCGCGCTTTTCCTCGCGTCAAAGGCCGCCTCGAGGTTGTACAGCGGCGTGGACTGCACCTTCGTGACCGTTGCGACGGACGTCTGGCTGGCCACCACGCGTGAGTCAGCGCGATACGAGACGGCGGTGATCAGAATCTGGTCGGCGCCTGGTGACCTGGCGGTGATGTCCCAGGTCCAGGTGGCCGACCGGCCGGGTCGCAAGATCGCCTGACGCGCCGAGGACGTCCGGGGCGGGCACGTCAGCCCAGCGCCGCAGGCGATCTGCACGCTCACGGTGCCGCCTGTCGGGACGTTCTGCCGGTCTACCACCCAGCCGCGGGAGTGCCGGATGAACGCGCTGGTCTCACGGCCCCGGCCGACGTCGGTGACCTGGACCTCGAACGAGGTGGCCTGCCGCACCTGCAGGGTCGTGAGCGCGCTGTAGGCCAGCACGCCGCGATCCAGCCTGCGGTGGTCCGTGACCATCTTCATGGTAAAGATCTGCGGGCCGGGACCCTGGCCCGGCCATGCCGCGCGAGTCGATGCGCTGCACCCGGCGGCCAGCGTGATCACAACGCTGCCGACGAGCGCCCACGCACCCGCCCGAAGTACTACCCGGCGCATGGTGCCCTCCACGAAAGGGACAATCCCTCCAGACGTAAAGAGCAGGGTGCGCACGCCCTGATACACCGCGCGGCAGGATGGGGACATGACCCGTCCCGTGCCGCGTCACGATCATGACGCCGGCGGCCCCGCCGACGTGCTGGCCGCGAAGGCCGCCTTGCGGCAGGAGGTGTGGTCCGCGATGCGTGCGGCGCGGGTCGCCAGGTTCCCCGGCGCGGAAGGGCGCATCCCGAACTTCACCGGCGCCGAGGCCGCCGCCGAGCGGCTGCGCGCCACGCCGGCCTGGCAGGCGGCCCGCCCCCTCAAGGCCAACCCGGACGCCGCGCAGCTTCCGGTCCGCCAGCGCGCCCTGCAGGACGGCAAGACCGTCTACATGGCCGTCCCGCGCCTGGCCGGGCCCGAGCCGTTCTTCGCCCTCGATCCCGACCACCTGACCGAGCCGCCGCGCAAGGCGGCCTCGATCAGCGGGGCGGCCCGCTCCGCCCGGCGGGTCACGCTGGCCGAGCTGTCCCCGGTTGACCTGGTGGTGATGGGCAGCGTCGCGGCCAGTGAGGACGGCGCCCGGCTCGGCAAGGGCGGCGGGTTCGCCGACCTGGAATACGCGCTGGCCACCGCGGCGGGCCTGATCGGGCCGCGCACGGTGTCCGTCACGACCGTTCACGAACTCCAGGTGCGCCCGGCCGGGACGATCCCGGTGACCGGCCACGACGTGCCGGTGGACCTCATCGTCACCCCGGAGCGGGTCATCGACTGCCGCCCCCGGCACGGACCGCGGCGCGCCGCCAGCATCTGCTGGGATGACCTGACCGACGAGAAGATCGCGGCCATCCCGCTGCTGGCGGCCCAGCGTCCCGGGCAGGTTTCCCCGTAACGGGACCGCCGCGGGCCGTGCCTGGTTACCGCCGGCCGGTCAGCCCCCGTACTGCAGGATCACGGCGACCACGCCGGTGCCGCTCAGCGTGTGGGTGAATCCCCCGCCCAGCATCTGGGCGGTGCCGGGGATGTGAGCGACGGAGACCACGTCGATCCGGCGGGGCCCAACGGGCACGGTGGCCTTGGTGAGCCGCCCGTCCCGGTAGTGCACCAGGAAGGTCGGACGGCCGTCGAAGCCGGGCATCGGGATCCACAGGCCCCCGTGACCATCCGGGGCAGCCTGCTGCAGCGGGGAGCTGCCGACCCCGAAGTTGCCCTGGGCCATCTTGTGCCACGCATGCCCGTTGTAGTGCAGGATGACCGTCGGCCCGCCCTCGTCCTCGAGGTTGCCGCTGCCGATGGCGAAGACGTCGTCGCGGGACAGCGCCACGATGCCGACCACGGCCGGATCGTTGAGCTCCTTCTTGGCGGGCAGCAGGCTCGCCACCGAGGTGCGGGTCCAGGTGTGGCCGTTCCAGTGCGCGACCCTCGTTCCGGCGAAGCCCCAGATATCGGTGGCGGACACCGCGCTGCCGCCCTGCAGCCCGTGGCCCGACGCCACCTTGACCCAGGTATGGCCGTTGTAGTGCCAGGCGCCCAGCGCGTTGCCGGGAACGAAGGGCACGCCGAACACCCAGACGTCGCTCGGGGACAGCACCACGGCCCCGCCGATCTCCTTCCCGAAGGACCTCTGAACCGACCAGCTGGTGCCGTTCCAGCGCAGCGCGCGTGAGGTGGTCCCGGTGCCGGTGAAGGCCCACACGTTGCGGGCCGAGGACGCGCCGGCCGCGACGACCGTCTCGTCGCTGTGGCCGGGGAACGGGACCCGCGTCCAGGACGTCCCGTTGCGCTTCCAGGCGGTCGGCCCCTCGACCCCGTTGAAGGCCCAGCCGCCGGTCTTGCCGACCGCGACGACCGCCGTGAACACGCCGGTGTTCCCGCTGTGCACCCGCTTGACGATGTGCCAGGACGGGCTGGCCGACGTCGCGGCCATCGCCGACGCTGTACCGGTCACCGCCAGCGCCGCGGCCACGCCGGCCGCCGCCACGCGAGCCATGCGCCGGCGCCGCGGCCGCGGCCTTGAGTCCTCACCCGCCCAAACGTCCTCGCCTGCCCCGCTGCCTGACATGTGACCCTCCCGTGTCCCCCAGCGCGTCCGTATCGCGCGGCCTTTCTTATGACCCGCGAGGACGACGGCCGGACGGGCGCCAGTGATTGCAGGTTGGTAACGATGCGGTCCGGCCCGCGGCCCGGGGCGGCGTCAGCGGCCGGTGAAGGCGGGCGGGCGCTTTTCCGCGAACGCGCGCTGGCCCTCGCGGTAGTCGTCGGACCGGAAGCAGGCCTCGATCATCGCCTCGACCCGCCCCGTGTCCTGGTGACCGGGCGGGCCGGCTCGCCTCGCGGACCGCCGCCTTGCACGCGGCCACGGTGAGCGGCGCGTTCTCCGCGATGCTCTGGGCCAGGCTCATTACCTCGTCCCGCAGGCTGGCCCCGGGCACGACGCGGTTGACGAGGCCCATCTGAAGAGCTTCCGCCGCCGAAAACCGCCGCGCGGAGAACAGGACCTCCGAGGTCCAGGACGGGCCGATCAGGTTGGTCAGGGCGGTCACCCCGGCGAAGCCGGGGCCGAGCCCGAGCCGGGCGGCCGGGACCCCGAACTGGCTGTCCTCGGAGGCGATGCGGATGTCGGCCTGCAGCGCGGTGAACAGGCCGCCGCCGATGCAGAACCCGCGGATCATGGCGATAAGGGGCTTGCCCAGGTCATGCCAGGAGCGGTTGAGCGCCGCTGAGACGCGGTCGTACTCGGCGCGGGCCTCGGGCGAGGTGCGCCGCTCGCCGAACTCGGAGATGTCGGCGCCGGAGGCAAAGGCCTTGTCCCCGGCGCCGGTCATGACCACGGCGCGGATGCCCCGGTCGGCCTGCAGGGCCTGCAGCAGGCCGGGCAGCGCGGCGCGCATCGCGCTGGACAGGGCGTTGCGCTTGGCCGGATTGTTGAAGGTCACCACGGCCACGGCGCCGGCCGTCTCGGCCAGCAGCTGGTCGGTGCCGGTGTCGTGCCGCACGGGCGAGCTCGATGACGTCATGCCGTTCCTCTCAGATCACTCCCTGGGCCCGGAGCCGGTCGACCTGGTCGCGCGGGTAGCCCAGTTCGGCGAGCACCTCGTCGGTGTGCGCGCCCAGGTCGGGGCTGGGCGTGCGGACGGTGGGCGGGGTGCCGGTCATCCGCACCGCGTTGCGGAGGATGTCCAGCCGGCCGAGCGCCGGATGGTCCACCGTCCCGGTCATCGCCAAGTGCCCGACCTGGGGGTCGGCGAACACCTCGTCCATGCGGTAGACCGGCCCGCACGGCACTCCGGCCTGGTTCAGCGCCTCGACCCATTCGGCCGTGGTCCGGGTGCGCAACCGCTGGCCGATCAGCGCGTTGAGCTCTGCCCGGTTCGCCGACCGCTTGGCGGCCGAGTCGAAACGCGGGTCGGCCGGGAGGCCAGGCAAGCCGATCACCTGGCACAGGCTGTCCAGCAGCCGCCCGCCCGCGCCCGCGATGTTGACGTATCCGTCGGCGGAGGCGAAACAGCCCATGGGGACGCTCATCGGGTGGTGGTTGCCTGCCTGCGGCGCGACCTCGTGATCGATGGTCCAGCGGGCCGCCTGGAAGTCCATCATGGCGATCATCGATTCCAGCAGGGAGGTCTGCACCCAGCGCCCCTCCCCGGTCCGGTCCCGGTCGTGTAACGCGACCAGCACGCCGACCGCGAGGTACAGGCCGGCGGCCAGGTCGGCTACGGGAATCCCGGCGCGGACCGGCCCGCTGCCCGGCAGCCCGGTGACGCTCATCAGGCCGCCCATGCCCTGGGCGATCTGGTCGACGCCGCCCCGGCCGGCGTAGGGGCCGTCCTGGCCGAAGCCGGAGATCGACCCGTAGACCAGGCGCGGGTTCCGCGCGTGGACGGTGTCGAAGTCGAAGCCGAGCCGGTCCTTGACCGGGGGACGCATGTTCTCGATCAGCACGTCGGCGGCGTCGACCAGCCGCATCAGCACGTCGCGGGCCCCCGGCGCCTTCAGGTTCAGGGACAGCGACCGCTTGTTGCGGTGCAGGTGCTGGAAATCGCAGCCGTGCCGGCTGCCGGTCAGGGCCGGCGCGGCCGGGTCGGGCGGCGGCTCCACGCGGATGACGTCGGCGCCCCAGTCGGCGAGCTGGCGGACGCAGGTCGGCCCCGCCCGGGCGATCGTGAAGTCGAGGACGCGGACGTCGCCGAGCGGGAGGTGCGTGGCCACGCTCCCTATCATCCACGAAAGCGGCGGCCCGGCCGAGCCGAAGGCGGCGACCGGGCCGCGGCCGCTGCGGCCGCCGGCGCGCCGGTCGTCGCGGTCACGACGGGTCGGGATACCCGAACACCTGGTCGATCGGCACGCGGAACACCCGGGCGATCTGGAAGGCCATCTCCAGGGAGGGGGAATAGCGGCCTTGCTCGATGGCGATGATGGTCTGCCGGGTCACCCCGGTCTGCTGCGCAAGCTGCGCCTGCGTCATCTCGCCGTGGGCGAACCGCAGCGCGCGTATCGAGTTGGTGATCCTGGTCGGCTTGCTCATGGCCGCGGACTACAGCCCGCGCCGGTAGGCGACGATCTTGACCGCGGACCCGACCACCGCCCACAGCACGAACCCGAGGTAGATGACGTTGGCGATCCAGAAGTAGTCCCACTTGGCCAGCGCCATGAAAAAGGCGGCCGCCGCGCCCGCGACGATGAACCAGCGGCTGGAGTACTCGCCGAACCGGTGGATCTCCTTGTCCCGCACGTCGGCCCGGCGGCTGTCGCTGGGGCGCGCGGTCTCGACCAGAGTGCGGCCGACGGTTGCGGCGAGGATCGAGGCGACGGTCGTCCACAGCAGCACCGAGGCGTACGGCACCTGCGCGACCGGGGTGCTCACGAGCCGCCCGAGGACGATCACCAGGTAGACGGCGTAGGCTCCCGCGCTGGTCACGAGGTAGACCCAGGTGCCCTTCTCTTCGTACGACATCGCTCCCCCACGCCGGTGATGTCAAGAACTCCTGACCTGAGCAATGTAAAACAAGGCAGACACTATGTCAAAAATTCCTTACATTCCTTACATCGGCTGGCGTCCGGCTCCGGGCGCGGCAACGCCGACCGCACCACCGGACACAGGCGCACCAGACACAGGCGCACCAGACACAGGCGACGCAACAGCCGCTGGTGGCGGCCATGCAGACCCCGAATAGGTTCCCGGGCACCCGGGCCAGCGCCGGATATGTCGGCGAATTCTCCCCGCTGCCTTCCGAGCGGTAAAGCCGGTACGCCTCGTCCACGGCGCTTTGCACCTGTCACGGCGACGGGAGGTGACCGGTCGATATATACCGGGCCCGAGCGACTACCACAGAACGAAGAATACGGTCCGGCGCGGTCGCCGCCAGGGATCGCCAGCGGGGCTACGCCCGGCCGACGACGTCGAGGTGGCGCAGCGCCTGGGCGTAGGAGCCGACCAGGCTGGTCTCGCAGTAGGACAGGCCGCGCTGCTGGCAGAATCCCCTCGATCAGGGCCTGGGAGCGGCGCAGGTTGGGCCGCGGCATCGAGGGAAACAGGTGGTGCTCGATCTGGTAGTTGAGCCCGCCCATGACCAGGTCGGTCAGCCAGCCGCCGCGGACGTTGCGGGAGGTGAGGACCTGGCGGCGCAGGAAGTCGCTCCGGTCGGCGGCGTCCAGGATCGGCATGCCCTTGTGGTTCGGGGCGAAGGAGGCGCCCAGGTACAGGCCGAACAGGCCCTGCTGGACGCCGATGAACACGACGGCCTTGACCGGTGACAGCACCAGGAACACGACGGCCAGGTAGCCGGCCAGGTGAACGGCGAGCAGGGCCGCCTCGGCCGGCCGGCCGCGCGATCCCCGGCTGGCCAGCGCGCGGACGCTCGCCACGTGTACGCTGATCGCCTCGCCGAGCAGCATGCGGGAAGAACAGGTACGCCTGGTAGCGCACCAGCACCCGGTACAGGCCCCGGGCGGCGCCAGCCTGGCTGGCCGTGAACGCCAGCGCGCGCATCATGATGTCGGGATCCGCGCCTTCGGTGTTCGGGTGGACGTGATGGCGGTTGTGCTTGTCGACCCACCAGCCGTAGCTGAGCCCGATGCCGAGATTGCCGAGCAGGATGCCGAGGACGTAGCTGACCCGCCGGGAGCCGACGATCTGCCGGTGCCCGGCGTCGTGGCCCAGGAAGCCGACCTGGGTGAACATGACGGCCAGGAACGCGGCTACGGCCAGTTGCCACCATGAGTCGCCCACCAGGACGAGGGCGGCCCATCCGGCCGCCAGCAGCGTGCCGGTGACCATGATCCGCACGGCGTAACGCCAGCGTCGCCGCTGCAGCAGCCCGGCCTGCCGGACCAGGCGCGAAAGCTCGGCGTAGTCGCTCCGGCGGGCTGACGCGGGCACCGGCGCCGCGGGAAACGGCGCGGACGACGACGGCAGCGCAGGCCACGGCGGGGAGGACGGCCGGTCTGCGCCAGCCGACACGTCGCGGGATCGCATCTCTTCAGCAGCATCCCGGGGCCGGCTGGCCGGGACCTTACGGAGCCAGCCCGCCATGCTGGCGGCTCGGTGAACTCTCATCCCTGCCCGGCGGGCTCAGGCCGTCAGGGACGGCTCGTCGGGGGCGGAGAGGCTCAGCACGGCCGCCGTCACCGCGGGCGACGAGCTGATCCTGGCCTCGAGGGCCCGCAGCCGGACGGCCAGGTGTGACTCGGTGTCATCGCCGGTGAGATCGACGTCGCCGACCACGAGGACCGTCCGCGGCCCGACGATCTCCAGCCAGAGATAGGTCACCCGGGCAACCTCCGGCTCGGCCAGCAGGGCCCGGATCGCGGCGGACCGCACGCGGGGATCGGCCTCCTGGCCGACCAGGAACCGGTGGTTGCGGTTGATCAAGACGATCGCGACGACGGCCAGCAACACCCCGACCAGGATCGACCCGAGCGCGTCCGGGACTGGCGAACCGGTCAGCTGGTGCAGGCCCAGGCCGCCGTGGCGATGACCAGGCCGGTCAGCGCGGCGGAGTCCTCCGCGAACACCGCGCGGAGCGTGGGGTCGGAGGTGGCCAGCACGTGCTCGATGAGATCCCGCTGCAGGGACTCGGCCTCGGGCTTGGCCTGCCGGACCGACTGCAGGAACGAGACGGTCTCCAGCACGAACGACACGGCCAGCACGATGTACCCGATCCCGAAGTTCTCGGCGGGCTCCGGGTGCAGGAGTTCCTGGACGCCGTGCGTGACCGACACCGCGGCGCCGGCCACGAACAGCCCGACCGCGGCAAACAGCGACCACACGTAGGCTTCCCGCCCGTGCCCGAACGGGTGCGCACGGTCGGGCGGGCGGCGGGACCGCCGGTTCGCGATCAGCAGGAAGATCTCGTTGCCGGAGTCTGCCCACGAGTGCGCCGCCTCGGCCACCAGCGACGCCGACCCGGTCACCAGGGCGGCGGCGGTCTTCGCCACGGCGATGAGGACGTTGACCCCGAAGGCGACCAGCACCGTCACGAGGCTCTCGGACTTGTCAGGGTCGCCCGACAATGACCTGAGCAGGTCGGGCGATCCACGCGCGGCCTCCTGCGCGGGTGCCGGGGTCTGCTCGCCGCCCTGCTGCTGCGCCATCATCCCAGTGGTAGCACAAGACGCCGCGCCGGGAAACGGAGCGACATCACGCCGGCCAGGCGGCCGCGGCTGGCGCGTTCGGCGCTGGACTGCCATGCTCGCCGGAGGGACGATCGCGGGCGTCTGCAGCAGCGAGGACGATGGCATGCCGATTCCCAGGGCCGTGGGCCGCTGGAACAAGGCCGGGCTGAACCGGGTCACCCGGCACATCGCCCCCTGGATGCCCGGGCTCGGCTTGGTCATCCATCGCGGCCGGCGCTCTGGCCGTTGTTACCGGACGCCAGTCAACGTGTTCCCGGCCGAGGATGGCTACCTTTTTGCCCTGACGTACGGACCGGACACCGACTGGGTCAAGAACGTGCTGGCCGCCGGCGGCTGCGAACTGCAGACGCGCGGGCGCACCATCCGGCTGACGTCACCCCGGGTGTACCACGACGAGGACCGGCGCGGCATCCGCCCGGTCGAGCGCCAGGTCCTGCGGGTCCTGAACGTGGCCGACTTCCTGTCCGCCAAGCCGGCGCCTGCCGAGCACCCATGCTGAGCTCAGCCGAGCGGGCGACCACCGCCGCTGGACGCGAAGTACACGAAGTGTGATTACCCTGTGAGTCGCCTGTTGTCCCCGCACGCGGTTGATGAAGGAGTCGTGGCGGACCACCGTGATGAGATCACTGCTTGTAGGGGTTGGCCTGTGCGCGGCGGTCGCGATGATGGTTCTCACGAGCGGCTGCTCGTCGGGCCAGCACTCATCAGCCGGGGGCGGCGAGCACTCACCAGCCGTGGCCGCCAGCCAGTCGTCCCCGCCGCCGGTCGAGGTGCCTTCCACGGTCGAGCACTGGGGGGCTTATTTCGGCGGCAAGAAGGGCACGAACTACGACCAGGCGACCTCGCCGGTCGCCGTGACCGTGCCCGGGACCGTGGCCGAGATCGGAACCTCCAACTCGGCCGAGTACGCGCTGCTGACCGACGGGAGCCTCTACGCCTGGGGGCTGGGCACGCAAGGCGAGCTGGGTGACGGCAGCACGGCGAACTCCTTCACCGAGCCCGTGCGGGTGCGCTTCCCCAACGGGGTGAAGATCGCGTACATACCGACCGACGCCATGCCCTACAACACCGGCCTGGCGGTCGACACCACGGGGCACGCCTGGGGCTGGGGCGAAGACGGCGGAGGCGAGTTCTGCCTGGGGAACCGGCGAAGCCACACCATCCCGGTGGAGCTCCCGCTGGCCCACGTGACCGCCCTGGCCGGGGCCAGCCACCACGCGGTCTACGACGCCGACGGCACCGTCTACGCCTGCGGGCAGAACCTCGAGGGCTCCCTGGGCGACGGCAGCTGGGGCAACAGCACCAGGCCGAGAAAGGTGGTCGGACTGGACGGCTCGTCCGTCACCAAGCTGGTGGCGTCGTTCGCCAACGCCGGCGCTCTGTTGTCCAACGGGGTGTACTTCGACTGGGGCTATGACGCCAACGGCCAGCTCGGCGACGGGCGCACCGGCCGGCCCTCCAACGTCCCGGTCCTGGTGCATCTTCCTCATCCGGTGACACGGGTCGCCCAGGGCGGGTCCATCTGGAACAACGGGCAAACGCTCGCGATCCTGTCGGACGGATCGCTGTGGGACTGGGGCGCCAACTTCAACGGGCAGCTCGGCGACGGGACGACCGAGTCGCGATCATTTCCGGTGCGCGTGTACCCGCCCGCCGGCGTGACCTACCAGAGCCTGGCCACCGGGTCATCCACCTGCTACGCCGTGTCGACCGCCGGGAAGGTCTACGCGTGGGGCGGCAGTTTCGTGGGGCAGCTGGGTGACGGAAAGGTGCTCATGAGCATGACCCCGGTCCGGGTCGCCGCCGGGGCCACCATGATCTCGTCCACCGCGAACAACGTGGCCGTCGTCATCCCGAACCGCGCATAACGCTCGGGCGCGGCGGCCTACGACGAAGTCGAGCTGACGGAACTGCACGGACGGGGGCATGGCCGCCAGCAGGGCGTCACGCGCAGCGCAGGCGAGGCGCCCCTCCCACTGGCCGACGCGGCCGGTGCCGCGCGCGAACAAGGTCACCCGGGCAGCGGTCCGCCACCGGCGCCGCTGGTATGCGCGCAGCGCCGCCCGGGGCCCGCCGGCCCGGCCAGGCAAGCGGCCAGAGTGGTCGCGTCGACGATCGCCTGGCAGGCGCCCTGAGCCAGGTCCGGGGTCATGGGATGGATAGCGTCGCCTATCAGCGCGACCCTGCCGCGGGTCCAGGTCCTGGCCGGCCAGCGGTCGTAGATGTCATTGCGGACCACCGCGTCGTCCGGGGTGGCCTCGATCACGGCGGGGATCGGGTCGTGCCAGGCACCGAAGAGCGCGCGCAGGCGCGCGGGCGTGTCGCCGTCGTGACCTGCCCCGGCGGGGGCGTTCCACGACGCGTACCAGATGATCCGTTCGCCGGTGGCCGGGGCCAGGCCGAAGCGCGCCCCGCGGCCCCACGTCTCCATCCCGTCCGCGGGCTGCGGTAGCGCTCCCTTCGGCGTGAGGGCCCGCACCGCGGTGTAGCCGCGGTACCGGAGCGGGGCAGGCCCGAGCAACTGGGCCCGCACGACCGAGTGCACCCCGTCGGCGCCGATGAGCACGTCCGCCTCGGCCTCGCGGCCGTCCGCAAAGCGGACGATCACCGCCTTCCCGGCGTCCTCGAAGCCGGTGCAGCGCGCCCCGAGGTGGATGGCCGCCGGGTCGACCTGGTCAACCAGGAGGCGCTGCAGCTCGGCCCGCTGGACAGCGGCGAAGCCGACCCCCCATCGCTTCTCCATCAGCTCGGTCGGGTAGCACATCAGCCACTTGCCGTCCGGCCGCCTGATGCCCTGCCTGGGCATCGGCTCGGCCAGCCGCCCCACCTCGCCGGCCAGCCCGACCGGTTCCAGCGCCCAGATGGCGTTGGCCCACAGGCCGACTCCCGGCCCCAACCTCTTCGAGCGCCGGCGCCTGCTCGTAGATGTCGGCGGCCAGGCCTCGGCGGGCCAGGGCCACGGCAGCGGTCAGCCCCCCGATTCCGCCGCCCACGATGACGATCTTCGGTCCCATGCTTCCCCCGCTCCGATCACCAGCCCTGGTATCAGGGCATGTTCTCGCGACGGTGGCCGGTCGCGAGCTCTGCCAGGGCGGCCCGGTCGAACTGGCTGGCGTCGGCCGCGGCGATCCGGCACGCGGTCACGGCGGTCAGCGTGGAGGTACGGGCGCCGCCTTCGAGGGGGGCCCGCTCGCCGAGGATCGCGCCAGGGCCGTATTCGGCCAGCCGCTCGCCGTCGCGCTCGACCCGCACCACCCCGTCCAGGACGAGGTAGACGTCCGTGCCAGGCTCGCCCTGGCGGACCAAGACCGTGCCAGGCTTGACGCGGTCGATTCGGGGCTTGGCGCCGCCGTGCATCAGCCGGGTGGACAGGGCCCGCTCCAGCGCGGTCTCCACGGTGGTGACGAGGGCCGGGGAGTCCTGCTCGCCCCACGGGCTGTGGCGGCCGAACGACTGGCGGAACCAGTTACGGAAGTCGGTGAGTCCGGACTTGCTGCACAACCGCGCTTGGTCGTCGTAGACCCAGTGCCGCGGGAACCGGCTGGCACCGACCAGCGCGGACTCGGTGTGACCGTCGGCGTGCAGGGTCAGGGACAGCGTCGTCCACACCAGCGGCGAGTTCCACTGCACGTAGGGTTGCCGGCGCACTCTCCTGGGCATGGGCAGGCCGGCTCGCCCGCCGCCGGTCTGCACGAACCGGACCCAGCCGTCCCCGCGCTCCGGCTCCTGGCGCAGGTCGGGCAGCGCGACTGCCGGGAAGACGTGCTGCAGGCCGCCGAGCCTGAGCGTGCTGGACCCGATCAGGCAGCCGCCATCCCCGTAGCCGTAGCCCGTGACCCGACCGGAGCCGTCGACCTCGATCCAGGCCCGCAGCCGGTTGGCGAACCGGAACATGTCGGCGGCCCGCCATTCCTCCAGGTCGCCGAGAACGTCCGGCAGCGGATCGTCGTAGTGGCCGATCCCGGCGTCGATCCCGAGCTGGAACATACCGTCGAACGCCTCGGACGGGATCCAGGAAACCGAGGTGACAGCGCTCTCGTATCGCATAACCTCATGCTCGCCGCCGCAGCCTGCCCCAGCCAGGGTGCTGGCTGGCCTCCTCGCCTTGGCCTAGCTTCCGCCGCGCCCGGGTGCCAGCATCCCCTCCCGCAGCGCGCCATCCCCTCATGCCAGCGCCTCCTCAGCCCGAGGCCAGGTAGGCGAGCACGTCGGCGAGGCTAGACGCCGCGGACCCGCTGCCGATGCGGAACGTGGCGCTCGTGGCCGAGCTGAGGCCCGTGGCCGTGGCCTTCAGCGTGTAGGTCCCTGTCCTACCGGTGATCTTGCACCCCGCGAACGACGCCACGCCGGCCGACGCGGTCACCGGGTTGGCGCTGCAGCTCAGGGCCGCCCCGCTGCCCGGCTGCGACGCGATCGCCAGCGTCACCGAACTGGTGCTGCCGGTCACCGCGTTGCCCGACGCGTCCTCCACCGACACCTTGGGCTGGGTGGACCAGGCCGTCCCGCTCGCACCGCCGCCCGGCTGCGTGGTGAACGCGAGCTTGGTGGCCGCACCCGCGGTGACGGAGAACGTGGCGCTGGTGGCCGACGTGAGGCCTGTGGCCGTGGCCTTCAGGGTGTAGGTCCCTGTCCTACCGGTGATCTTGCAGCCCGCGAACGACGCCACGCCGGCCGACGCGGTCACCGGGTTGGCGCTGCAGCTCAGGGCCGCCTCGCTGCCCGGCTGCGACGCGATCGCCAGCGTCACCGAACTGGTGCTGCCGGTCACCGCGTTGCCCGACGCGTCCTCCACCGACACCTTGGGCTGGGTGGACCAGGCCGTCCCGCTCGCACCGCCGCCCGGCTGCGTGGTGAACGCGAGCTTCGTGGCCGCGCCCGCGGTGACGGAGAACGCGGCGCTCGCACCCGAGGTGAGGCCGCTGCTGGTGGCCTTCAGGGTGTAGCTCCCCGCGGCGCCGGTGATCTTGCAGCCGCTGAACGACGCCACGCCGGCCGACGCGGTCACCGGGTTGGCGGTGCAGCTCAGGGCCGCCCCGCTGCCCGGCTGCGACGCGATCGCCAGCGTCACCGCGCTGGTGCTGCCGGTGACCACGTGGCCGGCCGAGTCCTCGACCGAGACCGCGGGCTGGGCGGACCAGGCGCCCCCGTTCGCGCCGCCACCGGGCTGGGTGGTGAACGCGAGCTGGGTCGGCGTGTCCGCGGTGACCGTGATCGTCTGCTGGACCTGGGGAGCGGCCGTATAGCCGTTGCCGGCCGCCTGGTTGGCGTCGACCACGCAGGTCCCGGCGGCCAGGTAGGTCAGGGTAGAGCCGTTGGTCCCCGACACCGAACACACCCCGGCGCCGCTGCTGGCGTCCACGCTGAACACCACCGGATTACCCGACGCCCCGCCGGTCGCCGTCAGCGTCGCGGTCTGGCCCACCACGCCCGGCCCCGGGTTGGGGAACGTGATGGCCTGGGACCCCTGGGTGGTGGTGGTGGTGCCGGCTGACGTCCTGTACCTCGGTCGACCAGAAGGCCGGCAAGGTGCTGTAGTTCGGTGGCTCGGCTTCGTCGTCGACGTAAATGTTGCCGATGCCAGCTTCCTGGGCATCGCTGATATCCGTGGGCAGGCCGGCCGACGTGCCTGCGCTGATCGTGGCCGAGAACTCCGAGGGCGGATATCCGGCCATCCAGCTCGGGAACGACGCCGCCTGGAATTGTGCCTCAGATCCCTCAAACATCTGCAGAATCTCGTTCGGCCCGAACATATAGCTCTGCGGCACGATCGTGCCGGGGTTGAACATCACGGTCTTGGCGCCCGCGGCGATCGCGTAGCTGTACAGCGACTGGTAGTAGCTCGCCTCGCTCGCAGAAGAGGACGTTCCGTCAAACATGGGGCTGGCGACGCCATACCAGGTAATAGCGTTCTGCAATTCGCTCTCGACGGTCGCCAGCGGCGTCGCGCCGTAATCGGTCCATATGTAGTAAAGCGGCGTAATGCCCGCGGCCTCCAGCGCCTGGATCGTCGGCGGCCAAGCCGGGTTCGCCGCGTCGGCCGGCGAGCCGTTGCATCCCGATCCCGACCCGTCGGGCGCGCAGATATCAATGATGGACGCGCTGACCGTGGGTGCTGCCGCCTCGACCTGCCCCCAGCTCGAGAGCGTCGGATAAGCGTCCAGCGTGGTGACGATCGATTCGCTTGCGGCCTGCGCTGCCGGCGCGGCTGCGATACTGAGGCTAATGATCAAAGCAGGCGCGGCAATCAGCGCGATTTTCCGATACGCACGGTACACGGCTCCTTACCCCCACCCCTCGGAACCCGTTATCCCCAGCAGACTAAACTGGATTGTCAGAATTGACTAGACCGGCGCCGCGACATAATTTTTATGACCATAAACAACGAATTGAGATTCGCGTTCATTCCGTCCGGGTTCGGACGGGAATTCTAGTTAAAGTTAAACCAGCGACGGGGGATGCTGCGGAGGCTCGGCTGGCGCGTTGAAGAAGTCGGCCAGGCGCGACAAAGCGGCACCGAAGGGCCGCCACGGGTTACGGAGCCGTGTCCGGGAACAGCGCGATCGACGCAGTGAAGGTGTGCAGGAAGTTGTGCCCGCCGACCGGGCCGAGTTCCCCGGAGCAGAAGAACCCCGCCACCGGGATCTCGCCCAGCACGTCCGCCATCAGCCCGGCGTCGTGATCCGGCTCGGAGAACATCCGCGAACCACGGCCGTTGCACGTGAACAGCAGCGCCCCGGCCGCGTGGTGCCCGCGGAGAGCGGCGACTTCCCGTTGCAGAATGCGCCGCAGGTCCTCATCGGCCGAACGGGCGTCCCGGACGTGGAACTGCACCGTCTGGCCCACGTCCACCTCGCCGCCCACCACGATGGTCTCCGACTCGGGGTCGGCCCCGACGACGCCGCGGATCAGGAAGTCGCCCTGGCGCAGCTCGGCCTGGTACTCGTTGATGGCCAGCCCCACGTGCACGCCCTGGGCGAGCAGTTCCCGGTCCCGGCCGGGCAGCGCCGCGGCCAGCTCTCGCAGCCGCGACAGCGGGGGGCGCCCGCCCAGTTCCTGGATCACGTTGGCCTCGGCCCGCGTCACGGTATAGGGATCGCCGACCGGGCGGCATCCTTGCGCGACCAGGGGATGGACCTCGGCTCGCGGCAGGTGAGCGCCGACCGCGCCGCTGGGCAGCACCTGGCCGTCCAGGAACAGCCGGCTCTGCCCGAGCCGCAGGCCCCCGCTCGCCATCCCGCCCATGACCACCGCTCCGGGAGCGCGGGAGTTCAGGTGGGCCAGCAGGTCGCCGACGGGAAACGTGAACGGGTCGCCGATCATCAGGTGGACGCCGGTCGGGAGCCGGCTGAACCGGTAGCCGCCGAACGCGCCGCCGCTGGGCGTGCGGACGAACTCCATCGCGAACGTCTCGACCGGGCCAAGGTCGGCCGCGAGCCACAACGAGACGGCAGGCGCGGACTCGACCTCGCGGGCGCCGCCCGCCACCGCCTCCGCCACGCAGCCGATGAGCGGGAGCTGGCCGGTCTGCTCGGCCACCGCGGCCACCAGGTCCTCGGCCGAGCCGAGGAAATGGGCGGAGGCGAACAGCACCGCGAGCGAGGGTGACGCCTCTCCCAGCGACGCCTGGGCCTCCCCGACAGCCCGCCTGGCCGCTTCACGGGCGTCCGCGGTGAGCACCAGAGCCCCTCCCGCTCTCACCCGCCCAGGTTACGCGCTGGTGCCCGCGGCCTTGAGGGCGAACGGCCAGCCCGGACGGCAGACGACCGCGGACGGGCCCGGCCAGACCACCGCGATGTACTACTTCTGTCCATGAGTACTGGCCGCAGCCTCCGTCCGCCCGGCGACTGCCTTCTCGACGGCCGAGAAGCTGATCCGCTCCTGTTCCAGGCGGACCGACGGGGCGTAGGCATTCGAGATGAGATCGCCGTAGAAGGCTGACTCGGCCCGGTCGAGGCGGTCCAGGACCGCGGCGGTCGGGGAAGGCTCGGTGGTCCAGTGTTCCCGGTGGCCCAGCAGGGTGGTCCGGTCCATGAGCATGGAGCGGGCGTGCGGCAGGTGGCGGCGCAGCCGGTTAAGGATCGCGAAGCCGTGCGTGTCGATGTCACCCCAGTACACGACGTCGAGGCCGGCCAGCCAGCCGAGCGGCTCAAGCACCGGGACCGCGTACCCGCCGCCCAGGATCGCCATGGCCGCGGCCGGGACCGGGAACGCGAGGTAGGTGATCTCGTTCTCGATCACGTAGGCACGGACGATGCCGTCAGGGACTGCGGTGAGCTCGCTGGTGCGGACGGACAGCTCGGAGAATCCGCGGAACCTGCCCGTCACCCGGAAGCGGACGTAGCCGGGCCTGCGCAGGAAGCCGTAGCGCACGGTGAAGTCGGGCGCGGCGGTCGCCACGCGGGACGGGTCGAGCTGTGCGTCGAGGAGTTCGGCGAGCACGCCCTTGTGCCGCTCGATGAACTTGGTGTCGACGCCGGGCACATCGACCTGCCGCAGGTACATGCCGGGCACCTGTCGCTCTTCGATCCAGCGGACGGTGGCCTGCAGCCTGTCCCACTGGTTGGCGAGGCGCAGCGCCCGCAGGGGGTGGCCGACCAGCCACGGGACCAGCCTGGTGCCACAGGCCGTCTCGATCAGCTCGGTCAGGCGCTGGACGTCGGACCCGACCTTGAGCAGTGTCCACGTCTCGTCGTATCCGTCCAGCCAGGCGCGGCAGGGGATGCTGTTGGTGCCGAAGTGCCTGCCGCCGACCTGCTTATATTCGACACGCAACGGCCCGCGGCCGGCCTCCGCCCACTCGGCGGCCCACTCGCGCACATCGGCGAGGCGCTCGCCGATCTGCCTTGCGGATGGGCCACGGATCAGGATGCCGATCGGCTCCCAATCCTGCCCGGTGGCGAACCGCGCCAGCAGCGCGCCGGAATCCCACTTCTTCCTGACCGCCGTGCGGACGTCGGCCGGATGGGTCCACCCGGAGGGACAGGTCGCCGTGCCGGACACGTCAGCCGCGAGCCGCGGGGACAAGGTCGGGGACGACGGCCGGGCCGACCGGAGCCGGGCTGGCCCCGATCTGCTGGCCGAGCTCGTGCGCGAGGCGGCGGGCGTGGTACTCCTCGATCGTGAGCGTTTGCAGGCGCGAGTTGTTGCTCTGAGGGTTGTCCACGAACCCCACCGCGGACACATGGGGCTCAATGACGTGAATCTTCTGCAACGGGGTAACGATCAGCAGCTGCAGTCCGAGTCGGCCGAACAGCTCCAGGGCAAACCGGGTGGACTCATCGGAACCCCGGCCGAACGCCTCATCGATCACGGCAAACCGGAACGTCCGCGACTTCGCCGCGCCCCATTCGAGCTTGAACTGGTAGGCAAGCGAGGCGGCCAGGATCGTGTAGGCGAGCTTCTCCTTTTGCCCGCCGGACTTGCCGCCGGAATCGGTGTAGTGCTCGTATTCGGCGTCGTCCTCGCGGTACCGCTCGGACGCCGCGAACGTGTACCAGTTCCGCACGTCGGTGACGAACCTCGTCCACCGTCGATCCGCCTCGGTCATGCCCTCGCGGCCGCGGAACCGCTCGATGATCCGGCTCACCTGCAGGAACTTCTGCTCCGAGTACTGGTCGGAGTTCTCGCCGGAGACGGCATCGTCGGTGCAGGCCCGCAGGTCCGCGCGGAAGTCGCGGATGTCGGCATGCGGGGACGGCAGCGGTTCCAGCCGGATGTAGCGGCCCGGGTTGTAGTCCACGCCGACCAGCGAGGAGTTGATCGTGGCGATCCGCTCCCTGATCAGCTCGGCCTGCCTGTTCAGCTGGGACTGGAAGCCGGCGATGTCCCGGATCGTGTTCTGGTTCAGGTACGTCTTGAACTGCTGCCGGAACCGGGGCAGGTCATCGCCGGCGAGCCGGTCGTGCAGCTCGCGGTAGCCTCCCGCGGAATCCACCGAGTCGTCGAGCTCGGCGGTTTCGACCGGGTACTGCCGCCGGAACTCCCCCATCGCCGCGACGATCTTGTTGGACAACCGGGCCAGCCGGTCGGTCCGCTTGCCGGCCAGCGCGTTGATCTCGGTGCCGGCGGTCGCCTCCGCCCGGTCGCAGGCCGCAGCGGCCGACGGTCTGGGCTGACCGGTCCTGGCCAGCATCTCCGCGATCGCGGCGAACTGCGCCCGCGCCGCCTCGCAAGCGTCCTCGGCCAAGATCTCGCGTGCCTCGCGAGCACACCCTCGGCCGCCTGCCGCCGGGTCTTGAGCCCGCCGAGCTGGCCGTCCACCTCGCGCAATGCATCATCGGCGCCGGTGATCTGCTTCTTGGCCTGATCGAGATCGCGGTTCAGCCGGGCCAGCTCAGCGGAAGCGGCCTCGAGCCCGCGCTGCTCGGCCCCGAGCTGCTCCGCCCGGTTGACCACGGACTGCCAGTCGATCTCGGCGAACTCGCGGATCTCCTCCAGCTTGGCCAGTACCTGTCCCCGCTCCACCGCAGCGTCGCGCGCCTTCTCGTGCCGCTGCCGCTCGGCCGCGACCACGCTGATGCGGGCCGTCAGCGCCCTGGCCTGGTTCAGCAGCGTGTCGAGCTTGCGCTGGTTGGACCAGCCGAGCACGTACCGGCTGCGGTCGTCGATGCCGAACCGGTCGTCCTTCTCGTGCCGCCCGCCGCTGCCCTTGACCTGTCCGGCCCTGGTGATCGCCTTGGGCATCCGGCGGAACTCGGCCATCGTCTGGACGCATTCGTGGTCGGCGCGCCGGGCGAGCTCGCGTTCCAGCCACGCGGCGAACGGGGTGTCCTTGACCGCCAGCTTGGCGGCCAGCGTGGTCGGCGCGTAGTGAGCCGGCGCTTCCCTGCCGCGCGACGGCTCGGGCACCCGGTAGTACACGACCCGGTCTTGCAGGTGGCGGCCGTCGATCCAGTCGGACACGGCGGCGTAGTGCTCCTCGGGCACGAGCACCGACAGCGCGAAGCCGTGCAGCACCCGCTCCGCGGCGCCCTCCCAGTCGGCCTCGCTGTCCCGGACCGCGATCAGTTCGCCGGCGAACGGCAGCGCATCCTCGGCGATCCGCAGCTCGCGGCACAGCCGAGCGCGCAGCTCCTGTTGCCTCTTCGGGATGTTGGTCTTGCGTTCCCGCAGGCTGAGCAGCTCCGCGTTGACCTCGGCGGCCTCGTCGTCCAGCGCTTTCGCCCGCACGCCGGTCTCGGTCAGCGCGTTCTGGTGATCGGCCAGATCCTGCCTGGCGGCGTCCCGGGCCGTCGTGATCTGCTGACGCCGGACGGCGAACTGCTCGGCGGTCTCCACCGGGTCCAGGTCACCGTCGTCCAGCAGGTGGGCGAACCGTTCGGCCTTGGCCATCCGGGACTGGCAGGCCTGGTCGCACTCGGCGAGCTGGCGCTCGATTTCAGCAAGCCGGTTCCCGCCGTGGCCGGCCAGGTCGAGCCTCAGGTTCATCTCGCGCTCGCGCAGCCGCGCGAGCGTGGCTTCGAGATCGGCACGCTGGCCGTGCACCCGCGCCCGTTCGGTCGAGATCTCGCTGAGCTCCACGCCGGTCAGCTCGGCCTTGAGGTCGGCGAAGTAATACCTCAGCGCCGCCCGCTGAGCGCCGAGCGCCGCGATGTCCGCCTCGGCGTGGTCGGCGGAGTCGCAGTCCTTGAGCAACGGGATCAGCGCCGCCAGCTGCGCCTCGGCCCGCCGCACCGCGTCGTGTGCCTTCGCCAGGTCCTGGAAGTGAGCGACGATGCCGGAGACGGCCTGGGCGGCGTCGAACGGCTCCAGCATGTGGTCGCGGACGAAGTCGGTGAGGTTGCCCACCGACTTCATCGAGACCGTCTGGTGGAACAGCTCCATCGCCTGCTCCGATTCGATGCCCAGGCGGCGGCGGAAATCCTTTCCGTAGTCGGGGAACGCGTCGTAGACCCGGACGCCGCTGGCGGCGCGCAGCCGCCTGCGGAGGACCGAGATGTCGGAGCCGAAGTCCGCGAGATCGCGGGTCACCGAGAGCGGCCGGTCGGCGGTCACGTAGAACCGGTCCGGCTGGCCGGCGTCCCCGTTGCGCAGCCAGAACACCTGAGCGAGGCTGACGGTCGCGTCGAAGTCCTCGTTGGTGAAAACGCCGAGGATCACGCTGTAATCCGACCCGTCGCGCAGCGCCACCGGCTTCGTGGCGCCGGTGACCTCGTTGCGCTCGGTCTTGTAGTGGCCGAGCACGTAGGAGCGCAGGCTCCGCTCGCGGGTGTCGGCCCCGGCCGCCTTGTTGTACGAGATGCGCTGGGCGGGCAGCAGCAGGGTGGTGACCGCGTCCACGATCGTGGACTTCCCGGAGCCGATATCGCCGGTGAGCAGCGTGTTCTCCCCGCTGAGCCCCAGTGCCCAGACGCGGTCGTTGAACGTGCCCCAGTTGTACAGCTCCAGGCGGGCCAGGCGGAAGCCGGTCATTCGCCGTCCTCCCCGTCCAGCAGGGTGGCGTACTCGGCGAGCCTGGCGTCGAAGTCGGCCAGCCACTGCCCGTCGACGAACGCCTTCAGGATGCGCCGCACCTCGTACACCGGCTCGGAGTTCTTAGCGGGCCGCAGGAAGCCCAGGTCGACGGCCTTGTTGATGTGGGTGTCGATCTGGTCGGTGAGCCGGGCCTCGTTGCTTGTCTCCGGCAGGAACAGCCGGACCATCTCGGTGATCTGCTCCCGGGTCAGCATCAGCCGCGTCTCACTGCCCTGGGCGTCGAACTCTGCGAGCTTCTTGCGCAGCAGCGCCAGCAGCAGGCTCACGTGGAAGGAGAGCGCGCGGCGCGGGATCAGCCGGGGCAGCGGGTCGGCGTCGTCGGGGTCGGCCGGACGCTGACGGAGGAACGCGTAGCCCTCCGCCTCGTCGATGACGACCTGCAGGCCCAGCACCTCGACGTAGTCGCGGGCCTGCGGCTGCAGCTCAAGCACGCTGCGCCACGCGCGGTCGTGCGTGTCGCGGTAGACGACGCCCTTCATGAGCTGGGTGACGGTGAGCGACAGGTCGGGTTCGGTGGTCATGCGCCCCTCCTTGCGAACGTGACCCGCGGCAGCGTCGCGGTGCGCTTCCGGCCATCGGCCTGGCACCACGTGATCTGCTCGCGGTGCTGCTCGTCATAGACGATCGAGAACGCCTCGTCGTGCAGCGCGAGGTAGGCGACCAGCTCGGCGGCGCCCTGGCGGAGCGGAAACCGCGCGACCAGCTCGGCCAGGCCGACCTGCGGCTGGCTGCGCAGGGCCTGGCGGACCCCGCCGCGCAGCGGTTCCGGATCCACGTAGACCTGCTCGAACAGGGCGGCCGGGTCGGTTTCCTCGTCCGCGTCGCGGACCTGGTCGCTGGTGACGCGCGCCTTCTTCACCGGCGCGTACAACGGGCGCTCCAGCGGCAGGCGCACCGCTGGCGCCGGGGCGTCGAGCGCCATGGTCACCGGGACGTTCCGGACCGCGCGGAGCCGGAGCGCGCGGGCCTCGATGCCGCGCAGGACGTCGATCACCCGGCGGTTCTCGAACCACACCTGGTCGTCGAGGAACCTGCGGAGCTGTTCGGACAGCTGGCGGACGGTCGCCTGGGTGCGCTGGGCGGCGTCCAGCCAGTCGTAGTGGATGTGCCGCAGGCGGGCGTCGCGCTCGGCGATCCCGGCGAGCGAGTGGACGCGGTCCAGCAGGCCGGACAGCTCCTCCTGGCGCGCCTGGGACAGCAGGAAGCCGTAGAACGCCTGGAAGGACTCCCCCTGGGCCGAGCCGACGATCGACTCCCGGCTGCCCAGGACGTCGTCGAGCAGTTCTCCCTTGCCGCCGTGCCAGCCCGCGATCTTCTCGCGGAGCTGCCGGTCCAGCTTGCGGAAGTTCTCCTCCACCTCGCGGAAGTCAGCGAGCAGTTCCTGCGCGGTGGCCGCGAACTGCTGGTAGTGATCGCGCACCGCGGTCTCGTGGAGCATCGGCAGGTCGCCCGCCTGCACCCGGGCTATCTGCTCGTCGATGTCCTGTCGCTGCCGCCGCAGCTCCGCGAGCCGCTGCTCGGGATCTGCCTCGGTGCCGAAGACGATCTGCCGCAGCAGATCGACGATCACCTTCAGCCGTGACTCGGTGCCGACGAACTCGCGCTCGCGCAGGCTCTGTATCCAGTGCAGCGCCTTCTCGACCGCGGGCGTGGCGTCGTAGTGCGGCTCGTCGGTGCCCTCGGGATAGTACTTGCGCAGCCAGCCCGCCTCGGGCGCCGCCCAGTCGTCGAGGTAGGCCCTCGCCGGCTTGGGAAACCTCCTGCCGCCCGGTCCGCTGTCGCGCTGGTTGATGGCGTACAGCTCGTCGTCCAGACGGCTGGCCAGCTCGGTCGCGGAGATGGACCGGACGTTGTCGGCGACGAATACCCGGTACAGGAAACTCAGCACCAGCGGCGCATTATCTGCGCGGAGCAGCCGCCACGCCGGGCTGTTGTCACGCAGCCACGCGATCTCGTCCAAGCTCGGCACGACCGACATCGTAGGGCGGCGGGCCGACATTCCTGCGGCAGCGCGGCGACGGCCCTGGGGCGCGTCGCGGAGCCGGCCCAGGACAGGACCCGTCGGCCGCCGCCGACATCGCCGACTGGCTCACCCAGGCGCGGCAGGCGCCGCCTGCCCGGTTACCTCGCTGACCGTGACCCACCGGTCCTGTGCGGCCGAAGCCTCCATCGCATCACACACCGCCTGCACCTGGGCGCCCTGGCCGAACCCCGGACTCCACCGCGCATCCGGCCAGCCCTCCAGCAGGTCGGCCACCTGGTTGACGAAGGATGAGCCGTAACCGACGCCCTGCCCGAGCGGCCACCAGTCGGCGGCGTAGGGGTGGCTGGGATGCTCGGCCCGGATCCGCCGCATCCCGTACAGGCCCGCTTCGTCGTCGGCGCTGCCGTAGCGCAGCTCGTTGAGGCGGGCGTAGTCGAAGACCAGCGTGCCGCGGCTGCCGTTGACCTCGACCGTGAAGTCGCAGGGGCGGCGCACCGCCGCCCGGGCCACCTCGACGGTCCCGAGCGCCCCGGAGCGGAACCTCAGCAGGGCGCTGGCCGCGTCGTCGACGGTCACCGGCCGGGTACCGCCGCCCGCCTCGGGGCGGGCGCGGATGAACGTCTCCGCCTGCGCGCACACGCTGCCGATATCCCCGGCCATCCAGAGGGCCAGGTCGATCAGGTGACTGCCTAGGTCGGCGATGGTCGTCCCGCCCATGGCCCGGTCGAACCGCCAGTCGAAGGGGGTGCGCGGATCGGTGAACTCGTCGGACAGCCAGGTGGCGCGCCAGAGCCTGATCTCGCCGAGAGCGCCCTCGGCGACCATGCGGTGCATCAGCGCGACCGCGGGCAGCCGCCGGTAGTTGAATCCGACCGCGTTGGGCACCCCCGCCCGGGCGACCGCGGCCAGGGCCGCGGCGGCCTCGGGGTAAGACAGGGCCAGCGGCTTCTCGCACAGGACCGCCTTGCCCGCCGCGGCCGCCGCTTGCGCTATCTCGGCGTGTGTCCCGGGCGGCGTGCAGATGTCCACGATCGCGATATCGTCTCTCGCGATCAGGCTGCGCCAGTCGGTGGTGCACGCGGGGACGCCATAGGCCGCCGCGGCCGCCGCGACCGCTGGCCCGTTACGGCCCGAAATCACGCTGACCACGGGCGTCACCGGCAGCGCGCGCAGCATCGGGGCCACCCGGTAGGCGTAGCAGTGCGCCTTGCCCATGACCCCGTAGCCGATGACGCCGGCCCGGAGTTCCGGCGGGTCGCTCATCCGGCCGGGCTTCGCAGGCCAGCACGGGACAGGGCGGGAATGTCGGCGCCGGCCCGCTCCGCCGCGTCCAGCGCGGCCACCGCGTCGGCGCCGGTGGCGCCTTCGCACGGGCCGCCGCGCGCGAACGCCGCGAAGCTCTCGGCCTGCCGCCGTAGCGCCTCAAGCTGCGCCCGCTCTCCCTCGGCCGGGTCGAGGAAGTCGCACCGCACGGTGCCGCGGGTGCCGAACACCTCGGCGCGCGCCATGTCACCCGCGGGGTGATAGCGCCCCAGCGAGATGAAGCCGCTGCCGCCGCCGGACAGCTCCGCGACCACTTGCGCGCTGTCCGCGTCCGGGGCCTGGTCCGGGGCCTCGCCGAGCCCGTCCGGGACCACGCCGGACACGACCGCCCGGAGCGCGCAGATGTCCTGGCCGGTGAGCCAGCGGAGCTGATCGAACTCGTGGACCCCCATGTCGATGAAGATGCCGCCGCTGTGCGCGCGGAACGCCGCGGACGGTGGCTCCAGGTCCCACTGATAGCAGGCCACCAGGTGGACCACGCCCAGGTCACCGGCGGCGATCCGGTCCCGCAGGGCGCGCAGCGCCGGGACGTAGCGCCGCCAGTACGCGACCTGGAACGGCACGCGCGCCGCGGCCGCGGCCTCGACCGCGGCGCGGGCCTGCGCGATGGTCACGCCGCACGGCTTCTCGCACAGGATCGGCAGCCCCCGCGCGGCGGCCTCCCCGACGATCTGCGCATGCTGGTCGGTGGGTGCCGTGATGAGGACCCCGTCGACCGGCGCGCGGTCCAGCATGTCGGCCAGGGCCGGGTACACCTCCGCCGGGGAGTCCGCCACCGCCCGGCGGGTCTGCGCCGACACCTCCGCGATCGCGGTCACGGCCACGAGCTCGGACCCGGACAGGGCCCGCATATGCGTGCGGCCCATCCGGCCCGCCCCGATCAGCCCGAACCGGAACAAGGCCATGTCACAGCCCCCGCTCGGCCAGGAACGCGCGGTTGCGCCGCTGCTCGTCAGCCGCGCGCGCGAACCGCTCCGCGCTGCGCGGCAGGATGTCCTGCTCGACGACCAGCCAGCCGCCGAACGAGATGCTCCGCAGGCCGTCCAGGATGGCGTCGGCGTCGAGGTCGCCGTGGCCCAGCTCGCAGAACGCCTCGCGGGACCAGATCTCGGTCACTGGCGCGTCGTCGGTGACGATCCCGGCCATGACCGCGAGCACCGCGTCCTTCAGGTGCACGTGGTTGATGCGGCTCCCCCACTCCCCGAGCAGGGCCACGGGGTCGCCGCCGCCCAGCATCATGTGCCCGGTTTCCAGGCAGAGCCCTACGTCAGAACGGTCGAGCACCTCCTCGATCTCCCACGGGGCCTCCACGTAGGTCCCGGTTTCGGGGTGGAAGGTCGGCTCGTAACCCCGGTCCCGGCAGCGGCCCACCACCCGGGCCAGGCCTTCGGAGAATTTCCGCCACCCTTCGGCGTCGAGCCCGGCGGAGCGCTGCGCCGCGGACCGGCCCGGCCGGCTCCGCCGCTGCGGGCTGCCGTTGTCGGCCAGCGTCGGCCGCGGCGGCGGCCCGGGCACCTGCGGCCGCACCGCGTCGAACGTGTCGAGCAGGGCATCCAGGTCGCCGATCGCCTCCTCGAGCGCGTCGTGGTCGGCGTAGGGCAGCTCAAGGTATCCGCCGGCCAGGCCGAGCCCTCGTTCCGCGAGCAGCTCGCCGAGCCGCGCCCCGGTGCCCAGGTACCCGACCGGACCCAGGTCGATGCCCGCGTATCCGGCCGCGGCCACCTGATCCAGCACGCTGATCCCGTCGGGCACGTTCGGGTCGTGGCCGATCGTGATCTCGAAAGCGCCGTAGCTGACCGGGGCGTTCGCCACGGTTATCGGCGGCCCGCCGGCCGCGGGTGGTTCGCTCAACTCGGTGTTCCTCCCTCGCCAGCGCCGGCCGGGTCATCGACCGGCCGTCCCGTGCGATGGCACTCGATGATCGCCTCGCATAGCGCGATGTCCCTGAGGCCGTCCCGCCCGGACGTGGCCGGCGTCGTGCCCTTGACCACGCACTCGTGGAACGCCTCCAGCTCGGCCTTGAAGCCGCTGGAGTAGGAGACGACCTCCTGGCTCTGCCAGGACCGCGCGCTGCCCGGGTCGCCGGCCTCGATCTCGAGCACGGCCGGCTCGTTGCGCAAAAACGGGGACGGGAACGACAGGCACGCGCGGCGCTCCGGCGCGTACAGCGCGAACTCCATTTCATAACGGGCGATGCCCGGCAGGTCGATCCAGTGAATGGCGACGGGCAGGTCCCCAAAGCGCAGCATCACGGTCACGCTGGACTCGGCCAGGCTGACGTAGTCGAGCCGGTCCGGTTCGCCCAGCAGCCCGCGGACCGTGTTGAGCTCGTGCACGAGCGTGTCGAGCAGCACCAGCTCGTACACGTGCCGCTCCAGCCCGCTGGCCGGCCCGATCGCGGCCCGCACCCGCGCGTCGTTATCCTCGCGGAGCCGCTGCGCGAACGCGGCCGGTGCCGGGACCCGCGGCAGCAGCCGGTAGTGCTCGACATACGGCGCCACCGGCGACTCGAGCGTGGTCACCCGCAGCAGCCGGGCCCCGGTCAGCTGGCCGGCCTCCTCGCGGAAGCGGGCAAAGGCCGGGTCATACCGCTTGGGATAGCCGACCATCAGGGTGACGCCCGCCTGCTCGGCGGCGGCCACCATCGCGCGGCCCTCGGCGACCGAGAAGCACATCGGCTTCTCCACGAACACGTGCAGGCCGGCCTGCGCGGCCGCTACCGCGATCGGTGCGTGACTGCCCGAGGTCAGCACCATGACCGCGTCCAGCGGATGGCGCAGCAGTTCGCGGGCGTCGGTGAAGACGGCGGGGATGCGGTAACGCTCGGCGCACGCCCGGGCGCTGTCTTCCACGACGTCGCAGACCGCCGCGACCTCGAAGCGGTCGCTGAGCTCGGCCAGGAAGTGCAGGTGCATCACCTGGGCGATGAGCCCGGTGCCCACCACGCCGACCCGCAGCCGTCCGGCGGGGCCGCCGGGATCGGCCGCCGTCACGGCGCCGTCTCCTGCGCGGCTCCGGCAGTCATCTCCTGCGCGGCCCCGGCCGCTGTCTCCTGGGCGGCCGCGACGGCCGCGGCCAGCAGCCGCGCGGCTTCCGGCACGCCGGTCTCGGCCGTCACGAACGGGTCTTCGTGCTCGATCGACACGACCTCGGCCCGGGACCCGGCCAGGGCCCGTACCAGGCCGGCCCACCAGTCCACGTCGTGGCCCCGGCCCGGGACGGCGAACGTCCACGGCATGTCGGCCGCGGGCTCGGGCCAGCGCCGGTCGAGCAGGCCGTTGAGGGCCATGCCGTCCGCGTGGAAGACTGTGTCCTTGCCATGCACGTGCCCTACCCGCGCGCCGAGTGCCGCGGCGACCCGGTGGGCGTCCATGCCCATCCAGAAGAAATGACTGGGATCGAGGTTGGCGCCGATCGAGGACCCCAGCGACGCCACGCGCCGGAAGGTTTCGACGTTGAACACGCACGTGCCGGGGTGCAGTTCCAGGCAGACCATCAGGTCTGGGTGCACCGCCGCGGCGAACTCGGCCAGGCCCGCCCAGTACGGCCCGATCTGCTGCTCCCACTGGCGTTCGTAGACGCCCTCCAGGTACGGCAGCCAGCCGCCCGCGCCGAAGTGAGGCGCCCGGTCCCCGGCGCTGCCGGCCGGGCAGCCCGCCAGGGCGACGACGCGGTCCACCCCGAGCTCTGCGGCCAGCCGGATCGCGTTGCGGAGATCCTGGTCGTGCCGCCGGGCCAGGTCGGCGTCCGGGTGCAGCGGGTTGCCCCAGGCGTTGAGCGCGCTGACGGCCATCTCGTGCCGTGCGATGCCCTTCCGCCACGCCGCCCTGGCCTGCGCGCTGCCCAGCAGCGCGGCCACGTCGCAGTGCGGGTGCGGGGCGTAGCCGCCGGCCCCGACCTCGACGTGGGTGACCTCCGGCGCCTCACGCCGCAGCCAGGCCAGGACGTCTTCCAGCGGCCAGTCCGGGAAGGCTTCCAATACGACGCCGATCCGCAGCTCCCGACCGACCGTCACCTAGCCGAGTCTGGTTCTGAAGCCTATGACCTGTCAAGATACTGTTAAAATGTCGTGACAAGTTGGTTGACGGGCTGGCGGCGAAATCCCAGGAACCTCGGGTGCGAACTCCCCGGGACCGGGCTATCTATACTGGACTTGCTCCGCGATGGATAAAATGTCCAAACAAACAAGCCTGTTGACCTCGCGGGACCGGGCCACGCCGCGAGCGCGCACGATCCTGTGGTACCGACGGAGGGCTGGATGACGAGCATGCCGCCGGATCTCGAGACCCCCGCAGCTGGCGTGATCAATATCGACCGGACCAGCCCGGTACCGCTGTACTTCCAGCTGGCGCAGCACTACGAGGCGGCCATCAGGTCAGGCGCGCTCAAGGTCGGCTCCCGGCTGGACAACGAGGTACAGCTCGCGGAGCGGCTCGGCATGTCGCGTCCCACGGTGCGCGCCGCTTTCATGTACCTGTCCAACAAGGGCCTGGTGGTCCGCAAGCGCGGCTCGGGCACCCTGGTCGCGAACAAGAGCATCGACCGCGACGTCGAGCTGACCAGCCTCTACGACGACCTCGCGACCGCGGGCCAGGCCCCGGCCACGCAGGTCCTCCGGAACGAGGTCATGCACGCCAGCGACCGGGTCGCGGAGGCGCTGCAGCTACCCGAGCGGGCGCTGGTGAACTCACTGCAGCGGATCCGGCTGGCCAACGGCGAGCCGATCGCGCTGATGCACAACTACCTGCCCGCCGCGCTCGTTCACCTGAGCATCGAGATGCTGGAACAGCACGGCCTGTACGAGCTGCTGCGGGCGGCGGGCATCCGGATGTGCTCCGCCACCCAGCGGATGTGCGCCAAGAACGCGTCGGCGGCGGAGGCCCGCACCCTCGGCGAGACCCGCGGGGCCGCGCTGCTGACCATGGAACGGATCGCCTACGACGACACCGGCCGGCCCGTCGAGTTCGGGCAGCACCTGTACCGGGCCTCCCGCTACGCGTTCACGACCAGCCTGCCCCGGGCGGAATCAGCCCGGCCAGCTTGAGCCCCTGCGGGGGCTCCGTCCCCCGCATCCCCGAACCCGACGCCCGTACCTCCCCAGAACCCGAGCCATACCTCCCCGGGAACCCCGACCTCCCGAATCCCGGGTTAGGGCGGGGGGCGCAGGTAGGTCTGCTGGCGTTCCTTGGCGGCCTCGTAGTCCTTGCGCGCGCGCCGGGTCGGGTCCAGGTCCGCGACCTCGGCGACCGGCACGTCCCACCAGGCCTCGCTGGCAGGCGCCGGGACCATCGGATCGGTCTCGATGTGCACGAGCACCGGGCCCGGCTCGCCGGCGGCCTGGCTCAGCGCCGCCTGTAGCGCCGCGATCGTCTGGGCGCGGAGCACCCGCACGCCGAGGCTCTCGGCGTTGGCCGCTAGGTCCACCGGCAGGTAGCCGCCGTCCAGCCGGCCGGTCCGGGCGTCCCGGTAGCGGTACTGGGTGCCGAACCGCTCCACGCCGACGGTCTCCGAGAGGCCGCCGATGGAGGCGAAGCCGTGGTTCTGCACCAGGACGACGATTATCTTGATGCCCTCTTGCACGGCGGTGACCAGCTCCTGGGCCATCATCAGGTAGGACCCGTCCCCCACCAGGACGAACACCTCGCGGCCGGGCTCGGCTAGCTTGACGCCCAGGCCGCCGGCGATCTCATAGCCCATGCAGGAGTAGCCGTATTCGACGTGGTAGCCCTTCGGGTCCCGGGTGCGCCACAGCCGGTGCAGCTCGCCGGGCATGGACCCGGCGGCGCACACCACCACGCCGCGGCGCCCGGCGGCGTCGTTGACCGCCCCGATGACCTCCGACTGGGCCGGCCGCGGCTGGTGCCCGAGCGCGTAGGCCCGGCTGACGACCTGATCCCAGGCCTGCGCCAGTTCTCGGGCCTCCGCCGCGTAGCCGGGCGTGGTCGACCACCCGGCCAGGGCGCCGGTCAGCGCGGTCAGCGCCGCGCGCGCGTCGGCGACCAGCGCCGTGCCCGCCAGCTTTACCGCGTCCGCGGCGGCCACGTTGACGTTGACGAAACGGACGTCCGGGTCGGCGAACGCGGTCCGCGAGGCGGTGGTGAAGTCGCTGTAGCGGGTGCCGATCCCGATCACCACGTCGGCCCGGGCCGCCATCCGGTTGGCGGCCGTCGTGCCGGTACTCCCGATCCCGCCCAGGGCCAGCGGGTGGTCGTAGGCCAGGGAGCCCTTCCCGGCCTGGGTTTCCGCGACCGGGATGCCGGCCGCCTCGGCGAACGCCTGCAACTCGGCGGTAGCGCCCGAGTAGATCACTCCGCCGCCCGCCACGATGATGGGGCGCGCGGCCGAGCGGATGACGTCTGCCGCGCGCCCGAGCGCGGCGGGTTCCGGTACCGGCCGGGGAACATGCCAGACGCGCCTGGCGAACAGCGCCCGCGGCCAGTCGCGCGCCTCGGTCTGCACATCCTGGGGCAGCGCGAGCGTCACGGCCCCGGTCGCGGCCGGGTCGGTCAGCGCCCGCATGGCCCCGAGCAGCGCGGACGGGAGCTGCTCCGGGCGCCATATCCGGTCAAAGAACACCGACACCGGCCGGAAGGCGTCGTTGACCGACACGTCGTAGCCGCCCGGGTATTCGAGTTCCTGCAAGACAGGCGGCGCCGGCCGGGTCGCGAACACGTCGCCGGGCAGGAGCAGCACGGGCAGCCGGTTGACGGTGGCCAGCGCGGCACCGGTGATCATGTTCGTGGCGCCGGGCCCGACCGATGAGGTGCAGGCGAACGTGGCCAGCCGGTTGCGCATCCGCGCGAATCCCGCCGCCACGTGCACCATGGCCTGCTCGTTGCGGGCCTGGTAGTAGCGGAGCGCACCCGGGGTCTGCAGCTCGGCCTCGAGCAGCGCCTGGCCCAGGCCGGCCAGGTTGCCGTGACCGAAGATGCCGAAGCAGCCGGCGAACAGCGGCTGCTCGACGCCGTCGCGTTCGGAGTGCTGCGCGGCCAGGAACCGCACGATCGCCTGCGCCACGGTGAGCCGCACCGGCTCGCCGCCGTTCACCGGGCACCGTCCCCGGGCGGGCCAGACGCCGTGAGCCGGGGGTCGACCTGCTGGCCCCGCCACGTGTCGCGGATCCAGGTATGAGCCGGGTCGTCGCAGGCCAGCCAGGCCCGGTCGGCCCCGGGCCCGGCCATGACGTTCAGGTAGTACATGTCATATCCGGGTGCCGCCATCGACGGTCCGTGCCAGCCGTGCGGGATCAGGACCATGTCGCCCGCCCTGACCTCGGCGAGCAGGTCCAGCGGGCGGTCCGCCGTGCCGTACACGCGCTGGAAGCCGAAGCCCGGCGCCGCCGGGCCCGGCGCGATCTCGAAATAGTAGATCTCCTCGAGCACGGTCTCTCCCGGTCGCTCCTCGTCGTGCTTGTGCGGCGGGTAGGAGGACCAGTTGCCCGCCGGGGTGATCACCTCGCACGCGATCAGCCGGTCCGCCGGGAAGGCCCCGGGCATGCAGAAGTTGTTCACTCGCCGCGAGCAGCCGCCCGCGCCGCGGAACTCGACCGGGACACCGGACGCCGGCCCATAGCCTGGCGCGAGCCGGCGCCGCGCCCGGGCCGCCGGGAGCGCGAAGTGCCCTCCGGCCTCGCTCGTCACCCGGGCCGAGGCGTCCCGCGGCAGGTAGGCGAAGTCGGTGACGCCGGCGAACACGCCCGGCCGGCCAGCCAGCTCGAATTGCTCCCCGTCGCACTCCACCGCGCAGGATCCGGCCAGCGGGACGACCACGACCTCGTCCGCGGCCGTGCCGAACGTGACCGATCCGCCGGCCGGCAGGTCCAGGACGCGCAGGCCCGAGTACGTCCAGCCGGCTCGCTCTGGGGTGACCGACGCCCGCCACGGCCCGTCGGCCATGGCGGCGGCGCTCAGGTGGAGGCCGGCGCTGACCCCGGCCGCGGTGCTCATTTGCGCGCCTCCGAAACGACACTCACAGCAGCCCGACCGCGGTGTCAACAGCGGTGGCGACGTCTCCGTCGGCCGGGTAGAGCAAAGACCGGCCGGCCATGAAGCCCATGACGTTGGGCAGCCGCAGGGCCTTCTGCCAGCCGGCGAAGGCCAGCTCCGGGTCATCGGCCACTTCACCGCCCAGCAGGACGGCGGGCAGGGTGGAGGCGGACATCACCCGCTCCATGTCCGCCACGACGGGAACCTTGAGCCACGTGTACGCCGACGTCGTACCCAGCCCGGAGGCGATGGTCAGGGCCCGGATCATCGCCTCCGGGGTCAGGTCGTTGCTGACGCGGCCGTCCACGCGGTGGGTGATGAACGGCTCGACCATGGCCATGAGCTTGCGCCCGGCCAGGTCGGACACGGCCTGGGCGCACGCCTGCATGGTGGCCGACGTGGCCGGGTCGTCGGGATCGATCCGGAGCAGCATCTTGCCGCCGTCGAAGCCCATCCTTGCGACCGCGGCGGCGTCGTACCCGGTGAACCGGTCGTCCATCTCGAAAACGGTCTCGGCCAGGCCGCCGCGGTTCATCGAGCCGATGACCACCTTGCCCTCCAGGGCGCCGAGCAGCAGCAGGTCCTCGAGGATGTCGGCGGTGCCGAGCACGCCGCCGACGCCGGGCCGGCCCAGGGCCACGCAGAGCCGCTCCAGCAGCTCGGCGCGGTCGGCCATGGCGAGCACGCTACGGCCGGCCCGCAACGATCCCCGAGCCGGGTGATCGGCCGCCACGATCACCAGGCGGCCGCCGGGCCCGACGACGGAGGGGGCCCTGGCCCGCCTCGTCGCCGCCTCTGCCACGAGTTCCGGCCGGAGCGCGCGGGTCTTGATGACCTCGGCCAGCCGGTCAGAGAACATCGCTCATCCTGGCCAGCAGGGCCTCCACCTCAGCCGCACCGGGCATCGCGTCGGAGCAGGCGAGCCGGGAAGCCACGATCGCGCCGGCCGCGTTGGCGAATCGCATGACCGCGGCCGTGTCCCACCCGGCCAGCAGGCCGTGGCACAGCGCGCCGCCGAACGCGTCGCCGGCCTCGATGCCGTTCACGACCTGCACCGGGACCGGCGGCGTCTCGATCTCGCCCTTCTCGTCCACGGCCAGCACGCCGTCCGAGCCCTGCTTGACCACGGCCAGGCCGACGCCGCGCGCGAGCAGTTCGGCCGCGGCGCGCCGGGGATCCCGCTCCGCCACCGCCATCTCGACCTCGTCGAGGTTGCCGACCGCGACCGTGACGTGGGCGAGGGCCGGGCACACCGCGCGCCGGGCGTCCTGCAGCGAGGGCCAGAACGAGGGCCGGTAGTCGAGATCGAGCACGGTCACCCCGGCCCGGGCGCGTGCTTCCAGCGCGGCCAGCGTCGCCGAGCGGCTGGGCTCGGCGGACAGCCCGGTCGCGGTGACCCAGAACACCCGGGCCCGGCGGATCGCGTCGTAGTCCAGCTCATCGGCGCGGATCTCCAGGTCCGGCGCCTTCGGGTAGCGGTAGAAGTAGATCGGGAAGTCGTCCGGCGGGAAGATCTCGCAGAACGTCACCGGGGTGGGCAGCCCGGGCACCTCCGTGACGTACCGGTCGTCCACCCCGTAACCCTGCAGCGCCCGGTGGACGAACCGGCCGAACGGGTCCGCCCCGGTCCGCGTGATCACCGCGGCGCTGTGGCCGAGCCGGGCCGCGGCCACCGCGACGTTGGTGGCGCTGCCGCCGAGGTACTTCCCGAACGAGGTCACATCCTCCAGCCGGGTGCCGACCTGCAGCGGGTAGACATCGACGCCGACCCGGCCCATGGTCAGCACGTCCAGCCCGGAGGTCATGCCGCCTATCCGGTGGTGAGCAGGAAGTCCAGGCACGTCCCGTCCTCGGCGATGTCCACCACCGCCCCGCGCAGCACGCCCGACGAGTAGTCACTGCCGGGATTGACGCACAGCGTCCGGCCGATCTTCTGTGCTCCGCGTGACTCGTGGATGTGGCCGTGCAGCCCGACCACCGGCTGGTAGCGCCCGATGGCCTCGCGGACGGCGTGGCTGCCCACCGGCACGATGCTCGGCCGGCCGCCGCGGATCACGGGCTTGAGCGTGGCGTCAAGCTCGGGCGCGTCGTCGAGCCCCGACGCGTAGGGCGGGCAGTGCAGGTTGAGGATGCAGCTTCTCCCCTCCGGAACCTGATCCAGCATCTCGCTGATCTGCTTGCCCAGCTCGTCTTCGGTGCATTCCCGTTCGGTGTTCCACGGCGTGGTAGGAACGACGCCGAGGCTGGCCATCGTGACCGGCCCGAGGTCGCACAGCTCTAGCTCCGGGCACTCCACCCGGGGGTGCGCCGCCAGCACCGCGTCGGCGTCCACCGGGTCGTCGTTGCCGGGCGTGATGATGCACCGCACCGCGGGGTCGAGGCGCTCCGCCGCCAGATCGCACCAGGCCTGCATCCGGGCCGAGATCTCCTGACGGAACAGCTGGTCCAGCGCGTCGGGATCATCGTTCAGCCGGGCCACCTCGTCGGCCTCCATCCGCACCGGATAAAAGCCACCCCGGTTGACCTCGCTGGCCAGCCGGTCCCACTCCGTGGCCGGCACCGTCACGTGCTCGCCGTGGATCTGCGCGCTCAGCTGCCCGTTCTGGCCGAGCACGGGGACCAGCCCCTTCCCGGCGAAGTCCCCGCCCAGGATGATGACGTCGGCCTGGTAGACCTTGGCGGCGGCCAGGAACTTGCGGAAGCAGACGTCCGAGCCGTGCAGGTCGGTGGCGAAGAAGATGCGCAGTGCGCGCGTCTTCTTGCCGCGCTGGCGGCGGGATCCGAGCATGCGGCTACTCCGGCGGGAGCTCGTGCATGGCCATGCTCAGGTCGAGCGAGTCCCGCTGCCGCCGGACCGAGCGGGCGACCGCGAAGATCAACGGCCCGGCGCCCAGCACGATCACCAGCGTGAGGATCGACTCCCAGCTGAACTTCCCGTAGACGCTGGAGTGCGCCACCAGCAGGTACACGGTGAACAGCGCCAGCGCAGTAGTCGCGCCGCCGACCCAGGCGACCTTGCGCAGGAACGCCTTGCGCGCACCCTCCTCCGCCCCCGGTGTGTCGATCAGCTCCGGCCGGCGGAGCGGCAGGAACAGCGCGGCGACGCCGCCGGCCAGCAGGATCAGCGCGAAGAACAGGCTCTGCAAGGCCACGATGCTGCCCAGGTTGACCAGGCTGGTCAGGAAGCAGAACGCGATGCCGATGATCAGCACGATGCCGATGGCGACGTTCGGCGCGTGGTTCCGGTCGCCGACCTTGGCCACGCCCACCGGCAGCAGCCGGTCGAAGGCCTGCGCGAACAGCACCCGGGTGGTGACGGTCAGGAACGCCAGGTTGACCGCGATCTCGGCGAACGGCACCGCGGTCGCGAACAGGAGCCGGGCGATCGGGTTACTGGTCAGGATCATGCCGTAGCCCAGCCCGCCGGAGACCGAGCCCAGGCTCGTGATCTTCGCGTACGCCGTCGGGTTGACCACGCCGAGGTTCGCCTGTGCCTGCATGAAGCTCAAGCCCGCCCGGTCGCGCAGCAGCGCCCAGACGCCGACCCACAGCACGACCAGCAGGAGAATGCTGATCGTCGAGGCGTACAGGTAGGTCCGGCCGGGCCGGCGCAGCTCGCCGCCGACGTAGTAGGAGTACAGCACGCCGTTGTAGTTGAGCACCATGAACGGGATGATCGCTATCGCCGACGCGATCGAGGTGCCGAAGACGACGCCGTTCGCGTGCGCGACCGAGATCATCGACTGGTAGGCGGCCGGGTGGCCGCTGTAACTGCCGAAGACGCTCACGAAGGTGGAATGGGAAGTGCCCGCCAGGACGCCGATGAGCACGATGAACGCCACGACCTGCAAGACGATGAGCCAGAAGATGATCCGGGCCACGATCTTGACCCGGAACAGCGACAGCGCCGCCACGATCAGCATGAGCACGACGCTCAGCCACGCGATCGCCCAGTTGCTGGTCAGGTGGTTGCCGGCGTTCGCGATGGCCGTGTTGTGGAACACCAGGCCGAAGCCGGCCAGCATGAACGGGGTGAACTGCGCGGCGAAGTGCGCGTTGGTGGACAGGATGTAGGTGAAGACGACGGCGATCCCGAGGCCGGCCATGGCCCCGATCGCGGGCGACACGATCCGGGACAGGTAGACGTACTCGCCGCCTGCCGGGGCACCGCCCGGAGCAGGTAGCGGTAGGCGAACATGGCGACCAGCCAGATCACCGCGGCCGCCACCAGGGGCAGGTACATGTCGGACTTGGCGAAGTCCGTCAGCCCGGCGTTGAAGTTGATGAACGTGTTGACGACGGCGACCGACGCCAGCGAGATGCCCGTTGCGGCCGGGATCCCGAGTTCACGGACGAGACCGGAAGTCTGCCGTACGAACAGGCGCGTGGACTCGACGCCCGCTCCCCTGCCCGGCCCCTTTACTGCCTCACTGCTTGCCACTGGCCTACCTCCGCTCTCGGCGCACCAGGACGAGGGATGAGCGCAGAGCCGCATGGTGCCTCGACGGCAGCCGTACGGCCTCAGGCTGCTCACCATGGTTAAGCCATGACAAGAAATTGTCAATATCTATTGACATACTGTCGGCGTTATCGCCTGACCACGCCATAACGGACCGGCGGGCCGGACAGCGCGCCCGGTCGGGCATCCTGGGCTTCGGGCTGGCACCCCGGAGATTCTTGGTGTTCCCACCCTTCCGGCCGGGACGGTGCTGTGCGGAGATGGGAGGGTGGATTCTGTCGCCGGCGTCCGGGCCGGGGCCGGTCCCCGGCCCGCGCCCGGCCGGTGACGGGAGCGCCGGGCGGTGCGGGCGGCATGGGTCTTCCTGCGCGCTGAGTCGCGCGGCTGCTGGCCTGGAGCAAGGCGCCCGACATGCTGGTCGTCTCCGGTTACTCGGCCGCGTTTGCCCCGCTGCCGCGCGCGGCGCTGGCCCGGCTGCCGCAGGTGACCGACGTGGCCTACGTCCGGAGCATCGGCGTGCGGGGCCCGCACGACATCACCCTGCTCGCCCCCGAGGACAGCCGGGTCCCCGGCCGCTTCTGGAAGCGGAAGATCGTCGCCGGGCGGCTGGCCGATCCCGCCCGGGCCGACGAGGTCAACGTCTCGTTCCTGCTGGCGCAGGCCCGGCACCTGAAACCAGGAGACACCCTCCCGGTGGTGCTGCAGACCGCACGCGGCCAGCCGGCCCGGTTCGTGTTCCGGGTGGTCGGGATCGAGGCGGCCGCGTCCGAGTTTCCGCCGCAGATCGACACCGGTCCCGGTGACGTCTGGACCACCTCCGCGTTCTGGCCCGCGCACGGTGCGGATCTCCAGGCCTCCCCGGAGGCGGCGTTGCGGCTGCGCCACGGCGCCGCCGACGTGGCGGCGGTGAACCGCGCGCTGGCCCGCCTGGCCCGCGGCCTGAACGCCGGGAGCGTCCCGCTCGCCCCGCAGGCCGCCAACACCGAGCGCTCCATCCACCTGCAGGCGGTCGCCCTGTGGCTGCTCGCCGGGTTCCTCGGCGTCATCGGCGTGCTGGTCCTCGGGCAGGTGCTGGTGCGGCTGAGCTTTGTCGAAGCCTCCGACTGCGCCGCCCTGCGAGCGCTCGGCATGAACCGCCGCCAGCTGCTGGCGGTCGGCGTCGGCCGGGCGGCCGCGATCGGCGCCGTCGCGGGCGGCGTGGCGGTCGCCCTCGCCGTCGCGCTCTCCCCGCTGCTGCCCGTGGGCCTGGCCGGGGTGGCGGAGCCCCATCCGGGCCTGGACGCGGACGGCCTGGTGCTCGCGCTGGGCGGGCTCGCTACGGCCCTGGTCACCATCGCCGGGGCCAGCCCGTCCGCGTGGCGGGTGGCGGCCACCGGCCATGCGCCCGACGCCGTTCCCGCCGGCCGCGGGCGCAGGCGGCCGGCCGGCTCGCGGATCGGCGGGTTCCGGTCCGCTCCCCGGATGATGGGCGTCCGGCTGGCCTTGCAGCCCGGCGCGGGCCCGACGGCGCTGCCGGTCCGCAGCACGATCGGCGGGGCGGTCACCGGCGTGGCCGCGCTGAGCGCGGCCATGGTGTTCTCCGCCAGCCTGAGCCACCTGCTCGCCACCCCGCGCCTGTACGGCGTGGCCTGGGACGCCGTGGTGAGCAGCACGACCGGTGCCGGGCTGGATCCGGTGGCCAGGATCGTGGCCCGCGACCCGCACGTGGCCGCGTGGTCGGCGGGGTTCTCCGACGGAGAGCTGCAGGTCAACGGCGCCGCGGTCGGCGCCATCGCGATGGGCGGGGGCCGCGGGTCCTCGCTCCTGGCGGTCCCGGTCCGGGGCCGGCTGCCGCGGGCCGCAGACGAGATCGCCCTCGGTCCGCAAACCCTGGCCGCGATGGACGCACGCGTCGGAGCTACCGCGCAGGTAGCCATGCCCGGCCAGCGTCCGGTGCGGTTCCGGGTCGTCGGGACCGCGATCTTCCCGAGCATGAGCGACGCGCTCGGACTCGGCCGCGGAGCCGGGCTCACCCTCGCCGGGCTGCACCGGCTGCCCGGCGTGCCGCCGGTCCCGCCCGACACGCTCCTGGTCCGGTTCCGCACCGATCCGCGGGCCAGCACGGACGCGCTCGCATCCCAGGCGGCCCGGGCCGGCCCGTTCGTCGTCCAGGGACCGGCCACGCCAACCGACCTGGTCAACTTCGGCCGGGTAGGGAACCTGCCGATGTTGCTGGGCCTCGCGCTCAGCGGTCTCGCGCTGGCGACCATCGCGCACCTGCTCATCACCTCGGTGCGCCGGCGCCGCCGCGATCTCGCGATCCTGCGCATCCTCGGCTTCACCCGCGGCCAGATCCGCCGCACCGCGGCCTGGCAGGCAGGCACGCTCGCCGGCGCCGCGCTGGCGTTCGGGATTCCGGTCGGCCTGGTGTGCGGGCGCGTCGCCTGGCAGATCTTCGCCCGCCATCTCGGCATCCTGCCGGTCCTTGACATCCCGGTGCTGCAGTTCGCGGTCGTGATACCGGCCGCCCTGGTCCTGGCGGTGGCCATCGCGGCGGTCCCCGGCGAGTCCGCCGTGCGGGCCCAGCCCGCCCAGGTCCTCAGAGGCGAATAGCCATAACGGTCAGGCCCGGCCTTCCTCGCCGGATCGGCCGGACTCGTCGCCGGCGCCTCGGGCCGACGCGGTCAGCCGGCGCGGATCCCGTTATGGATAATCGGCCGGGCGGCGCCGGCCGCTGGCGCGGGACGGCGGCGCAGGTGGCCGGCGAGCACGCGCAGCATGGTCGAGGGGCGCAGCAGGCGGGTCGGCGGCTCGAGCAGTCCGGCCACGCGGAAGAACCGCTCGGTGAGGACGATGTCGTTCTCGGCGGCCGTCTGGTACCGGTTCACGTAAGCGTTGATCACCCGCACCGGCAGCGGGCGCGGCCCCGGAACCTCGGGGAGAGCCAGGTCGCCGCCGACCGCGAGCTGCCAGGCGGCGCCGACCGGCTTGGCCGCGGCCCGGAAGAATCGCCGCGCCAGGTCCTGGTCGCCGCGGGCGAGCGCGTCGCGCAGCGCCACCGCCTGCAGCGCGGCGACCGACATGCCCTGGGCGTAGACCGGGTTGAAACCGCAGATCGCGTCGCCGAAGGCCAGCAGGCCCGCGGGGAAGCGGCGCAGCCGCTCGTAGCGCCGCCGCACGCTGGCGGGAAACCGGTAGCTGACGATGTCGCCGAGCGGCTCGGCGTCGCGGATCGCGGCGAACACGTCGGGCGGGGCGACGGCCTCGGCAAAGGCCAGGAAGCCCTCGGGATCGGCCGGCGGGTGATGCCCGTGGTAACCGAACAGCGTGAGCATCCAGCGATCGCCCTCGATCGCGAACATCCCGATGCCGCGCGGGCTGCCGGGTGACGCGCCGACGAAAGCCTGCTTCTTGCCGCCCAGGGCACCGGCCCGCAACCGCAGCGGCCGGCTCGAGTACCTGATGTCCACCGTCACCTGCTCTTCGGCAGGCTGGTCGTACCCGAGCCCGGGCAGCCAGGCGGCGGTCCGGCCGCTGCGGCCGGTGGCGTCGACGACCAGGTCGCCGGGCAGCGCCTGTTCGCCGCCGGGGCGGTGGACCCGGACTCCGGTGACCCGGTCCCGCGCGTCCGACGCGGCCAGGCCCACGGCCTCGCAGCCGTCGGCCATCTCCACGTCGGGCAGCGCCTGGACCCGCGCGCGTACGTGCCACTCCAGGTACGGCAGGCTCGGCTGCACGAAGACCCCGGGCACGGGCATCGCCTCGTCGCTCAGCAGGTGACCGCCGAAGGACGCCCGGGCCTCGGAGAAGTCCCGCACGACCGGGGTTCCCTCGTCGATGAGGCCGCCGATCAGCCCGGGAAACAGCTCCTCCAGGATCGCGGCGCCGCTGGGCAGCAGCACGTGGATGTGCCGCCCCTGCGGCACGCCGCGCCGGCTCTGCGCGGCCGGCGGCAGGCTGTCCCGGTCGATGACCGTAACCTTCTCGTACGCGTCGGCCAGCACCCGCGCCGCGAGCAGGCCCCCCATGCTGGCCCCGATGACCACCGCGTGCCCGCGGACGTCCCCCATGTCGCACCCCGCATCGTCGTGTCGCTGTACCCAGTTCTCGCATACCGCTGGCGCCGCAGCCAGTAGGCAGGCAGGCGTGGCGGCGGGGTGGTAGCACGCTTGTCACCGGCCCGGCCCGGCGCCGCCCGCACCGGCGGCTCGCCCGGCGCCTGGGGGCAGCTGGTCGCACCCGTGGAGACCCCGGACCCGAACCGGGCCGGTCAGTCCGGGCCGAACCGCTCGCGCACCGCGCGAAGCCGGCGCGCGCCGCGGTCAGGGCGCGCTCGACGTCGGACTCGGTGTGGGCCGCGCAGATGAACCAGTTGTGCCGGGGATGGACCAGGACGCCGTGGTCGGCCGCGGCGGCGCAGAACGCGACGGCCCGGGCGTGTTTCTCGTCGCCGGGGAACGACAGGTTCGGCAGCTGGACCGGCCCGGTCTGGCTGACGGGTACCCCGGCCGCCGCCGCCTCGCGCGCGATGCCGTCGCGCAGCAGGGTGCCGGTCCGGGTCATGGCCGGGACCGCGCCCTCCTCGCGGAGGGCCGTGATCGTGGCCACCGACGCCGCCATCGGCACGGACTGGAACCAGAACGAGCCCGTGACGAAGATCCGGGCCGCCGCCTCGGCGTACCGGGCGAGCCCAGGATCGCCCGGCATCCCCTAGTTCCCCGGGACATACCATCATGGCTATCAAGACGTCAGCCCGGTCAACTGCTCCCCCGGCGTCTGCGCATTCTTCCTGGCCAGCGCCTCGCTGAACGTGCCGGGCGGCATCGGGTCGCCTCCTTGCGCGCTAGCCCGGACGTCAGCAGGCCGCCATCGTGCGCGGGGCGACCCGGTACACACCGCGTTTCCGAGGAGGGCACGTGCCACCCACTCCGGCCGAATCACCCGGGACGGCCTCCGGCCCGGCTGCGCCCAGCCTCGATGACGCTTGCGACGAAGCGCGAGCGGCGCTGGTCCGTTATGGCCAAAGGATGGTCACCGATCGCCTGGTGGTCGGCAGCGCGGGGAACATCAGCGTCCGCGTCAGCGACCGGATCGTGATGACGCCTACCGGAGTGAATTACGACCAGGTCACCGCGGAAAGCGTGAACGTCCTGGACCTCGACGGCGCGATCCTGGCCGGAACGGGCCAGCGGTCCTCGGAATGGCCGATGCACTGCAAGATCTACGACCTCACCGCGGCGAGCGCGGTCGTGCACACGCATTCGGTGTTCTCGGTGGCGGTCGGAACGATCTGCGACGAGATCCCGGCCGTGCATTATTCGGTGCTGGGCCTGGGCGGCCCGACCGTGCGGGTCGCCCCGTACACCACGTTCGGGTCGGACGAGCTGGCCGGAAACGTGGCCGCGGCGCTGGACGGCCGGTTCGCGGCGCTGCTGCAGAATCACGGCATGATCGCCTACGGGTCGTCGCTCGAGGAGGCCTACGAGCGGGCGCAGCTGGTGGAGTGGCTGGCCGAGGTCTACTGGCGGGCCCGGCTGCCGGCCCGCCCCGCATCCTCGACCGCGCGGAGCTTGACGCCGTGCGCGAGCAGGCCCGGCGCCACCGCTACCGGAGGGGGGGCCGCTGACGGCCGGGGCCTACCGCGGGCGGGTGGTCAGCGCTCACCGCGCCACCCTGACCAGCGCTCATCGCGCCACCCTGACCAGCGCTCATCGCGCCACCCTGACCAGCGTTCACCGCGGCCACCCTGGCCGGGCGCAGTCCGTTGCAGTTATGCAAGTGACTTTCCTTAGCATCTGGGTCATCTGTGACGGGTGAGTCTTCTGTGGCCATTCGATTACCGTCCGCCCCAGAGCGACCCGCTGTAGGGTGAAAAGTCGCGCTGGCGAGTCCCGGGCACGATCGGGGCGGAATCGCGGCGCGATCAGGGACCAACAGGAAGGCAAGCCATGGCCGTCTTCAGTCCTGGCCTGCGGCCAGTGGAGGAACCCAGGGAGAAGGGCCTCAAGACAGGCGCTCTTGGCCTGGTGTCCAGCGTGACCATGGGCGTGGCCTCGGTCGCCCCGGCCTACAGCCTGGCCGCGACGCTGTTCTTCGTGGTGGCCGCCGTCGGGCTGAAGTCCCCGCTGGTCGCCGTGCTGGCGTTCGTGCCGATGCTGCTGACCTCGATCGGCTTCAGCGAGCTGAACAAGTCCGATCCCGACTGCGGGACCACGTTCATCTGGGGAGCCCGGGCGTTCGGGCCGAAAACCGGCTGGGCCGGCGGCTGGGCCGTCGTGGCGTCCGACATCCTGGTCATGGCCAGCCTGGCCCAGGTGGCCGGGCAGTACCTGTTCTTCTTCATCCAGGGACCGAACAGCTCGATCGGCGGCGACGCCTCCGGCGGCTGGGTGCTGCTGGTCGGCGTCTTGTGGATCGTCGCGATGACCTACATCTGCTACCGCGGCATCGAGGTCTCGGCCAACTTCCAGAAGGCACTGCTGTCCATCGAGATCGTCATGCTGCTGATCATGTCGCTGACGGCGCTGGTCCGGGTGTACGGCAGTCATCCGCCGGTCGGGTCGCTGCACCCGAGCTTGAGCTGGCTGACGCCGTCGAACCTGCCCGTCTCGGCCTTTGTGTCCGGGATCATCTTGATGCTGTTCATCTACTGGGGCTGGGATACCGCCCTGTCGGTGAACGAGGAGACCGCGGACAAGTCCCAGACGCCGGGCCAAGCGGGGATCATCTCGACGGTCCTGCTGCTCATCACCTACGTGATCGTGATCGTCGCCGTGCAGGCGTTCGCCGGCATCGGCGACACGGGCGTCGGGCTGACGAATCCGGCGCACCAGTTCGACGTGCTGTCGGTCACCGGAGGCGCGATCTTCGGCACGTCCACGCTCGGCATGATCTTGTCCCGGCTGCTGATCCTCATGGTGCTCAGCTCGGCCGCCGCCTCGACCCAGACGACGATCCTGCCGACCGCACGCACGACGCTGTCGATGGCCGCCTACGGGGCGCTGCCCGAGTCGTTCGCCAAGATCCACCCCCGGTACCTGACCCCGACGGTGTCCACTCTCGTGATGGGCGCGGCCTCGATCGCCCTGTACATTCCGCTCAACTACATCTCCGGCGGCAACCCGATCGCTGACGCGGTCACCGCGATCGGCCTGTACATCGCGTTCTACTACGGGCTGACCGCGTTCTCCTGTCTGGTACTACCGGGCCACGCTGACCAGCAGCGCCCGGAATCTGTGGATGCGTGGCATCCTGCCCGGGCTGGGCGGGCTGATCATGTACGCGGCTGGCCTGTACAGCCTGCAGAGCGACTGGGTCGCATCCAACAGCTATACCACGTGGACGGTGCCGGGCCTGCACTGGGAGATCGGCGGCAGCTTCATCATCGCCGCGCTCGCCGCCCTGGCCGGAGTGGTCGCCTTTGTCTTCATGCGCACGACCGCCCCGGCCTACTTCCGCAGGGAAACGCTCACCAGGACCTCGCCCGCGCTGGTCTTCAGCCAGGAGCTGTGGGCCAGGCCGGCGCTGGATCAGCCGCCGCCGGATACCGGGTCAGGCCTGACGAGCCGGGCGGCTGGCCCTGGGACGCCGGGCACGCTGTTCGCGCCCGGACTGGGCCGCGTCTGGCCGGAGCGGGCGGCATCCGGATGCCGTCGATCCGGGAAAACGGCCTAACCGGAGGGTTGCCTATTCGCGCTGATAGTTGGCAGGCTAGGGCAACGATGGTCCAATCCGGCCGCTACCTGGTCTCGCCGGCGAAGGCGGACTCGGCCGGGGACAGCAGGAAAGGATATGGCCTCATTAGATCGGTTAGCCGATGTCGGTGCGGCCTGTGAGTCAGGTCTGGCTCTGCGGGCCGGTCGGCCCAGGCCCCGCCACGCCACGGATGTACGGGCAGTGGGCCCTGACATGACTCGCTCAGCCAGCGGACCCAGCGGCTCCGGCCGCGTGGCCCGCGTGCCGCGGGCGGCAGGCGGCGCGCTATGACCAGCACAGTGCGGCCCGCGGCTCCGGCAAGCGCGGCCCCCGGCCGGCCGTCCTGGCCCATCTGGTCCGGGACGGTGCCGACGCTGGCCGACGGATTCAGTGCCCGGCTGGAGACGGCCCCCGGCCTGGCGGCTGCGCTGCCCGCCGGGACCGCGGTCGCGCTGGTCTCCGATCGGGGGTCGGGCCCGGCGGCCGACCGCGACCCGGAGGAGGCCTCTGACACGCCGGACTGGCTGAGGTCGTCGGGTAAGACCCAGCTCGCCGTGGCTTTCGCCGAGTCGCTGTGGCAGTCAGGCGGTGTCGACCTGCTGGTCTGGATCGAGGCCACGAGCCGGGCCTCGGTGCTGTCCGGCTACGCCGCGACGACGGCCGCCGTGACCGGCCGGGACCAGGCAAGCAGCGCTGAGTCCGTCGCCGCCCAGTTCCTCAGCTGGCTGAGCGAGACCAGCCGTCCGTGGCTGCTGGTACTCGATGACCTGGCCGACGCGGCGATATTGGACGGTCTGTGGCCGACCGGCCCGGCCGGCCGGGTGCTAGTCACCTCAGCGGACGCCGCGGCCGTCCCCAGCGGCGTGCGGGTCGTGCCGCTCGGGCCGTTCAGCCTGCGTGAGGCCATCAGCTATCTGAGCGGACGCCTGTCGGCCGACCCGGACAAGCGGCAGGGTGCGATCGAGCTGGCTCAGGACCTGGACTTGGAGCCAGTCGCGCTGACCCAGGCCAGCGCGGTAATCGCCAGCTCCCCGCTGTCGTGTCGCGAGTACCAGGCCCAGTTCGTACGCAGGCGGGAGCGGCTGGCGGAGTCGTCCGGCGCACGACCGTCGGCAGCCGCGGTGACGTGGACGCTCTCGCTAGGACGCTCGGACCAGCTGGCGCCGGACATGTCGGCCCAGTTGCTGCTGGCCCTGACCGCGCTGCTGGACGGGCACAGCATCCCGCAAACCGTCCTGGCCGCTCCTGCGGCGGTCGATTTCCTCGCGCGGCGGCGATGTCCGGGCCAGCAACGAGCGCGCCCGCCCGCCCCTGGTAGCGCTGGAACAGGTCGGCCTGGTGACCGTCGAACCGGGGACGGCACCGCCGACGGTCCGGATCAGCCCCGTGCTGCAGGCGGCGCTGCGGGCCGCGATGCCCGAAGGCATGCCGGAACAGGCGGCGAGGTCGGCCGCGGACGCGCTGCTCCAGGCCTGGCCGGAACAGGAGCCGCCCGGCTGGCCTGCTTCCGGCCTGCGATCCTGCGTGGCGACCCTCCGGCAGCTCACCGGAGACCTGCTGTGGGACGGCGGCTGCCATCCCGTGCTGGTGCGGGCGGGAGACAGCCTGGACCGCGCCGGCCTGACCGGACCCGCGGTGGACCATTGGCGCGACCTGGCCACGACCGGCGGCCGCCTGCTCGGCGGCGAGCATCCGGACACGTTGCTAGCCGGCCAGCGGCTGGCCGACGCCTACGTGGCGGCCGGGCGCGCGGAGGAAGCCATTCCCTGGTTCCAGTGGGTGCTCGACAGCCTGACCAAGAAGCTCGGGTCGGATCACCGTGACGTGATCGAGGCGCGGCGCCGCCTGGGCCACGCCCTCGTGGCAGCGCTCCAGCTCCCGGCGGCGATCACCGTCCTGGAACGCGCGGTTCCCCAGTTCGAGCGCGTCTGCGGGCCCGGGCATGCCGACACGCTCGGCGCGCATGACGAGCTCGCCGCCGCCTACCTAGCCGCGGGCCAGCACTCCGACGCCATAGCGCTCTACCGGAGCACGCTGGCCGACCGGGAGCGCGCCCAGGGAACCCGGCACCCGGAGACGATGACGACGCGTCAGGGCCTGGCCGACGCCTACCTGGCCAGCGGCCGGGCCAAAGAGGCCGTCACGGCCTACAAGCGGGTGGTGGCCGACCGGGAACGCGTCCTGGGGCCCGATCATCTGGACACGCTGACGGCGCGGAACAACCTCGGCGCCGCCTACGAGAAGACGGGCAAGCCGGCGGCGGCGGAGCTGGCCTGCGAGCAGGCCTGGGCCGGGTTCGAGCGGGTGCTCGGCCCCCGGCACCCCGACACGCTGCGCAGCCGCGCCGGGCTGGCCCAGGTGTACCGCCGGCTGGGGCGCTACGGCGACGCCCGGGTGCTGCTGCGCGACACGGTCGACCGCCTGGAGCGCACCTTGCCCGATGGCGATCCGCTGATCACCGAACTGCGCCAGAACCTGGCCGACATCGGCGAGGAGTAACTCCCGCGGCGGAAGCCCCGCCCGGACCGCGTGCGCCGTCACGGCTCGGCCACGCCCGGGCCGTTGAGGATGAAGACCATGCCCTGGCTCGCGAGTCGGTCGCGGGGCGCGGTGACCGTCGCGGTGTACGTTCCCGGCCGCACGGCGGCGCGCGACGCCCGGCAGCCGGGCGACGACGCCTTCCGGTTCCACGAGAAATGCAGCACCGACGGCACGCCGGTGCTCAGCGACACGAAGTCAGAGCCCGAGCCCGTCACGCAGTTGGCGGAACTCCAGATCCGGGTAATGCCGCCCGACTTGATCACCACCGACAGGTACCGGGGACCGACGTTGAATGAGCAATCCCGCCGGGCGATGGAGACCACGTAGACATCGAACTGCGGGTGCTCCCGCGGGGCGTAGCTCTCCTGCTCCGGGACCAGGCTGAGTACCACCTGGTGTGGCTTGCACGCGGCGGGCAGGCCGGTCGGCACGCTCGCCACCGCGCTCGTCGGCGTTGGCGTGGGCGACGGGCTAGCCTGCGCCTGGGCGGCGGACGACGCCGCTGGCGAAGCGGTGGAACCGGCGGACGGCCCGCTGGCCGCGTCGCTGTGGTGCGTCCGGGTGACGTGGCTCGCCGGACTGGCCTGGTTCCCCTGGCCGGCCACCCCCTTCACGGTCCAGGCCAAGACCGCGAAGATCCCGATGCCGAGGCCGAGCACCACGGCCCTGCGGCGCCAGTAAACGCTGCGCGGCGGAGGATAGCCCATTTCTTGAGTATGGAACGTTGTCGCCCCACGTCCCTGGCGGCTCGCCGGCCACTGGACGAGGCTTTCCGGGCGGCACAGGCCGGGAAACCCGGGGAAACGTGCCCGAAGCGTCCGTGGCGGGGCGCCTGCGGCGCGTGCCCCTGGCGTGCGCGATGGGGCCGGTCTACGCTTCGCCTCAGGCGACCTCGGCCGCGGGCCCGCCCGTTGCGGGCCGTACGGCCAGGGATGCCCGGATCGCTCGTCGTTCCATCCGGGGGAGGGTTTTCGATGCCGCTGTACATGTACCAGGCCGCCTACACCGCAGAATCGATGGCAGCCCAGATCAAGGAGCCGCAAGACCGCATCGAGGCGGTCCGGCCGTTCTTTGAGGCCATGGGGGCCACGATCCTGGCGGGCGGCTACCCGCTGGGCGAGTACGACGTGCTCGCCATCTACGAGGCACCCGACGACGCCACCGCGGCCGCCCTCGCGATGGCCATCGGCGCCGGCGGTGCCACCAGGTCGGCCAAGACCACCCGCCTGCTCAGCGGCGCGGAGTGGATCGAGTCGCTACGCAAGGCGCAGGGATCCCGGTACCAGCCCGCGCGCTGATCACAGCCCCAGTCCCGTTGGCCGTCGTGACCACGGGTACCCGCTGTCGCCCGTTGCGTAATGTCGCCGGCCCGGCACGCCGCGAAACGCCCGGCGCAAGACCGTACGGTGGTGGATGTGCGTAACGTGGTGCGGTCGGCGTCATGATCGAGGAACTTGCCCGGGATCGCCTCGGGTTCGAGCGGCTTCGTCCCGGGCAGCTGCGGGCGGTCGAGGCACTGGCCGGCGACCGCGACGTGCTGGCCGTGCTGCCCACCGGCGGCGGAAAGTCGGCGATCTACGAGCTGGCGGGGATGCTGCGCGACGGGCCGACGGTCGTCGTTTCGCCGCTGATCGCGCTGCAGGACGATCAGCTGGCCCACCTGCGGGCCGCCGACCTGCCGGCCATCGTGCTCAACTCGCAGCAGTCGGCCGGGGCGCGCGCGGCGGCGCTGGTCGCCTCGTGCCGCCCGGACACGTTCGTCTTCCTCTCGCCGGAACAGCTGGCCAACGGCGAGACCCGCGAAGCGCTCCGGCGCGCGCGACCGGGGCTGTTCGTCGTCGACGAGGCACACCTGATCAGCCAGTGGGGAGCCGACTTCCGTCCCGACTACCTGCTGCTGGGAGCGCAGGCTGAGGCGATCGGCGCGCCGCTTCGCCTGGCCCTGACCGCAACGGCCGCGCCGCCGGTGCGGCAGGAGATCGTGCGGCGGCTCGGCCTGCGCGACCCGCTGGTCGTGATCGGCGATTTCGACCGGCCGCAGATCGAGCTCTCGGCGCACCGGGTGCTCACCGTGGCCGACAAGCAGCGCGACCTGGTGGCCGCGGCGGGCGAGTTCGCTGGCCCGGGGATCGTCTACGCGGCCACGCACGCCGGCGCGCAGGCCGCGCACGACGCGCTCGCGTCAGCGGGCGAGCAGGTGACGCTCTATCACGCCGGGCTCTCCCGGCGCGAGCGGCACGACGCGATGACGGCGTTCCTCGACGGCTCGGCCCGCATCGTCGCGGCCACGGTCGCGTTCGGCATGGGGATCGACAAGCCGGACGTTCGCTGGGTGCTGCACGCCGACCCGCCCGCCTCGCTCGACGAGTACTACCAGGAATTCGGCCGGGCCTGGCCGCGACGGCCTGCCGTCGCACGCGCGCCTGGTCTACCGCGCCGAGGACTTTGCGGTGGCGCGTCACCTCACCGCGAGGAGCGTTTCTGAAGCGGCCGTCGCGCAGGCCGCGGCCGCGCTCGCCACCGGCCAGCGTCCCGAGCTGACCCCGCGGCAGCAGACCGCCGCGCTCACCCGCCTGGTCGACGTCGGCGCCGCGGCCTGGCAAGCGGACAGCGGCGTGCACTGGACCGGGGCGATGAACATCGCGGAGGCGCTGGCCGCCTCGGAGGCCGAGACCCGGCGCGAGAACGAGGTCGAGCGCTCGCGGCTGGAGATGATGCGCCGCTACGCGGAGCACACCGGCTGCCGCCGTTCCTTCCTGCTCACCTACTTCGGGCAGGACTACCCCGGCCCGTGCGGGAACTGCGACAACGACCTCGCGCACGCCCAGACCGCGCCGGGCGACGTCCCGTTCGCCATCGGAGCGCGCGTCGCCAGCGAGCGCTGGGGCGAGGGCACGGTCCAGCGCTACGACGGCGACCAGCTCACCGTGCTGTTCGACGAGCACGGCTACCGTGACCTGCTCGTCCCGCTCGTGGTCGAGCACCAACTCCTGACGCTCGCGCCCCCGGAGGAATCGTCACCGCTCCCGGGCGACTGACCCCGGAGCCGCACCCGGGGCGGGCGCCCCTGGCGCGTGTGATATCCAGTTGCGGCCACGGGAGAGCCGATCAAAGCTGGCGCCATGGGATTCTTTGACGACTTGCCGGCCCCCGAGCCCGCGCCTCCTCGCAGGCATCATCCCTGGGAGCCCCCCGAGGGGGAGTTCCCGGACACTGTCCCGATCGACACCCTGGTGCTCGGGCGGACCGACCAGGTCGCCGTGGCGGTTACCGGACTGTCAGCCTTCTCGACCGGGATCGAGATCTTCGTGACCGCCCGGATCCGCCCCAGCGCCGACCATCCCGAGGAGCACCTGCCCGGCAGGCCCCGTGACCTGGCCGCGTCCCGGGACTCCTTCCGGTTCGGCCTGCAGTTCTCCGACGGCGGCAAGGTGGCCGCGAGCCCCGGCCGCCGCAGGCCGGAGCGCGATTCCGAGCCCGCGGGGCCGGTGCTGTACCCGTTCGCCGGCGGAGGCGGACCGCACTCTTTCTTCTCCCGGTGGTGGACGTGGCCGCTCCCGCCCCCCGGGCCGCTGGACTTCGTCTGCGAATGGCCGGCGTTCGGCATTGCCGAGTCCCGGGCCGGCGTTGACGCGCAGCTGATCCTCGACGCGGCGCGGCGCAGCATCCGGCTGTGGCCGGAGGATGAAGGCTGACGGCCAGGCGCATCGCCACGGTGGCTCCGGTCAGCAATAGGTAGGCGCCCGCGTCACACGCCGGGTCAAGGGGAGGCCGATTCTGATGGTGCCGCGGGCGGCGGGGTCGTGGACGTCCCGGTCGTGGACGTCCCGGTCGTCGGCGTCCCGGTCGTCGGGGTCGGGGTCGGGGTCGGGGTCGGCGTGGGCGTGGGCGTCGGGGTCGGGGTCGGGGTGGACGTGGGCGGCGCGGTCGTAGGTGGCGCGGTCGTAGGTGGCGCGGACCCGCCGCCGGTGGTTGTGCCGGTGCCGCTGCCGGTGGTGCCGGTACCGCTGCCGGTGCCGCTGGACCCGCCGCCTGTGGCCCTGCCGGACTTGTGGGATGAGGAGTGCGCGGCGTGGTAGCCGGTCGGCGAGGCAGTCAGCGCACGGGCGGCGATGATTCCGGCGCCGACGAGGGCGGCGAGCACGAGCACGCCAATCACCAGAGAGAGCCGATGCTGGCGCAGGCCGCCGGTCCGGTGGCCGACTGGGACCAAGGCGGGGACGACGGCTGGGGGCGGCAGTATCAGCGTGTCGGCGGCTGCGCGCGGCACGGGCGCGGATGCCTCGGCGGGCCCGGCTTTGTCGGCGGGCGGCGGAGTGAGGCGAACGGGCGCTGCCACCGCGCTGGCCGCGGCGCCGACCCCGGCCGTGTCGGCGCCCACCACGGCGGCGCCGAGGGCGACGGCGTGTTTGGGGTGGGTGTCGACGGACGTCGGACGTCCGAGTTCTGCGGAGACCAGGTGAGCGACCATGGGGATGCGCGAGGAACCGCCGACCAGCAGCACAGTGTGCAGCTGGGGGGGATCGACTCGGGCCGACTGCAGCGCCCGGCACAGGGACGCGATGGTGGCGTCGATCGCCGGGCGGATCATTTTTTCGAACTCGCCGCGGGTCAGGCGGACCTCGGTTTGCAGCTCGGGCAGCAGCACCGGAATGGTGGTTTCGGTGTCCGCGGACAGGGTTTCCTTGGCGGTGACGCACTCGCGGCGCAGCCGGATGGCGGCGCTGGTGGCTAGAGGATCGGCCGGGTCGAGGCGGGAGACTGCGCCGTCGAGGGTTTGGTCGACGTGCGTGAACACGGCCTCGTCGAAGTCGAGGCCGCCGAGTCCCTCGATGCCTTCCGGACGCCCGAGGATGTCGAAGCCGTGCTCGGTGGTGCGCAGAACGGTCGCATCGAAGGTACCCCCGCCAAGGTCGTAGACCGCGACCAGCGTGCCAGGGTCAAGGCGATCGTTGCGGGCGTAGTGCGCCGCGGCGGCTTCGGGCTCGGTGAGCATGTGGACCTCGCCAAGGCCGGCGATCCTGGGGACCTGGGCGAAGAGCTCGCGTTTGTAGGGACCCCAGTTCGCCGGGTGGGTCAGGGTGACCGTATCGGGTCGGCCGCCCTCACGCTTGCTGACGACGTCGACGACGTCGCGTAGTTGGTGGGCGATCAGCGCGGTGGCCGGGTGCGGCGCCCCGCCCAGGATCACCGGCACCGGGTCGCCGAGTCGACGCTTGACCGCGCGAGCGACCCGGTCGGGCTCGACCGTGGCCCGGCGCTCGGCGGCCCCGCCGGTCAGCACGGTGCCGTCGTCGCGGATCAGCACGACCGAGGGAACAGCATCGGTATGGTCACCCAGGGTGGCCATTTCGACTCGCCCGTTGCGGGCCACGGCGGCGGCGGTGAAGGTGGTTCCCAGGTCGACGCCCAGCCCGTAACTCATCGGAATCTCTTCTTTCTGTCCGTGTCCAGATCAATGGATGACGGTGGTGCCGGGGTCGTGCCCGGACGGCGCGGGTGCCGAGTCCTCCGGGGAGTCGGGGTGAGCCACGCTTGCCCCTTCGTGCTCACCGACGCTGCCGGCGTCGGCGCTGGGGGCGGGCTCGGTCGGGTCGACGGCGGGCAGATCGATGCCGGCGTGGGCGTCGGGTTCGCCGAGACCGGGCTGGTCGTGCCCGGCAAGGTCCGCGCCGTGGTGCGGGTCCGGTCTCGGCGCGTCGACCTGTGGCTCCGTCGTCGGATGCTGGAACGACCTTGAGGCCGCCGAGCTGGGTACGGAGTCGAACGCCCCGCCGACCGGGTGCTGCGCCGGAACCGGTTCGTTCGGGAAGTGCCCCGCCGGGGCGCCACCGTGACCGAGCCCGGCCGACCCACCGTGCAGACCGGCGAAGGCGCTTGACGTGTGCGGCTCGTGGCCCGACATCAGTCCGCCGACCGTCGTCCCGGCAACGCCCAGGCTGGTGGCCAGCGGCGGCGTGGACATCACCCGAGCCGCGGACAAGGCTTCCGCAGGTGCCGGCTGTGCTGTTCCCACCTGAGATGACGCTGCCGTGGAGGCCGTCGACGAAGTCGTCGACTCAGCGATGGGCGGTGGGGGCACACTCGCCGAGGGCTGGCCGGTGCCGGCTGTGGAGGGTAGGTTCTGCTCGGCGACCACTTCAGTCTGGTCAATGGCGGTGGCGCCGGACTCGTTTTCCGTCAGCGAGGCTGTGTCGTGCCCGTCGGCGCGGGGATCGTGACCGATCTGCACGCTCTCGGTCTGGGTGACGGTGATTTCGGGTTTGCCGTCGCCGTCGGAGCCGACCGTGACGCTGATGCTGTTGTCGGCCCGGGTGACCGAGAAGCTGCCGTCTGGGTGCTCCACGATCTGGGCGCGGTCGGTTTCGTGAATGACCAGGTCGGTTTCCTGACCCGGTGGGTCGGGCACCACCGTGTGGTAGTTCTCGCGGAACACGTAGGCGTGGCCGTGCTCGTCGCGGACCACGACGTACTCGACCGCGTCGACACTGAACATGCCGTCGGCGCCCTGGTTGACGACCACGTCCTGGTACATCTGGATGGTCAGCCCGTCGTGTCCTCCTTCCACCCCGCCTTCCCCGTGCCCGCCGCCGGCCGCGCCATGGCCGGGAACCCGCCAGGTGGTCGTCAGGCCGGTGGCGAGGTGGCCGCTGTCGCTGCTGGTGTGCCGCGTGACCTCACCCTCCGATGCGTCGCCAGAGTGGGAGACTGAACTGGCGAGCGACCCGGTACCGGGATCCGTGCTGGCGTGGTCCGGACCGGGGGTGCCGTCGCCGGGGTGGGCGAGGTCGACCGGGCGTGACGCCACCTCGGTCACGCCGATCCCGACGCCGATTCCGCCGGCGACGACCCCGGCCGCAGCCGCGGCCTGGGCGGCCCGGCGGGCTAGCTGGCCGATGCGGGGTGGGGCGGTCGTGCCGGCGTCGGGGGCGGCGCGCACCCACTGAGGAATCGTCCCGCGGGCGCCGCGTTTGGCCACTTCCCACAGCCGAGCCGGCATGCCCGGCGGGAGCGCCGCCTGCCGAAGCGGCCCGCCTGGGAGTGGTCGCGTTCATGACAGCATCCCCTCTGCGGTGAGGCGCGGATCCGCAGCGCGCGGGTCGGGCGGGGTACCCAGGACCAACCCTTCGCAGGTTCGTACCAGGACGCGGGCGGCCTCACGGACGTCGCGGGTCGACGAGGGATGCTCGGCGCGGCGTTGCCACTGGGCCAGGGCGGCGATCGCGGCGCGGCGCAGTTCGTCGGGCGGGCTCTGTGGGTCCACGGCGAGGCGGGTGGCCGGGGCGGTCCCGTCACCACCGAGTACGCGGTAGGCATCGGTCTTTTCGGCGTCGGTGAGCATCAACGCCCCGCCGCGGAGGGTGTCTAGCAGGCGTATCTCGGTGAACTCGTGGGCGCCGGCGGTGATGCGTTCGTAGTCGTGGCGCAGGCTGGCGGCGGCGGCCATTGGCCAGCGCTGCAGCACCGCGTCGACCGCCAGCAACACCGACCGGGCCTTGAGGACGTCGGCGCCGGCCGGCGAAGCGCCCGCTCAGGGCGTCGCGTAGCGGGCCGAGGCCCGCGCGGGCCAACAGCTCGCGCGAGAGCGCGGCTGCGGTGGTGGCGACGCCGTTCTGCACCAGTCGCACCGAGAGCCGCAACCCGAAGAACCCGAACCGGTCGAGCAGCGCAGCTCGGCGCGCGGGCTCGACAGCGATGTCGGTCTCGGCGCCGGTGAACCGGGCCGCGGTGACCAACAGCCGCTCCAGCTCGGCCTCGTCGGCCTGGGCCAGGGTGGCGATGGCGCGGAACTCGTCTTCCCGCAGGGTCGCCGCGGTCGCGGCCAAGAGCCCGGCCACCGGCAGCACCGTCTGGCACAAGGCTTGCAGCCGCGGGTCTTGTTGGTAGCGGGCCGCCACCCGGGCCGCGCTTTCGAGGGCGTCCACTCGACCGTGGCCGATCTCGTCGGCGCGGCCCAGGACCGCGATGGTGTTGATCGGGCGGCGCTCTACGGGATCGTTCCGGAAGGTCTCCAGGAACCGGACATCCGAGCCGTGCAGGTGACGCATCAGGTAAACCACCGCGTCCACCTCGGCCTGCTCGTCCTCGCCGTCGGTGCCGAGGGCGGACTCCGCCCGCCGGGAGAGCTCCGTGCTGAGCGAGTCCATCCCGGGGGTATCCACCAAGGTCATCCTGGACAGCGCCGCGGACGGCCAGTCCACCACCAGGCGATCCACCTCGTCGGCGCGCAGCCCGCCGAGGCTCACGTCGAGCACGCCGCCGGCCGGTCCCGGCGGCAGCGGTCGGGGCGGTCCGGAGTGCGGGTAGGCCATCACCCGGTAGGTGTGGCCGTCGCGGTACCAGGTCACGATACGGGTACATTCACCGGCGTCGGTCGCGGCGAGCTCCTGGCCGACCAGCGCGTTGAGCAGGGTCGACTTCCCGGCCTTGATCCGGCCGGCGATCGCCACCCGCAGCGGCTCGTCAAGGCGCCTGGCGGCGGCGTGCAACTCGGGCATCGCCGGGCCGCCCTCGTACACCTGACCAGCGCGGCACACCAACGCCCGCACTGCGTCGAGCAGCGGCGAGGGACCCGCCGGGAGCCCCGGGGGCCGGGTCACGACCGCACCCGTTGCAGCGAGGCGGCCGGCATCGGTGGCGGAGCCGCGAGCTCGGAACCGGCGCTGGGCGGGTTCGCGGGCGTGGGTGGGGTTTCGGTGCGCTGGCGGTGCGCGGCCAGGTCGTCCATGCGGGCCCGCAGCAACGCCAGGCTGGCCAGGTCACTGTCGATGCGCTGGCGTTGCGCGTCGGCGGACTCGGTGTCGGTCCGCGAGGCTTGCGCTGCGGCCAGCGCCTCGCTCGCCGAGCGCTGCAGCTCGGTCACCCGCTCGGCCCACGCGTTGCGTAGTTCGCGTTGCACCTGGCGGACTGCGTCGCGGGAGTCCTTGCCGACCTGCAGATTGAAGTCGTCGACGAACCGCCGCACCGCCATTTTGGCCTCGCCGCGTCGCTGCTCCAGCCGGCGGCGGCGTTCGTCCTTAAACCCGGCGCGGCCCATCAGCACCGCTGCGGCCAAGCCGAACGGCGCCGGAATCGCCAGCGCAGCCAGACGGGTCAACATGGTGAACATCAGAAGACCGCTGTAGGCCTTCTGGAAGGTCGCCAGGCCCGCGCCCTTGGCCTTCTTGCCCACGAACCCGGAGTCGACGGTGAACCTGTCGATCAGCTCTACCGGGGCCGCGACCTCGCGCACTCCGATGACGTCGGCCTCGGCGAAGGCAAAGTGCTCGCTGACGGTCGCGGCGACCTCCTTGGCTCGCCGCACGAACATCGCGTAGTTCTCCAACGCCTCCGCGCCCAGCCGCTGCCGCAGCCAGTTCTCGAACTCCTCCCAGTTGTGGGCCGGATCGCCCTCGCTGATGGCGGCCTCGGCTTCGTGCAGCACCGTCCGTGACCGCTCCCGAAGGTCGAAGTCGACGTCCGAGGCGATGTCGGAGAACCCGTCCTGTAGCAGCTGCTGCCACTTGGCGCTGCGCTCCCGCAACGCGTCGGCGCGTTGCTTGGCCGTGGTCAACTCGCCGATCAGCGCGTCGGCGGCCTGCGGGTCGATCAGTGCGGCTCGGCGGGCTCGGGCAGTGATCTCGATCTGGTTCAGGGCCGAGAGCACGTGTGCCATCACCGCGTCGAGCGCCAGCCGCTCCGAACCCGTGACCATCTCGCCGAGCCGGCTCACCAACGGCGGGAACCCCGACTCGTTGTTCAGCTCCTGATCGTTGGTCCGGGCCGCCCGCCTGCGTACCTCCGAGGAGAGCGGCAGCACCTCGATCGCGATCCGGTGACGATCCAGGTGAGCCAGGTCCAGCCAGCGAATCTGCTCCCAGTGCGGATACAGATCGATCTTGCTGAGGATCATGACGACGGTGGGGCACAGGTCCTGCACGGTGGACAGGAACCGCAACTCCGCCGCGGTGAGCTCCTGCGAAGCGTCGCTGACGAACAACACGGCGTGGGACTGGGGCAGCGTGCTCAGTGCCGCCGCGTTCTTGATCGAGCCGAGCCCCCCCACTCCGGGCGTGTCGACGAGCACCAAGCCCGACGACAGCAAAGGACGGTCGATGCCCACCGTGACCGACCGCAGCCGACGGCGATTGCCGGGGTTGCCGGCCTCCGAAGCGTAAGCAGCGATCTCCGACGGGGAGATGGCCTCGGTCCACCCCGCCCCGCCGGAACCGTCCAGTGACTCGAAACTAGCGCTGGCGCAGACCTGCTCCGCGTACCGCACCTCAGTGGACACCGCGGTCGCGATATCGTCATCCACCGGACAGATCGGGGCCGTGAGCAGCGCATTGACCAGCGAACTCTTGCCTTGTTTAAACTCCCCCACGACGTGGACCATGACGGTCGAGTCCGACAGCAGGCGCCGGGCGCTGGACAGACGCTCGGCGAGATCCTCCCGCTCGTACGCGCGGGCTCCCTGAATCGTCATATCCAGGGTTTCCAACGCGTGCCGCGCTGCGGCGCTCGGCGCCTGCTGACCGGACATCGCTCGCCCCCTTTGCCCGGGCTACCCGGGCTAACTCAGGCCACGTCAGACGTGGTGGACTTCCTGACCCGCATCGGTGCCGCCGTCGTGCCCGGCGAGCCCGCTCGGGTCCTCGGCGCCCGCGGCATGGCCGGCAGCCTCGTACGAGGGCTCCTCGCTGGGGACGTGGGTGGGCTCCTCGAGCACCGGCACCTCGTGAACGGGAGCCGCCTGCTCGGAGAACGCGCCGGTCTGCCCGCCGTGCCCGCCGCCGTCGACCTGCTGCTCGTTCTGCTCGGTCCCGCCGAAGATCCCGGCACCGGCCTGCTCGGAGAACGCGCCGGTCTGCCCGCCGCCGTGCCCGCCGCCGTCGACCTGCTGCTCGTTCTGCTCCGGCCCGCCGAAGATCCCGGCACCGGCCTGCTCGCTGAACGCGCCGGTCTGCCCGCCGCCGTGCCCGCCGCCGTCAACCTGCTGCTCGTTCTGCTGCACCGGCGCCTCGTAACCGTAACCACGAGGCACGATCACGTCCGGCCGGTCAAGGACCGGCTGCTCGTAACTAGGAGCGGCCTGCTCGCTGAACGCGCCGGTCTGCCCGCCGCCGTGCCCGCCGCCGTCGACCTGCTGCTCGTTCTGCTCCGGCCCGCCGAAGATCCCGGCACCGGCCTGCTCGGAGAACGCGCCGGTCTGCCCGCCGCCGTGCCCGCCGCCGTCGACCTGCTGCTCGTTCTGCTCCGGCCCGCCGAAGATCCCGGCACCGGCCTGCTCGGAGAACGCGCCGGTCTGCCCGCCGCCGTGCCCGCCGCCGTCGACCTGCTGCTCGTTCTGCTCCGGCCCGCCGAAGATCCCGGCACCGGCCTGCTCGGAGAACGCGCCGGTCTGCCCGCCGCCGTGCCCGCCGCCGTCGACCTGCTGCTCGTTCTGCTCCGGCCCGCCGAAGATCCCGGCACCGGCCTGCTCGGAGAACGCGCCGGTCTGCCCGCCGCCGTGCCCGCCGCCGTCGACCTGCTGCTCGTTCTGCTCCGGCCCGCCGAAGATCCCGGCACCGGCCTGCTCGGAGAACGCGCCGGTCTGCCCGCCGCCGTGCCCGCCGCCGTCGACCTGCTGCTCGTTCTGCTCCGGCCCGCCGAAGATCCCGGCACCGGCCTGCTCGGAGAACGCGCCGGTCTGCCCGCCGCCGTGCCCGCCGCCGTCGACCTGCTGCTCGTTCTGCTCCGGCCCGCCGAAGATCCCGGCACCGGCCTGCTCGGAGAACGCGCCGGTCTGCCCGCCAGGCTCCCCGCTGACCTGCTGCTCGTTCTGTTGAGTGGTCATGGCTTGTTTCCCCTTTGATGGTCTGAGAAGGGTGGTTGTTACTTGCTGAGAGGCCCGGGCGGGGCTTCAGATACACGGGATTGCCTTAATCCGGGGCGGTGATCTCGGACCGAGGGCGCAGTAGGCGCAGGCTGCGGCGCTGTGTGGGGCGAGGGCGGTGACCCGGGGCACGCTCCAAGGACACGCGCTCGGTCATCGACAAAGTTGACCGCCCTGTCGATGTTCGCCGGTGGGTTCGGCCTGGCCGACGCCGAGGCGGTCGCCGCCGACTGCGACGCGCCCGCGGGTGAGGTGCTGGGGCTCTTGGAACGAGCTGGTGGACAAGAGCCTGGCGCAGTTAGGTGGCCCCGGGACCGGCCCGGGCCGGTACTGGCTGCTGCAAACCGTGCGCCAGTACGGGGCCGGGCGGCTGGACGCCAGCCTGGGTAGGTTCAGTAGGTATCAAACGGCCGCGCGCACCCTCTACCCAAATTGGGCAGGAACCTCTCAGGAGGAACGTCGTGGACGTGAAGGCGAACGTGAAGGCATACAAGTTGCAGGATGTCTGGTTCGAACGGGCACTGCAGCGCGCGGGTATCGATCGCAAGAACTGGCATCCCGCGCAGGGGGTGGAGAAGACCTCGAAGACGGTGCAGGCCGTCTACGGCTACTACGGGCAGCTGTTTCTCGAGTACCCGTACCTGGAGTGGGCCGGAATGGCGGGCATGATCGGCCCGGCCTTCTACGCCGGGTTCCTGGACCTGGGACTGGTGCCCGACGCTGTGCGCGGGGCGGTACTCGCGGTGCGCGGACGGGTATCGCGGGGCCTGCCCCGGGGGATCGTGGGCGATCTCAGCTATTACGAGACGAAGTTCCTCACCATGCAGAAAAAAATCTTCGAGGACCAGGCGACGATGCACGAGGCCTACCTCGGCGGCGGGATAACGACGATCATGGAGTTTTACGAGGCCGGAATCATCGACTCAGCCACTCTCGAGGCCTGGCAGCAGATTGACAAGAGCCGTGTCGCCGGCACCACGCCTGCCGATGCCGCGGCCAACGCCCACGTCGATGGCGTCGTGGACGGCAACCGGGCGCTTCTGTTCCGCGAGCAGTACGACATCATCGACCGGTACTACGTCCGCATGCTGGCGCACTGGTGGCCGATCGGCCCGGGGTTCACGTACCTGATGACGCTCATCGGGGTGCCATCAGTGCCCCATGCCCTGTCTTACCCGCGGCAGTACCCGCTCCGGGTCGACACGCGGCTGCCTCAGGTCGCGATCACTACCCAGACACCGCTGGCCGACGGGAATATCGCTATCTTCGCGGACCGGTGGAAGCTGATCGAAACCAACACACTGCCGGCCTACCTCCGCGTTCTTCGCAACGAGCCAGCGCGGGCGTACTGCATACTGCGCAAGTCGCTGAAGGCACGGGCGAAGAGCTACCGGCTGCGGGCCCGGGCCGGACAGCTTGTTCTCGGTGCGCTCACCCACTGGGAGCTGAAGCTGCGCGCCGCGCCGTTCTGGCCACCGACGTTCAGCGCCCGGCCGGCCCGGCGCCCTCTGCAGGTGGCCGACACCCCAATCGACCTGAGCAGCGCGTCCTCCCGCCAGTCCGCTGACTTCCCCGTCGGCGCCGACAGCCAGGTCTGGATGAATCCCCGCCGGACTCCGTTCGACCTCACGGTCAAGCTGCCCCAAGGGCGCGAGTATCACGCGCAAGCGGAGCTGGCGGTCAAGCTCAGCTCTGCTCGCGGCGGAAACCCTGACCGGCTGACGGTCCAGCTTCCCCCCGAGAGTCTGATTGCCACCGCTCAGCGGCTCGGCGACTACGCCGGGGATTGGGGCTTCCCGCCCAATGCGGTCGCGGCCTGGCGCGCCGAGGCCGAGGGCCGCCGGTCAGGTGACCGCTACTACGGCACGCACGTCTTCCAGGCGAAGGACATCGGCGCTGTGCGGCTGGAGTTCCAGGTTGCGCACCATGTTGCGCACAGCGAACGCGATCGCGAGCGTGAATGCGTCGTCACTGCCCTGTTCTCGTGGTCGTGACGTCCCGCCTGACGTTACGCGGCCTCGGCGTTGATCAGCGCCGCGATCGCCGGGTGGCGGCGCAGCTTCTTCAGGCACCGGCCGCGGTTCGGGCCGATGCTGCCGACCGGGATGCCCAGCCGGACGCTGATCTCGGCGTACGGCACGGGCGGGTCGGCGATCAGGATGGCGATGAGCTGCCGGTCGCGCGGGGCCAGCTGGGCGAATGCCTCACTCAGCGCCGCGTGCCGCTCGGCCGCCAGAAGCTCCTGCTCAACGGTCGGGGCTTGCTCGTCGGGGATGGCCTCGGCGTCCAGTCCCGGCCCGGCGGCCCGGGGCGGCGCGGCGCCCGCCACCCGCCAGCATTCGCGGGTGGTGGTCGTGGCCAACCAGGCGCCGATCGCGGCCGGATCGCGGATGCTGGCCAGCTGGCCGACCAGCCGCAGCCAGACCGCCTGCGCGACGTCCTCGGCGTCGGCGCCGCCGAGCCGGTAGCGGCGGCAGATCGACCAGATCATCGGGGCGTACCGCTCCACGAGCGCGTCCCACGCCTGCTCGTCGCCGTCCCTAGCGCGCGTCACCAGATCGGTGACCACCAGGTCAGCATGCCTCGGGTGAGCTTCCTGAGCGGGGTCCAGGGTGGTAAGCATGGCCTTCTCCTGCCTGTCGCTACCCTTACCGGCAGGCTCGCCCGCTGGGCTGGCCCTCGGGCAGAGGTCGGCTTACCCCTTTTGGGCAGCGGCGACGGCCGGGGTGAAAATACCTACGAGCACTGAGGCGCCGACGCCGCGAGCCGACAGCGGGCCGGTGGGGACGGTGCAACGCGCGGGCGACCGGCCGCGCCAGGGTCAGACGAGGCCCGTGCTGAAGGCCAGACGGGTCAGGTCGGCGCGACGGCGGTATCCCGTCTTGTCCCGGATGCGGTCCAGGTGGGAACCGACGGTGCGCACGCTGATGTATAGCTGGGCGGCGATCTGGGCGTCGGTGTAGCCCTGGGCGACCAAAGTGACCAGCTCTCGTTCCCGGACGCTGAGTTCGGCCGGGCCCACTGCTCCGGCCTGAGGGTGCGGGCCGGGGGCGGTGAGCACCAGGGCGTATTCGGCGGCGGTGGCCATGCTCATCGCCTCGCCGCGTTCCTCGGCCGCACGGGTCCGGGCAGGCCCAAGCGCCTGGCGGGCCTTGTGCAGTGGCTCGCGCCGCCAGCGCATGTACACGACATCCGTGAACCCCTCGTGCTGCACGAGCGCGGCGTACGCCGCCCAGAGCGTGAGGGCCTCGGCGGGACGCCCGGTCGCCGCGCACAGGTACCCGCCGCAGTCCAGGCCGTTCAGCACGTCACTCACGCCGCCGGCGGTCCGCAGGCCGACCTGGAGGCCCTCCCGCAGGTGCGCCGCGGCACCCTCGGTGCGGCCCGCCCGCAGATCCAGGAGCGCCATCTGCTGCAGCAGCCGCGCATGCGTCCACACGTCGCCTGCATCCCGGGACCACGCCAGCGCCGTCGCGCAGGCCTGCTCGGCCGCGGCCAGGTTCCCGCTCTCGGTGAGCGCGTCGGTCAACATGATGCTGCACCTGCGCGCGACCATCCCGGAGATATCGGCCGGGATCTCCTGGGATTGCCGGGCCAGCCGTACAGAACCGTCGACATCCCCGGCGGCAAGAGCGGCGCCGCTGAGGACCAGTAGGCCCAGCGCCTGGCCGGCCGGGTAGCCGATCTCTTGGGCCACGGCCAGAGCACGGCGGCCGTCGTCGGCCGCCTCGGCGATCCGGCCCAGGGTGGACAGTGCCAACGACCGGCCGCTCAGGCAGTCGGCCAGCGACCGGGACGGCGGCCGGTCGGCAAGGGAGTCGCGGATCGCGGTGAAGTGGCCCAGCGCCGTGACCATATCGCCTGCGAACAGCGCGACGTAGCCGAGCCAGAACTGTACGGCGCGCCACCCGCCGCGGCCCGGCCCGGCGCGCCCGGCGGCCGCGTTCAGCGAGGGCTCACCCGCCCGGCCGCGCAAGAACCACCAGGGCGCTAGCGCACCCACCAACCGCAGCGCGATGGCCACATCATGGTCCATGGCCCAGGCCAGCACCTGACGCATCGTGGCGTCCTCGGCGTCCAGCCGTCGAGCGGCGGCCACCTCGCCGGTGCTCGTCGCCAGCCCGGCCGCGGCCTGCTCCGCCACCTGCAGCGCGTAGTGGGCCAGGGCGACGGCGGCCTCCTCGTCCTCGCCCGCCTTGGCCAGCAGCCCGGCCCCGTAGCTGCGCAGCGTCTCCAGCATCACGTACCGGGACCGGCCGTCCGGCCCAGGCCGGGGCGGAACTACCAGCGAGCAGTCCACCAGCCGCAGCACCACCGGCCCGACACCTGGCCCCACGACCGCCTCGGCGGCCTCCAGCGTGAACGGTCCGGGGAACACCGACAGCGCGCGGAATACCCGCTGCTGCTGTTCGTCCAGGAGCTGGTAACTCCACTCCACCATGGCCGCCAGCGATCTGTGCCGCCCTGCCGCCACCCGGTCCCCCGCGGTCAGCAAGCCGAACCGGTCATCGATCCGGTCCAGCAACTGCGCCACCCCCAGCGCCTCCACCCGCGCCGCCGCCAGCTCGATCGCTAGCGGCATTCCGTCCAGCCGCGCCACCAGCTGCGCCACCACCGGCCCGGTCTCCCGATCCAGCGCGAAGCCTGCGTCGGTTAGCCGAGCCCGGTCCGCGAACAGCGCCACGGCCTCCGACCCGTCCGCGCCAGCCTGGTTGTCCGGGCCGGGCAGGACCAAGGGCCCCAGCCGGTACCGTGCCTCGCCGACCACTCCCAGCGGCTCCCGGCTGGTGGCCAGCACGCGCACATCGTCCGCCGCGGGAAGCAGCCCGGCGCACAAGCGCGCCACCGCGCCGATCACGTGCTCACAGTTATCCAGCACGAGAAGCAGCTGCCGCCGGCCCAGCACCCGCGCCAGCACATCGGCTGTCAGTTCCCCGGGTATGTCACGCACCTTGAGCGCGGCCGCTATCACCCTCGCCACCAGCGCCGTGTCCCGCACGGCCGCCAATTCGGCCAGCCATACCCCGTCCGCGAACCGGCTCGCGACCTGTTCGGCTACCTGGCTGGCCAGCCGGGTCTTCCCCGCGCCTCCCGGACCAGTCACCGTCACCAGCCGGTGCTGATCCAGCAGGTCCGCGATCTCACGCACCGCCCCGGCCCGGCCGACGAAGCTAGTCAGCGCAGCCGAGAAGCCGTGCATGCCACCCGTTGCGGCCACCGGGGCGAGCTGGGCCACGCCCTACGATAACCGCGGGCAACGGTCGGCGTACAGCCCAGCCCGAGGCAGCCCGCCGGGTGGGGCCTGCGGCTCACCGCCAGGGACTGTGGATGGCGCGAACGCATTCCCCCTGTGTTCCGACCGGATTTGTGCATTACGCTGAGTGAGACCTGACAGCGGGACCGGCGTGAGGCTGGGCTAGCCGAGGGGACCCTGCATGCCGACAGACGATTTCCTGCTCGGATTGCGGGCCGACGGTGATCCTGCGGCCGGTAAGGACCTCCATGAGGCGGTGAGGCGATCACCAAGAACCGCCGCAGACGTCCTGAGGGTCCTGCGTAAGCCTGCGGCCGATCAGCCACGGTGGCTTCATGAATTGCTCGACGAGTGGGCGCAGAATGGCCCGTCCCTTCCCTCGTGGGCCGACCCGAAGCTGATAGAGCGCGGCCAGCGGTTCTTCAACGACTGGGACCTGGCCATCTGCACTGCTCTGTTTACCGCCTGCTTGCCATCCGCCTACGCGGGTCGGCAGGGGGTACCTGTTCTGGCCCGCGTGTCGCAATTGGCCGAGCCAGGAACAGTTGCCAGACGCGTAGCTGAGACCGGGCAGATGGTGCTCGAGATCACCGAGCGGGGAGCTCTGGAGCGCGGTGGCGCCGGTTACAGGCGGATCGTCCTGGTGCGCGTTCTCCACGAGGCGGTACGCGACGTGCTCCTCGGCAAAGACCCACCAGGCGGCGCCTGGCCCGCTGCGAATGGGGTCCCGGTCAACCAGGAGGACCTCTTAGCCACGCTCATGACCTTCACGGTCATCGTCTTCCGCGCGCTGGACCGAATGGGCATCAAGGTAGCGCCAGCCGACCGGAAAGCGTACCTGCACCTGTGGGCCGTCGTCGGAGACCTGCTGGGAATCACGGAGGCGAAGCAACTTTGCCAGCCGCAGGACGCAGACAACCTAACCACCAGGTTTCAGCAGTCGCTGCAGGGTCCGAGCGACGACGGCGCCTATCTCATGTCAGTCCTGCTCCGCGAGCTGGAGCTCGCAATGCCGCTCGGCTGGCTGCGGGTGCCGCGCACGGTTGTCCGGTTCCTAATTGGCGACCAGATCGCAAACATGATCGAGGTCCCCGACGCCGCGTGGTGGAGCTCGGCGCTGCCGGCGGCCGCCACCCTGAACAGGTGGCTTCACCGCTATCCCCAGACCCGCCATATCAGCGAGCTCCCCTCGCAACTGGTTGGGCGGCGGATCATTCAGCTTTGGATCGACCAGAACCGGCGAGGCGAACGCCACCCGTTTTCGATCACCGCCGAGCAGGCCCAGCGATGGCGCTTGGCGGACGACGGCCGCGCTGTGACAACGATCCGCAGGCAGCTTAGGAGCCGCCGGCAACGGCTGCGGGAGGCTCACCTGCGTATCCCGCGCCCTGTCAGTCCCGCAGACCTGAGCATGCGGCCGTGACTTTCTGCTCGCACGGATTCTCCGTGCTCGCACTCTCGCCGACGAGTTCCTGCCGGGCCGCCGCAGAACAGCACCCGACTGCCGAGCTTCAAGGTCATCGCCTGCTACGTCGAGGCTCTCGGCGGGCGGCTAGACCTCGTCGCCGACTCGACCGGGCTCACCTGAGCAACGACTGGAAACAGCTCGGCAGCTGCACACCGGGTGAGTGGATGTCGCAGGAATTCCCATTTCTCCAAGACCAGCCCCCGGCCCGCAGCCGAGGCTAAGAGCATGACGCATTCCTATGCCGCCGTGACCACGGCAGTCACGCCCAGTTCACCTGACCGGCCTCCGACCATCTGGCCAAGCGTCCCCTATCCCGACCCGCAGGCAGCGATTGATTTCCTGGTCGCGATCTTCGGCTTCGAGCCGACTGCCCTGATCCCAGGCGATGAGCCTGGCAGCTATGCCGAGATCGAGCTGCGCTGGCCGCACGGCAGCGGCGGCATCATCATCCGCAGCTGGGACCGCCCGGCGCCGAACTGGCTCTATGTTGTCACCCCGGACCCCGATGGCCTCTACCAGCGGGTCAAGGCGGCCGGCCTGGAGATCACCCGGGAGATCCAGGACACTGACTATGGCAACCGCACCTTCACCGTCGTGGACCCGTGGTCGGTCAGCTGGAGCTTCGGCACCTACCCCGGCAGCTGACAGGTACCGTCACCGCATGGCACCCACACCGATGATCATCTCACCCCGGGCCGCCGACGGTGCTGGCCAGGCCGTGAAGGGAACGACCCTGGTGATCGGCGATTGGCCAGCTGAAGGGATACAGCGCGAAGTTGCGCCGCTGCACGTCCACCACGCAGATGACGAAGCCTGGCATGTCGTCTCCGGGGCACTTCGGTTCCGGTTCGGGAACCGGGAACTCATCGCCCGGGCTGGCTCCACCGTGCTCGTGCCCGCGGGCGTTCCGCACACCTTCGGCAACGCCGGACCTGAGCCGTCACGATTCATCATCGTCCTGTCCACGCGGCTTGACGAGCTGATCAACCAGCTCCATGCGTCCGACCCGGCGGAGCACCCGGACATATACCGCCGGCATCAATCCGAGCTTCTGGAATGACCATCGGTTCACCCATCGGAGCGACCAGACTCGCCACGGGCCACCAGCGGGACCACCGACCGCCACGGGTCGAAGACCAGCAAGATCCGGATTGTCGGTCACCGGATCTCGCTGCGCCCGGCTGACGGCGGTCGCAGTAGCCTCGATCTCCCGGATCAGATGCTCCGACATCGAGCTTGCCAGGCTGTCCCCCGCGCCAGCATCGTCACCTGCCGGGCATAACGGGCCAGGTACAGCGCGGCCTGCCGGCCGAGTTCCCGGCTCCAGCAACGAAGACGTCGCGGCCTTCATCGCCTGCGCCGCAGACAAGCTGGGTTAGTGTTAACGCAGGCACTCATCGGGCCAGCGGCGTACTCATCCCACGAACGCTGGGCCCGTTACCACCGCTCAGGACCCTGGCGGCGCATCACCGGACCGATGTGCTTCCTAGGAGTTTCCTGGTGCGATCCCTCGACGCGGGGGCTGCCCTGCCACGGCAGTCGCTACAACCGCAGTCCTCATCCCCGCCGCGGGGCAGCGAATATGCCGAGTTGTCCCGGCAGATCAGGCGGGCGGGGCTGCTGGACCGGCGCCCGTGGTACTACGCCTGGATGATCACGGTCACCACCGTGCTATTCGCCGGCGGGTGGGCTGTTTTCGTCGTGGTGGGCGACTCGTGGTGGCAGCTTGCGGTAGCGGTGTTCCTGGCGGTCATGTTCACCCAGGTTGGCTTCCTGGGCCACGATGCCGGGCATCGGCAGATCCTGCGGTCCCGGAAGGCCAGTTACATCATCGGGCTCCTGCACGGCAACCTTGGCATCGGGCTGAGCTACGGCTGGTGGGTCGGCAAGCACAACCGGCACCACGCCCACCCCAACCAGCAAGGCGCGGACCCCGACATCACGATCAGCGTGCTGGCCTTCACCGAATCCCAGGCGCGCGCCCGCTGGGGTCTGTCCCGGCTGGCCATCCACTTCCAGGCGTACCTGTTCTTCCCCATGCTGCTGGGCGAGGCGTTCAGCGTGCACGTGGCAAGCATCCGCGCGCTGACCAGCCGGGCCCCCCGTTACCGGGCATGGGAGACCGGGTTGCTCTCCATCCACGTGGTGGGCTACCTCAGCGCGGTGTTCCTGGTGCTTTCACCCGTCAGGGCCGTGGTGTTCATCGTGGTGCAGCAGGGTCTGTTCGGTCTGTACCTGGGCTCCTCGTTCGCGCCCAATCACAAAGGCATGCCCATCCTGGGCGCCTCCGACCGCAGCGGCTTCCTGGACCGGCAGGTACTCACCTCGCGTAACGTGCGGGGCGGCCGACTGACCGACGTCGCCCTAGGCAGCCTGAACTACCAGATCGAACATCATCTGTTCCCCTCCATGCCTAGGCCCAACCTGCGGCACGCCCAGCCCCTGGTCAGGGAATTCTGCCTGCAGCGGGACCTGCCCTACTGCCAGAGCAGCCTGGTCAGCTCATATGCCGATGCACTGCGCCACCTCAACAGCGTCGGCAAGTCGGCTCACCCTGGCACTTCGGCTTCATCGGGGGGCGACGACCAGCGGGCCGCACCCGCCTGACCCGTGGGTCGCCCGGTGCTTACCACCGGAGCCGAAGCCATGGACAAGAGCTTCAACCCACAAGGCCCCCCGAATAGGCCCGGTCAGGAAGACCCAGTCCGCCGTCATTACTACGTTAACAGATTTCTGGAAAATGTTTGCTAGTTTTGGCTTTCCAGCGTAGCCTGAGGTCAGGTACCGGGAGTCAGCCGCCGACGGCGGCCAGCGGCCCGGCGGCTACCGGAGGAGTTCATGCGCAACGGCCTGGTCGTCGTGATCGCCGTGCTCATGACGCTGGTACTGCCGCGCGTCCAGCTGACTGTGCCGGTGCCCAGCGCAAGCTGCCGGGCCAGGCCCCTGGTCCGGCAGCCGCGGCAGCGGTGACAGCATGAACGTCTCGCTGCCAGGAACCTCGGAGCCGCAGGCCTGCTGGCACTGGCCCGGCCCGATCACGACACGGCGCCTGCCCCAACCTGCGAAAGGAAATGTCATGCCCGAGCCAGCAGCACCCAGCCGTACCCTGCCGCGCCCGTCCCGCAACGGCACTGCCCCGCCCATGCCAGCCGAGGCCACGAAAACGCCCGGGCGCACGCAGCCGCCCGCGGCCGCCGGCAGATTCCGCGCGGCGATGGCGCGACTACGCGGGATGACGCGCCGAACCTTCCCCCGCGCGTAGCCCAGACGCAACCGGGCGCGTCAACAGCGCCCGCGTCCGGGGTCGATGTGCGCCACCCCTGTCTCCCGACCACCTGATCGGAGGCCCGTGACCTACCCGGCCGCTGACGGCGTTCTCGGCCTCAGCCTCTCCGCCCGGACCGAGTGCGGCTACGTCATCGCCGTGCTCAGCGGCGAACTCGACATCGCGTCCGCTCCCACGCTCCGCGAGCAGCTGCTTGGCCTGCTCACTCCCGCCACCAGCCGACTCATCATCGACCTGTCAGCGGTAAGTTACGCGGACGCCAGCGGCCTTACCGTCCTGGTGGGCACCGGACGCCGCGCCGGGCTGCTCGGCGGACATCTGCGCCTGGCCGCGCCGCCGCCCGAAGTGGCCAGGGTGCTGTCACTTACCGGCCTCGGCCGGCACCTCGACATCTTCCCCACGGTCCACGCCGCGATCAGCAGCCCGCCGCACAGCCAGCGCCGGCATGACACCAGCGCGGGCGAGAAAACCGGCACCGCACAAGCCCAGCCCGCAGCTGCGCACACCGGGCCCTCCTGGCACGCCGCCAGCGATAGTGAGCTTCGCATGGCCATCGCCGCCGTGCTGCTATACGGCGACGCCTGGCGCGACGCTGACCCCCGCCGCCAGTTCGCCCCCGCCCTGCATGACCTGGCCCAAGCCTATGCCGGCACCAGCCAGGGCGCTTTGACCCGGGCAGCGCATTCTCTCCTGTCCGTCCTCACCCGACAGCCCCTCACCCACTCCCCGGCAGTCGCCGTCACCGCCAGCCGCCTTCGCCGCCTCCTCGACCCCGGCACCCGACCCGCCCCCAGCTGAGGCAACCACCCCGCCGCCGACGATGCCGCAGGCGCTGCGCTCGGTGACACCTGAGCTGGCCGCAATGCCGCGCAGCCGCGCGGCCGACGGCAGGCGATATACAGCGGCGCCCGGGCACGGCTGGTCAGGAAACCCCAGCTCGCCATCTTAAGAACCGGCCACGGTTTCTAGAAATTTTTTGCTAGTTTCCGGTCGCGTGGATACGCTGGGAGCAGGCACCGGGGACGGCCGCCGGCGGCGGCCGGCTGGCACGGGGTCATCGGAGAAGAGGCGCTGGCGATGGTTGTCCTGGTGGTCATCCTGGTCATACTCGTCGCGGCCGGGCTTATCGCGGCCGGCCGCTCGTTTAAGATCGTGCAGCAGTACGAGCAGGGCATCATCTTCCGGTTCGGGAAGGTGCTGGGCAGGCCGCGCGGCGCCGGGCTGACCGTGATCCGGCCGGTCGGCGACCGGATGCAGAAGGTCAACATGCAGATCGTGGCGATGGCGGTCCCGGCGCAGGACGGGATCACCAAGGACAACGTGACCGTGCGGGTTGACGCGGTGGTGTACTTCCGGGTGGTCGACCCGATCAAGGCGACCATCAACGTGCAGAACTACATGTTCGCGGTCTCCCAGCAGGCGCAGACCTCGCTGCGCTCGATCATCGGCCAGTCCGAGATGGACCAGCTGCTGTCCGAGCGCGCCTCGGTGAACCGGGAGCTGCGCCGGATCATCGACGAGCCCACCGAGGGCCCGTGGGGCATCCGGGTGGAGCGGGTGGAGATCAAGGACGTGTCGCTGCCGGAGAGCATGAAGCGGTCGATGTCGCGGCAGGCCGAGGCGGAGCGGGAGCGCCGCGCCCGGATCATCACCGCCGACGGCGAGTACCAGGCGTCCAAGCGGCTGGCCGCGGCGGCCAACGTGATGGCCCGCGACCCGGCCGCGCTGCAGCTGCGGCTGTTGCAGACCGTGGTCGAGGTGGCCGCGGAAAAGAACAGCACCCTGGTCATGCCGGTGCCGGTCGAGCTGCTGCGGTTCTTCGACAAGTTCACGCCCCCCAGCGCGGCAGGCCAGGACAGGCCCGCCGCCGACTCGGCGTCCCTGGCCGACTTCGGCGACCAGGACGCCGCCGAGGCCGAGATCGACAGCGGCGCGCCGCTGGAGATACCCGACGTCCCGCCGATCCCCCAGCTGCCCGCGCACGCCAGCAACGGCAACCTCGCCGCCGCCGCGGTACCGCAGCCCCATGCCGCGGCCCGGCACAGCGACGACGCCGCGGACTCCGAAGCACAGGCTCCGCCCGCCTGATCCAGCGCGACGCCGAGGCCACCGGCGGGAATCCTTACCTGCTGACCCGGGCCCAAGCTGCCGCTGGATTGGACGAACTGTCCATGCTTGCCCTTCATCACGCTGGAGGCGTCGGCTGCCCGGGCGTCATCCCCACGTGGCCCAAGAACCGGTGCGCAGTGGCCAGGCCCACCCGGCCGGGCAACTCGTTCCAGGTACCCGGATACCGTTCGGCCGGTGGTTTCGCTGAGATGGGTTCCCGCCTTCACGGGGATCGAATGTGTCGTCGTGGAGCGACGGATACCAGGGACGGCGCCGATACCGCTCAGATGGTGATGGCGATCTTCCCGCGCGCTTTTCCGGCCTGGAGGTAGCGCATGGCCTCGGGCACCTGGTCCAGCGGGTAGGTCGCGCCGATGCTGGGCCTCATCGTGCCGGCCTCGATGAGGACGGTGAGCCGGTCGAGGTCGGCCGAGCGCTGCCGGGGGGTGAGTATGGTCAGCCGCTGGCGCACCAACGGTGACAGGGCCAGCGCCCGGAACTGCCGGTCCATGCCGGCCAGGTTGCCGCCGTCCTCGCCGCCGGTGATAACCGCGGTCCCGGCAGGGGCCAGCGCCCGGCGCAGCCGGGACAGAGACGGGTTGCCGGCGATGTCGATGATCAGGTCGTAGCTGCGCGGGCCGGTGGCGAAGTCGTCATGGGTGTAGTCGATGACATGGGCGGCGCCCAGGGACCGCACCAAGCCGACTTTGGCGGTGCTGCATACGCCGGTGACTTCGGCCCCGAACGCGGCGGCCAGTTGCACGGCGTAGCTGCCGACGCCGCCCGACGCGCCGGTGACCAGCACCTTCTGCCCTGGCTGGACATGGCCGGCGTCGGTCAGGGCCAGCAGCGCGGTGACCCCGGACACCGGCACCACCGCGGCCTGCTCGAAGCTGAGGCTGGCCGGCTTATGGGCGAGCTTGTCCTCGCGGGCCGCGGCGTACTCGGCGAAGGTGCCCCGGCCGAAGCCGAACACCTCATCGCCGGCCGAGAACCGGGTCACCGCCGGGCCGGCCGCGACGACCGTGCCGGCCACATCGAGCCCCATCACCGGGTTCCTCGGCCCGCGGAGACCGGCCACCAGGCGCAGCAGGTACGGCCGGCCCGTCATCAGATGCCACTGGCCCCGGTCCAGGCCGGCCGCGTGCACCCGCACCAGCACCTCATTACCGCCGGGCTCGGGGCGGGTGATCCGCGCGAGCCGCAGGACGTCGGCGGAGCCGTACCCGCCCTGCACGACCGCCGCCATCATGCCCTCCGCCGTCACCGGCGGGGCCGCCCCACCGCTTACCGCCGCGGGCTGCCGTTCAGAACCCATGACCGCTTCCTGATCCGGCGGCCTGCTTCGCGTTGGCGATATTCTCAGCGGGCGAGGCCTTCTCGCCTTCCTCGGGGATAATGACCCAGGCCGCCAGATAGGCCAGTACGCCGACGCCTCCGGTGATGACAGCAACGACGGCCACGAGCACCCGGACCAGGGTCACGTCGATGCCGAAGTACTCGGCGGCTCCCGCGCAGACCCCGGCCACCATGCGGCCATCCCGGCTGCGCGCCAGGACCTTGGCTCCATGTCCGTCTCTCATGCGAATCCTCTCCTGCGAGCAGCCCAAGGGATAGCTGGCCGCCGCCGGCGGCTGATCTCGAGTGCCTGCTCTCAACTTACATTTGTAATCTAAAACTAGCAATATATTTCGAGAAATTCTGATACCATCATCCGGATGGCGAGCTGGAGCTTCCTGACTAACCACGCCCGGGTGCTGCTGTGCATCGCGCACGATCCGGCGGCGCGGCTGCGCGACATCTCGGCCAGCCTGGGCATCACCGAGCGCAGTGCCCACGGCATCATCACCGACCTGGCCGAGGCCGGCTACGTGGTCAAGCAGAAAGACGGCCGCCGCAACCGCTACCAGGTCCAAGCCCACCTGCCGGTGCCCGGGCCCGGCACCCGGGAGCCGGCCATCGGCGAAATCGCCGCCCTCTTCGCGGCCCGGGGCCGACCGTTACCGGACCCCGGGCCGAGCGAGTGAGCGTGATGCCAGCGGCAGCCGCCAGGCATGCGCCGCCTGACCTGACGGCTCCTGGCGGCCCGGGCAACCGACCCCGGATTGCCGCCGTGCGGGGCAGCATGTAGCGCTGACTCTGCGGTAGCGCGGGATCAGCCGCAGCCGTACTGCAACCGAGACCGGCGCAACCCGCCCGGAATGTCAGGAGCCCTGCGGAGCCGGTATCGATACCATCACGTCGGGTCGGCAGCACTGCTGCGACCATGCTCGCCGGAATGGAGGACCGCTCTCGGGTGGAGCCGCACCAGGCGCGTCGTCACCCGCCCGGCCGCCGAGGCCACCGGGACCACTGGCCCGCAAGGTGACGACATCCGAACCGTCCGCCGGACCACCGCCCGCCCGGGCCCGCAGCGGCAAGGCCCGCGAGCCCGGCCAGGCCGTCTGTGCTTCCCAGCAGCACGGCCAGGACCTCGCCGATGGCGGGCTCCCGGCTGCCGGGCTCGCGCAGCGGCAGGTGGGCCTCGATCCGGTAGCGGTTGCGGCGGCCGTCTTTCTGCTTGACCACGTAGCCCGCCTCGGCCAGGTCGGTGATGATGCCGTGGGCGGTGCGCTCGGTGATGCCCAGGCTGGCCGAGATGTCGCGCAGCCGCGCCCCCGGGTCGTGCGCGATGTACAGCAGCACCCGGGCATGGTTGGTCAGGAAACTCCACTCTGCCACGCCCTGTAAGCTAGCACAATCCATTTCCGGAAACACGCTGCTTGCTTTCGGGTCGCGCCGCTGAAGGCAGCGCCGCCCGCCTTGGCGACGATCACCTCCGCGGTCCGCTGCCCGCTGCCCGCTGCCGAGGATCGTGACCAGCCGGGCGATCAGCGCCGCGAACGGCGCGGCCGGGGCGGTGACCAGCTCGTCGAGCGCGGAGAGAGCGGCAACCGGCGCCGAGTGCTCCGAACCGGTGAGATGGCCATGCGAGGTGCGCGCTGCCTGCTGGTCGCTGCGGGCAGGCTGGTGCAGCGGCTGCCCGGCTCAGCTGATGAACAGGGCTATCCCGATGAACTGGCACGTCGCGGCGGCGCACACGTAAGCGTGGAAGACCTCGTGGTAGCCGAACACCGACGGGCAGGGGTCGGGCCAGCGGCGATGGTAGGAAATCGCCCCGGCCGTGTAGAGCAGGCCGCCGGCGAGCATCAGCGCCCCGGGCGCCGCGCCGGCCCGGATCCACACCTGCGGCAGCGCCAGGCCCCCCATCCAGCCCAGCCCCAGGAACATCGCGCCGACCAGCCGCTCCGGCAAGACCATCCGCGCCATGTGGATCACCGCCGCGGCCAGCGTCAGTGACCACAGCACGATCAGGCACGCCAGCCCGAAACCGCCCCGCATGGCGAGCAGGAACGCCGGGGTGGCCGTGCCGGCGATCAGGAAGAAGATCATCGCGTGGTCGAGGCGCTGCAGCCGCCGGCGCCACGCATCCGTCCAGGTACCCCGGTGATACAGCGCGCTGATCCCGAACAGCGCGCTCACGCTGGCCGCGTAGACGGCGACGGCCGTGATCCGCGCCGCTCCGTGCACCCGCACCAGCAACAGCGTGCCCGCCGCCAGCGACGCCCCGAACCAGACCAGGTGCAGCCAGCCGCGCAAGACCGGCTTGGTGTAATAGACACCGCGCCGGGCATCGTAAAGCGCATCCGCCGCCCCCGGGCCCGGCGCTGTTGCGCAGCCCGATTGCTCGCCCGCGGCTGGCAGGAAGCCAGCCCCGCTGGCGATGGGTGCTGTCATACGCCACCTCGGCTGGCCTGCGCGTACAGGGCGCTGCCGAGGTCCAGAGCAGCAGGAACCGCGGTCTCGCGTACCCTGCGGCACACCAAGTGCGGTCGTCCTGATTAAGAAATTACGCCCCATCCGCCGCGACCACCAGCGGCCTGGCAGAACGCCACCCCTTCAGCTGGCAGACACTCCCGGGCGACGGCTCCTGAACAGCCCCGGGTTCCGGTCACCGCGACACTGACACTGACGCCCCGCCCAGAGCGCACCTACCCAGGCGCCTGGGGCGGGTGCAGGCTGAGCTGGAAGCCATCGTCGGCAGCCAGGTCGACCTGGTACCAGCCAGCGATCTCAAGCCCGATGTCCGCGCCCGGGCCAGCCGTGACCTGGTGGCCCTGTGACCTACCGGGAACGACAACGCCTGGCCGACATCCAGGCCGCGATCGACGCGATCCGCTCTCGCCTGCAGCGCGGCGACCTGTCCGACGGCCTGGTCTTCGACGCGGTCCGAATCCGGCTGCTGGAAATCGGCGAGGCCGCCAAGGCCCTGCCTGCCGAATTGCTCAATACTCAGCCCGGCATCCCCTGGCGCCAGATTGCCCGCATGCGCGACCACCTGGTCCACCGCTACTTTGACACCGCTCACGCGATCTTGCAGGCGACTGTCGATGACGACCTGCCCGAGCTCGAACGCGCTCTCGGCGCGCTGGCCAAGATCCTGCCCGACGAGGACGAGCCTGACCAGGACACACCCCCAGCCAAGGCGCGCCCGGCGAACAACCGCGAATTGGAGAACCGCCAGCGAATTCGCCGTCTGAGGCCTGATAGTCCAGTGCACGTGTTTCTGCCGCTGGTCGCGTCCTATTGAATGACGACTTCCCCGCGCTGCACCACATCTACAGTGAGGACCCGCAGACGGCGAGTCCGTTCACGCAACGTCACCTCTCCCGCATGGCACTGCATGAGATATCCGCCTTCGTTCTGCACGGCCACGAGACTACGGCGCTCATCAGATGAAGCGCGAGAGATCGGGGTCGATCTGGCATCGTGGGACCGCCAGTTAACGCGGCGGCGACGCTCGCTCATGCTTGATATGCAGGTGATCGCGCGCTGAGAGGATTCCAGCACAGCTCGTTTAGCCTGGCCGAGTACGGGGGGATCAGGCTTCAGCATCATCACCGACTGACGGCATCTACAGGCCACCCGAGCTGGGTATACGTCGCTGGGTGTTTTGTCATTTACGCCCCGTGGTAAGCTGACAATGCATGACGGAACGGGCCGAACGGCCAGCGCGGCCAGCAGCCCGGCAGCCCATCGGGCGTAAGTCCCGAATTGCGGCGAATGCGCGCCCGCCCGCTCCGTTGTGCACAGACCTCGCCCCGGGTAACGGGGACTTGCATGCGAGCCCTCCGTTCGGCGGCTGCTGGGCCGACCTGATTCCCAGCTCGACGGCAGTGCGTCACCAGCGGCAGGGGATAGTCCTCCGCGGGCCCGTTACCGGATGCCAGGGGCGCTTGCCAGGACGTGGCGGATCTTCCGCGCGAGGCCGATCCAGTTGATCGGGAACTCGGAACTGGTTCCGCCGGGGCGGATCCGGATGATGGTCTGCCCCGAGCGCCGGGTCAGCGTCACCTGGGCGCGGAAGATCTGGTTGGAGAGCCGGTTGGACCCGGTGCTGACCAGGATGGTGTCGGGGTCTTGGTCTGGCTCTGCCGCGAAGATACAGGCCTGAGGCATGCGCATCCCGGGGACCACGTGGTAGCGCGGCCCCAGGCCGGCGCGGAGCGCCGCGGTGACTTCCTCGCTCGTCACACCTGCGCGGGGGCTCGTGATAGTTGACATCCAAAGCTCCTTCCTGTCAGATGGCGCATCGCCTGCGCCCTCTCGTTGTGCGGGTCTGGTTGGTCGTGGGACCTCGAAGAGGTCCGCCAGCTCGCGGCCGTGGCAGGCGGCGTTGACGTCGGGCTCGCGGGCAAGGCGAGGCGGCACCGCGTCGATGGCGGCGCAAATCGCGGTCGCCATCACCCTGGGATCGAAGTCCGCTCAGAGCTCGCCCTTCTCCAGGAGCTCGCGCAACAGGTCGAAGAGCGGGCCAGGTCCGACGGCCGGGGCCACTCGCTCGCAGGCTGCAGGGCTGGCACCGGCTGGGATGTCCAGCTCCCGCTCCAGCGTCGAGGTGCGCCTCATGTTGCCCCGCCGCCGACCCGGACGATCTCGCCGGTGATCGCGGTGTTGGCGCCCGAGCACGGGTAGACGATCGCGGCAGCCACCTCATCTGGGCTCGGCAGGCGGCGCAGCGGCGATGCCTGGGCGCTCATCTCAAGGACCCGGGCGGGGGCCAGGATCGCCTGGACGGCGCTATAAGCGCCTTCGAAATCGAGGCGGAAGTACGCCCTCCATTCCTCCGCCGCCAGCTCCTCGAACAGCGGCGCCTCCCAGGGCGCGCGGTCGCCCCAGTAGACGGCGTTGTTGACGAGCACGTTCACCTGGCCCCAGCGCTCGAGGGCCGTGCCGACCGCCCGGGACACCGAGCCAGTCGACGCGAGGTCGAGCTCGGTGACGACAGCTTCGCCCCCGCCGTTCTCGATCTCGCCCACCACGGCCAGTGCCCTATCTCGCTCGCGGTGGTAGGTCACCGCGACCCGCGCCCCTTCCGAACCGAACAGCAGCGCGGTCGCCCTGCCGATGCCCTGCGAGCTTCCCGTGACCACTGCTACCTGTCCTGCCAGGCCGAGGTCCATCAGCCACCTCCCGTGGCCGTCTCCCCCTGTTGGGGAGTACTCTTCCAGTTAGACGATGGCTACAACTATGGCACAAGTTGGAGAGATAATCCAGCTATGACCCCTCCCAGAGCCGCGGGCAACGATCCGCGGGGACAGGCGTCCGCCCGGCGCCGCGACGGCATCCGGCGCCGCGACGAGCTGCTCGACGCCGCCCTCACCTGTTTTTCAGAGCACGGGCTGCTCAACACGCGGATCGAAGACATCCGCCGGGCGGCCGGCGCCAGCCCGTCCAGCGTCTACAACCTCTTCGACGGCCTGCCGTCGCTCACCGTCACCTTGCTGGCCCGCGCTTTCGAGCGCCTTTTCGCCCACGTAACGGGCCGGGCACGGGCACAAGACCGCCCCGATGCCGCCGTCCGTGCCCTGGTCGACGGGCACCTGGAGTGGGTCCTGGGCCACGAGGACGAAGCCCGGTTCATGTACGGGGCCATGGCACTGGAACTTGCCCAGGCCCAGCGGGAGGAACTGGCCGGGCTGAAGGCCAAGCTGGCGGTCCCGGTGATGGAGCACCTGGCATCTGTTGCCGGCGAAGGTGCATTGCCGGCCTGGCCTGCCTCCACCCTGGAGTTCATCGTCCTTGGCCCCGCCCATGAGGCGTGCCGCCGCTACCTGGCGGGCGGCCCGGTGGACCTGGCCGGGCTGCGGGGGCTGTTGCCGGACGTGGCCTGGAGGTCGGTGAGCGCGTTCGCGGCGGCGCCAGGCCGGGAACCAGCGGTCAGGTGAGCCGGCGCCGGTCATTCCCCAACGACCAAGCGGTCCCGCCGTCCACCGAGCCAGCCGCGCGGCAAGCTCCACACCGCAGGAGACCAGCACGTGCGAGCCTTGGACCTTTCGCCGGCGATCAGCTAATGCCAGCATCGTTCCGTCGTCGGCTGTTTGGGCCAAGCTGACTTCGCCCCTCGGGCGTTTCCGTACGCTGAAGCGCAAGCTGATGCGAGGACGCTAGGAGCGCCTGCGCCGACTATCTCTCCGGCGATCTTGATCTGGGCAGTCCTGTTCGGCGGCATCACCACCGCGATCAACGCCCCTCCGGGTGGCTCCAGCTATTCGCCCGCAACCAGCCGGTCAGCGTCACCGTCTCCTGCGTCCGGGCCCTCCTCGAAGCCGGGCCTGCTGCAAGCGCGGCGGGCAAGCGGCCAGGCAGGCCAGTTGCCCGAGCCGTCGCACGCAGGCTGCTAGCGCTAGCGCACATAACCAGATGATCTGCGTGTGACCACTCGCAATGGCAGCACGGCTGTCATGCACACCTACTTGGCAGGGTCGCTCGCAAGCACCTTCGTGGGTGTACGGCGTCTGTTCGGCAGGTGGACGCGATGATCGTAACGCTGTACGGTCGGCGGCCTGTGGCCGACCCACTGGGCGTGCCTCTTGGCAACCGGCTAGCCCCCTGCGGGCCCGATGCGGGCGCGATTGGCCATCTCTGACCAGAACGCGCGCATCTGGCTTGCCCGCAATCCCTGCCACCGCGCCGTGCTCCGGCGAATTCGCGCGCGGCGCACGAGCATGTACTGGTGACGGCAGAACGCCTCGCTCAATTCCGCCCGGTGCGGCTGCTGCCCTTTGGGGGGATAGGGGCACAGGTCGAACGGGCAGCCGTCGAGGCAACTGCTGCCGGGCGGGTTGCTCGCCGCGGTTCCGACGGTGCGGTCGGGCTTGAGCGCCAGCCGGTCGCGCTTGATGCACGGCGGCAGTATGGCCTTGTTCGCGCGCTCGAGCCATTGCTCGATCTTGTCCGGCCGCTCGCCGCGTTCGGCGAGGTTCAGCAGTAGCAGCACGTCCGCGGCCAGTTGCTGAGCGTGCCGGTCGAGCCCGCTCCAACCCATCGATGGCTGGATCCACTGGTCATGCCGCCGGGCCTGGGCATCCGTCACTTCCTGGCTGGACCCGACCCGGGCGACCAGGTCACTTTCGTCCATCCACAGAAACCGCTCGGGGTGACCGGTCTCCAGGGCCCGAGTGGCCAGCACCGCCGCGGCTGCAACGAAGGGGTGGATGCGGCGGTTGCCGCGCCCGTCACGGGCCTCCTCGCCGTTTATCTCTTCCAGCCAGTGATTCACGATGGCGTCGGGATTCCAGGACCGTCCGCCGGCCGTCCACTCGCTTGCCTGGATCTCCCAGAGGCAGAGGGCCTGGATCAGGGTGAGCTGAGTGAACCAGTAGCGGGCGTGCTTGAGCATCTCGAGGGCCTCATCCTGCAGATGCCCGAGCACGGCCGGCCGGGAGTGCACCTGTCCGTAACGGCGGTTGGCCGCGTACTTGAAGCCCTGGGCCAGCGCGATTTCCTGGGAGATCGCCAGCGTTGCCCCGCTGGGTTCGGCAAGCTCAACACGCTTGCGCCAATCACTGAGGTAGTGTTCCGCGCGCTGGTACGCCGATCCTGGCCCATGGTCAGCGCCACCCGCCTCAATCGACGTGACGAGCAGCGGTGCGAGCCAAGCGCTCATTTGCTTAGCCCATTGGATTTCGCCGTCGGCCGACGCTGCGGACGCGGCGTGGCCGTCCGGGGCTTGGCCGCTCTGCCGTTGACCGTTCATGTCACTGCCTGGCGCGCCTTCGTCGCTTTGCCCAGGTTTCGCCAGCTCAATCTCCTGGAAGGCAACGGCACCGCCGCGCCCGATCTCCTGGGCAGCGGCCAGCCTGATCCGGTAGGAACTCTCCTTCAGGCAAATCTCATACAACTGGGCGTACCCCTGGCCTCCCGGGCAGGTGTGCCGTCGGTCGGCCAGCGTGTGGAGCGCGTCGCCGAACCGGCGCACCAGCCCGAGCTTCGCCTCCTCCAGTGTTGGCGGGTCCTCTGACCTGATGTTGGGCCATTCGTCCTTGATCCGCCGGGCAAGGTCGATGTGTGAGCAGCTTTGCGCCTCGTGCGCATCGGTGCCGAGGGGTTCGGCCGTCGCCTGGCTGCCCGGCACATCGTTCGCCGAGAGCTGATCCTGCGGTCGGCTGCTCTCGACCATGACGACTGGCTGACTGGGGACCTGCGCCACGCCTTTGCGGGGCCCGCCGTCGGCCCCGCCCAAATCGCTCTGGTGATCCGTGGCAATACTGCTGATCTCCATCGCGGCCGCGTAAATGTCCAGGGCCTTGTTGTCGTGCCGGAGCCGGCTGCCTGGGCCAGCTGGTAGCAGACTGCTCCAGCGCTGGCCGCGGACGAGCCGGGCAGCGCTGGCTGGCCGGCGTCCTCCTGCTCGATGATCTTGCTCCGGGAGTGCAGCACGAGCGCGATCAGGAACTCCCGCCCCGGGCCGAAGCGCTTACCGTCTGGGTTGCCGTAGGGCGCCTCTGTCAAGTCAGCGCCCTCACGAAGGGCCGCCTTCCCGTACAGCGCCTCTTTCACGTAATCGCGGTCGCTCAGGGCGGCGTCCATCAGCTGAGAACCGAGAAAGGCCTGGATCAGGCTGTGCTGGAACCGGACTCGGCTGGCCAGCGGCTCGACCAGGCCGAGCCGGGCGCCCCAGGCCGCAGCTAGCCGCTGATCGACGAGGCTGAACTTGCCGCCTGTCCTGTTGTCTATCCTCTTCAGTTGCTTTTGGACCTCTTCGTGGATTGGCCCCTCAACCACCGAGTCCAGGCGGACTTCAAGGCTGTCGTCCTTCAGGCCGACGCAGGCGAGGGCTGACAGCCATACCAGGGCGACCTCGCGCTCCTCCGGACGGAGGGGCACGTCCGGACGCAGGTCGCCGCGGATCATGCCTAGCTTCCAGGTCTGCAACAGGCGGACCCGCAGCTTTGACGGGTCATCACCTGGCGTTCCCAGCACCTCGGCTTTGCGTGTCGCGATCTGGTCGAGCAGGTCAAGGCGGTAGATCTCCTTGGTGATCTGCAGGTACAGCGGGGAATCAGCCACATCGGCGGTCTCCACGATCCAGCTGAGCCGCCGTTCATCCTCGGCCGGACCGGCTTCTGCGACGTAGGTCAGGGCTGCGTCCTTGCTGAGCGGCTCAAGTTCGTGAATGGTCGCATCCATCTCTCGCAGCGGCGTGTGCGGGCGCGAGGCGATGAGCAGGGGAAGGCCCTGATCGTAGGCCTTACGGATGGCCAGGCGAATCTTGTTGTCCCGCTCTTCGGCGTCTTCGGCCGTAGACAGGGCTTCTTCCAGCCCGTCGGCGAGTACGACGACGCGGCCATCTTGGAGCAGCCGCCGCCAGACCTTCTCCCCTTCTCCGGCCGAGGCCAACCGCTCGTTGACGGTCTCCATGAACTGCTCTTTGGCCAGGGCCGAGAAATCGAGCGGCTTAGCATCCCGCAAGCGGATCGGCACCGGGATCGCCCTGCGCTTGGCCAGCATCTCAGTGAGGAGGACGACCACTGCGGTCTTTCCAGTGCCCACGCCGCCGACGAGAACGTGCGGTCGGCGAGAGCCGCCATCGCGCAGGTCCTCCATGAGGACCCGGCATAGGTCGTCGCGGCCCACGATCTTGCCGAAGATGGGGCCGGCCGTCGGCACTAGGTCACGGGCATGCTGCCGGGCCTTGGCCCGGTACCGCCGGTCCATCCGCCAGAACCGCCAGAACAGGAAAACGACCGATGCCAGCGCAATGGAGAGCAGCGAGGTGATCCACCCGCTGATGGCACCGCAGGAGACGTCGACTTTCTGGCACATGGCGTCGTCGTTCGGCCAAACGCTCCATGGTTTGTGCAGAAAGAAGACCACATAAACAGACCGGAGCATCCAGGCCACGAGAATCACCGCGGCCGCGGCGATGGTCCAGCTGGTCAGCCTCATCCAGCGTCGGCCGTTCCAGCGTCGCGGCCGGTCGACGCCCCGGTGCCGGAGCCCGAATAGGCGCAGACGGTGCTTGAGGCCGTAGAACATTTTCCGCAGCCTCGACCATGCTCCCGTGAACAGCAGCACGATGCCGCCAGGCTCCCTCTCCCGCCTGGCCCGGCTGAGCAGATGACGCGGCATTGCTATCCAACCCCCACAACTCGGCTGATGCGCCCACGGGCGCTGCATTCATGGCAGAAGCCGAGAATATGGATGGCGAAAGGCTCGCTAATCATCGAGTACAAGGAGCGCCGCCATCATTTAGTACGCTGTCGAGCAAGGCAGGCAATTCATTGAGCTTCGCCCGAAGTAGGCACGTCGCCATGGCGGTGCGCGAGAAGACTTGGAGCTTCACGAAGATACGGCGCAAGTGCGAGGCCACGGCCGACAAGCTAATCTCAAGGCACGAGGCGATCGTCTTGTTCGCATAACGCCTGGGCACCATTCGGGCGATCTCCCCCTCGCGGGGACTAAGCAGCGAGATCAGAGTGGGGCGCCCACGCCTCGAGGCAAGCAGTCGCACTTCGTCGACTTCCACATCCAGCAGGACGTTGTCACTATGATTGGCATCCGTGCCGTTATGCCCGCTTTCACACATCAAGGCTTCAAGCTTCCTTGCTAGCGACCGCAGCACTGATTCGATCTCGCTGGACAGAGCCTCTGGTACCGTCTGCCCGCCTTTAAGTAAGTTAACCACCGTCTGGCCCCCTTCCCATCGGAGCGACGGCGTGCCACCTTCTGTTCTTGTCAGTTAGGAGGCGTAGCTAAGGCACGTGATACGTCCGTCCGTCCGGCTGACCGTGATACGGCGTTGAGACATCATAGCGCTGCTGGCTCCCCTCGTAAGGTGGGCACATGGGCCATGCGCATAGCGCGGGTGGGCTTCCTCAACTGATCTATGGGCCCTTTTCGCTGAGGTCTTGACAGTTCCACTAGTGCCGCTTTACGGATGAAGAGTATACATTCGTCGCGAACTGAAGTCGTCGCCAGAATTATAACTCCCCGTTAGTTAAAGGCATCTGGAGCAATTTGCCGAGCCTTGTTAAGCATCTCGCCTGTGTCTTCTTGCGTGGCTTGCAGCACAGCATTCTTCTGCTTGTCCGATTTAGCTGCCTGATCGCGTGCGACAATTGCGTGCTCCTGCGCCTGCTGCGCCTGATCCTGCGCTTTGCTCTTGCCGTCTGCGCCGAACCAAAACCCGGCCGCAGCGCTTGCGAAGGGAATTACAGCCGTCAGAACATCCTTAGCGTTCTGGAAAGGGTTCAGGGTTACCGCCCCTTTGTTAACTGTCGGAGCGGTATGAACGTTGACGAAAACGTAATATAGAGCTCAGCAGACAATTCCGAATGATATAATGGTAACGATCATCGGACCAGTAGAATGTTGTTTAGACATGTAATTGATTACCCCCTTAGTTCTACTGGAAAGCCGTCAAGGCCGACGTTCCCCAGATCACCGTGCACGGCGCCCGCAGGACATGCGGATCACTGCTCGCCGCCCTCGATGTCCACCCCCGGGTCGCCATGCAGATTCTTCGGCATAGCAAGATCGGCCTCACGATGGAGATCTACACCGAGGTGCCTTCGGCTACCACGCGCGAGGCACTCAAGAGGCTCGGACAATGGCTGGGCAGCTGAGCGCCTACTGCTGCACTTTGCTGCTGCACCAAGATCAGAAACGACCGATCCTGTAATAGGAACTGGCCTCTGACCTGCGAGCCCCCTTACGGAATCGAACCGTAGACCTTCTCCTTACCATGAACTTCAGGCAGGATTCTGGCCGGGCCGGACCGAGGTCCGGGAGGCTACCTACCTGGGAATTTATGCCCGAACGGGCCTGGAAGGGTCCGGGTGCCTGCTGAGAATGGCCCCACTGTTCGGCCCCACCTGGCGTAAGCTTGGCTCGTGGCCAAGCGGCGCGGGCGGGGCGAGGACTCGATCAGCTTCGAGCACCGGGGCGGCCCGTGCCGGGATCCGGGCCGGCACAACGGCTGCCCCGGCATCTGGCGCGGGGCCATATCCCTGGGATACAGCCCGGACGGCGCGCGGCGGATCCGGCGGAAGGTCGCGGGCAAGACCAAGACCGCGGTCAAGGACAAGCTGAAGGCCCTGCACGCCGACATCGACAAGGGGATCACCCCGAAAGCTGGCTATTCCGCCTACACCGTACGCCAGGCCGCCGAGGACTGGCTGGCCGACGGGCTCGCGGGCCGCTCGGCCAAGACGGTCAAGAAGAACCAGAACGTCCTCGAGCCGATCCTGAACGTCATCGGCAACCGCAAGCTCCGCCAGCTGTCCGCGGCCGACGTGCGCCAGGCGCTGGCCACGATGGCCGCCGGGTACTCCAGCGCCGTGGTGAGCATGGGGCACCTGGCGCTGAAGCGGGCCATCCGGCACGCCGAGGCCAACGACCTGGCCGGCCGCAACGTCGCGGCCCTGGTCGATACGCCCAAAGGCCAGCAAGGACGGCCGTCACGGTCGCTGACCCTGCAGCAGGCCATCGCGGTCATCACCACCGCCAGGACCCTGCCGGTGATGGAGCTGCGTCCCGGGCTCAACGATGTCCGCCGCCCGGCCAGCCTGATGCATGCCTACGTCGTGCTGAGCCTGGGCGTCGGCATCCGCACCGAGGAAGCCCGGGCGCTGGGCTGGCAGCACGTCGACCTCGACGGAGACCCCGGCGCCAGCCCTGCGGTCCCGCCGCACGTGGCCGTGTGGCGATCGGTGCGCGCGCACGGCGAGACCAAGACCGAGCGCTCGCGGCGCACGCTGGCAGTCCCCCAGATGGCGGTGGCGGCGCTGCGCCAGTGGCGCGACAACCAGGCCCAGGAGCGGCGCGCGGCAGCAGACGGCTGGCAGGACACCGGGCTGGTGTTCACCACCCGGCTCGGCGCCGCCCTCGACGCGGCCAACGTCCGCAAGATGTTCAAGCGGGTGTGCACCCAAGCCGGGATCGGGGACGGCCGGACGCCACGCGAGCTGCGGACCTCGTTCGTCAGCCTGATGAGCCAGCACGGCGTCGGCATCGAGGAGATCGCCCGGCTAGCCGGACACGCCACCACCCGCACCACCGAGATCGTCTACCGCCGCGAACTACGCCCAGTGATCACCACCGGCGCCGAGATCATGGACAAGGTCTTCGGACCCGCAGCCGACCCTCGCGCCTAGCCAGCGCACGCTCAGACCGGCTCCCGGCGGCCCAGCCAGCCACGACGGCGCGAACTGACCTGCAGGCCGGACAAGATCAAGACGGTGCCTGGGGCGCCCGCGCGCGATCGCGCCGCCGCGCGGAAGCAAACGGTGAGGCAGGCCGCCGCGAGGCTGCCATCGCAGACCCGCGCGAGGCGCCTGAAGGCCCGATCGCCGAGTCCGGCCCGCCACAGGAGCTCACGCTCACAATCGGCGCGGCTTGATGCCACCAGTCCTGCCTGTACCTGGCGAGCCGATCATCCCGGGCGTTAGGAAGGCCGGGTTCAAGTTGGCCCGCGTGACCGGCCGGGGCCGGAGACCGGAGTGTCAGCCGGGCCGCGGCGGCGGTGACTGGACGTACCTCATCGCGGCAGAAGCGGAAGTTCGCGCCGAGCGCTGGCGATGCATAAAAATACGACCTCGCCGCTGTCTGCGCCGCCGTGGTCGGGATTGCCAACCGTGCGCAGGGCTCTTAATAACCGCGCGCCGAGCGGCCGTTCGGCGCGTCCCGGCGACCACCTCGGAGGGTCATCTAAGGCGCGCGAGAACCAATGTTCTGTCACGTTGGGTTGGCTCGGTGTGTGCTCAAGATCGCTGGCTCCTGGCTGGCTGCCCTGATCTGCCGGGGCATCGGCGTTACTTCGGACGTCGGGCTGAACGGCAAGGCCCCGCCGCCGGTCGCGGGCTGCATCACTCCGTCAGACGCTGGGGGCTCCTGAGCGTGCAAGCTCAGCAGGCGGCAGGTTAGGGGCCAGTTCTTGGCTTCCGAGCTGGCATGGACAGGTTTCCAGACCAGGCCATCTTCTCCGCTTAAATGCACTTTTCTCATCCCGGTAGCGCACGTCTGCGTTATTTCCGGCGGTGCTGCAGCAGCGCTATTCGGTGATCTTGGTGAGGAGCAGCCAGGCGCTCGTGATGCCGCCAGCAAGGGCTACGAATACCGGCCCGACCAGGACGTAGAGTCCCGCGGGCACTCCGAGGACCAGGACTATGCCCGCAGCCAGCAGCAGCAACGAAGTGATCGTGGTAGGAGTAACAGCTTCGAGTACGGGCGCGATCGCCTGATTACTCCTCTCGCCCTTCGCGCGCCGGTCCAGGATGTACTGGCCAATGCCAGTGATGACGGCGAGGACGACCAACTCGGCACCGAGCGTGCGGTACGCCTGCCGGGGAATCGCGATCAAGACCGAGATAACCAAGACTGTGCCGAACAGGCTCAGCGTCTGGGCCGCCCGGTTGCGCAGTTCCTGAGACCTCGCGATGTAGGTGATCCTGATCGAGACCGCCACGAACAACAGCCCGGTCAGCGCGGCGGCGGCGCTACCACAGATCTCGGCGAACGTGCCCCAGGCTTCCAAGCGGATCCCTTCATCTGCCCGGCAGGACCATGAACGCACGGGCTCTTGCCGCGAGAATACGACTCCGGCGCGTTCCTGGGCGGAAAGTGCCAGGACGGCTCGAAGCCTCCAGCGCGAGTCACCGAGATCAGGATCATGGACGATCGGCGGGCATGTGAAAGTCTTGACCCGCCGTGAGGCAAATGACAGCAGGGCCCTTTGTCTTAGTGAGCAGCCGGGAGATGCCCTACTGATCCGCGGCCCCGGGACAGCTCGCGGTCAGGGAAGAGATGGCACCCGGCCGCGCTCATGTAACTGCTGGACCTGATCGCCGCGCCAAGACTAACCAGCCAGCTGTTCATCCGCTCGTAATCGGCGTTCCGGATCAGCTCGGCGGGCCGGCCTGGTACCGGTATTGCGCTCCGTGAACCTAAAGTGGCCCTGTGCTAGGCGGGCTGGGGCAGCTGCGCCAATCGGGAATTTCCGCAGCCCGGGATGTGACCAGCCAGCCCGATGGATGATGGCACCAGGTCAGACCCGTGGCGCGTACTGGATCGAGCGGAACGGCCAGTCGCGCTCCAGCCATGCGCGGACCGTGTGGTAAAGCACCGGGTCGAGCTCCGCACGGTCCGCGCGCACCCAGGAACTGACGGCCGGCCCGGGCCGGTCAGCTGCTGCCTGGCGCCGTCACCGCTAGAGGGCCAGGGCTTCGCCGGTGGCGGGTTCCTGGCTGGCGGGTTCTGGCACCGGGGTGGTGGCCGGGATCTGACAGGGGTTGCGGCGGCCGTTTCTCCGGCTGGCGACGTGCCCGGCCGCGGTCAGGCCGGTGACGGTGCCGTTGGCGCCGCGCTCGGTGATCGCCGGGCTGGCCGCGATGTGCCGGGCGGCACGCCCGGGGGCGCGATGCACCGCACCCCCGGGCGTCTCCTGGGCGGGAACCCCAGCCTCCCATCTCCCCACAAATAACTCTAATTTCTAGAAATATATTGCCAGTTTCAAATTTCAGATGTAAGTTCAGGGGCAGACACCGGGAACGACGGCCGGCCACGGCCAGCTACCCCGGTCAGCAACAGGGAACCGGGCAGGCCGGCCTGACCGCCGGCACGTGACCCTGTTCCCAGAGCAAGGAGAACCGCTATGAGACGCCGAACCTTCGACGTATGGGTCAGCGTCGCTGGCCTGTTCCTGGCCGTCACGCTGATCGTGTCCGGCCTGTTGCTGACCTGGGCCCACAACTTCGTCAGCAACCAGGTGCGCACCCAGCTCGCCGAGCAGCAGATCGTCTTCCCGGCTAATAACAGCCCGGCCATCAAGGCCCCGGAGTTTGCCGCGATGCACCAGTACGCCGGGCAGCTGATGACCACCGGCGCCCAGGCCGAGGTCTACGCCGACCACTTCATCGCCAACCACCTCAAGGTGATCGGCGGCGGCCTGACCTACTCCCAGCTATCCGCCAAGGCCATCGCGCAGCCTAACAACGCCAAGCTGGCCGCCCAGGTCCAGCTGATGTTCCGCGGCACCACGCTGCGCAGCATGCTGCTGAACGCCTACGCCTTCGGCACCATGGCCACCATCGCCGGCATCGCCGCGATCGCCGCATTCATCGCCGCTGCCGTCATGCTGATCCTCGGCGGCCTCGGCCTGGCCCACGCCCGCCGCGCCTCCCCCCAGACCGGCGTCCTGGCCGGGCACCCCGCCGACCCGGGCACCGCCCCGCTGCCGGCCGCCCGCCCTGGCGACCAGCAGCCCAGCGACCAGCAGCCCAGCGACCAGGACCTGGCCGCCGCCGGGACCGGGACCGCCGGCTCCAACGGCCGTCCCGGCTGAGCAAGCACGGCCTGCCGGCCCACCCCGGCAGCCCGGCAGCTGTGACACCTACCTCGTGGTGCAGGCCGGAACACCGGCCCGCACCGCGAGGTACCAGCATTCTGGCCAGCCCCGCCGCCTTGCATGCCCGCGGCGGCAACGCAAAGGCCGGGCTTGTCGGCGCGGCCGCGTGCTAGGGCCCCGCCCATGCCGTCGAAGCACATGCCGATAAGGTCAACTGCTTCCAGCCGGGGCACTGCCGTGCTGGTCCCTGGCCAGTCGTCAGGTTTACCCTAGGCTGGGCGGATGAGTTCGCAGCCGACGGTACGCCTGCGGTCCGTGGTCCTCGATTGCCCCGATCCCCAGGCCCTGGCATCGTTCTACGCCAGACTGCTCGGCGGCCAGACGGACACCAGGGACCCGGGCTGGTGCGAGGTCCACATCGAGGAACCGCCTCTCAAGCTGGCGTTCCAGCGAGTCGATCCGTACCAGGCGCCGCAGTGGCCGGACGGCGTTCCGCAGCAGCTGCACCTAGACCTCACCGTGTCAGACCTTGTGGTGGCGAGCCGTCGCGCGGTGTCGTTGGGGGCAGTGGTGCTGATCGGCCCGGTAGAGGAGCGAGGTGGCGTGTTCATCGTGCACGCCGATCCGGCCCGGCATCCGTTCTGCCTCTTCATGGAGCGGTCAGCGAACTAACCCACCTTCGCCGCGCCTGTCTCCATATGCCCTGGCGGCGGAGAGGGCCGCGCAGGTTACGCTCTCACAGTCGTCTCACAGACTGTGGACTGCACCGGACTCACAGGTCCTCGTCGGACATCTGGTGAACTCCGACCTGCGGATACGGATTCTGGCGCACCGGCTGGACAGGCTGCACTGATCTACGGATCAGATGCTCGCACCGAGCAGGCTTGGGTCGGGTCGCTGTAGCCGGGCACGCACGGGCCACAAGCCACGAACTCTCACGGCTACCAGCGGTCGCTCACGAGCACTCAACCCGGCAGACCAGCAGGAACATCGTTCCTGACAGGCCGGTTCCCGTACCACCGGCCTGTGACGAAACTTGGGGGCCCCAGCGGGCGCGCGGCAGCGCCGGCGGAGCCGGCTGTTATTGGCTCGCCGGTGAGTTGCCGCAGGGTCATGCAGCTTGTGCTGGCGGCGGTTTGCCGTCGCCGGGTGGAACGAGGGGTGACCAGGTAGCCGAGCCGGGCGAGGGCCTGCTGGTGGTGCCGCACGATATGGTCGCGGTTCCGCTGATCGACTCGCTCGTAGCAGTCCTCGCCGGCTTCTGCGTAATCCTGGTCGTTCTTCATGATCGCCCAGGCGATGCAGGCCAGGGTGTGCGCGACCGCGACGGCGGCTTTCTTCTCGTTGCCACGGCCGACCCGGCGGGCCAGCCGGCGGAACCGGGCACTGGGCCGGCTGCGGGTGCGGGCCGTGGACCAGGCTGACTCGACCAGCGCCGTACGCAGGTGGCGGTTCCCCGGGCGGGCAGCCGCGCGCTTGCGCTTGCCGGCGGACTCGTTGTCCCCGGCGCCAGCCCGGCCCGTGCGGCCAGCCGCGGGGGGGGCGAACCGCGCCATGTCGCCGCCGGTCTCGGCGACGATCACCTCGGCGACGCGCTGGCCGATGCCGGGGATGGTGACCAGCCGGGCGATGACCGGCTGGAACGGCGCGGCCGCCTCGGCGACCAGGACGTCCACTTCGGCGATCTTGACGGTGAGATGGTCGTAGGCATCCAGGTGCAGCCGGCACATCTGGCCGTGCCCGGCGGTGAACCGGCCGTCGCAGGCCATCTGCAGGCCGTCGATCTTGCGGCGCAACACCCCTTGGCCAGGTTGGCCAGCAAGCCCGGGTTGCGCTCGCCGGCGATCAGCGGCTCCATCATCGCCCGCCCCGAGACGCCCAGCAGGTCACTGGCCACCGCGGCATTCTCGCCGGCCAGGCCCGGGGACCGCGAAGGATTAATCCGCGCTGCGCATGGCCAGGTGCGGCGACAGCCACAGCGGCGGCAGGTATCCGGCCAGGTTGGACAGCGGGCGCACACCAGGCGGTATAGCGGATGTCTCGGATCGGGCGTCTTCACGCATGTCTATGCGGACGTCTGCATCTTTGTCACGCATCGACCAGACGCAAGATGGTCGTCACTATCTCGTTCAGCGGGATCGTTGTCCGGACTTCATGATCGGCCACTCGCCGCAAAGGCTCAACTGTTTGGATGTCATCGACAATGCGGCTGAGCTCTTCGGATGCCTTGCCGTAGGGGTTGCCGGTTCTGGTCGCCAGCCGCCCCGCCAGAACCTCGAGCGGAGCGCTCAGCAGAATGATGTGGTCGAACTGCGCATGGAAGTGCGTCTGGTTCTCCCCGCAGCCGGCGACGAACAGCACGCCGGCGTCCTCGGTGGCCAGCAGTGCCTGGACGGCGTCTTCCCGCCACATCTGACGGCCATCCGGCAAGGGTTCGGACCACCCGTCGTCGGTGTCGACAGCCTTGAACCCGTGAGCGGCCAGCTCGCGGGCCACGCTCGACTTGCCGGTCCCCGACATCCCGGTCAGGAGAACTCGCTTCACGCGCAGAAGCATACGAGCCCGATCCGAGCGCCCGCCCGTTTTGAGCCTGGCGAAACCAAGCAGTTGGCGGCTACGAGCGGTCGACCCGGTTGTCTGGTGATCTTCATGGTGGCGGCCGGGGGCAGCGCGTGCCGGACACGGTTTCCCGGGCACGTCAGCACGGCTGGCACGCGCCTGGGCGGCATGGGCGAAACTGGATGGCCGGACCGCGGCTCCTGCCGCGAGCCCGAGTAGATTTGGACGATGAAGAAGCTCTTCGAGATCCTGCTCTGTTTTCTGCATCCCATCGCCGTTGTGCTGGTGTGGATCGACCTGGCCACCGACCGGCCGGACTTGGGACGGGGCGGGAAGCTGGCGTGGGGAATCTTCGCTCTCATCCCGTTGGTGCCATTCTTGTACGTACTTACTGGCGGCGATCTATGGTGAACCCGCCGCGCACGGCATCGCTGGCCGCCGCACCCTGCCAGGTTCATCATTCTTCCGCAAGCGCACGTGTCAGCGCACCGGTTACCAGCGGACGTCACGCGGAACTGACACGGAGCAGGAAGGGACCCCGCAGCGGTATGACAGGGTGTTGACCGGCGTACTCTGCTCGATACTGCTGATCTTCGTGCCGTCAAAGACGAATCTAATCCGCCTGATTTCTACCTCGGGAATTCGTCGTGCGACGGCACCTGATTGGCGTCAATGGAGGCTCGCTCCGCGTCGGTCAGTCCGGCGGCAGCGAGAATCCGCTGCACCATGGCATTCTTCCCGCGACCGTACTCATCGAGGTTCGAGGCTATGGCACCGGCCTGCCTTTTGACGGCAGCGTACTGCTCGCGCAGACGTGGCTCGGTCCGCAGGGTGTCCCGGACAGCGAGGTGGTTGCGGAGCGACAGTGAACCCTGAACAACGACATGGGTGTTCGTCGCCGCCAGGCGTTCAGGCTCCCTAAACGCCCACCGCAGCGGAATGCCGAGCTCGCCAAGGAGCGTGAACCCCAGGCCGGCCAGGGCTTGCGACGCCGCGGCGACGTCCGGCTCGTCGACTACGATGTCGCAGTCGATAACCGGCTTGGCGGCCAGACCCGGAACCGCGGTGCTGCCGACATGCTCGATGGCCACCACGGGCACGTGAACAGCTGCCATTGCCTCGGCGTACTCCCGCCGCAACTGCTCGAATCGCAGCGGCCAAGCTGGGTCGTACTCGACTACCAGGATCACACCCGGCAATCTACGGCATCCAAATCATCAGACGACGCCAGACCGCCTGGCGGGGCGTGAACCGCAGACGACATCACTGCGCGTCGCGGCAGAAGCGGAAGTTCACGCCGAGCGCTGGCGATGCATAAAAATACGACCTCGCTGATGTCTGCGCCGCCGTGGTCGGGATTGCCCACCGTGCGAAGAGCTCTTAATAACCGCGCACCGAGCCGCCGATATGGACGGCGGCCTGGTCCTCTCGAACGCCGCAGCGCGGCGCCCCGAACTGGCAGATCTGTGGGAGTGACGGCTGGGCGGTGGGCGGCGGGGCTGCCTCCCTGGCCGGGGGATATTCTCAGCCGAGTGACCGTTGCTGTCCGTACTGCTGCTGAGCGCAGGGCCGACACGCTTGCCCGGCTGGAAGGTGACGCCGATGTATGGGTCGCTACCGCCAGCGCCGGCCGGCCTCATCTTGTGCCGTTGTCGCTCGCGTGGGACGGTGCGCACGTCATCGTCGCGACTCCGGCGGCATCGCCTACCGCCAGGAACGCCGCTGCCAGCGGTGATCTGCGCCTGGCGCTGGGTACGACCCGGGATGTCACCGTCATCGAGGCAGCGGCCGAGGTCGTGCCATGCGCGGATGCCCTGGAACCGGTCGCGCGGTGTTACGCCACCCGGACCGGCTGGGATCCACGCCATGATGCTGTGCCTCATGTCTACCTGATCGCGAGCCCCCGCACCGTGCGGGCGTGGAACAGCCTCGCGGAGATCAACGGTCGCACCATCATGCGCGATGGTCAATGGACGCCAGCTTGACCTGCCTGTACCGCTTCAAAATGCCGGCAGCAAACCCTGACCTGCGGGTTCATGGAGTAGTTCACGCGGCCCGGTGGTACTCGTTGATCACGCCGCCGAGTACCTTCCGCCGCCGTACCGGCGCGTCCAGCGGCACGACGACTGGCTCGTCATGATCGGGTGCCCGCTGATTCCGGGACTGGTGCGGCCGGTGCCCGTTGTAATGCCCGGCGTAGGTCCGCAGGACCGTCTGCAGATGGCTCTCGCCGTAGATCAGCATCCGGTCAGTGCACTCGGACCGTACCGTCCGTACCCAGCGTTCGGCATAACAGTTCGCCCGGAGCGCCAGCGGAGGGGACTTGACGACCCTTATGCCTCGCTGGCGAAGATCTCGTCGAACGCGCCGGTGAACTTGGCGTCGCGGTCCCGGATAAGGAACCGGAACTGGCCGATCCGGGCGGCGAGGTCCATGGCCAGGTTGCGGGCCTGCCGGGCAGTCCATGCCCGGTCCGGGTACCGGGTCACCCCGAGGATGTGCACCCGCCGGGTCGCTATCTCCAAGACGAACAGCACGTACAGCCGCTGGAGGAAGACCGTATCCACGGTGAAGAAGTCACACGCCAGCAGGCCCTCCGCCTGGATGCGCAGGAACCTCCGCCAGGAGGTGTCCAGGCCGCGGGGAGCGGGCCGGCAGCGCCGGGCGCGGAGGATCCGCCGCACAGTCGCCTCACTGATCTGATGCCCGAGGTGGGTCAGCTCGCCGTGCACCCGCCGGTACCCCCACGCGGGGTTCTCCCCCGCTAGCCGCAGCACCAGCGCGCGGATCTCCTGGCCGACCGCCGGGCGCCCCGGCCGGCTCGGGTAAGTCCATTTACGTGTGACGAGACGGCGGTGCCAGGCCAGCAAGGTGCCCGGCGTGACCAGCCGGCTGCCTCGCACCGCAGCACCATCGCCTCATGCCGCAGCACCATGATCTCCGCGTCCTTGGACGCCTGACCGCGACCCAGAAGGACCAGCCAGCCGGAGACCCGGACCATGATCAAGTACAGCAGACGGACAGACACGGAAGGCGATCATGCCTCAACTCCCTGGCGACACCAAACCGCAGCTCAAAGCCCGTGCGTCGAGTTCTGAAGCGGTACAGGCTGAGCGCGATCCCGACCGCCAAGGGCAGTGATCCTCCGATGGCCTGGCCCATTACCTCTCCTCAGCGGGCTCGGCGGCTGGGCTTATCCGGGCGGCGGTGACGGCTTCGTGCACGGTGCGGTGGTACTGCGGTGCCCCGTCCCGGCTGCTGACGGCGGCCACCATGTCGCGGACCTGGCCGATCTCGGCAGCGAGCACCAGCCGCACCCCCCGGTGGTGCAGGTGGGCGGCGAGCTGGCCGAGCATGCGGGCCGCGGTCACGTCAACATAGGGCATCGTCTCGCAGTCCAGTACCACCGCCCGGGTGCCGTCAGCGGTGGCGGCGTCGTCGATGGCGGCGCGGGCGTGATCGGCATTGGCGAAAAACACCCCGGCTTCGACCCGCAGCACCACCACGCCGGGCACCGTCTGGTCCTCGGGATGGACGGCGGTGTCGGCCCACTGCCCGCCGCTGCCGGGGATCTCACCCAGGACCGCGACGTGCGGCCGGGAGACCCGGTACAGCAGGAGCAGCAGCGAGTCCGCCACCCCGATGACCAGCCCCGGGAGGGTGTCGAAGACCAGCACCCCGAGCATCGCGGCGACGGCGGCGATGAAGTCCGCCCGGGCGGCCAGGCCGTAGATCTGCCCCAGCCGGGAGGAGTAGGCCCGGTACAGCGCGGCCAGCGCCTTGTAGTCGACCAGCTCGATCAGCGCCGCGATCACCACCGCCGCCAGCGTCGCCTCGGGCAGGTCCTCGAACAGCCCGGTCAAGAACAGCAGCGTGATCACGGTGAGCACGGCGACGACCAGCCCGGAGGCCTGCGTCCTGGCCCCCGCCGAGCCGTTCACCGCGGTCTTCGATAGCGACCCGTTGACCACCATGCCGCTGGACAGCCCGGCGGCCAGGTTCGCTGCGCCCAGGCCGATCAGCTCCTTGTTCGGGGAGATCTGGTACCCGTTCCGGGCGGCGTAGGTCTTGGCCGCGCCCAGGCCCTCGGCGAACCCGACCAGCATGATGCCCACGGCCGGGCCGGTGAGCTTGAGGTAGTCCGCGGCGGGCACGTGCGGCAGGCCGAAGGCGGGCAGCCCGCCTGCAATGTGGCCGAGGATCTCCACCCCGTGGTGTTGCAGCCCGAAGGCGTGTACCGCGAGGATCCCCGCTAGCACCGCCACCAGCGGGGCGGGCACCACCGCGGCCAGGCGGCGCAGCACCAGCACGATGGCCAGCGAGCCCAGGCCGACGACGACCGTCAGCCATCCCGCCTCGCCGAGGTGGGTCAGCAGGTACCACAGCTGGCTGAAGAAGTCCCCCGACCCCTTCCCCACCCCGAGCAGCTTGGGCACCTGCCCGACGATGATGGTCAGCGCCAGGCCGACGATGAACCCCTTCAGCACCGGTTCGGAGATGAAGTTCGCGACGAACCCCAGCCGCGCCAGCCCCGCGGCCAGCGCCAACACCCCGGTGGTGAGGGCGAGTGTGATCGTCAGAGCGGGGAACGCGCCGGACTTTCCTGCCGCGACATCCCCGACTGCGGCGGCTGACAGCGCGGCGGTGGCCGCCATGGGCCCGACGATCAGGTGCTTAGAGCTGCCGAACGCCGCGTAGAAGATCAGCGCACCCGGCGCCGCATACAGGCCGACCACCGGCGAGACTCCGGCGATCGAGGCATACGCCAGCGCTTCGGGCACCAGCACCGCCCACACCGTCAGCCCCGCGACCACATCACCGCGCAGCCAGCCGGGCCGGTACCCCCGCAGCGAGGTGAAGACCGGCAGGCGCATCCGACGGGCTCCTCTCGTCGCAGCCACTGCGATCATGAAGCCGGATCTGTTTGCGCTCAAGTATCCACGGCCGATCATCAGCCAGCCGGGTCCGCCCGGACCGCACCGTGTACGGCCTGTCGTAGGCCATCGTGTAAAGCATCAGCTGGCGGATGCCCGGCAAGCCTCACCCGGCACAAGACAGTCGTGCCCCCTGCCTTGTGTCACCCTGTGGTCCGGCAAGAGATGCGCGACGGATCTCCATCAGTTGAAGTGCGACACGCGCAAGGAACCAAGCAGCAGGTCGGCGGAGCCTTAAACGGGCGGATCAGCCGATAGTGGATGTCCGCCTCGCTAGGCAGGGTGAGGCTCAGGCGGACTGGAAATCGGGGAGCTGCCAGCCCCCGTCGAAGGCGGGTCCTTCGGGACCGTAGATCCGGAAGTAGGCAAACCAGCCCACGTCGGGGAGGGTCTGGATCCAGGTGCCGTCCGGGGCACCGCCGGAGGGTGGCTGGGGTCCGAAGTGGAGCCGGACCGGCTGGCCTTCTGGCAGGTCGGCGAGTTCGAACAGGGACCGGATGGCGGCCTGGTTCTGGCCGGTGCGGATCTCGCTGCGGGTGCGCGCGTCGTAGACGGTCAGCGACCAGAACAGCCTGGCCGGGACGGGCTGCGGCACGTCGAGGGTGTAGGAGTTGCCGCCGTCGAGGTAGGCGCCGGTGGCATCGCGGGTGGCGAGCCAGTACAGCGACCCGGCGCCGGGGGCGCGGGCGAACATGGCGGGTGATTCGATCTGGGCCTGGTAGAACCACTTCTGCCGGGCGTACACGTCGGCGTAGCCGGGGGTGTCGAAGGTGCCGTTTTCCGGGCGCAGCACCGCCCACTCCCAGTGCGTGCCCGGCCACACCATGCGGTCGGGGCGGCGGTCGGCGAACGACTGGGCCGCCAGCTGGGCGTGGCCCATCACGGCGGCGCGGACCAGGATGGCGCGCATTCGCTCATCCGGGTCGAAGCCGAGGCCTTTCGCGATGCCGAGCTCGGCCAGGTCGCCGTAGTGCGCCCGGTACTCGGCGAACGGCGGCTCGCTGTTGATCAGCTCGGCCAGGACCTCCCAGTAGGTGAGGTTGTCCTCCCACGGGACCGGGGTGAAATCCTCATCGGCCTTCTGGGTCAGGTCGACCCACTGCGGCTCCACTGGGTCGGCGCCCAGCCGGTACACCTTCACCGATTTCATCAGCTCGACCGCCCCGGCCATGTCCTTGCCCCGGGGCAGAGCCCGCAACAGCACCAGCACCCGGTTCGTGGTCGGGCGGCCGACATTGAACCCTTCGGGAACCTCCCCGTCATAGCCGGGCGGGAGGATGAGGTGCTTGCCGCCGTGGCCCTGGTCAGGCCCGGGCAGCCCCATGTCGATGACCCACCGCTGGTTCAGGTCGTTGGCCGTGCTCATCAGTGGCCCGGGCGGGAACTCCAGCACCATCGGCCCGTCGGCCACGTCCAGCGGCAGGCCCGAGTAAGGAGTGTCAGAGTTGGGGGTGAACACGAACTGCTTCGGCGTGCCCTCCAGCAGTCCGAAGACCTTGTTGGCGACCATGCCCGCGCGCAGGTTACCCTTCCAGGCCGCCATGATCGACACGCTCGGGTAGAAGAACCGGTATGCCTGCACCGCACGGTTCAGGTCCGCCTCGTCATACGCCCGCCGGACCGTCTCCGGCGTCGGGTACCCGCCCGCAAACTCATACCGGCCAGGCGTCGTCTCCATCGGCACTCCTGACTCAAGACCACCAGCCGCCACACGGCACGATGGCACGGCCGACCCTCCACGGATCATCCTCAACAGGCGGCCAGACCGCAACATCCGCTCATGCGCGTTCCGCGCTCGGATGTCGCAGATCAGCTGCGCGTTCCGCGCTCGGAGTCCTTTGCCCCGCTTCGGCGCGGGGGCCTGGGCACGCCTGGGACTGGGGTGGTTAAGGTTCTGTCGTGTTCTCTTTACGGTTTCTTGATCTTGTGGCTAGGCCCCCGGGCTCTGCTATCGGAGGGATACCGGACATGACGTCAAGGCCGCAGGTCAGGCCGTGCAGGACAGGAACTGCCGTCAGAAGGTCGCGGCGCAAAGTCACTGGCTACCGGCCTGCGGTTAGCGCCGGGAGCAGGCAGGACGCTGACTGTGGCCGCTGACGGGTTGCTGGCCTCGTGGCGGGATACTCCGGCACGGCGGGCGATCGTCGACTTCGTCGAGCGGGTCACATCCGAAGGCGAACCCGGTTTCGTGCCTGCGGGGGAGCGGGTGGCGGTGTTCGACAATGACGGGACGTTGTGGAGCGAGAAACCGATACCGATTCAGCTCGATTTCACCTTGTTCCGGATGGCGGAGCTGGCGGAGGCGGACTCGTCGCTGAAAGACCGGCAGCCGTATAAGTCCGCGGTGGAGCGCGACTATCGCTGGCTGGGCGCGGCGATGGTCAAGCATTATCACATGCGGCGCTCGCTGTCAGGGACGGGTTGCGAATATGCCGGTGAGCAGCTCACGCCGGCTTCGCACGCCGGTCTTGCCGGACACCGACTTGGGGTGCTGCTGAACCGAGCGACCCGAGATACGCAGACGGTGGCTAAGCTGAGGTGTGTCCACGGCCGCCGGCTGAAGGCAGGCGAACGTCGGCCCCTCGCTGGCGGTCAGGCTGTGTCTGGTCGTCCATGTTCGAGATGCGGGCAACGACGGGCGCCAGCCCTGGCGCGGTCACCGGCTGCGAGAACCCGGCGCTGCCGACGGCCTCTTCCACGCTGGAATGGACGGAGAAGGCCTCGGGCAGCCGGGTGACGGCAGGCACGCGAAGCACCTGGTGCTGCGGTGTAGCCGGCAGCAGATCAGCCCGACGGCGTACCGGCGGCGCCCGCCGTGTCAAGCATGTTAAGCTCGCCGCCTGGCACGGCAACGACGTGACCATCGCATTCGCAGGTACTGAGCTCCAGGCTGAACGTGGAGCCGCCTTCGTGCGTGAGCAGCGAGGCGGGTCTGGGCCCAGCGGCTGATTCGCCAGCTTTTCACAGGGGGTAATGCGCCGGATTCCCGCCGCTGTCTTTTCCGGGATGCCCTGTCATTCTGCGGTGCCATCCGGGCCAGCCAGCCGACTGCTCTTTGCCCGCCTCGGCGGCACGCGCACCCGGCGCTCGCGCATCGTGGGAGGTCATCTTGCCGGCCTGGTCATCTGGAGTCGCGAATCAGCGGATGTACAGCCGGGCCTGTGTCATTGCCGGGCCGGGCACACAGCCGCTCATGGGGCTCGATGACTGGCTGTGACTGACCGCCTGGGTCACGCACGCATTCCGGACGGGGCCCAGCGAGCTGAGTATCAGCCCGCTCAGTACCACGGCCACTGCGACCGGGATGGCGATCGTCCGGATCAGCGACGCCCGCAGCCTGGCGTTGACCTGCTCGGTCCCGGGCATCGCCTGGTGCCGCGTCAGCCTGGTGAAGATCATGAATAGCGACCGGAGGCGGGGATCGCCGGCCTGCAGCGTTTCCTCGATCCGGTCAAGGGCTCGCTGCTCGCGGGCGGACAGGCTCATCGTGCTCTCCGGTGCCTCTATTCTCTTCCGCCAGACGGGTGCTCTGGCAGAAGGTCACGGCCACTGGCCGCCGCGAACTGGGTCAGGGCCGCCGGGGCTTCGCTGTGAGCAGGCGCTGCCCCGGGCAGTTCTTAGCGGTGCGCGAACCACCTGCGACCGCTGGACCGGCCGGACCGGCCGGTGACCAGGTGGTAGACGAGCAGGAGGACCGCTGCTCCGGCGATGGCGGTGAGCCAGGTGGAGAGGTTGAAGAATCCCTGCAGGGAATGGATATGGAAGATCTTGGTGGCGGCCCAGCCGCCGGCCAGTGCGCCGACGATCCCGATCACGCAGGTCAGGATGAGGCCCTGCTGCCTCCTGCCGGGGATCAGCATATTGGCGATCAGGCCTGCGGCCAGACCGAGAACGATCCATGCGATAATGCCCATAACGACTCCAAGGCCAGTGATCAGATGAGTTACGCGGTAATCAGTCGTGCTGAGCACATCGCGGCCGGAGGGAAAACCTCCCCCAGTTTGCGCCGTCCTTCAGCCTCGGTGTCGTGCCCGCACCGGTCCGCGTGCGGGGAAAAGAAAATCCGGGCCCTTGCTGCTGCAATCGCGTAATTCCGCGGGTGCTGCTGCCTGGGTCCGGAGCGTGCCTTTAACTATACGCTTTCCTGGCTCTCGCGCATAGTCCATTCTGGAGGCAGTAACGGATTCATGATCCATTCTGTCCTGGGCGCATGCAGCCGAAGACATGGCCGCGCCCCTCGCCGGACGAGCCTGCGGACAGCCACGGGACTACGGCCGTGTCGTCGCCGGCATCGGCCGCTGGCTGATCTCAGGACCGCCTGGGCATCGGAGGGGGCGGTCAGCCGGCCGGGGCCTTGCGCCGGTCGCGTCGCATGATCCGCCGCAGCTGGGTGATCCGCGCGGTTCCCGCGGCGGCCGTCACCAGGGCGCCCGCGATGGCGGCCAGGAGCAGGGCCATGGCCAGGGGCAGCACGAGGTGAACGCCCAGGAAGCTGATGTTCACGGCGTGCGGGTTCTGGATGATGAAGATCACCACTACGATGAGGGCGGCGAAGCCCGCGATCAGCCCGGTGCGCGTGCCGCTGATCCGGGTATGCAGCCGCCGTGGCCGGGGTGCCTGCGGCGCGGGCGGCGGGCTGGAGCCGTTGGCTGAGGGGGGCGGCAGCGTGCTGGTGGTGCCGGGCGGTGCCGCTGGTTCGGTCATGGCGTTACTTCCTCACGAGTGGGACCGGGTCGCTGAGGCCGTGGCCGGTTCCCTGGGCGGGCCCGGGCACCTGGTGCCTTCGGCAGCTGTTGGGGGTGTGCCCTCAGCCTATATTGGAAACAGAAAACTAGCAATGCATTTCTAGAAACTAGAGTAAATAACCGGGAGTGGCGAGCTGAAGTTTCCTGACCGGCCGCGTCCGGGTGCCGCTGTGCATCGCCCGCGACCCGGGCGCGCGGCTGCTCGGCATCGAGGCCAGCGCAGGCATCACCGACCGCAGCGCCAGCGGCCCCGTCACCGGCGCGGCCGAGGCCGGCTACATCGTGAAGCACAAAGACAGCCGCCGCAACCGCTACCAGATCCAGACACTCCCGCTGCCTGGCCCAGGCTTTCCTCGCGCTTCGAGCGTTAAGCTTGCAAAATCCTGATCGACAAAATGTTGCCTATGCCGCGGCGACGGTGAGGTCGTGGAAGAGGTTCTGCATGCCGATGCGGAGGGTCTCGTAGTCGCGGTCGATGCGGGTCCAGGTGGCGGGTTTGCGGCCCCGGCACGGGCTGCGGACGCCGCCGAGGATCGGGGCGATGACCTGGTCGCGCAGGGTAAGTATTGCCGCAATACTGCGGGCGGCGTGAGGAGAGATCTGGTAGCGGCGTGTGCGGCCGGGCTTGCTGACGAGGCCCTTCCCGCGAAGCTTCCTCAGGTCGTAAGCAGCCTGGCGGGTGGTATGGCTGCGGTGGCCGGCCATCGCCCGGACCCTGGCTGCGTGGTCGGCGACGGTGAAGCCGTGCGGTGCGGCGGCCAGGGCCAGGGCTGCTGACAGGGCGGCGCGGATGCGGGGCTTGTTCAGGTCGATGCCGCCGACGCGGGTGACGCCAACCCGGGAGGGCAGTGGCAGCTCAGCCACGGCAGCCTTGAACACCACGGCCGCGGAGAACGGCCGGGTCGCCTGCCAGGCGATCCGGGCGATGTGTGGTGGGGTAGTTGGTGGGCCAGTCGCGGGACGTCCGGGCGGGTTTCAGCGGAAGCACCGGCGGGCCGGATTCCCGCTGGCGGTGTTGTACAGGTTCGGGCACCCTGGCCGGCGCGGTGCGCCGAGCCCACAAGATGCTGCCCGCCGCCTCATCGAGCCGGTCCGGCGAGCGCCCCGGCAGTAAGAGTCTGCACCAGGAGGTGGTCATGTCCATCGCCCGCCCTGTTTCCCGCCGTGACGGTGCCGCGATGAGGGAATCACGCCTCATCTGCGGCGTCGATCAGGTCTGCGTGGTGGTGCGCGACCTCGATGGAGCCCTGGAAACGATGACCACGAAGGCCGGTATCGGGCCGTTCAAGACCTGGACGCTGCAATCGCCCTGGGTGCGGCACACCACCTACCGCGGCCGGCGGGTTCGGTGGTCGATGCGCCTGGGGCTGGCCTACGTCGGGGGGATCCAGTGGGAGGTGATCCAGCCCGCGAACGGGCCCACCCTGTACGGCGACTACATCGGCCGGTACGGCGATGGCCTGCATCACCTGCTCATCTCCACCCGCGGTTCCCGGCACCACGCCCTGGCCCGCCTGGCGGCACACGGTGCCGCGCACGCGCAAAGCGCCGTCGTGCTGAAGGCGGCCCAGGTCGGCCCGGTCTCGCTGGCCATTCCGTCTGCGCTGACCCCCCTGGCCGGCGCCCGGTTCGGCTATGCCGACACCTTCGATGACCTGGGCGCCTATCTCGAGCTGGTGAGCTACCCCTTCGCCCTGCCCGCCCGGCTCGCCACCCGGCTCGGCAAGCCGGACCGATGGGTGCCGGCCGGCTGTCGCAGCTTCAGCGCGCCGCTGGGCAGCGCCCTGTTCGAGGACGTCGTGTCCGCCGGCTTCGTCGTGCCCGACGCGCGCGCGGCCGCCGCAACATGGAGCAGGCTGGCCCCCGCCGGGCCGTGGCGCTTCTTCCCCGGCAGCCTCGGGGTGAACACAGTAGCCAGGGCACTGGCCGGTTCCGTCGTCATCGAGCTCGTCGAGCCCGCTGACCGCACCGCCGGGTTCGGTACGCTCAGCACCGGCCAGGCCGTGCTTCTGTTACGTCGGCATGCGCGCGCGCGGCGGTATCGACGTGGCCGCCGCCAGGCTGGAAGACCTGGGCTGCGTCACCCTCGTCCGGGGTCACCTCGCCGGTCACGAGGTAGCCCTGGTGGATGCCCGCCAGGCCACCCTCACCAACGTGAACCTTGTCGACGCCAGCGCCCGAGAACTGTACGCGCAGCCCGCCGCTTCCCAGCGGTAGCCCGTCAGCGATCTTGCCTGCAGAAGCTGGGGCAGCCGAGCGCGGCACCACAGGGTGCTCCAGAGGAGGGATCGGGCACGTACGAGGGGACGACCATTCCTGCGAGTGATCTTCAACCGGTGTTTACGGAGACCGGGCCTGAAGGGAGGTGTTAGCCCCCCTGGCCTGGATCGTCGCGGCCGTGGGGCAGGCTGTTCTGCTGGGCGCGGGTCGCCTCGTCCGCGCGGGCGGTCTTCGCCCGGGCCGTCTCATCCGCGCGGGCCGTCTTTGCGCGGGTCGTCTCGTCCGCGCGGGCCGTCGCGTCGTCCGCGCGGGCGGTCTTCGCCCGGGCCGTCTCATCCGCGCGGGCCCTCTCCGAGCGGGTCGCCTCGTCCGCGCGGGCGGTCTTCGCCCGGGCCGTCTCGTCCGCGCGGGCGGTCTTCGCCCGGGCCGTCTCGTCCGCGCGGGCGGTCGCGTCGTCCGCGCGGGCAGTCTTCGCCCGGGTCGTTTCGTCCGCGTGGGCCGTCTTTGCGCGGGTCGTCTCATCCGCGCGGGCTCTCTCCGAGCGGGTCGTCTCGTCCGCGCGGGCTCTCTCCGAGCGGGCCGTCTCGTCCGCGCGGGCCGTCTCCGAGCGGGCCGTCTCGTCCGCGTGGGCCCTCTCTGAGCGGGTCGTCTCGTCCGCGTGGGCCCTCTCCGAGCGGGCGGTCTCGGCTTGGGCACTCTCACGCTGGCCGATCAGGTCACGGTCCTGGCTGACGGCTGTCTGTCCGCGGGACTGTTTCAGTTCGCGGCGGGCGGCGCGGCCGCGGCGTGAGGTCCGGCGCGCACCGGCCAGCAGCAGGCCCAGCCCGAGTAGGGCGGCCGCCCCGATCACGATGCCGTAGAGGAACAGCGCGCCGGTGGAACCGGTCACGTGGTAGCCGAACACCGAGAAGCTGTGGGTCAGCGCGTGCCCGCTACCGACGTTGTTGAACACCCCCGCCACGCCCACGACCACCGCGGCGACCAGGATGATGAGGCCGAGAACGACAAACATGACACTCTCCCAGTATTCGCCCTATACCCAGTCAACCCGGAGTTTGACTCAAGTCAACGCCGGGCCCGTACGTGGCCCGGCTCGATCCAGGGCACGCCTCGCTCTGCCCCTGTACCGCTTCAAAACTACTCGCACGCTGTCTGACCTTCGGGTTCATGAGATCAGTTACGCCGCCTGGTAGTACTCGCTGATCACGCCGCCGAGTACTTTCCGCCGCTGGACCGGCAGGTCCAGCGGAACCTCGGCCCGGCCGTCGTGGTCGGGTGGTCGTTGCTGGCGGGACCGGTGCGGCCGGTGCCGGTTGTAAAGCCCGGCGGACTCGCCCAGGACCGATAGAAGGTGCCGTTCGCCGTAGAGGCGCCTATCCGGGCGCAGGGCGCTGGCGTAGGCTCGAGGCGAAGTATCCATCAGATCCTGCGCCAGGCCACAGCAAGCGCGCAGGTGACCGCGTCGCTCCAGACCCTTGGCGGCACGGCCAGTTACGGCCGGTTAGGACCCAAGGTGCCTCAGCGATGCATGCCAAAGCGACCATGCCCTTCGACGGGGTAACACCAGAGCTAGACAAGCCGCGCCCACGGCCGACGCGCAGCCCCCCGCCCGCGAGGACAGGCGACTCGGCGGAGGTGACCCTGCGCCTAGTACAGGATCACGACCGCATCGCGGCGGGCATGAACGACATCGTGATACACCGGCTGTTCTCCGCAGGGCTGTCCCTCGAAACAGCGCTCGGGCTAATGGACGGCCATCGCGGGGCCGGGAAAATCCAGGAAGCCATCGACGAGCTAGACCTGGCGATCGCGGACTTCAGGAACGTGCTGTTCGATCACCATTAACCTGATCCGCCCACCGCGGGCAGCCTGCCGCCGGCCGCCGGCAGGGGGCAGGCGCGCGGCGGGTCCTGTCATGCCGGTTTCCTGCGCGGCGCCGGTATGACCGGTACCGCAGCATCATCGCCTAGGACGGCGGCCTGTCACTGGTGCCGGTCGCTGGCCCGGCCACGCCTTACGCCGGGGAACACCCCTGGCCGGGGCCCGGCAGGTTAGCCGGGCGCACGCCCGGCGAGGTAGACCACCCGGCCGGCGATGCTGAACGCGTGGCTGGCCAGACGCTCGTAAAAGCGCGCCACCAGCGTCAACTCCATCGTCACCGGAAGCGCCATCCCCCCTGAGGCGAGCTCGGCCATCAAGCTGGCGTACAACTGGCCCATCTCATCATCACGCTCACCTAGCGCAACCTCCGAACGCCTCCGCTACGGTGCGTGAGGCACGCTGGAGGCACGAGGAAGGGCCCGCAGCCCGACCACGCCTCCCGCTACCCCGAGACGCTGGACGAGGGCTCTCGTCATTGCCCGCAAACGGAGAGCATCGAGCAGCACCTGACGCGAGTGCTCGCCCATGCCGCGACAAAGCGTCTCCGCACGCCAGAACAGATGTTCTGCACTGTCAGACTCTTAAATGGCTATCACTTCGGTAGGCATTCCTATTCGGCGATCTGATTTCCTACCAGAATGATGAAAAGGCCGCACGTTCATCGTCGGCAAAGTCGCGCGGGCATAAATGAGTATTCCAGCTCGTGCATGGATATGCGTCGGCTTCACGCGCTCACATCGGCATGAGTGAGCGTTGGGGCAGGTCGACTGAAGTGATCTCAGCGAAATTCATGTGATGTGACCGTGCTCGAAATGGGTGAGGACCAGGGCTGCGCGGGCAATGTCGCCGATCTTGCTGGGGCTGAGGGTGATGTGCTGGAGTGCCCGCCAGCGGCCGGTGAGCAGGGCGAAGCCGCGTTCGCCCAGGCAGCGCAGCGATCGCTGGAGGGCGTTGCGGGTGCGGTTGCCGATGTCGAGTTCGTGCCCTGGCGCGGGCGGGCGGACGGGGATGTGGATGCCGATGCCTGCTCCCTCATAGCCGGGATCGGCCAGGGTGGCCAGGCCCTGGGCGGCGGCCGCGTAGAGCGCGGGCAGGGCGTGGGTGCGGGCGGCGGTGATGTCGTGCACCGAGCCCGGCTCGACGTCGGAGGTCCACAGCGGGAAGCCGTCGGGGGCGAGCACCGCCTGGATGTTGCCGCCGTGGCAGTGGGCCTTGCCGGAGTACCACAGGTCGATGACCTCGCCCTTGACGCTGCGGGCCGGTTCCTTGCACCGGTCGCAGGCGATGATCGTGCCGTCCAGGATCACGTGGGCAAGGCCGTCGGCCCGCGCTCGTTCCAGCGCCCGGACCAGGCCGGGAGCCTGCCCGGCGAGCACGTCGATGACCTCGTCCCGGTAGCGGTAGGCGGTGGCCCGGGAGATCTTGTGATCGCGGGCCAGGGCGTCCGGCGTGGTGCGGTCGCGGAACCAGCGCAGTCCCAGCACCGCCTGCCAGAAGCAGGTCAGCGCCCGGCTGCCGCGCGGCGTGCCGCGGCGGCGCCGCTCGGCGGCCAGCAGCTTCGCGACGAACTGCACCAGTTCCCTCGGGACGTCGAGCGTGGCACGATAGGCGATCACGTGGAGCCCTTCCGGAGAAGAAGATCTTGTGGTGAGACCTCTTCTACTGGGGCTCCACGCCCGTTTCCGGGCAGCCCGGTTCGTCCGCGTGTCTGCCCGGATGCCCCCGTCTGGGCAACAAAAAGCCCGGCTGTCCGAACCTATTTCGCTGAGATCACCTCACTGGCTGCACAGATCATCCGGGCCGGGCGCAACGCGGAAGACCGAGCTAGCCAGTATGTGCCAACCATAGGCGGTATTGCATTCCTCGGCCACGGTGCACGCCGGGGTCTGCGACGGTCGTTGCCGCTCGCCGGAAACTGCCACGCCTGGCGGGTTAGGCTGGGTGAACCACATCCGGCCGAGGTCGTGTCCTGCCGTCAGGTGAACGTCGGAGTCCAGGGTGGCGGTCGGGCAGCGTAACAGGGCGATGGCAAGCTCGGTACCCCCTTCTTCGAAAGCTCCATCTCATCAGCGGTTATCTCGGCCTGCCCGGGCCGGCGACGCTGACGCCTAGCGCGCAGCGCTGATCGCAGGCCGCCTTGCCGAAGGCCAGAGTCTCGCGAATCGCGACCCGTTCCGGATCCTCGGCCTGATCTGGTGAGCGGGCCCGGCGAGTTGTGGCGACCAGTCACCATGGCTGCCTTCCGCATAACATCGAGGCACCGCCGCAGGGCCAGGGGCAGACGAAAGTGGCTATACTTATAGCTATGCCAGTTGGCGAGCAGATGTCCCTCGCGGACGTGAGGAACCGCCTGTCGGAGGTGGTGGACCGCCTGGAGCGCGAGCACGGCCGGGTCGTGATCACCAAGCATGGTCGTCCGGCCGCCGTGGTCATCAGCGTGGAGGACCTGGAGTCCTTGGAGGAAACCCTCGACGTGTTGGGCAGCGAGGCGCTGCTGGGCGACATCCGCGAGGCCCTGGCCGAGCTCGCCAGCGCAGACGCGCCGGTGCTCAGCAAGGACGAAGCGATGCGCCTGATCCCTGGCCGGTGAGCGAACCGGGCTACGCGATCGCCTGGGCGGCCGGCGCCCGCCGCGCGCTGGCCCGGCTGCCGGAGAAGGTGGCCGTCGCGGTCGTCGAGTTCCTCTACGGTTCCATGGCGGCCAGCCCGCACCGGGTCGGCAAGCCGCTCAGGCTGGGACTGGAGGGGCTGCACAGCGCCCGCCGCGGCGACTACCGGGTGATCTACCGCATCAACGACGACCGCCGCCGGGTCGACGTCGTGGCCATCGAGCACCGCTCTGACATCTACCGGCCGCGGCAGTTCTGAACGCCGCCTCGCAGCGGACGGCTGGCAGATGTCGCATCCGGTTTCCTGACGTTAGCGCTGCTAACGACATCTGGGGAGCCAAACTAGGAGGGCGGCATCCGTTGAAGCCGATGAGTTGCAGCTGCTCTTCCTGGCCGTCCGCTCGGCGGCCACCAGACCTGGCCTCCTTGTCGCCCGAGGTCGTCTGGAGCGGTGACCGCTAGCCTGGGGTCCGGCCTGTACATAAGAGGGGGCACGGGATGAGGACGGACCCGGATGCAGCGCTGCTCGGCGCGTCACTCGCCTTCGCGGGGGCGGCCGTGCTGGGCAGCGTGGTCGCGATCCGTGATCAGCTTCCCGGCGAGCCGCTGGGAGTGGGCATCCCGCTGTCGGTGACTGCCGGGCTGCTGGCTGGATGGGGGGCCGCGGTCGCCGCGCCGTGGCCTATGCCGGTGGCCGCCGTCACGACGGCGGCGATGACCCGGCGCCGGGAGCCGAGCGCGCGCCCGGGTGCGATCTGCGCCGCGATCGGCCTGGGCTGCATCGTCGGGACCTTCATCGAGCCGGTGACCCGCCGGCCACGATCTTGGTCCCCGGCAACCCGCCTGGCGATCGGCGCCAACCTCTCCGCATCGGCTGCCCTCGTCGGGGCCGGTGCCTGGCATTGGGCCGCCGCGCGCCGCCGGCACCCCGACTTCGTCGCGGCATGAGCGGTAAATCGGTCGAGCTCCGCCGCTGGCACACCTACGGTGGCAGAGACTGGCCAACCTGGCGGTAAGGGCTGGGTCCGGTTGTCCCCGTAAGGGGTTCAAGAAGGCCAGGAAGTAGACCCGGCCCAGCCGCCAGTCCAAGCCCGCAACGCGGCATTATGCGGACATCAGGCAGTGCCGACTTGGGGGTTCACACAACTTCCCGAATTGGCTCAATGAGTGCGCACGTCGGCTGGTTGGGCGGATGGCTTCGGGGCCCTAGCGGAGGTTCCGGTCACGAACTTCGCGGTTATGGGGTTGGCCGGATTTGAGGTCGGAGCCGGCGGTAACCGTCCGTGCGGCCGGTATGTGGCGGCGTGGCCCAGCGCTTACGGCAGGCGCCGAGCGCGCTGTGGGCCATGCCGGGTCAGGTGATGCTGTCTACCTGGTGGATGTCGCCGCAGGGCACCCCGAGCGCGGCGTGGTGGGCACGGATGGCTTGTTCGTCGGGCCCGTCGAGCAGGCAGTAGACCTGGCCGTCGGCGTTGTGGTACAGCTCGATCTGGCGCACGCCGAACTGGTCGGCCCTGGGGTGACGGGCATCGTTGGCGATCTGCGCGATCGCCTCGGCGGGCAGCTTCAGGTCCTGGTGGAAGTCCATGAATCGCGGCACGTCGTGCTCCCGTCAGTTAATGGCGCCGATGGTATCTGTCTGGCTGTGCGCGGCCCAGGCAGCCGCGGCGGCCGACTTGCGGCGGGTGCGCGCCCGGTCCAGGAGTACCGCGACCGTGGCCGCGATCAGGGCCGCCGCGGCGGCGATCAGGGCGATCCGCCAGCCGGGCCCTCGTGTCCCGTTACGTCTGGTAACAAACGCCTACAATGAATGACTAGTCGCTGCATATGAGGACCGGCGCGTGCAGCGGGTTCACCCGCTCAGCGTGAGCAGGAGCTTGGCTGCGGCACAGCTTAGGTCCTGGAAGTCGAAGCCGAGTAGTGTCCCGCCGAGACCGAGTTGGGCGTAAAGGTTGCCCCTGGCCACGTTGAGCTGGCAGATGATCCAGTTGTCCCCGCCGAGGGGGAACCGCTGAATGGTGATCGGGTCGCCTGGCTGCCGGGGGATCCAGGCAGCCTGGTTGCCGGCGAGCATGCCTTGGACCAGGGTGGTGAAGATTGACTGTAGCGCCGGCAACGCGGCGTCAGTCACCGAGGCCACTGCGGGGCCGTAGGTGGCGACGTTTTGCACCGCCGGATCCAGGGTGATCGCGGTCAGGTCATAGTAAATGTCGAAGGTCCGGTTCGGGTTGACCTTGGTTATGTCGATCTGCCCGGACGACGGAGCGCCGAATGCGATCTGCCCGGGCATCTGGGCGCCAAACCGGAATTCGATGAGCCGTGATGCGGGCTTACCGCGGACCCCGTCGGTGAGCCACAGCCGCAGGTCGTCGAAGTGCACGGCAGCGTAGTTCCGGCCGGCCAGGGCGTCGTGCTCGGTGAGCAGCAACCGGGGCGAGGTATCCGGGGACAGCTGGGCATGTAGTAGTGCCGGGTCGCCCAGGTGCAGCCCCGGCACGGCCGACTCGATGGCCGTTGCCAGTGCAGTCACGCTGTCACTACCGGTCGCCGGCAGGCGGAACCTGAAGTAGCCGGTTTGCCATAGCTGGTTGATCAGCAGGTTCAGGTAGTTCTGCGAGATGCCAAAGCCGGCATACAGGTGGCACGGCTCGTCGACGCCGTCGGCGCTGACCTGTTGCGGGAAGGCGGGCGGCGACGACGGCGCGGTCACCAGGCTGCGGAAGCGGTAGGTGAGCTGGTCTTCGGCCGTGATCATCTCCTCGCTCGGGTTCAGCTGGCTGTAGGCAGGGTCCTCCTGGGAGATCGCGTCCAGGTAACTGTTGCTGGCTCCGGATGCCTCGCTGCCCGCGAACTGGTCCATGACCGGGCTCTCGGCGAGCGGAAAGCGCAGGCCGAGGTCGTGAAAGAGCCCGGCAAGCTGGCTCTGCAACTGCGTCGCGATCAGGTTGGGCACCAGGTTCGTCCAGCTGGCCACGGCAGACACGATCAGCCCGGCGATGGTGGCCAGGTTCGGCGGCACGACATTCACGATGAGCACGCTGGTATTCGCGGTCACGCTGACGGCCGGAGTCGGCCACAGCACCTGGTTCTGGTCTGGCTGCAGCGACGTGTCGATCACGACGTGCGGGCTGCCGAGGTCGACGCTCAGGTAGGCGATGTTGAGGGCCAGGAAGAGCCCTACGAGGATGGCCTCGGCCAGCAGCGCGCATCCGATGCCGAGAAAGGCACAGCTGACCGCGTCAACCGCGAGCGCTATCCAGTACGTCGGCCCCGGGTAGGTCTCGAGCCACGCCTTGCCGCTGACCTTGGGCAGGTCGATGACGCACTGGACATCGTTCGGGCCGGTTATCGCCAGTGTCGTGACGACCTGGGTCCGGTTGATGTCGACCTCGAAGGAGATGTCAGTAACCTGCCATTCCAGCAGTCCGTCGAGGATGGTGTTCGGGCCGATGGTGCTCGGGTAGCTGATAGCGATGTTCCCGAGCTTCTGCTCGACGTAAGCGTCCCGCAGGCCAGCCTGCTGGCACGGCGTCAGCGCGGCCCATCGCTGCGCGCTCGGCTCTTGCAGCGCCTGAGTCCACGCCTGCTGCAGTGCCGCGGAGATGCTGACGCCCGGATTGACGGCCCCGGCCAGCAGGAGCTTCTGCAGGGCGTTGACGGCCACCGTGTCCAGCAAGGCACCGCCGCCCTGGGACGGGTCGCCGGGCGCGTCCGAGCAGGGTGACGTACTGGGATTGTGCAGCAGGCAGAAGAGCCCGATGCTCCCGCTGGACGACTGGTTGAGCGCCTGGAGCTGATCAAGCCAGTTGATGTTGAGCGTGCCGTGATCACCGCTGAACGACGTGAGAAGCGAAGAGGCCTGGTTGGACAGGTCCTTGACATCGTCCAGGAATTGCTCTTCCAGCTCGAACGACATCAGCGCGTAGGGCGTAGTGATCAGATAGCCGAGCGGCCCCGGGGCCTCCTCCGGCTGGTTCGGCGAAATCGGCAGGCTCACGGCGGTTGCCCGCTCGCGGCGCGCAGGTCGGTGTACCCATCCGGAACGTTGAATTCCGCGTCCGTCACCATCCGCAGGACCAGTTCGTCCAGCTGGAAGGCGCTGGCCGACTCGGGGAAGGCAGCCGGGTCCCCGAAGCTGAGCGCGCCGCGCAGGGGCATCCCGAAGCCGGTCACCAGATCGGCGACCGGTGGCGGAGCGTCCGTCAGCACCGCCGCCGCGGCCTGCGCGAACGGCCGCAGGTCGGCGTCGCCGCACAGCCACAGCCGCCATCGGACCGCGAACGGTACCGCGGCGGTCAGCGTCACCGCCTGGCAAACCCGGCCGGCTACCCGTTCCTGATCACTGGCATCGACCGCCTGCACGGTGAACTCCGCCGCCCGGGCCCGGGCGGCGGCCGTTGCCGTCACCGCTTCTGGCAGCGGCGGGCTAGGCAGCTGCAAGAAGGCCCGCAGCGACGGGCACACGTAGAGAAAGCCCTCCTGGGTCTCGTCCCGGATATGCACGTAATCACTGCCGAATACCCCACTACCGATGCTGGACAGGCGGACACGGCCGTCACCGTGCACGACCGCCACAGACGTATCAGTGGCATGCGCCTGGTCGAGCAGCGCAAGCCGGGGCCCGGCCAGTCCCAGGGCACGAGCCCGACCGATGTCCAGCCGCATGGCGGCACGGTAGGCAAGGCCATGCTCGGGACCGCGCGACGACCGCCACGGCCGCGCTGGCGGAACCCGCAGCGCCCGGACGTACTCGCTGGCTGAAGCCGCAGCCCCGGATCGGTTCACTGAATCAAGAATGTTGCGCGGCGGCCGACAGCGCAAGAGCGGGCGGGAATCAGGCGACGACGAGGTCAGTGACATATGCGATAGTGATCCTCCTGGGCAGCGGCGTGGTGCGTGCCGCAGCCAAGAATCCGTTGTTAACGTCACCGCTCCAGCCAGCCCGGTAAGACTGACATGCACACCGAGACCGTCCGACTGCCAGCCTGCCCATCAACGAAGCCCTGGCCGAGACGACACCACAGCGGCAGATGAGGATGTGTCGTCCGCCAGGTCCTGCGGTGGCGATGACGCTCAGTCAGGCCGACGGTATCCAGCCGAGGAGCAACAGGAAAGTCGCCGTGTCCTGACCCGCCGTTCCAACCTGGCGTCGCAATCACGGCTGGCTGTGGAGGCTCGGCGTCGCCAGCACTCCGATGGTAATGTCTGGATCGTGGGTTTCTATAAGTATTTGCTCATTCCCCAGCTCATTTGGTATGGAGTTCGATCGCCCCGCGATCAGGGTTTGGCATGGAATCGATTCTGGGCGAGTATCCAGCGCACCGGCGCGGACGGGGAAGTGATTTGGGATGCGGCCAGCACCGAGGAACTCGACCGTGTACGCGCTCACGCTTTGGAGCACATGGCCCGGGACCTTCCCATAGTCGACATCGGCTGCGGCAATGGCCGGTTCTCGCGGCTGCTAGCGGGCAGCTTCCCCAAGGTGGTGGGCATCGACATTTCCGCGCACGCCGTCAGGCGGGCCGAGGAGGAGTCCGGCGAGGCGGATAACGTCACCTACCGTGTCCTCGACGCAAGCGCAGCTGGCGCAGGCCAGAAGCTCTTCGAGGAGCTGGGCGAGGCAAATGTTTTCATGCGTGGCGTGTTCCACGTCTTCGACGCCGGGCAGCGCGAGCGAGCGGTGGCGAACCTCCGCGACATAGTCGGCCGGCGGGGCGCGGTCTACTTCGCGGAGACTAACTATGCGGGCGATCCGCTCGATCAGCTGGTGGCCCAGGGCGCAACCGCGACGGCCATGCCTGAGCCGCTCCGCAAGTGCGTCGCGGCGGGCATTAAGCCACCCCGGCATTTCGGTGAAGCGCAGCTAGCAGCGCTGTTCCCGCCCGCGTACTGGGAAACGCTTCAGAGCGGGCCGATGACCATGCACGGCGTGCCGCTCACCTCGAAGGGCGACTTCGAGCCGATCCCGAGTTTCTACGCGATTGTCCGGCAGAGTGCTCCGGGTTCAGTTCGCACTTGATCTCCCGCCGCTCGGCCGCGGCGGCGATCCAGCCGATCCGCCTGTCCTTCTTGCCGATCTGAAGCACCGGCAACCGGCCGGCGGTCGGCACCCCTCGCGGCATAGCGGACGCTGGGGAAGTCGACTTCGGCTGATGGTGATCGAGCGCGGCGATATGCCCGCGCGGTGAGCCGATAGCGTGAGGCCCGGTATGGACAACGTGCCCGCCGCCGGTGCACAGTTGCGGGCGTGGCGCGAGATCGGGAGGGACCGCATGCCTAAGTTCATGGATTTCCACGAGGACCTGAAGCTGCCGCAGAGTGCCATCCACCAGCTAGCCCAAGGAACGCGGGACGGCGCTGCCGACGAGTTCGGGGTGCGTCAGCTCGAGCTCTACTACAACGCCGACGGCAAGGTCTACTGCCTCCTGGAAGGTCCAGACGAAGAGGCGATCCGCAAGCATCACGAGGCGCTGCACGTTCCGTGCGGCGACGTGCACCGCGTGAACAGCCTGCTCTGACACTGCGCGCGATCGGCGTCGCTGCAGCGCCGTCATGCCGACGTCAGCGCGGCTGTCTGCGGGATGGCCTTCAGCTGTCTTACCGCTGGTTCCCGCCAGCGGAAGGCATATTTCACGCGACGCCTTTGCCCGGCTCTTCCTCGAAGATCGCGGCGACGACCTGTGACATGCTGTAGGCCGGCGCGTCCGGATTATCGGCCAGGTCACGATCGGCTTGCTGGGCGAAGTACCGGTCGATGGCATCTTCCAGCGCGTTGTAATCCTCGATGGGAACCACTGCTGCTATAGCCCGGCCGTTACGCGTGATGACGGTGGGCGTCCCGCCCTCGGCCCGGGAAACGACCTCTGGGAAATGCGCACGCGCATCCCGGACGCTGAGCTGGCTCTGGGTCTCTTCCATAACCCTGTAGTGTACACGCTATTGTGTACATAAGCGGCGTGGTCTGCTGGGCCAGCTCACCAGCAGTCACGAAGGTCAGGATCGGGCTGCCGGGTGGCCGGCCGCGGCGCAAGCCGCCCGGGAACGACCGGGAGGCGACGTGAGCGCCCAGGGCAACGGCCTGGCCTGCGGACTCGGGCAAGGTCCGCGTGCCGCGGCCCCTGGCCACGAACGCGAGGAGCTCTTCCGTCTCCGCGTCGGTCTCGGCCGCACCGCTGCGCACCTCGCCGGTCGGCCCGGCCGGATGCGCACCCGGCCCTCTGGCCGAGGAGCTGGCCGGGCGGCAAGATCACTACGGTCGGCAGGCCTGGTCCCTGCCCGGCATCCGTGCTCGCCGGGACCACGTGCCTTGCTGCTGTTCGCCGTGGAGTCACGGAAGATCTCCGGCTCATGCATGTGGTTGGCGGCCGCGCTAACGAGCGGCTTGCCGTCGATATCCGCGCCGAAGCGCCCGGCGGCGGCACCACCTTCGTTCCCGTGTCGGGATAAGGTCTACGGGAACCACACCGGGCTGCGCGAGTGCTCGGAGTGCCGTGGCCAGGGCTATGACCTGCGGTTTCCTCGAACTCAGGCATAGTCAGACCCGGGGATTACGACTCCGGGGGAGTCAGCGTCCGACGCTCCGGCACGCCCCCCGGCAAACACGGAAACTGATCTTTTGGCCCCACCGGCCTGTTCGGATCTTTCGGATCACGCCTCTGACCTGGAGCCCCCTTACGGAATCGAACCGTAGACCTTCTCCTTACCACGGCTATCTAACCCCTCCGCTGGCCTGCAACGGCCTGGGCAGAAATGCCTCTTACCTGCGGTTTTCTGGTCTCGGCGGGTCTGGGGATGCCTCAGTAAGTGTGGCCGTTGTCACCACCATAGTCCCCACCTCGGGCTACCCTGTCACCATGGCCACCCGGCGCAGGTGCGGTGAGGACGGGATCTCCTTCGAGCACCGGGGTCCCTGCCGCGACCCCGAACGCCACCGGCGTTGCCCGGGGCTGTGGCGCGGAGAGATAACGCTCGGGTACACCAGCGACGGGAAACGCTCCCGGCGGAAAGTCAGCGGCACGACCAAGGCCGCTGTCGTGGACAAACTCAGGGAGCTGCACAGGGATCTCGACCAGGGGATCGTCTCGAAGACCGGCTACGCGAACTACACGGTGCGCCAGGCTGCGGAGGACTGGCTGGCACATGGCCTGGACGGCCGCTCGGCCAAGACGGTCAAGAATAACCAGAACATGCTCGAGCCGATCTCGAAGGTCATCGGCGCCCGGCGACTTCGCGAGCTGTCAGCGGCCGACGTGCGGCAGGCTCTGTCCAAGATGGCCGCCGACTACTCCAGCGCGGCCGTCACCATGGGCCACCTCGCGCTGAAACGCGCCATCCAGCACGCGGAAGCTAACGACCTCGTGAGCCGTAACGTCGCCGCCTTGGTCGATACCCCCAGGGGCCAGGAAGGGCGCCCGTCCAAATCCCTCACCTTGGAGCAGGCCGAGACCGTTATCACGGCAGCCAAGACCCTGCCCCCGCTCGAGTTGCACCCCGGTACTACAGTCCCGGTTCGTGATGTAGCGCCTGGGTGATCATGACATGTGCGGGGTGCCGGGCTTGGGCGCTGGACGGCCACCTGGATGATCATGCTTTGTGAGAAGACAAGATCAGCAGGTGGCCGCTGGGGCCATCGTAGAAGATGGCTGCTGGCTGGGGAAACTGCACGATGAGCTGCGCGGGTTACTCGCGCCGGTGTTCGCTCAGGCCAGGTCGCGGCTGGCGGGGTTCGCTTACCTCGGGGCGCTGCTGGCCGAGCCGGGAGACCGCCGGTCGTGCTGGCAGCTTGCCGAGGCGGCGGGGCATGCCACGCCGCGGCGGCTGCAGGCGCTGCTGGCTGAGCATGCCTGGGACTGGAAGGCGGCGCTGGGGGCGCTGCAGCGGTTCATCGTCGATCACCTGGGCGACCCTGGGGCGGTGCTGAAGAAGGGGCAGATGACGGTGGGGGTGGCCCGCCAGCACGCGGGGATCACCGGTCAGGTGGAGAACTGCCAGACCGTGGTGAACTGCGCGTACGTCACCGGCCGCGCTCATGCGCTGTTCGATTTCCGGCTCTACCTGCCGAAGGCCTGGTGCGCGGACCGCGGGCGGCGCCAGCGGGCCCAGGTCCCCCGCGACACGGCGTTCCAGACCAAGACCGAGCTGGCCCGGGACATGGTTGCCGGGGCGGTCAGCGCCGCGGTGCCGTTCGGCTGGGCCGCCGGCGACGAGGTCTACGGCCGCTCCTCGAAGCTTCGCCGGTCCTGCGAGGACGCCGGGAAGGGCTACGTGTTCGCGGTCCCGGTGAACTTCAAGGTCCAGTTCCCCTCCGGGCGGCGGGTCACCGTCGCGTCGCTGGCCCGGCTGATCCCCGGCCGCTGCTGGGAGACCCGCTCGTGCGGGCGCGGCTGCAAGGGCCACCGCGACTACGCCTGGGCCTGGGCCGCGACCTGCTCGCCACGGCACTGGGTGCTGATCCGCCGCAGCATCGCCGACCCGTCCCAGGTGGCGTTCTTCTACTGCCACGCCCCGGCCGGCCGCCCAGTCTCGCTGAGCGCGCTGATCGCCGTGACCGGGAAAAGATGGCCCGTGGAAGAATGCCACCAGCAGGCAAAGGGCAGACCGGGCTCGACCAGCACCAGGTCCGGCTGTGGCACTCCTTCCACCGCCATACCGTGCTGTCCATGTGCGCGCTCGCCCTGCTCGCCATCGCCGCCGCCACCCCCCAGCCCGCGCCGCCCGCCGTGACCGGCCCCGCCTCCGGCGCTGACCAGCAGCCCTGGCACTGGCGCGACACCGGGATCCTCCCGGCCAGCGCGGACCAGCCGCCCCCCGAAGACCCCGGCCTGGTCAAGGTCAGCGTCCCCGAGGCCCGCCGCCTGCTGCGCCTGGCCACCACCCCGATGACTGCCTCCGCCCGCCAGGCCCGCTACGCATGGTCGCGCTGGCGGCGAAAACACCAGGCCCGCGCCCGCTGGCACCACTACCAGGCCCGGCTCCGGGCAGCGGCTACATGATCATCTGACGGGTAACAAACCGGGACTGT